>CAOJUB010000035.1 GCA_948443805.1 uncultured Clostridia bacterium | reverse complement strand
AAAGCATGAAATCCTTTTGACAGTGTGTTTTCCTAATAAAACGCAATCTTATGTTCGGCAGGTATCAATTCTCTTTGGCTTTCCATTTTACTGATGCCGGTTGCTGTCGGTTGCATGCATGGAATTAATTTGCTTCTGGTATGCCAGATTCCCGGAAAATTCAGCCGTTACGGAAAAGTTTCCCTTCTTTCGGGGATCATGAATTTTTTCACCTATATCGGAAGCGCTCTCTCAACCTACGGAATTGCAAAAATCACAGAAAATACAGGTTGGTTTGTCGCTCTTACCGTCTATACCGGCGTAGCCGCCGCAGGCGCGCTTATCTGTTTTTCTCAGAAAAAACGCTGGAGAAAATTTTCAGAAACCATATAAAAAAACGCTGTCCTCTTACCGTGCGGACAGCGTTTTTTTATACACACAAATTATTCCTGAAAACAATCAAAAGCCACTTATATATTAACCGCTATTCTACAAAATAGCAATAATCCATAATAATATTTCCCTTCTCATCCGGCGATGTATACCGAGGACAAACACAGTTTTCAAAAGAATAAGTCCGTCCTTCGCAATCTCGATACAATTTCATTCCGGCACTGAACAAAGAATCCAGACATGCACTTGTATTATGGATTTCATTTTCTTTTCCATAAAGCCAGCATGTGCCTAAGCCCATAGCAGGAAAATCAAGGAAACTGAATTCCTTCGGAACTTCCGTACCGGCAGGAGTAAACATGCCGATCCAATAAGAAAATTTCTGCTCCGGTCCGCGGCATTCCAGCCCTACATAACCGGCGCCGTTTTCCCAAATCGAACGAATCGCATCCGACCCGCCCATAGCAGATTCGATCCGGTCAAACCAACCATTTGAAAACCATTCTCCCCACCAGGGGCCAAAATCAGGATATGCTTTACCGATAAAACGCATAGCCGGAACACTTTCCCGAAATGTTTTTACAATCTCAACCATAACTTACTCCTTTCGAACCGGGATATAAATCCGTTCTGAATATTTTTTGCTTGACTCAATATAACTTTCCAGTTCAAATCCGTTTCCTCTCCGATAACCGCTGTCCGAAAACCACTGTTGATAGATCCAGTCCCAGGTACGGCGAATCATACCTGCAAATTCATGCTGAGACACCTGCTCTGTCTGAAAAACAGCATATATTCCGCTTTCAATAAAAAGCTCTACCGTACCGGAAGTGTCGCCGACAGCATCGCCGGAACGAACGCCGATATAATAATCCAAACGACCTTTCTCACTATTCCAGATCATTGCGCCAAAGTCTTCTGAACCGTATCTGCCGGAAAGCCGGAACGACCCGTTTTCCGTATAATAACGATTCCAGCAGTTAGAAGGAATTTCTTCTTCAAAGGGATATGCGGTCAAGGCAAATCCGTTCAAATACACAATCGAAACCTCCGGACTCGGTTCCGGAGAATCGAAACAAAATGGCTCAAATAACCGTAAACTGCAATTTGTCCTTCGAAATTCTGTCG
The DNA here is from genome assembly GCA_948443805.1 of uncultured Clostridia bacterium. Lineage (GTDB taxonomy): Bacteria > Bacillota > Clostridia > Oscillospirales > UBA644 > CAOJUB01. The sequence continues at coordinate 1,915 of CAOJUB010000035.1, read as the reverse complement.
GAAGGATATGATGTTCCTGTTTAAAAGCACGGGTAAAATTCTCTTTGGAATTAAAACCGTATTCAAATGCGATATCCGCTATTGGGTCGTCTACTTCACAAATCCGGCGAATAATTTCTGAAATACGGCGTTTCCGTATATAATCAGCTGGTGTAAGCTTTACATATTTACGAAATATACGAAGAAAATGATATTCCGAATAACCGGCGATCCCCGCCAGGGTTTTGTTGTCAAGAACCCCCTGCCGCTCCTCCTTTAAATGGAGTTCTATATAGTCCAATACCCGAAGTAAGTGCGTCCGATTCATATAACCTCTATTTATCCCGCTTAAAATATTAATAAATATAAGCAGAACCGTATTCTTTACTGTCATTATATCACAAGTTGAGGCAAAATGATTGATAAAAATTGCTTTTTTTATCAAATTTATGCTTTCTCCGATTGACGCTTACCAGCCTCGCCTTTCTATATAACGGTTCTGTTTTTCCATTTTCCGCTGAAATAACGGAACAAAAAGCAGGCCGACCGTACAATCCAGTCAAGAATCATCGCCATCCATACGCCGAAAACGCCAAATCCCAGAAATTTTCCGAAAATATAACTCATGACAATCCGGCAAATCCACATGGAAGCGACCGAAACGATCATACTGAATTTCACATCGCCCGAAGCGCGCAGCATCGTCGGCAAAACAAAGGCCACCGGCCAGATAACAATTGCACAAATACCGTGCAGCAATAACAAATTCTGTGTTGTGGCCGCTGTCAGATCAGACAAATCATAGGCAAAAAGAATAAGGGGAATCGCCGCAAAAATAACCAATCCCAAAAGCGCCATGCAGATGTATGTAATAATATGCAGCTTTTTAACATAGTATTTTGCCTGTGAATAATCGTTGGCGCCAACACATTTTGAAATAACCGGCGTTGCGGCAAGCGTCATCGCCGTGCCGGGCAGAACCTGAAAACTGGCAAACACATTGGCGACCGCATTGGCTGTTATTGCATAGGTCCCGAATGTGGAAACCAAACTCAGCACTAAAATTTTGCCCAGCTGAAACATGCTGTTTTCCAAGCCGTTCGGAACACCAATATATAGAATACGCCGAATCATATTTTTATCAAAACGGTAAATCTTCGGATCAAAAGACAGATGCAGTTCATGTTTTTTGTCAAATAAAAGAACTGTAATCAGAACCGCACCGACAATACGGGACAGAAGCGTCGGGACAGCAACCCCCTCCGTACCGCATTTGAAACCGTAGATCAAAATCGCGTTGCCGGTAATATTGATAATATTAATCAAAATGGAAACCCGCATTGTCACCCCGGAATTTCCCATCGCCCGGAAAACAGAAGCCACAGCGCTGTAAAGGGAAATAAACGGAATTGAAGCAGAAACAATGAGCAAATACGTATCTGCATGATGCCGGACATCCGGTTCAATCTGCCCGAATAGCGTATTTAGTATAAACGGCCGGAAAAGATAAACCAAAACGGTGATGACTACAGATACCAGCGTAACAAACCAAACCAGCTGGTTGACGGATTTTTTAGCATTGTCTGGTTCTTTTCGTCCCAGATACTGCCCCGCAACAACCGCGCCGCCGGTAGCAAGCGAAGAAAAAATCGTCATAAACAACATCATCACGCTGTCCACAAGTGACACGCCGCTGACCGCCGACTCTCCTACGCTTGCCGTCATAATCGAATCCATAAGCCCGACAAGAATTGCCAGCAGCTGTTCTACCATAAGCGGTAAAATCAGCGCAGCCAAAGCTTTATTGCTGAATAAAAATCCGGAAGAATCAATCTGTCTTTTTCTCATAAAAACCCCAATTAAAAAACTCGGCAGAATACCGCTCCTGAAAAAAACAGGAGCGGTATTCTTACCTAAAAAGAATTATTTTTCCCAA
>CAOJUB010000034.1 GCA_948443805.1 uncultured Clostridia bacterium | reverse complement strand
GACATCAACATCGATAAAGATGGAGACGGTGAGCCTGACATCAACATCGATAAAGATGGCGACGGCGAGCCTGACATCAATATCGACAAAGACGGTGACGGCGAGCCCGATATCAATATTGACAAAGACGGTGACGGCGAGCCTGACATCAATATCGATACCGATGATGATGGCAAGCCTGACATCAACATTGATACCGACGATGACGGCAAGCCTGATGTCAACGTAGATACTGACGATGACGGAAAGCCTGATATTAACATTGATACGACAGGTGACGGCAAACCGGATGTGAATGTGGATACGGATGGAGACGGCAAACCTGATATCAATATCGATACCGATGGCGATGGCATTGCGGATACCAATCTTGATAAAGACGGAGACGGAAAACCGGATCCCGAACCCGAACCTGAGCCTGAACCTGAACCGAAACCTGAACCTGAACCGAAACCTGAACCCGAACCGAAGCCGGAGCCGAAACCCGAACCAAAACCGGAACCGGAACCGGATTTGGGAGGAACAACGGACGAACCGGAAAAACCGGAACCTCCGGTTACAACTCCGGATCAGCCGAAAAAAGAGATTCCGATAACGGCAGATTCTTCTGAAACTCTTTGGTTCCTTCTCGCTTTTGCCTGCGTTGGAATGGGAATGGTTCTTTCTCTGAAACGCCGCAAAGCAAGACAGAACGGTTAAGTCAAACATCAAATTCTGCTTGGAAAAGCAGCCTGAAAAAGCCTATGGCCTCTGCGGCCATAGGCTTTTGTTTTCTGACAACATAATTTTAAGTAACAAAAATCCCGCCGTTCTTTCCGTACTGTAAAGAGCAGCGGGTTTTTGCTTTTTTGGGGGAAGGGGAGAAGCAAGAGAGTTCGGCGGTTTTTTTATCGTTTTGCCAGTAATGTTTGCGTTGCGCCCCAGCGTTTTAACAGGGTTACCTGTGAAAATCCTGCCTGCAGCAAAATTTCTCTTTCATGTTGGACTGTCAGCGGTGTGTCGTAATGGTAAAATTCTTCGTTAGAAAGGTTATTTTTTTGTTTGATTGCTTTCAGCGCCTCAAAATTTTCTTTTTCCTGCTTTTCGGATTCTGCAAAATAATCAGTTAAAACAAAATATCCGTCCGTTTTTAGTGCGGCATGCAGTTTTCGGTAGCATTGCCGTTTTTTTTCGGCTGGAAAATGATGGAGCGACTCAACCGAAACCGCAGCATCAAACAGCTCGATACCGAAAGGTTCTTCCAGATAGGAACCGTGGATGCAGGTGATTTCTTTCTCGGGGAATTTTTTTTGAAGCGCTTCGAGCATGTCCGGCGAACAGTCGATCCCCGTGACTTTTGCCTGGCTGTTCAGACGATAATATTCTTCCAGCTCAAGCCCGGTTCCGCAGCCTAAATCAAGAATTTTTGCCCCGCTTTTTTTCGGCAGCAAAGAAGCAGTGTAGGGGTAAAATTCGTCTGCTCCCTTTATCGTTGTTTTCATATGCTGATCATATCCGTTTACCCGGGCGGCAAAAAAAGCGTCCATTTTTTCCAGCAAAGGAAGTTTCTCCTATCAGAAGTGTGGTCTATTTTAGCGATTTTCTCATAACGGCCCTGTCGTCTTGCTCGGCAAAGACAGAAAAGCCGCATTTTTTGTATAATTCCATCGGCCCTCTGAAATCGCTGGCGGTATCCGTAAAATTTTTGTTTACATAGGCTTCAACAAAATCAAATCCGTCGTCGGCAGCGTCTTTGCAGACGCGTTCTACCAATTGGGTGGCGATGCCTTTTCTTTGCATGTCCGGCGCTATCACAAAGCAAAAGATAGACTGAATCTTGATGTTTTCGTCGGGTTCTTCTATCGGGAAAAAGGATTGTAAGTAATGGATGCAATGACGGCAGTTTGCATTGGCGTTGCACCAGCCGACAACGGTGTCGTCATGATAAGCGAGATATCCTTGGATACTTCCGTTTTTAACATATTTCAATGCATGTTCCTTCCGTTCTTCCCGGGAAGAAAACCAATGCGCTTCTTCATACGAATCGTCGCTTCGCCATGTTACGCAGTAACATTTATGTTCATCTTTGCCGGTATCATGAGGCGTGGTGTCAAAAAAGTGGATGTATTCTTCTGCCAGCGCCGGGGTTAGCTTTTTGATATCAACCGGTACCATTTCTGATCCTCCTCTTTTTGTTGTATTTATTTGAATTATAACAAAAAAATATATTCTTGTCAAGATAAAAAGACATTATTTTTTTGATTTTTTTTCCTAATTGCCGAAGGGCAGCGGTTTTATATTTTTAGAACAAAAAAGAGACGGCAATTTTTCAAAAATTACAGCCTCTTTTGTTTGCTGGGGATGAAATTGATATTTTTTCGATTTCGGATTCAAATTTAATTTCTATGATAGCAGATAAATTTCTTTTAAATCGGAATAGAAACTCCTTGGAATGCCAAAAACGTTACTGAATTTTTTTCGTAAAGGCAGCGCAGTCCGTACACTCCAAAAAATTTTGTTTTTTATAAAATTCATAGGCGGGCATACCTTTTTCTGTTAACAAAAACAGATGAACCAACCCTAACTCTTTGCAAGCCTTTTCAATTTTGCCTATAAACCAGATTCCGATTCCTTTTCTTTGCACCGAGGTTTTTATCAATAATTCGTTGATGTAGTATTCCGTCCCGCTATACCAGTGCCGGATCTGCCCCATCGATACGCCAATCAATTCTGTTTCAAGGTAACAACCAAAAGTGAGGGAATTTGGTTGTGAAATGAGATCGTGAATATATAATTGCAGCTGATTTTTGTCAGACCAATCATCATTCCAGGGGGGAGCGGTGAAAACACTGACAAATAAATTCATAATAGCCGCTGCATTATTTTTATCTAATTGTTTGAAACAATAGTTTTCATGGCTCATTTTATAATTTCCTTTTCTGGCAGAAGATAAAGAGAAGAGGAAGCCGTTATGCTGTAAATAAAAAGAGAACTGCATATTTTTATGTAATTCTCTTGTGTCGGCACCGCCGATATGGTGCCGGAAGCGGGGGTCGAACCCGCACGGTATCGCTACCACTGGATTTTGAGTCCAGCACGTCTGCCAATTCCATCATTCCGGCGAATAATAGCATTAAAATTATAGCATAGTTTGCGGTTTTTGTCAATATTATTTTTATGAACAAAATGTTTCTTTTGCAGGGAAAGGTTTGTTTGAAAAAAATGAAAAACATATTGATTTTTATGGAAAAAGGATGTATAATAAAAATACAGAATGAAACGACAGGAGGTATTTTTCATGTTGGAAAAAAATATTGCGCAGTTATTGAATGAACAGGTCAATAAAGAACTGTATTCGGCTTATCTGTATCTGGATTTTGCCAATTATTATGCCGATGAAGGACTGGACGGTTTTGCCCATTGGTATGAAATTCAGGCGCAGGAAGAACGGGATCATGCCATGATGATCCGCCGGTATCTTCTTGACTGCGGGGTTCGGGTAACCTTTGACGCCATTGAAAAACCGGACAAGTCTTTTCAGACGGCAATGGATCCTCTTCAGGCGGGGTTGGAGCATGAGGAGTATGTTTCTTCGCGGATTGAGACCATCTATGCGGCTGCGTTCGGGGCGAAAGATTTTAAGACCATGCAGTTCCTTGACTGGTTCGTGAAAGAACAGGGGGAAGAGGAAAAGAACGCCGATGATATGGTGAAAAAAATGCAGCTTTTCGGAGGCGATTCGAAAGGCCTTTACATGTTGAATCAGGAGCTTGCCGCGCGGGTATATACGCCTTCGGCTACCGGCCCTGCGATGTAGAAAACGGAATCTTTTTTTGATTCTTGAATCGTATTTGATATTTTTATTGTTTTTCGGAGAAAAACGGCGGTACAGATTTCTGTACCGCCGTTTTTGATGAAAAATTGATTTAT
>CAOJUB010000033.1 GCA_948443805.1 uncultured Clostridia bacterium | reverse complement strand
GTAGGCTCCGAAAAGCCTTGATATTACAGTGTTCCTATTAAAACTCATTCATAAGGTTGCTGTGCCTGCTGCGGCAAAGAGTATCGCCGCCAGAAATAATTCGTTCGGTATCTTTCTTTTGTTGATCCATTCTGTGATTTTCAGGGCAAAAATGCTGAAAAAAGGAACAGCAACGCTGGTGATAATGGAAAAAGTTGACGGAAGTCCATAATTTTCTGCAAGATAAGAGGGTGTCCATGTGGTAATGCCGTCCCGCAGGATACCCTGAAGCAAAATGGCCGCGGCAATGGGTATCAGCTCTGAAGCGGCAATAATTTTTCCGAAATCTCCGGAATGTTGATTTTCTTCCTTTTGTTTTTCTGGCTTCTTGGGGGCGGCGATTGGTTTTGCCGCCAAAAACCAGAAAACAGCAACAGCGATACCTATGATTGCCGAAAAGAAAAAGACGGCTTTCCAGCTGAAAATACGAATAATCACCGGCGAAAACAGATAGACCGCAACTGTGCCGATAGAACTTGCTGCTGAAACGGTAACACAGGCTTTTTTGTATTTTTCCGCCGTTAAATTTTCCGCGAGGATTTTTACCAGCGGAGGCCAGATAAGACTTTGGGAAAATCCGTTTATTGCCCAAACGGCACAGGTATACAGGGGGGACAAGCAGAGCGGCAGCAGCAGGTTGAACAGGGAAGACGAAAGCAGACCCAAAAAAATAAGTTTTTTCGGATTGGTTTTGTCTCCCAGATATCCGCTGAAGAGCTGCCCGATACCATAGGTAATAAAACTTGAAGTAACGGCAAGGGAGGCCGAAGATTTTGCAATTCCCTCTGTAAAAACAATTTCAGAAATAACAGCGCCGTAGTTGATCCGGGTTACATAACTTGCGAAATAAACCAAAAATCCGAGAAGCGCGAGATCGACAGTTCGTTCTTTTTTCATGCGAACAGATTATGCCCCCGCCAGCCGGGATCTGGTTCCAGATTAAAAAGGTGGGTAACTGCCGGTGCGATATCGAGAATATTCACTTCGGACGTTTGGCTTTTAGAGGATGGGGCTCCGGATATCAGAATCGGGATTGTCATATCTTCCGGACAGTCGGCTCCGTGCATGAAGTCATGTCCGCCGTGGTCTGCGGTTACCATGATTACCGCTTCCGGGTTTTCTTTTTGGACGACCTGTATGCAGTCCCACGCGCGGCTGACTGCAGCCAGATATTCTTTTCCCATCCATCCGTAGGTGTGACCGGTAATATCGGTTGCCCCAAGATACAGAAAGACAAAGCCCGGTTCTTCTTTTTTGATATACTGCAGGGCGCTTTCGGTCAGGCGCATATCCGGATCTCTGTCGAGTTCAAGTTTTTGATATTCGCTGTAGACAAGCGTTCCCGGACGGGAGAGATCGCGCAGTTCTTCCCAGTTATAAAATGAGGCGCATTTGATTTTTGCTTCGTTAAGAATTTCAAAAAGCCCCTTTACTGGTCTTGGCTGCGGTGTATAAATATTGGTTACCGTACCGTGCCTTTGCGGAGGAACGCTATGGAATAGTGACATGTGGCAGGGAAGCGTCAGGGATGGCATCACTGTTTGCGCGTCAAGGAAAGAAAGGCTATTCTTGGTAAATTCCGCTGCATATTTGTTTCCGCAGAGAGGCAGGGCATCCGGGCGCATTCCGTCAACAAGAATTAAAATGATTGGACGCATTTGTGTCTTTCCTTTCCCTTACCGGTCGTATTCAAAAAGCTTTTCCCCATTGGTTTCGATCACTTCTTTATACCAATAGCCGCTTTCTTTTACCGTTCGTTTTTGCGTCGGATAATCGACATGAACCAGACCGAAGCGGTAGCGGTAGCCGTCGGTCCATTCATAGTTATCCAGAAAGGACCATTGGAAATATCCGATAACGTTCGCGCCTTCGTCATTTGCCCGGCTGAGTTCTTTTAGGTAGCTTCTCAGAAAATCGATTCTTGCTGTGTCGTGCACTTTTCCATCCGGAGAGACGCCGTCGTCTCCGCACATTCCGTTTTCGGTGATAAGAATCGGAAGTCCGTAGCGTTTTTGGAGAAATTTCGCTGCCCAGCGAATTGCTTCCGGGGTAATGGGCCAGCCGTTAGTGGTAATGGGGTGTCCCTGTTTTCTCGGCGCGTATTTGGCTTTTCCGTTTTCATCTGCTTCAACGGTGTAACCGTTATAGATGTTCTGTCCGAGAAAATCAATTTTCTGGGCAATGGTTTTCAGGTCGTTTTCCCAGGTTTCAGGCAGATATTTTCCATAATAGCGAAGCCCGTCTTCGGGGTAAGTTCCAAGGACAACCGGATCGCTGAACCAGCTGCATGACCATCCGAATTCTTTCTGATTATTCTCAATCCGGAACGCTTCTTCATAGGCGGCTTCTACATCTTTGGGATTGTTTTCATCTTTCGGATAGGGGAAACCGTGCGTCGGGGCGTAACCGATCAGCAGTTCTTGTTTTGCCGCTTTGCGCATTGCAATAACGGCTTTTCCGTGCGCCAGCATTACATAGTGTGCCATCCGGATAACGTCGGAAACCGGGTAGCGGATTCCAGGCGCATGCCAGCCGAAAGAATAACCTCCGCCGATAAAACACTGCGGTTCGTTGAAGGTAATGAAGTGTTTGACCCGGTCGCTGAACCGATCGACGACGACCGAGGCATACTCTGCGAACCAATCCGGACTTTCTGCATTGAGCCAGCCGCCTTTATAATAGAGCGCCTGTGGATAATCCCAATGAAAAAGGGTAATATAAGGCGTGATATCGGCAGCGAGCAGTTCATCGATTAGCCGATTATAGAAATCAATCCCTTTTTCATTGATTTTTCCGGTTCCGTCCGGCAGAATTCTTGTCCAGGAAATAGAAAAGCGGTAAGCTTTTATTCCGAGTTTTTTCATCAGCGCCACATCTTCCTTATAGCGGTGATAATGGTCGCAGGCAACATCTCCGGTATCGCCGTCTTTGGTCATACCGTCCCGATGGCTGTAAACATCCCAAATGGATACGCCGCGGCCGTCTTCATTTGCCGCGCCCTCAATCTGGTAAGCCGCTGTCGCAACGCCCCAGGCAAAATCTTTTTGAAACATTGTTCTCTCCGTTCTCCGCAGTCTTTCGCGCGGCGTTTTTTTTGTTTCATTTTCTTGATTATTATATATGATCCGCCGACATTTGTCAAGAGAAAACCGGGAATTTTTTTCCCGGTTTGGGTTTTGCGAAAAACGTTCGGATTCTTTCTTTTTTAAGTGATTTTGTTTCAAAAAAGTCATTGACATAAAACATATTTTGTGATACAATGAAATTGTATAAATTTGAAAAGTATATGAAATCGGGCTTTTCTTTGATTTGATAAGAATTCCGAAACTTTTTTTCTTCCGGAAACGGTGTTTTTTTGAAAGGGGTTTTCTATGCGGGTTGTAAGCGGTGAAAAAAGAGGGCTGAAACTGCATGAAATTCCCCCGGAAGTTTCCTGCCGTCCGACAACGGATCGGGTCAAAGAATCTATTTTTAATATTATTCGTTTTCATCTTCAGGGAAATGCGCTGGATTTGTTCGGAGGAACCGGACAGCTTGCGATTGAATCGGTCAGCAACGGGTGCGAAAAAGCGGTGATTTGCGATCATTCTCCGGCTTCGCTGAAACTGATTCGGCGCAATGTGAAAAAAGCGGGATATGAAGACCGGATAACGGTTTTTGATTGCGATTATAAAAAATTTCTGAGGCACCGTGCTCAAAAGAATGAGTTTTCGTTGATTTTTGTTGATCCGCCTTATCATACGCCGCTGGCTGAAAAATCCCTTTGTTATATTGAGGAAAGCGGTTGTTTATCGCCGGACGGGGTTATTGTTGTAGAAACGGCGGCAGATGAAAATCTGAAAGAAAGTTACGGCGTATTCACCCTTCGGAAAAAATATTGTTACGGCCAGATCGCTGTCCGAATTTATGAATATAAGACCGGTGCTACGAAAGGTTTTTGATTGTTCGGCCAAAGGGGGAATTTCATGGAAAAAACGGCTGTTGTTCCCGGCAGTTTCGATCCGGTAACGCTGGGGCATTATTATTTGGTGTGTGAAGCGGCCCGCGTATTTGACCGCGTTGTGGTTGCTTTGATGGATAATGTGGAGAAGCGATATCTTTTTTCTGCTTCCGACCGGGAAGCCTTTTGCCGCCGGGCGTTTTCCGAGATCGGCAACGTTTCGGTTTTGCGTTTTGAAGGGACGCTTGCCGCTGCCTGCCAGGAAACCCATGCTTCGGTTATTGTAAAAGGCGTTCGCAACAGTATTGATTTTGAGTATGAATACGATTATTTTATCGGGAACAAGATCCTTACCGGCGGACTGCATACTTTTTTTGTTCCTTCCGACCCGGCCCTTCGGCATGTTTCGTCTTCTGCGGTGCGGGAACTTCTGAAGATCGGCGCTTCTTTATCCGGATATGTTCCGGATAATATGGAATCCTGCCTACTGGATTGCTATCATAAAGATATAAAAAAGGTATAATCTTGATTGAAAAAAATTGTGTTATTGAATGAAAACGCCGCTTAATATTTCCGGAGCCGGGCGGCAGGAATAGGAGAGTCTGCAATGAAAAACGATTTTGTCAAAAAACTCGAAGAGCTGGAAGATATTCTGGACGAGTCCTGGAATCTCCCGCTTGCAAGCAATAAATATATTGTGAACGGAGAGAAACTGAAAGAGCTGGTCAGTGAAATTAAACTTTGTTTGCCGAAAGAAATGCAGAAGGCGCAGATTATTTTGAAAACAAAAGAGGAACTGCTGCAGAATGCCAAGAAGGAAAAAGATATGCTGATTAAATCAGCCAAACGCGATTCCGAAATGATGGTTCGGAAGGCTCAGCAGGCGGCAGAACGGATGGAAATTGCCGCGAAAAATCAGGCGAAAAAAATTCTTGACGAGCAGGAAATTCTTCGGGTTGCCGAAAAACGTGCGGCCGATATTATAGCAAAGGCAAAAAAAGAATCCGCGAAGATGAAAAAAGCGACAAGAGAATATATTGAAAGTATTTTGGTTGAACCGTATAATGTGCTGAGAAAAGCAACGAATTCGATTGAAAAAATAAAGAATAACTATCATGATGATACTGAACTGTAAACGGCTTCGGCAATTTCTCTGCGTCTTTCTCTGTTTTTTTCTTTTATTTGCCGCTTCCTGTACGCCGGACGAGGAAAATCTGCCGGGAGATGACGGCGTGCATTCCGGGGATTCGTCTGTCGGAGAAGCAGAAACGCCTTCCGGAAAGGCCTTTACGATTGCTCTTTACGCCGGAGAGGAGATCAATCCCTATACTTCGGTGAGTGTGGCAAATCGGAATTTGATTTCTCTTTGTTTTGACGGTTTGATTTCTTTGGACGCCGCTTATACGGCATCGCCTCGGCTTGCCGATTATTCCTTCCAGGACTCGGGGAATGTGATTACTTTTCAGATCCGGGACGGTGCGGTATTTTCCGACGGCAGTCCGGTTACGGCTGCGGACTGTGATTATTCGTTCCGTCAGGCTGCGGAGAAGGATTCCATTTTTGCTTCATTGTTTGCCACTTATATCAGTAAGTGGCGGCAGGTTTCGGATTCTGTATTTGAGGTGACATTAACATCTTCTAATCCGTACCACATTAATCTTTTTACGATTCCTATTGTGAAAAAAGGTAGTTCACATGACTGGATCGGCAGCGGCAGGTATCGTTTTTCTGCGGATGAAACGGGCGCTCGGTGTCTTGAACATTATGAGAACCCTCTTTATGCCGAAAGCTTTGGAATAGAAACCATTCGCCTTTCCGAACTGGAAAATGCCAATGGTATTTATTATAATTTCAACTACGGCGTGTTACATGCGGCTTACGCTGACCTATCCGAAGGGATTAGTCATTATAAGGGCAATATAGAACTGGTTTCATTTCCGACTTCGACCTTTGTTTTTGCCGCCGTCAATTTTAAGAAGGATTATTTCCGTTCTGCCGATGCGGTTCGTGGGATATCTTATTGTATCAACCGTACGGAAATGAGCGACCGGCTTTTCGGAAACGTATGCGATATTGTCTGGCAGCCGTTTCATCCTTCGTGGAATAAAATTGCCGTGGGAGAATTGAATCGGGATATTTATTCTACTGTGATTGCGAATGATTATTTTGCAAAAGCCGGATATAAGCTTTCCGGAACCAGCCGTTTATGGGGTCGGGATCAAATTTCGTTGAAAATCGTCTGCAATAATGAGGATATTACAAAAGTAGAAGCCGCTAAATATATAGCATCCAGCCTGAAAAGCATGGGGTTCTCTGCGGAAGTGGTGCAGTATAACTGGGAGAATTATAAAAAAGCGGTTGCTTCCGGTGATTTTGATATATATATCGGCAAGGTCGCTCTTCCGGCCAATATGGATCTTTCTTTTCTGTTTCAGACAGAGATTCTGAACAGCGGGAAGAGTATCAGCCCCGCATTTGGCGAAGCATTATCATCTTTTTATCGCGGTGAGATAGACGCGAGAGAAATGGCGGCTGCCTTCTCAGAAGAAATGCCGTTTATTCCGCTCTATTATACCCGGGGTGCGTTGGCTGTCAGCCGTTTGGTTTCCGGCGATTTTACCCCGTCGGAAAGCGATGCGTTTCATGGGATAGAAAACTGGACGATGAAGTAGTGGTTACCGGGGAATGAAAGCGTGAAATATCTTTTGTGATTGTATATTTCACGCTTTTTGTTTCTTTTGCATACAAAAATGAAAAAGAAGGAAAAAGCCGCGCCGGACTGCGGCAAAAGAATGGAGAGCACGATAATGTTGGAAAAGAAAATTATGGAACTGATGCGGGAAATCAGACAGGCAGAGTCGGAACAGTCGCCGGACCGCCGGTTACCGCAGAATACTTTTTATCTTGATGACGGAAAAATACTCTGCTGTTCGCGTGAAATCGGAGAATCCCGCTATCCGTATGATTGCGATGGCCTGGTTGTCTGGGCGCGATCTTCCGGTTATATCGATGCCTGTGAAAGTCTGTTTACGATTTTCAAAGCCGCGCATTACGGGGAAGATCCCTGTGTGAATTTTTGGGGCGGCCTGAAAGAGGGAGATGAATTTTTCCCGGTTTCTGTTACCGGCGCTTCCCGGCAGCTGAAAGAACCGGAAAATATAAAACGGTATCTGGTTTATTCGCCCGGAGCCGCGTATTATATTACCGATACGGAAGATCTTGTTTTTGCCGTGCGGCTTTGCGTCGATTCGAAAAAGCACATTCGTTTTTCTTCTGTCGCGATCAACCAGTCTGAAACAAAAAAGGAAATTTATCTGGCGTCTTTTTTTGAGTCGATGCTTCGTTTTATGGAAAATGAAGGGTTCTGGGATCGGATGACGAAATATGGCCGCCGGTATGATAACGGAGGATATGTGCTACGCAGCGCGAACCGAGGCGATGATTGCCTGGCCATTTCCTGTTCGGTTGTTTCCGGTACGGTTACCGATCATCAGTATACGACCGGCCGCAGTGTTTTTCTCGGCGAAAAGGGAAGAACCCTGCCGAATGCATTGGCTCTGCGAAAAGGCGGTTTTTCTTCGGTTGTTACGAATGTCTGCACAACTGATTTGCCGGTCGCGATCGATATCTTTCATTTTTCGCTCTCTGCCGGGGACAGCGCCAGAGTAGAATTTGATCTGACACCCTGTCATGATTTGCCGTATGCGGAAAAAATGTGTGCTCACCCGATAGATGTTGACTGGCTTGAAAACGATATTTCCGTTCGAGAGGTCAATAAGAAAAATGATTATACCAATTTGCAGATTCGTTTTGAAAACTGGAATAGCGATCGGGTTAATGACCATGTCCTGAACCGTTTTCTTGTTGATGTCCAGAATCAGATCAGTTTCTGCGCTCTGGGCAAAAATTATGCCGGACCGCATATCGGGATTCGCGACGTGTTCCAGCAGCTGGAATCGTCGTTGATCTGGCAGCCGAAAAAATCAAGAGAAAAGATGGTTACTGCTCTGAATTATATTCTTTCCGATGGCCGGCCGCCCCGTCAGTTCTCCGTTCCTGTCGATCCCGACGCCGTTCCCGATCTGGATCTTCGGGCTTATATAGATCAGGGTGTTTGGGTAATTTCTACAATTTATACCTATTTATCTTATACCGGCGATTATTCGATTCTGGATGAAATATGCACCTATTATGATTTGTTGCCGTCGGGTTTGCGGAAATCCGAGATAAAGGACAGTGTTTTGGATCATTTGGTTCGGATTCTGGATTTTCTTATTTCCAAAATCGATACGCAAAATCATACGGATTGCCTGCGTGCTCTTTACGGAGACTGGAATGATGCGCTTGACGGACTGGGAAGAACCGATGACCCGGATGAGGAATTCGGCAGCGGTGTTACCGTTATGGCAAGTCTGCAGCTTTATCAGTGCCTG
>CAOJUB010000032.1 GCA_948443805.1 uncultured Clostridia bacterium | reverse complement strand
TTTGAGCTTTTGCCTGTTTTCCGAATTTGTCTTTCAGGATTGCCCAGACAGAACCGCTGAGGAATACCGAAGAGAAGAAACCGCAGACGATCCCGACAATGATCGGGAAGGCAAAGTCCTTGATCGAAGGTACGCCGAGGAAGTAGAGCGTTCCAATGGTTGCCAGCGTGGTAAAGCTGGTGTAAAGCGAACGTTTAATGGTTTGGGATACCCCTCGGTTAACAATTTCGTCGTAGCTACCTTCGCCTTTTTTATGATGTTCCCTGATCCGGTCGAAGATGATAATCGTGGCGTTGATCGAATATCCGAGAATCGTCAGAACGGCCGCGACAAAGGTCAGGTTGACCTGGACGCCGAAAATAATATTCAGGATAATCATCATGGAGATATCGTGAAGCAGGGCGACAACCGCAGCAACGCCCGAGAAGAAGTCGAAACGGATGGCGATATAAGCAAGCATGAGAAGCGCCGAGATGACCGTTGCCAGAACGGCGGATTTGATCAGATCGGTTGCCGCCGCCGGACCAACGCTGTCGCTGGAAAGCAGCCATGTGATTTTTTCGGCGTCAACTTTTTCTTCTTCCGAAGCGCTGGCGTAGGGAAGACTGAATTTTTCGGAAAGCGCCGAAATAATTTTCTTCTGGAACTCATTTCCGTTCTGGCGCGTTTTGATCAGCAGGATATCGGTGGTATTCAGCGCTTCGACATCCACTGCCGGAACTTCAATTTTCTGTACCAGCGGGGCTTCTTCGCCAAGGTCGTTTTTGAGCAGCTCTTCTACCGTTTTAATATCTTCGTCGGTGACCGGACGCATCAGCGAAACGTTCAGTTCCGATCCTCCGGTAAAATCAATTCCCAAATTCATTCCTGCCGGGAAACGGTCTACCGTATAAGAAAGAACGCCGAGCGTGATTCCTACAACGATGATAACCGCGCCTGCAATGGCGATCGGTGTTTTGGCTTTTGTCAGCGAAAGCACTTTTGCTTCTTTCTTCGCCGCTTTTTCCGAATAACCGTAAAGAGCGGGTTTTCGAATATTGAAAACGACCAGCGAGTTCAGCAGGAACCGGGTGATGATAACGGCGGTGAACATTGAAACAATGACGCCGATTGCCAGTGTGACGGCAAACCCTTTAATGGTTCCCGCGCCGAAGAGATACAGAACGATGGCAGCGATGAGGGTTGTTACGTTGGAGTCGGCAACCGCGATAATTGCTTTTTTGAAGCCGGCCTTGATTGCCGCGCCGACCGACCGGCCGATATTCAGTTCTTCTTTGATCCGTTCAAAAATAACGACGTTCGCATCAACCGCCATACCGATCGACAGGATGATACCTGCAATCCCCGGCAGAGAAAGGTTGATTTTGAAAATCATCATGATAAAGCTGACCAGCCCAACATAGAAAACCAGAGAAACGACCGATACCAGGCCGGGCAGACGGTAAAGTAGAATCATAAATACCGCAATGATCAGCAGGCCGATTCCGGCGGCAAGCAGGCTGTTTTCCAGCGCGCCGACGCCCAGGGTCGGGCCGATGGAACGGTACTCGATGGCGTCAAGGGCGAAAGGCAGTTTACCGGCTGAAATAACAGCGGCATATTCTTTGGCCGATTCAAGATCCAGGTTGGTAATCTGACAGGTATCGGAATCGATTTTGCTGGAAACCTGCGGGCTTGCAATGGTCGCGTCGTCCAGCTTGATTGCGATATAATTCGAGCCGGAGGCTTTCTGCGCCATACGGGCGGTTGCGTCGGCAAATTTGGAAACTGCATCGGAAGAAATGGTGAGGTTGACGACATAGTTCATGCCGCCGCCCTGGGAAGAAGCGGCTTCCGAAGAGAGCATGCCTGCCTCTGCCGATACGATGTCGCTTCCGGTAAGAACGACATTTCCTTCCGAATCGATAAATTCCAGCTTTGCCGTCTGGCCAAGCGTGGAAATGGCTTCTTCTGCATTGGAAATCCCCGGAATTTCAACGCCGATACGGATATCGCCGATGCGGTATACGTTCGCTTCGGTATAGCCGAGGTTGGTCAGCCTTTTTCTCATCGTGCCGACAACATTGTCGATTTCTTCGGAAACATTGCCGGTATATCCTTCCGGTACGACCGGTTCAAAGGTAATCGAGGCGCCGCCGTCCAGGTCAAGCCCTCTTCTGATACCGGCGCCGTCGGTAAAGAGCCCCAGTTTTTCCGGAAGCTGAATCTTTCCTATCGACAGGCCGAAAATTCCCGTGTATGTAAGCCCTGCAATAATCAGCAGGAGCAGCACACAGCTGATAATTCTTTTTGCCATTGATCTTTCTCCAATCTTCTTGCAAAATATTGACGGAACAGGAAAAAAATCCAAGTCCGTGCATATATTCTAAATTATACCATAAAAAGGCGCATTTTGTCAATAGGTTTTGAAAAAAACGGAACCGGCAACGGCCGGTATTCTTTCTGATGCCGGGCGGATCATTCTTTTATTGAACACAGCGGGGGATTGTTTTTTTTCGGAAAAAAAAAGTTTTCTTCTGCTTTTTGTTTTTCTGTATCTGAGTCAAAAAAACATTTTTATTGGTCAAAATAAACAAAATTTATTTTCCTTCTTGATTTTTTTGCTCGATAGTGTTATAATAAAAGAAATACTATGAATAAACGGATTTTTCTTCCGCCTGATTTGGTTTTTTGTGACCGTATGCGTTATACCGGCCTATTTTATTTCTGAAGTGGGGTATGTGTGATGTACATAGGGATTGATCTTGGCACGACGGGGTGCAAATGCGCCCTTTATGACCCGAAAGGGACGTGTCTTGCCTTGTTCAATAAGGAATATCCGTTGATTTACTCCGGCTCTTTTGTCGAGCAGGACGCGGATCTCTGGTGGCAGCTTGTCTGTGAGGGGATTCAAAGCGTCACCTCGTCTGCCGGAGTTTTTTCTGTTTCTGCGCTGAGTATCAGCACGCAGGGGATTTCCGTGGTTCCGGTCGACGCCGGGGGAACGCCGCTTTGCCATGCGATTTCGTGGCTGGACGAGCGGGCAGGGGAAGAAATGCGGGTCATTGAAAAAACGTTCGGTTCGGAAAAGATTTTTTCTGTTACTGGGAAACCCGCGGAAGCCTGCTATACGTTTCCGAAATTGGTCTGGCTTCGCAAGCATGATCCGAATTTGTTTGAGCGGGCAGATAAATTTTTGCTGCCTCTTGATTTTCTGAATTTTCGCCTGACCGGCCGCGCTGTAACCGATTATACGGTTGCCGGGGGGACGATGCTGTATGATATTTCTGCAAAATGCTGGCGGCGTGAATTTTTAGATTACGCGGGGCTTACGCCGGACCGGCTGGCGGAAGTTTCCTGCATGGGAAGCCGGGTGGGAACGGTTTTGCCGGAGGTCGCCGAAAAACTGGGAATCAACTGCGCGCCTGTTGTCTGCGGCGGACAGGATCAGAAGCTGGCGGCAATCGGCGCGGGGATTGCGGAAGGCGTATGCACCGTTTCTTTCGGAACGGCAACCGCCGTTACGGCGTTGAAACGAACTTTTTCTCCGGAGAATCCGCTGACGCAGTTCCGGCTTAACGATGATTATTTTGTTTCGGAAGGCGTGGTTTCCACCAGCGGTGCCGCGCTCCGGTGGCTGGCATCTGTTTTCGGCGGAAAGACCTACCGGGAGATGGATGATTTGGCTAAAACTTCGAAAAAAGGAGCCAATGGCGTTTCTTTTTCGCCGGACTTTACCGAAAATGCAAAAATTGAAGGGCTGACGCTTTCTTCCTCTCCGGGAGATATCGTGTATGCACTGTATGAGGGGGTATGCAGGGATATCCGGGATTGCCTCAGCGCTGAGACAACAGAGCTGGTGGTTTTTGGCGGCGGTTCCAGGAGCGATATCTGGTGCCGGATTTTGGCGGAAGAGACCCGGCGGAATGTTTCGGTCTGCGAGTCTCCGGAGACGGCCTGCCGGGGCGCTGCGCGGCTGGCTTCCGGAATGGAGATCCCGGGAGATGCCATCGGCCGTATTTATCCTGTTTGTTAAACCGGAATCGGTTTTGATTCTTTTGGTTTTTACATATGATAAAGTTGAAAAAGGAGTATGATTATGTTTGAGTTCAAACCTGCGGATTTTGTTCCTTATAAAAATAAGGAAGTGCTGGAACGCGTAAGAAATATCAAAAGAGAGGATATGGAAAAACATCCCAATCCTGATTTCAAGATTCACATTGTGGATTCTCCCGACGGGATCTGGATCGGCGATATGGTTGCCCGGATTACCAGAAGCGATCTGCTGAACGAAAAACTGGTCATGATTCTCCCGAATCCCTGCCCGGTTGAATATCAGTGTGTTGCGGAAGCGATTAACCGGCTGAATATTAACTGCCGCAACGTTTACGTCTATACGATGGACGAATGGGCGGACGATCAGGGAAATATCGCGCCGATCACCTATCGTTCCGGTTTCGGATATTCCTGTATGACGTATTTTTACGGAAAAATCCGGGAGGATCTGCGGATGCCGCTGGATCATATGCATTATCCGACGACCGAGACAATCGGCGATTATTCCAAAATGATTACCGAAGAGGGGAACGGCGGCGCCGATGTTTGCTACAGCGGCCCCGGATGGACGGGTCATATTGCTTTTATTGATCCGGATACGCCAGAGTTTGCCTGCTCTTCTTTGGAGGAGTTTATTAATATGGATGCGCGGGTTCTGACGCTGAATCCCATGACGATCATGCAGAATTCTCTGCACGGCGTTTTCGGATGTAGCGGGGATATCGCCGCAGTTCCGCCCAAAGCCGCAACGATCGGGCCGGCGGATGTCAAACGGGCGAAAAACCGGCTGGAAATGCACGCGATCACGACATACGGTTCCTATTCGGCATGGCAGCGCATGATTTCCCGGCTGGTGCTTTACGGCGAGGTTACGCCGCAGGTTCCGTCTTCCATTCTGCAGCTCTGGCCGACCGACGTATATGTCAGCGAAGCGATCGCACAGCCGTTTGATATCATGGAAACAACGGGCTATTGATGAAAAAACCGTATACATTATTCGGGAAGATTGTCTTTCCCGACCGGGTAGAGGACGGCTGCGTCTGTGTTGCCGACGGGCGGATTGTTCATGCCGGCGGTATGGAGAACGCGCCTTCTGTCGGGGAACACATTGATTGCAGAGACGACTATATCGCGCCGGGGTTTCTTGATATTCACTGTCATGCCGGCGCCGGATGGTGGGCGTATGACGATCCGGAAAAAATGGCGGCGTATCATCTCTCTCATGGGACTACCGGTCTTCTTTGCACGCTGTATCGGGACGTCCCCCGGGAAAAAATATTGGAAACGGCCGACCGGGTAAAAAAACTTATGCTGCAGGGTTCCAATCTCCTCGGCCTGCATCTGGAGGGGCCGTATCTGAATCCTGCTTATGGGTCGGGTTCTTCCGATTGCCAGGGAGAAACGGTGGATCCCGGGCAGTATCTTCCGATTGCAGATACCGGAATAGTCCGGCAATGGACGTTTTCTCCGGAAGTGGCGGGAACCGAACGTTTTCTCCGTGATATCTGCCAGCGGGGGATCGTTCCTTCGATCGGCCATTCGGCGGCGTCTCCCGAACAGGTCGCCCAGGCGGCGGAAAACGGCGCAAGGATTGTTACGCACCTTTTTGATGCAACGGGAACGAGCGTTTCTCCGACAAGATACGACGGAACGATCGAACCTTCTTTTGACTGCGGAGCTTTGATCTGCGACAATCTTTATTATGAGATCATTTGCGATAAAGGCGGCGTGCATGTCCGGCCGGAACTTCTCCGTCTTGCGGTCAAGGCCGTGGGGGTCGATCGGATTGTCGGTATTACCGATGCCTGCACGGGCGACATTGACGACAATGCCGATGTGAATTTTGTCAATGGCGAGCTGATGGGCAGCAAGCTGACGATGGATGCTGCCGCGCGGAATTTTTATGCGCTTGGTTTTTCTGTTCCGGAAGTGTTCCGGATCACATCGCTGAATCCGGCCAAAGCCATCGGCGCAGAGAAGGAGCGGGGGTCGGTTGCTGTCGGAAAACGGGCCGATTTGCTGGTTCTGGATCAGAAATTAAATTTGAAAAAAGTATATCAAGCATAGATAAAAGGGAAAGGAAGATGATATTATGTTGCAAGCCGGGGTTTCGCTTGTCGATATTTCTCCGGAAAAAGGGATTCAGCTTGCGGGATATCCGCACTGCCCCAGACCGAATAAAGGGATTCACGATCCTCTTTACGCTTCGTCTCTGATTTTGGATAACGGCGAGAAGAAAATTGCGATCGTGACGATGGATTTATTGTATATCGGGAAAAAATATGTGGCGGAGATTCGTTCCCGTTTCGATTTTCCGATCCTGTTCACCGCGACGCACACCCACTCCGGTCCGTGGTCGACGACGGCGCTTGCTTCCGAACGGGAAGAGGGGATTCATGACGATCCTGGTTATACGGCGTTTCTGGTTGAGAAACTGACGGAGGGAATCCGTCTGGCGGAAAAAGAAATGTTTTCCGCGGTTTTCGGTACCTATGTCGGCCGCTGCGGCGCAGAATGCGGCGTCGGCGGAAACCGGAGAGTGAAAGGCGGGCTGTGCGATCCCTCTTTAAATATTCTTGCCGTAAAAGATGAATCCGGCGATTTTCGCGCGATCCTGCTGAATTATGCGCTGCACCCGACGTATCTTCATGCTGAAAGCGAGGTTGTTTCTGCCGATTATCCCGGTTATTTCCGGCGGTTTATGCATTTTGCGCAGCCGAAAGCAATCACCATGTTCGCGCAGGGAACGTCCGGAAACCAGAGCTCACGGTATCACCGTGTCGCGCAGGATTTTGAAGAGGCCTGCCGTGTGGGAACGACATTGGGATATGCCGTCAACGCCTGCCTGGAAAAAATGACCTTTACTGACAAACTTTCGCTGACGGTGAAATCGCAGGAAATCGAACTTCCCATTCGCGAATACCCGCCGTTGGATGAGGCGGAAAGAGCAATGGAAGCTGCCAGAGCCCGGTTTGCTTCGATGAAGGGCAGCGACTATATTTCAATGCGGAATGCCGAGTTGGATATGTTCGGCGCGGAGAATATTTATTACTATGCCAAACAGACGGCCGAAGGGATCACCGGCGATGAAGAACTTCCCTGCGAATTGCAGACGGTTCTTTTGAACGATACGCTGATTGTCGCATTACAGGGTGAAATGTTCGTGGAATACGGTTTGGCGATCAAGGAAGCTTCGCCGTATGCGAAAACCTTCGTTTTTGAGGTTTCAAACGGTTCTCTCCCGGGGTATATTTACACGCCGGAAGCCGGGGAAGAAGGCGGCTATGAGGTCGGGACTTCGATGTTTGCCGCCAATGCCGGAGAAGCGCTGGTTGAAAAAGTAAAGGAAATGTTTTAATGATTGATATTTTGGAGGTAAAAAATTATGTCTGCTAAAAACTGGGCGTCTGTTGACGTCAACACCATACCGAAGATTGTTACGCCCCTTCCCGGGCCGAAATCGCAGGAGTATCATACCCGTGCGGCAAAATATATGAAAGGGTATTCCAGCCAGGTTCGGCTTTTCCCTGTTGTTTTTGAATCGGGAAAAGGCTATGTGCTCAAGGATGTGGACGGCAACGAATATATCGATTTTTCTTCCGGTATTTATGTTACCGGTTTGGGTCACTGCCATCCGAAAATCAGCGAAGCGGTGGCCCAATATGCCAATACGCTGATGAACTGCCATGATTTCACCACCGAAATCAAGATGAAACTGGTAGAAAAACTGCATGAAATCACCGGCGGTAAATTCGGCGGTTTCCAGCTGTATGATTCCGGTACCACCGCTGTTGAGGCCGGTCTTCGCTGTGCGCGGGCCGCTACGGGGAAATTTGAATTTATTTCGTTCTGGCGGGATTTCCACGGCAAGACTCTCGGTTCTGTTTCTCTCGCGGTTGTCGGCGCCGATTCGCATATGCGCGCGCCGGGATTTTTCCTTGCGCCCCGGCCGAATCCTTACCGTGATGCGTTTGGCAGAAGCGAAGAGGAAGCCTGGAAAAATTCGGATCTGTATATTTCTGTTCTGGAAAAGAAGATTGAAAACGAAACAAGCGGCAATGTCGCCGCCATTGTAGCCGAGCCGATTCAGGGCTGGGGCGGTTCGGTTGTTCCGCCGGATGATTTTATGCCGAAACTGCGCGATCTCTGCAACAGAAAGGGAATTCTTCTGTTTGCCGATGAAGTGCTGACCTGTATGGGCAGAAGCGGCAAGATGTTTGCTATGGATCACTGGAATGTCACACCGGATATTATGACGCTCGGAAAAGGGTTCGGAAACGGTTTCCCGGTAACGGCGATGTGTGTTTCGGCCGATCTTGCGCCGGCTATTGAGAAAATTTCAGCTTCTTCTTCCTACGGCGGAAATCCGATGGCCTGTGCCGCCGCTCTTGCTTCTATTGAAGTGATTGAAGAAGAAAATCTGGTAGAACGTTCCGCGCACCTGGGCGAACTGTTCCTGAAACGGATGGCAGAGATGAAACAGAGACATCCGATCATCGGCGATACCCGTGGAAAAGGCTGCCTGCTTGCAATGGAAATCGTCAAGGACAGAGAAACGAAAGAACCGTTTGTTGAAGCCGGCCAGATGATCTATCAGAAGGCCTTCTCCAAAGGCCTTGCCTGGGTTCCCTCCGGTCATATCCTCCGCCTTTCTCCGCCGTTGATTCTCGATGACGACGTGGCGCTCAAAGGGCTTGATATTATTGAAGAAGCAGTTGCGGAAACGGAAAAACATTTCGGTTATTAAGCGTATCGGCAGGCAGAACCGCCGGAATAACACGGGTCAGGCATAAAATTTTAAAACAGAGGGATTCCGAAAGAAAAAAATAAAAGAACAAATTAAACAAACATG
>CAOJUB010000031.1 GCA_948443805.1 uncultured Clostridia bacterium | reverse complement strand
TTTCTTTAAAGATCGAGAGTTTTTCGGATCTTTTTTGTAATTCCAGTTTGTTTCTTCTGCTGATCCTGCTTCTTGGTCTGTCTGCGGTTGGCTTTTTTACGGTTTTTCCGGTTATTTATTATAAAATGTATTCTCTTGGCTTTACAGCGTCTGTTTTCTATTGGCTGTACGGCGGAAAAGGAATACTCTATATTCTGCTGACCGTTCCCTGTGTGGTTTCGGTTTTTGTTCTTCTGGCTTTCTGCGGCGGACATGCCGTTCGTTTTTCCTTTAAAGTTCTCGACGGTCTTTCCTTATTTAAGGATGAAGCTTTTGCCGCCGGGGAGGTTACTTTTAAAAATTATTTTCTTTGCGGGACAGGGGCTGTTTTGGTCAGCTTTCTTCTTCCGGTTTATGAAAGTTTTGCGTTGCCGTGGCTGTTCGGCTTAATCGGCTGAATTACAGCCGGCAAAGAAGAAGGGATGTGCAAATTTGGGGCTTTTCGGAAATTATAACAAAGAGGGAAAAGGCGTCTCTAAAAACGAAGAAAAAAAATCTTTTCCTGTTCGTTATATCAAAGTGTTTACCAGCAGGTTCTGGCAGCTTGTGGTTTTAAATTTAATGTATGTTTTCGCCTGCCTTCCGATTATCACCATTGGGCCGGCAACTGCGGGTTTTACCTATGTTCTGCGAAATTATTCAGAAGGGAAACCGGTTTATCTGTTTTCTGATTTTATGGAAAAATGCAAGGAAAATTTTAAGCAGGGACTGTTTGTTTTTCTCCTTGACGCTGTTCTTATTTTTATGATGGTTTTCGCTTATTTTTCCTGGTCGACCCCTTCTTTCTGGATGGTGAATGAAACCACTTCGCTGATTCCCGATTGGCTTCGGCCGGCAGCGCTTGTTTTTGTTTTTGTCCTTCTGTATATTTTTATCAGCGCTAATTTTTATATCTATCCGATGATGGTGTCTTTCCGATTGACGATGAAGCAGCTGATTCGCAACAGTATTATTCTCGGCGTTTATAAATTGGGAAAAAATCTGCTGATGATTCTGTTTACGCTGGCTGTTTTTCTGATTCTTCTGGCAACTTTTCCGCCTTCGCTGGCTTTCGCGGTGCTCCTTCCGTTTTCGGTCTGCGGTTTGTTTACTACGATGATTACTTTCCCGGAATTGGTCAAGCATGTTGCCGTATTGTCTGAAGAACCGGAAAAGCCGGAAGAAGAACCGGTATTTAAAGATATTCATTAAGAAGTTTATCAAATATAATAAAAAGCGGACAGGTTTTCTGTCCGCTTTTCATTATTTCAGGCGATTTACCATATATTCATTCGCCAAATTTTCTAATCGGTCTTCCAGTGGTTCCAAGTCCTGTTTTTTGTCGTATTTCCGTTCAAGAATGGTCTGGATCAGCAGATCGCAGAAGGCCGGGTTTTTCGGCAAGATCGGTCCATGAGAATAGGTTCCGAACACATTTTTATAATGCGCGCCCTCCGTTTTGTCTTCGCCGTTGTTTCCGTATCCGCAGAGAATTCTGCCGAGAGGGGAGAGGGGTTTTCCCAGATAGGTCTTTCCGCTGTGATTTTCAAAACCCACTATATTTGTCGGCCCGTTGATTCCTTCGGTTTCAAACATGAAATTTCCGATCATTCTTTTTTTTGAACCAACGGTATACAGATCAAGCGCGCCGATAAAATCATACTGACGGCCGTCCCATGTTTTATAGTATTCTCCCATCAGCTGATACCCGCCGCAGATGGCCAACATTACTTTTTCTTCTTCAACTGCGGTTCGGATCGCGTTAGCTTTTCCGGCAGTCAGGTCACGAAGCAATACTTCCTGTTCAAAATCCTGTCCTCCGCCGATGAAAAAGAAATCAAATTCCGTTGGATTGATCGCTATTCCGATCGGCGCATCAAAAACCGAAACCGAAAAGCCTCTTCTTTCCAAGCGGTTTTTCAGGCAGACGACATTTCCCCGATCGCCGTACAGATTCAGTACATCGGGATATATATGACAAATTTTAATTTCATCCATAGTTGTTTCTCCGTTCGTTGTTTATTCCCAGAACTGTTTGATTCCGTATCGGGTTGAAATCATCTTGCGAAGGGTCAGCATGGCGGTATAAGTCGGCATCATATAAACGGGCAACGTTTCTTTTTCCGCCGCATCGAGAAATTCGTCAAAAGTGTCTTTAATTTCGATAAAATCTTCGCTGAATCCGGCATATTTTAACCGCAGCGCCATATCATACCGGCGGATTCCGGAAACGACCAGCCGTTTGAGCCGGTTCTGCATGGTCAGCAGTTTTTCAAATTCAACGTCCCAAATCCAGGAAACGTCGGTTCCGTCGGAATCCTTATCGTTGAGCGCGATATAAAAAACGGCGTCTTCGGTTCCTGCCGTCAGAAAATTAATGACCTGATTGCAGCCGGCCGGATTTTTGACCAGTATCATCCGCACATTGCTTTCGCCCAGTTTCATCTTTTCCATGCGACCGAATCCCGCTGAAAAATTTTTCAGCGCGCGGTATATGATCTCATCCGGAAATCCTGCACAGGAGAGCGCCGCCGCCGCGCCGCAGGCATTGTAAATATTGTAGCCGCCCGGAAGGTTGATTGTCAGGTCGGTTTCCCGGTCAAAAAGCCGTAGGGTAATTTCCGAAACATCGGGCGTCATACGGATAATTTTTTTTGCAGAGACGTCAGGCATCGGCCGGTGATAGCCGCAGTTGGGACACTTGTAAGCACCCAGATGGGCAAATGTCGTATAATCGTATTCATATTCGTGTTTGCAGCGGATACAGTATTTGGCATCGCTGACTTCTTCGGCTCTGACCTGATAGATTTCCTGATCAACGCCGAAAATCACGGTTTTGTTATCCGGAAATTTTTCCGCCAGGGAATAGGTCAGCGAACAGTCTCCGTTTAGGCAGAGAATGGTGTTCGGAAGGTGTGATATACCGGTTTGAATGCTGGCAAGCGTGTGGGTGATTTCTCCAAACCGGTCCAGCTGATCCCGGAAAATATTGGTGCAGATCAAAACCTGCGGTTTTACATACAGGGAAACGGTCTTCAGCGCCGCTTCGTCACATTCGATTACCGCATAGTCTTTTTTGTTTTTTCCTGTCCAGGTTGAATTCATAACAAAACATGCCGTAATGCCGCAAATCAGGTTCGCGCCCGACCGGTTCGCGAAATACCGGACGCCGGCTTCGGAAAGTCCGGCTTCTACAATTCTAGACGATGTTGTTTTTCCGTTGGTTCCCGTTACCATAATCACTTTTACGTTTTTTGAGAGCAGTTCCAGCAGATTCGGACAGATTTTTACTGCAATCCTGCCTGGAAAAGAAGTTCCCGCTTTTCCTAAAATACGAAGCGCGAATTTTGTCATTCGGCAAAAAAGAATGGCAATCAAAGCACGGATTCTGAACATGGTGGTCTCCGTTCCGCCGCTTTTACGGCAATTTTTGTGATAATCTGTATTTTACTTTTTCTTTTTTATTAAAAAATATCCAAAAATCCCGATATTGATTCAAATATCGGGAACTATTGGTTTTTTATGGGGCGCTGCCGTTTGTTTGCCGGCTGATCAGATTCCGGCTTTTTCCAGCAGTTCTTCCAGCTTTTTCAAGGCAAAACCGAATGAACGTTTGGTATATTGCCCTTTGATGTTCCAGGTTTTTTCAGCGAGAGCCGCCAGACGGGGTTTTACGCATTTTGCTTCTTCCTGAATTGCCTGATTGTTGCTTTCATAATTTTTCAGGTAATCGCCCCATGCGCAGATCTGGCCGCCGAGAACCGGCGTTTCTTCAGGAACGCGGAGTTCTGTATTGTAAGCCGGCGATTTCTCCCACCAGTGCGTCCACATCCGGATGTCCCAGTCCAAGATATCGCCGGGTTTCCACATGGTCCAGGGGGCGACGATATAAAGCGGTTTCCAGGAGGCGTTGATGAGGGTGAATCCGGCTTCGGCAAGCTGGGGGGCAGGCTGATAATAGGATTCCCAGGCAACGACGATGACGTCTCTGGAGATGCAACCGTTATTCTGCGGGAAAAATCCTTCCCAGACGATCGGCGTTCTGCCGATGGAAAGAATATAGTCTGTCATCCGGCCGACATAATGACCGTAGAGATCAATCGGGTCTTCAATCTGATGTTCTTTCATATAGGCGACGCTGGGTTCGCAGTCCAGCCAGCGGTGAGGAACCCCTTCGTCTCCGCCCATGTGGATATAGGGGGAATTGGGAAAGAGATCGCACAGTTCTTTGTAGAGAACTTCAAGCGCTTGAAAGGTCGTTTCGCTTGCGCTCATAATTCCGTGGCTGCCGAAAACTTCGGGGTATTCGGCCATAAATCGTCCGCAGTGGCCGGGCATATCAATTTCCGGAACAAGGGTCACGCCGTGTTCGTTTGCATAACGGTCAATCGCACGCAGTTCATCTCTTGTATAATTCCGGTTCGGGGTCGCCAGGTTGGGGTAAGCGTAACTGGGAAGCGTATAGCTTTCGTCATCGGTGAAATGCAGCTGCAGATAATTGATTTTCAGCAGATAGCAAAGGTCGATATATCGGTAAATAAAGGGGACGGGATGCCATTTCCTTGCCAGATCCAGCATCAGGCAACGCCATGGGCATTCCGGTGCGTCTTCCAGAATACATTTCTGGATTTTGATTCCGTTTTCGCTTTTTTCAGAAAGGGCGAGCAGAGAAGAAAGAGCGTAGCCGAGCCCTTCTCCGGAAGAAACGGTAACAATGCATTTTTTCAGCGCTTCTATTTTGTATGCATTTTGATTCAGCGTTTTGTCTACTCGGATTTCAATCCCGTTTTCTCCGGCAGAGAAAAACCGGCCGTGCGTTTTGTCAAAAAGTTCAGAAAAAGCGTGAATTTCCCGGTCGAAATCGTTGGTTTCAATCAGGTATTCCGGTTTGATTTCCAGAAAGCCTTTTCTTTCGGTGTAGTTTTTCGGATGGGGAATAATTTTGCAGGACATGGCGGTGAACTCCTTTTTCTTTCTTTTTCAATTTCGAAGAATGTACAGGCAGAACCAAAGGGATGAAACAAACAAAAGCAGAACCTTTTTGCGGTTCTGCTTTTAAAAATAAACGCTGAACCCCCAACGGGTTCAGCGTCAAGTTGGTCCGAGCGGCGAGAGTCGAACTCACGGCCTCTTGAACCCCATTCAAGCGCGCTACCAAACTGCGCTACGCCCGGAAATACAACAGAAAAGCCGTCAATGCAGGGTTGACTTTTTTATTGCTTAAGCATTATACCATACGGTAACTTAATTTGCAAGTGGTTTTTTGAAGAATTTACAATAAGTTCACATGCCGAAAAAAGTTCCGGGATAAAAACCGATAAAAATTTCTTTTTTGGGAGGAATGGTATTGACTTTTTGTTTTTTCCGGTGTATAATGTAAAAAAAGCATTTTTTTATGCCAAACAGTCTAAACAGTTTGTTTGAAAAGGAGAAAATGAAATGATTGAAAAGCTTCCGGCGGAGTACGGAATCGTAATGAGAAACAAAGAAAACGTTTTCGCCTATTTCGGCTGGCCTTCCATTGCAAAATTGGATGATGGCCGTCTGATGGCCGTTGCTTCGGGTCTTCGTCTGGATCATGTCGATACCTATGGAAAAACCATCGCGGTTTTCAGTAAAAACGACGGGAAGACCTGGGGACCGATGACCATTATTAACGATACCCCGCTTGACGACCGCGATGCCGGCGTTATCAACATGGGCAACAACAAAATCGGCGTTACCTGGTTCACCATAAGCTGCGATATGCAGCGGGAATGCACACAGTGGCGCGACCCGAACGATCCGACCCGGAAAATGATTCTGGACTATCTGGAAACCGTTTCTCCGGAGCAGGAGGAAAAATACCTCGGCTCGCTGGTGCGGGTCAGCGAGGATGGCGGCGATACCTGGGGCGAGATAAAAAAAGCGCCGGTTACCGCGCCGCACGGCTTTATTATGCTCAAAGACGGCACCTATCTTTATTTCGGAAAATCCTATTCCGGAAACGATAACGGAAAAGCTCCGATTCGGGCTTACGCCAGCAAGGACGGACTGAACTGGGAGCTGAAGGGAACGGTTCCGATCCCTGACGGATTCTTTGATTATCAGTTCCACGAGCCGCATGTTATCGAACTGAATGATGGAAGTCTTCTTGGTTTTATCCGGACGCATGAACATACGTCGCATCCCTCTGCCTGCAACACCTTCAGCACCGTTTCCAAAGACGGCGGTGTTACCTGGTCCGATCCGGTAGAGGTAGAAGGAATGACCGGTATGCCCCCGCATTTTCTCCGTCACAGTTCCGGCGCCATTATTTGCGCCTATGCGGAACGTGACGATAAAAATTCTTGTGAAAAGGTCTTTATCAGCTGGGATGATGCAAAAACCTGGACCGATTATATTCTGGACGACCGTTCCGACTGCAACGATCTGGGATATCCTGCGTCGGTGGAACTTTCCAACGGGGATATCCTGACCGTTTATTATCAGCGTCAGCCCGGAGACGGGAAAGCTTCCATCCTCTCTTCGAGATGGACTCTTCCCGAAAAAAAAGTGATCGAAGCCTTTTCCGATTGATTTTGCAAAATAGTAAGGCTTGATATATTTAAAATTTAGGAGGTATTATAATGAAAAAGAGAGTTGCTCTTCTTCTTTGCCTGCTGCTTCTTCTTTCTGTTTTTGCCGGGTGCGGCCCCAAAGAACCGGGAGATGTCCAATTGGGTGAAGATAAAATGACCGAGTACGGTTTTAAAGATTTTAACGGAAAAACGATTAATTATCTTTGCGAAACAAACAGTAAGTCGACCGTTGATCCGGAAACCGGTACCGGTTCGATGTGGAACGACTATATTATCGACCACATGCATAAAGTGGAAACCGATATGAATCTGCAGTTCAACTTCGAAGCGGAACAGGGCGGAAATATGGTGAAGAAACTTCAGGCGATGGCGATGTCCGGCACCAACGAGGCGGATATTGTTCTCGGCGACGGCCAGTCGTTGATTTCGCTTTATCCCACTGGTATTTTTGCCGATATCAATGATTTGGAAGCCATTGATCTTTCGAATACGGATAAATTCGGTCAGCCGTCTATCCGGGCTTTTGCAGAATATCAGGGAAAACTGTATTCGCTGTATCAGGTCGGTAATATCACCTGGCCCGGCGCGCCGTTCAATGTATTTAACGCGGTTCTGATCAACGATACGCTGGTAGAGGATTTGTCTTTGGATCATCCGGTTGAAATGTATGAACAGGGAACCTGGACTTTCAATACCTTTAAAAATTATATTCAGAGCGCGACCAACGCCGACCCGACTAACTATGTTTACGGCCTTGACGCAACCTGGTTCGGTCATGCAATCCTGCCGCAGAGCGCGCTGTATGCCAATGGCTGTCCTCCGGTTATAGAAGATGCACAGGGAAAATATACTTTCGGTTATGCTTCTACCGCTGCGGCACATGCGCTTGAATGGGCAAGAGAGATTTATGCAATGACGGAAAATGTTGCAAACAACGCGGATAATCATTCTTCTTCCTCTTATTTTGCCAGCAACAACGCCACGCTGTTCCTCGGCCACTCGTACTTCCTGACGACGGAAGGTTCCGATATTCAGCAGAATATTGAGAAAGTTTCCTTTGTCACCTTCCCGTACGGCGAGGATGTGGAATACGGAAGCATTTCTACTAGCTTCTATGATACGCCGAACGCGACTTCGATCGTGAGAAACGGAGATGAACAGGATACTGCGATTGTTCTGGATCATATTCTGGATCCGATGATCGGAACCGAAAACGGAGAATATGAAGATTATTTGAAAACGTATTTCTTCCCGGATTATAATTCCAGCTTTGATATTTACACCGAAGCCGGTAAAAATGCAAGTTATGAATATACGGCGCAGCTGAGTAATGTTATCAATGATATCAATGATGCGCTGACCGGAATTACAAAGGGCGAGAGATCAGTTACCGAGGCCATTACTAGTATTACAAACCGTGTCAATGCAGAAATTGATACACAGTTCAATTAATCCTGTTTTGCAGAATAAAAAAGCCGCTGGGAAATCGGCGGCTTTTTTTGTTTTCTGTAAAATACCCGGTAAGCGCCGGTTTGTATTTATCCGACCGCACTTTTTTCGATTTTTGTGAAACGGTTAGGAGAGGTGAGTGTGAGAAAAAGAATTTTCGTTTTTTCCCTGTTTCTTTGTGTTTTTTTCCTTTTTGTTTCTTGTTCACAGCAAAAAGGAGCGTCCCGGACGGTTGAATTGGGCAAGACTGTTTTCGGGGTCTATCATCTTGATCCGGAAACCGGCCTTCCGGATTTCAAGGATAAGGATATTACCTTTGTCGGAGATGTGCAGGAACTGAAACCTGAGATCGGGGCTTCCAAATGGGAGGATATGCGGCTTGAACATATCCGGAAGGTGGAAGAAGAACTGCATGTTAATTTTGTTTTTGAACATGAGGATGTGATTGTCCGGAAATTGCAGGCTATGGCGATGTCTGGCGTCGGGGATATCGATGTTTGCTATTGCGACGGCGTGTTTATTTCTTCAATGTATAAAACCGGAGTTTTTGCTGATTTAAAGACAATTGAAGCCATTGATCTTTCCAACACCGAAAAATACGGAACAGAAGCGCTGCTGAAATTTGCTGAATATCAGGGCGGGATTTATTCACTTTACGGTTCCGGCAGTTTTTACTGGCCGGAAAATCTGGGGAATATTTCCAATGCCATTTTGATTAACGATGATTTGATCGAGGAGTTCGGCGCCGTTCATCCGCTGGAACTGTATGAGAAGGAAAACTGGAATCTTGCCACTTTCAAAAGTTATCTCCCGCGTGTAACAGATAATGATTATACCCATAAAATCTATGGCCTTGACGCGACGCACGGAGGCTGTTTCAGTTTGGCAAAAAGCGCACTGTATGCCAGCGGCGTCGGGGTTGTACAGCCGGATTCTTCAGAAAATTATTCGTTTGGGTATACTTCTGCAGAAGCTTTTAAGGCGATGGAATGGGTAAAAAGCCTTTGTGCGATGAAAGACTGTGTGATTTTGGATCAGCGGGATCCTGAGCCGATTTTTGCGTCGGGAAAAGCAACGATGTTTATTGGTAATTCTTCCTTTTTGATCGAACCGGATTCCGAAATTTCAAGGTCGCTGGAAAATCTTTCCTTTATTTGTTTTCCCTTTGGAAATGATGTGCCTTTCGGCAGTCTGACGCCTTCTTATTATGATGTGCCGAAGTGCACTTCTATCATCAAAAACGGGGATGAGCAGGTCACCGGGTATATTCTGGATTATTTGCTGGAACCGATGGAAGGAAATGGGAACGGAGAGTATCTTGATTATCTGCGGTCTTATTTCTTTCCGGGACAGAATCAGAGTTTTGATCTTTTCTTTGAGCAGATGAAAAATGCTTCTTATTCTTACAATGCACAGTTGATTCAGGTGAACGCCCGGATTGATAATGCACTGAACGCCGTTACCCGGGGGCAGAAAACACCGATCGAAGCATTTTTGCCGATTGAAAACGCTGTGAATACTGAAATTGAAGAAAATATAAAAAAATAAAAGGGACATAAAGAATACTCAAATACACAGATAAGAAAATTAACATCAGATGAAATACACAAATATATGTCAGAGC
>CAOJUB010000030.1 GCA_948443805.1 uncultured Clostridia bacterium | reverse complement strand
AATTATTTATAAAGAGGGCCAAACGCCTGGCAAGCCCTGTAATCGGCACCTTCAAGGTCGTTGGTTCCGAAAGCGGCGAAAGCTGACGGACGGTAAATCCGGTCTTCTTCAACATTATGCATACAAACAGGAATACGAAGCATAGAACAAAGGGTAATCAAATCAGCGCCGATATGACCATAAGAGAAAGAGCAGTGATTAGCGCCCCAGTTTGCCATCACCGAATAAACGTCTTTGAAAGCGCCCTTGCCGGTCAGCTTCGGAACAAACCATGTGCAGGGCCACTGCGGATCAGTACGGTAAATCAAAGTACGGTGAACATCCTCCGGCAACTCAACCGAATAGCCTTCCGCCAACTGAAGAACCGGTCCCAACCCCTTTACAATATTGACACGGACCATCGTAATCGGCATACCGCCTTTGGTCGCAAAATTCGCGCAAAGCCCGCCGGCTCTGAAATATTCCAGGCTGGCCATGCCAAGGGGCGTCGCGTCGCAGCACTTTTTAACCTCTTCATCGGTAATTTCCCAGAAAGGTTTCATGGCCGGTTTTCCGTCTATCTGCTGTTCTCCGCATCCGTCATAGGCCGCAGCACCGGAATTGGTCAGATGCATCAAACCATGTTCCGCGCCGTTTTCCGGTTTCCAGCCGGTCACCCGCTCAATACTTTCCGGGCTCCAATAGGTTCTTACATCACAGAAAACCGAGGCGGAACCGGTCAGAAGATGACCGAACAGCATCGCTACCGCATTTAAACTGTCATTTTCTGTCGCTACAATAAAAGGCTCTCTTTTTCCGTTCCAGTCAAAAGAAGTATTCAGCAGGCTTTCCAGAAAATCGCCGTTTGGCAGATGATCCGTCCACTGTCTCTGCCCCTGGAAACCAGCGGCGATCGCATTATGCCCGTTTGCCTCTTCCGACCAGCCGAGCTCTTTCAGTTTCGGATTTCCGATCATCAGGTCCCGGGCAATAATCGCCATTTTTACGCAATAATCCTTAATGCTTTCCCACTGTTCCGGAGGAACCTTTTCCGGATTTACATCAATTCCGTTTTTAAAATTGTCTCCAACCCATTTCCGGGCGCGCTGATATTCCTCCGGATCATAAACGCCTCTTTCAATCCGGCGGACAAATTCAATCATATCAATATATTCATTCTTCATGCCAAGATATTCAGAAAAGAAAGTATCGTTTACAATCGAACCTGCAATACCCATCGCAACCGTTCCCATAGAAAGATACGATTTTCCCTTCATCGTCGCCACAGCAAGGCCGGCACGGCAGAAACGAAGAATTTTATCCTGTACATCCTCAGGAATCGAAGTATCGTCTTTATCACAGACTTCTTTGCCGTAAATCTGAAAGGCAGGAATTCCCTTCTGAGAATACCCGGCAAGTGCGGCCGCAAGAAAAACAGCTCCCGGCCGTTCTGTACCGTTAAAGCCCCAGATAGCCGTCGGGATCAATTTATTCTGCATAATAACTTCCGTACCGTAGCACCAGCACGGCGTTACAGTCAAACAGACGCCAACGCCTTCTTTTTCAAATTTTGCGTCACAGCAAGCGGCTTCACCCGCACCGCCGATTGTCGTATCTGCAATTACACATTCTACCGGATCGCCGCTCGGATGACGAAGATTTTTTGAAATCAGCGCCGCAGCGCTGGCAGCCATATCCATTGTCTGCTGTTCCAGTGATTCCCGGGGGCCGAAACACCGTCCGTCAATGACCGGTCTGATTCCGATCTTGGGCAGATCGCCCTTCCATCTGTTTGCCATGTAAAACCCTCCTAATTCTTTCTTTTATTCATAAAATGAAATGTATATTGGTAAACATCCTGATAAATTTTTTTCCGCATCGCAGAATATTGTTGTTCCGTCAGATTTTCTGTCGCCATCACCAAAAGCGGAATCGGAGAATCGCCCTGATTTAAAGGCGGCTGAAAATAATCGAACGGCTGAAGGATCATACCGTTTCTTTCATAAAAAGCAATTCTCCGTTTTTTTATCGGGTCTTCCGGCGGTTCCACTTCAAGAAGATACGGAACATCGGAAGTTTCAATCACTTCCCGTAAAAAAGAAGAGCCGAAACCCTTTCCCCGAAGCGCCGCATCCGAAGCAAAATGCTCAATATAACGAAAAAAGCCAAAATCCCAGACGGCCATCGCTATCAAATGAGAATCAAAATAACGGGCATAAACAACATAGTTGGTTTTATCGAATAAGGCTTTTTGCCGTTCCTTCCCCCGCCTTTCATCCGGTGGGAAAGAATCGCAGAGCAAAAAATAAAAATCCTCAAAATTTTCTACCATTAAGCGGTGCATTTCTTTATTTTTTCCTTTTCTGATAACGCGAATATAAGTCTTTTCTTTTTTGCTCTGTTAATAGCAAGGACTGTTCCAAACGCCACTGTTCAATTTTTGCATGATGGCCGTTCAGCAGAACTTCAGGAACCGAAAGCTCTTCATAAACAGCCGGACGCGTATACTGCGGATATTCCAAAAGACCGCTGTAAATACTTTCATCCTCGTAGCAGGAAGCATCGGCAAGAACCCCATCGACCATGCGGGAAACCGTATCAACAACAATCATTGAAGCCAATTCACCGCCGGACAAAACAAAATCACCAACGGAAAGTTCCTCGTCAACGATCAAATCCAACGCCCGCTGATCAATTCCTTCATAATGCCCGCAAAGCAAGGTAATATTTTCTTTTTTTAAAAATTTTTTTGCCCTTGCCTGGGTAAATTTTTTTCCTTTTGGCGTAAGGTAAACGCAATACGTATCCGGAACAAGAGATTTAATATGTTGGAAGCACCGGCAGACAGGCTCCGGCTGCATAACCATTCCCTTTCCCCCGCCATACGGATAATCGTCTACCCGTTTATGCTTATCCAGCGTATAATCCCGAATATTGTGACAAGACACCGTTATCAATCCGTTTTTGCGGGCAATCCCGATAATGCTGGAAGAAAGAAAAGCATCTACCTCTTCAGGGAAAAGCGTCATAATATCAAACCGCATCAGTCAAACAGTCCCTCCAACGGAGAAATCTTCATTTCACCGGAAGACAAATCTACGCTTTTAATGCAGTCTTTGATTGCGGGAATCAACTTTTTTTCCTCTTTTTTTTCTCCCGAAGAAATTTCATACACATCATTGGCGCCCGTCTGAAAAATATCGGTAAGCTCTCCATAATATTCACCTGTCTGGCTGTCATAAACCTGCAGGCCAATCAAATCCCGTTGAAAATATTCCCCTTCCTTTAATTCAAAAAGAGAAGCATCGGCAAAGACGATTTTGTTCTTTAATTTTTCTGCGGCTTCAAGAGTCTGAACCCCGTCAAAATGTACCAAAACCATTCCCTTATGCAAACGGGACGAAATAACCGTATATGCTTTTTGGTCGATATAAAAGACGTCAAAAGACAAAAGATCTTCCGCATCATCCGTCCAGGGCTGAATTTTTATTTCGCCCTTAATCCCATGGGTGTTTACTATTTTTCCGGTTTCTATCAAATCCATATTAAAAGTCCTGTTCTGTCGCCTCAATAGGCATACTACAAACGTCTATATGCAAAAAAAGACAAGTCTTTTCCGCAAAGCCGGGTTTCCGTTAAAAAGTAAGCGAAACCCTCCGCCGTAAAGGCGGAGGACCTCTCTCCAGTAATTATATAATATCAATATTTACTTTCTTGCCTTCTTTGGCGGAGGCGGCTCTTGCAATCGTTCTGAGGGCTTTTGCAACACGACCCTGCTTGCCTATGACATAACCCTTGTCTTCTTCAGCAACAGTCAGATTATAAACGATAGCGTCTTCCCGCAGTCCTCCGTCGGTCACAACGACCTGATCCGGGTTGTTTACAAGATGTTTTGCCATATAAACAATCAGTTCATCCACAATAAACACCATCCTTTCTTTATCCATATGTATATATCTCAACAGCATACCACAAAACAGGAACGCTGATAAATCTATCACAAAAAACAATAAAAGAACAGCGGATATCGGGTGACCTTAACGATCACCCGATAGGATAATCACTTAAGCGATACCATTATCTTTGAAAAGTCTCTTTACTACGTCAGTGGGCTGTGCGCCGTTTTTCAGCCACTGCTTAGCCTTTTCGCTGTCAATCTTCACGTCAGAAGGTTCCGTCAACGGATTATAAGTACCGATTTCTTCAATAAACCTTCCGTCGCGAGGATATCTGGAATCCGCAACAACGATACGGTAAAAAGGAGACTTCTTTGCACCCATTCTGCGCAATCTGATCTTTACTGCCATTCTCTGTTCACCTCATTCATTGTAAAGTTCTTTTTGTGTGTGTTTATTTATATAAAGCAGAAAATCTGCAATATATCATTTTTTCTTTTTTTTCTTTTTTTTGTGCATCCGGTTCTGCATACCGGGAATCCGTTTCATCATCTGCTTCATCCCATCAAAAGATTTCAGCAGTCGGTTAACGTCTTCTACGCGAAGACCGCATCCCGCAGCAATTCTTTTTTTCCGAGAAGGATTGATAATATCCGGATTTTCCCTCTCCTTCCGGGTCATGGAAAGAATAATCGCTTCGGTTCTATCGATCTGTTTCTCGCTGATCTCAACCCCGTTCATTGCCTTTTCCATACCGGGAATCATGCCCATCAGTTTATCCAAAGGTCCCATATGACGAAGCTGCTGCATATTTTCAAGGAAATCATTGAGATCCATTCGGTTTTTCCGGATCTTTTCTTCCATTTCCTTCGCCTTTTTCTCATCAAAAGCCTGTTCGGCTTTTTCAATCAGCGAAAGCATATCGCCCATGCCAAGGATTCTGGATGCCATCCGGTCAGGATGGAACGGTTCCAAGTCGCCGAGTTTTTCTCCCGTTCCGATAAACTTAATCGGTTTACCGGTTACATATTTAACAGAAAGCGCCGCTCCGCCCCGGGTATCGCCATCCGTCTTGGTCAACAGAACACCGGTAACGTCCAGTACTTCATTAAAAGAAGAAGCGACTTCAACGGCATCCTGCCCCGTCATTGCGTCAACGGTAAGAATAATCTCATTCGGATCAACCGCCGATTTAATATCCCTTAATTCCGTCATCAGCACTTCGTCAATATGAAGCCGGCCGGCAGTATCAAGAAAAACAATATCATTCCCATGATCCTTCGCGTGCATAAGCGCCTTTTTGGCAATATCAACGGGTTTTGTACCGTCAGGCATCGTAAAAACCGGGACACCGGCTTTTTCGCCCATCACCTGCAGCTGCAAAACGGCGGCCGGACGATAAATATCGCAGGCGACAAGCAACGGCCGTTTTCCCATATTTTTATAATATAAAGCCAATTTGGCGCAATGCGTAGTTTTTCCGGCGCCCTGCAGCCCGCAGAGCATAATCACGGTAGGCGGTTTCGAAGCGAACTTTATTTTATCATTAGCGCCGCCCATAAAGGAGGTTAATTCTTCATTTACAATTTTAATAACCTGCTGCGCAGGGGTCAAACTTTCAAGAATGTCGCTTCCGGTGGCTCGTTCGCTGACCTTCGCTACAAAATCCTTAACGACTTTGTAATTGACATCTGCAGCAAGAAGTGCAACGCGAATTTCCCGCATAACGTCTTTGACATCGGCCTCAGAAAGCTTTCCTTTGGAACGAAGCTTTTTAAATATATTGCCTAATTTTTCTGAAAGGCTGTCAAACGCCATAGCTGCAGGTTCTCCTTATTCCAATATTTCCCGGAAGGAATCAATCATAATGTCAAGATCATTAATCATTTCAGAAGGAAGGAATTTTTCCCCCGCATATTCCCGAAGATTTTCCGCAGCAGCCGATGCGGCGGTAATCTTTTCCTTAATTTTATTTAAACGGTCAACTAAATGCAGCTTGGTCTCCATCTCCACCAGCAGCCGTTCTCCCCGCTTAATATTGTCCCATACGCCCTGCCGAGTAATCCCGGTCTGTTCAGAAATTTCGGAAAGTGTAAAATCTTCCTGAAAATACAAATCCATCGCGGTAAACTGTTTTTCGGTAAGCATTTTACCGTAGCAATCCATCAAAAGCGCTATTTTCGCTCTGTCATTGCCGGAAGCTGAATCCATATTTTCCGAACTCCTTTCCTCAATCCGTCTCCGTGTAAAGCAAAACATCTTTACACGATGTCTTTATTATAGCACGCTTTTTTGTTTTGTCAATACCGAAAATGCACTTATTCATAAAAAGTTCAAAAAAATCGGTCTTGTGTCAGAAGTGAAAAGCACACATATAATAATAAAGAAATACCTGAAATTTCCAGTAGGGTATTCGCTCTATTTCATTTATGGAGGAATGATAAATGCCAGACAAAAACAACCGCTGCTGCTCCGAAAATCCGAGAGAATCCGTATGTATCGACACCAACCGAGTCTATGATTCCTGTAAAGACAGAGACTGTATGGAAGACATGCGCGTCTATCTCAATGCTGCGGATCAGCTAATTCTTGACAGCGCCGTCAACATAAAACCAATTGAAGCCGAAATTATCAGTACGCTGATCGATGTGGAGCCGCTGCAGTTCAACAAAGGATTCTATACTGTAGATATCCGTTTCTTCATCAAAAGCGCCTATGATGTTTTCACCGGACCCTGCCGTCCGCAGAGAATCGAAGGCCTGAGCGTTTTCGAAAAACGAGTCATCCTGTTCGGCAGCGAAGGCGAAGCACGGACTTTTTCATCGCTCTATATGAACGATGGTCCCGATATTCCCCTTCCGCCCAGAACCAATATGCCTATCGCCACGGTGGAAGTCCTCGATCCGATCCTGCTCTCGGCTAAAGCCGTTGATGTTTGCGAATGCTGCGGCTGCTGCACCTGCGATGTAGCTTCGGTTCCGCAGAGCATTAACGGGCTGTTTGAAGGTCTGACCGACCCGGATCACGGAAAACGCCTGTTTGCAACAATGGGAATCTTTTCCATTATCCGGCTGATGCGGAAAGTTCAGATCGTCGTGCCTTCGTTTGATTTCTGTATTCCGGAAAAAGAATGCTGCGGTCCGACAGAAGAAGACCCCTGCAGCCTGTTCTATAAGATGTGCTTCCCCGTCGATGAGTTTTTCCCGCCGAGACTGAGCGACTTTGAAAACGGCGAAGGACAAAACTGCGGATGCGCCAGACAAAATAACGGATAAATTTTCCGACATTCGTCTCCGCAGCCATACGCAAAAAAGAGCCGCAGATTTGCGGCTCTTTTTTATTTTACCGCCGGAAAGGCTCCACCGGTCCCCGGGCAACAAGAAGCCCGGAAATATCAGCGCTCCCCGCTGCCCCCTTCCGGTAAACGGCAATCGTCCGGTTTAAGATATCCTTGATCTGAAAACGATCGGTCAAAAAACAAAACCACGCCCGCCCCTGATGAGAAAACAAAGGCGGGAAATACTCTGTAAAAACTTCTGATCTTCGGGAAGACCCATTCTTTCCGGAACCATGAATAGAAATTCCCGTTCGTTTTTCCATCTCAAACTGCATCCAAAAAACAGGATGTTCACAAAAACCGAACGGAGGATCCGGCAGTCCGGCAAAATCAGCAGAAACCAAAATGCCAAAATCGGTTCGCCGAAACGAAATTGTTCCCCGAACCGAACAGTATTCAGAAATTCCTATAATTTCTGCAGCCGCTGCCGGCGGACAAGCTAAAAACCGAAGAACACTCCCGGTAAAATGATTTTTCATTTTTTCTTTCCCTCCTCTTACCAGTATACGAAAAAAGAGAGAAAAACGCTACGGAAATAGCAGAAAAAAATCTTCCGCATAAAATAAAAAGGGAAACAAGAAAGAACATATCTTCTCTTAACGAAACGACGAAATTTTTCTTATTTGAGGTTTATCATGCAGATTTTATCTTCCATCCTGTTCGTCATTTCCGCCAATCTTGACAGTTTAAGCATCGGGATTTCCTACGGGGCGAAAAAAATAAAGATAACAACCGCCGGAAATTTTCTTATCGCAACGATTTCCAGCCTGGGAACATTTCTCTCCATGTCGGCAGGAAGCTTGATTTCCGGGCTGATATCACCTGACACAGCCAATAAAATCGGTTCCTGGATTTTGATTCTATTCGGCCTCTATTTTATCCTTTCATCAATTAAAAACAAAAAAAAGCAACCGGAAAAAGAAATTCCGGAAGAACACCGGGACGTCCGATATCAAGAACTTTTTCTGCTTAGCATAGCGCTGACAGTCAACAATATCGGAATGGGGATCGGGGCAAGTATTGCGGGAATTCACCCCTTGCTGGCGTCAGTTACGACCTTCGCTGTCAGTCTGCTGTTTATTGCCGCCGGCCAGCGATTCGGCCGGAAATGTCTGACAAATATTTTAAAACAACAGGCTGATATTCTTGCCGGAAGCATTGTTTTATGTCTGGGAATTCTTGAATTTTTCATCTGAGGCTATGAAGAAAAATCCCGGTTAAACATATCGCTGTTCGCAAGAAAATCCTCAACGCTCTCAAATCCCAGCCGCTCAAGAAGTTCCGGGACATATGGATTTTCCAGAGGCGTCCGGCAGCGAGCCTCTCTACCGTAACGGTCAATGCGTCTCTTTCCCGTTGCCGGATCACATAACACCTTTGGCCCGCCGACGCATCCGCCGATACACCCCATGCCTTCAAAAAAATTCCCGTCGGAAACGCCGTTTACAAGATCGTTGACCATCTTCTTGCACGCGGTCACCCCATCGGCGGTTTTGGGTCGGACAGAAAAAGAGGGTTCGGGAATCAATTTTTCCGCCGTCAGGCAAACTGCCTCGCTGACGCCGCCTTTTCTCGCATAGATCCGACCGGAACCGGACGAATGATTTTTCTCGATATCCGCCAGTTCTTCCGGCCGGATCGCCGCGGCGTTAAAAATATCCTGTATTTCCTGAAACGTCAGCACATAATCAACCGCTCCGCGAAGGTCTTTTTCCCTTGATTCGGCCTTTTTGGCAGCACATGGGCTGATAAATACCGTCAGCGCGTCCGGACAAAGATATTTTACCGTCCGACCCGCCGCAATCATCGGCGAAACCGCCCCCGGGACATGGGGAAGGAACTGTGCATATTGTTTCCGGATCATAGCAATCCAAACCGGACAGCAGCAACTTGTCAGCTGAAAATCCTTTTCCGAATGAATATGCTGATGAAAAGCAAGCGCTTCCTTTAAAGTCAGAATATCGGCAAACAAAGCAACCTCAACCATTCCGTCAAAACCGATTGCCCGGAAAGCGGAGCGAAGTTTCCCCGGTGTTACCGAATCAGGAAACTGACCCATAAAAGCCGGTGCGACCAAAGCAAAGACAGGTCCCTTCGATTTTTTAATCGCCTCCAAAGCCGGAAGAACATCCCGGCTTGCTGTCAGAACGCCAGAGTGACAGGCTTCCACACAGGCAGAGCAGCCGGAACATTTGTCAGGATCAATAAACAGGTTTCCAAAATCATCGCGGCTGATTGCGTCAAAAAGACAAGCCGCCGCGCAATGCGGAGGTTCGGAATCGGAACAGCGGCAAACTTCTGTCCGGCTAATGGGGGCATAATGACCGGGATGATACATACAATCCAGATGATACGGAGCTCCCCTTGTCCGACGGCCGTTTTCTTTTCCGCTGACTGATTCTTCCAGCAGTCCGGCATATAAATCTTCAAACGTCAT
The DNA here is from genome assembly GCA_948443805.1 of uncultured Clostridia bacterium. Lineage (GTDB taxonomy): Bacteria > Bacillota > Clostridia > Oscillospirales > UBA644 > CAOJUB01. Next base: position 1,080 of record CAOJUB010000030.1, on the reverse strand, counting down.
ATATTTTTCCTTTCAAAAAAACAGTTTCGCTGCTCTTATTTTACACAGAAATTGAAAAATTTAAGCGCCGTTCCTGCCGGAAAAAAGAATACCCTCTTTAAATCTTTCTGTTTTTATAAATGCCGTTTTTCTTTGATTCAAAGCCGCCGAACATATACCGATACAATTCACGGCTGTCTGCCGATGCTTTCCCCGCCTTTCCAAATAAATGCCATACCGTCGCAATAATGAGTTATAAAACAACTCACCAATAGTAAATACCAATATCTTTCATGTTTGAATAACTCATTTTTGACCGTCAAATGGGACAATATGTTTCGGAAGTACATAATCTGATTTATAAAAAGTCTCCGGATTCACCGTTGTTTTATCAATTATCAGTCCCAAAGTCCAATTTCCATCACCATGGTACACGCCCTCTTCACCATCCCATGTCTCATCATTAACAATATAAAGACTCCGCAGTCCTTCATTGCCTGAATCAAACGTATCTATTTTTCGGGTTTTGAATGTAATAAAATAGCTTCGGACGCTTGTATTAATTGTATAACAGCCCTCTAAATCTATCCACTTATTTCCATGGTCATAACAGCCATCGCTTTCTATCAAACCAGGAAAATCATCATATGATAGAATATCGCCCTGAAAAAAGTCCCATAACTCAGAGAACGATTCCTCCAAGTTATCTGTTTCTTCAAGAACATTTTTTGAGTACACACTCCGAATGAGATCTTCATCACGCTTATGTAAACCGATCAATAGAACATCAAAGATTTCATGCGAAATCTCCCTCTCTGTTTTATAACCGAAAGCTTTAAATGCAGCATTTATCAAATCGCCAACTTTTTCATTTGTCTCTGTTGAACAGGATGAGAAACACAGTAATACAACAAGAAGTAACGCGGCTATTCCCTTTTTTGTCATTTTATTTGCCAACCTTTCTAAAAAGTAAAGAAAAAGAATCCGTTTCCGCCCTGAGCAATCGCTACAATATCGCCCTGAAGGTTCTTTATATAATAATAGACGTAATACGCGCCGTCTGAAAAACGCCTCAGTCCGACCGGCGAACCGCTTTCGTCA
>CAOJUB010000029.1 GCA_948443805.1 uncultured Clostridia bacterium | reverse complement strand
CCCCCCGCCCCACGCCCCGCCCCCCCCGCGCCCCGCCCCCCGCCCTCCCCCCGCGGGGGGCGCGATTGTCTGCTGACTGTCGTTTTCATCGGGTGAGGGTGTTGGTTCCGGCGTTGTCGGTTCGGTAACATTGACCTGCCCTTCCGGCTCTTTGGGGACGGCCATGGTCTGGTTATCGGGAGCCGGTTCTGTTTTCTGCGCGTTTTGCTCGTTGTTTTTCAGAATGGTGAAATAAACGGCAATGCCGACCATGATCAGGCTGATGAGAACGACGGTTATTAAATTTTTGTGTTTTCCGAAGGTCTTCGGTTTTCGGTATCCTTGCATCAATCAGGGTCATTCCTTTCTTTTCGGAGGTTTTCGTTCCTCTGCGTTTTTACTGTTAGTTTTGCCGGAAAAAGGCAGGGTTATGCAGTTCTCAAAAAGAAAAAAAGAGTGAAAACGGTTTGGTTTTCACTCTTTTGGATTGGCATTGTGGCAAAAAACGCGGTACATTACGCTTCATACTGCATCTGGTCTTCCGACCAGCTTTCCAGCGTTCCGATCATCGCCTGCGCCTCCTGTTTGGCTCCTGCCAGGTCGTGTTCCCGGAAGTTTCCGCATTCTTTTTGCGTACTTCCCGGAATTTCTCCTTCAAATGCGGCGATAAATCGGAAGGTACGGAGAATCAGCGCAAGCGCGTCTGCTTGGGAAAGGGTGTTTCTTGTCAGAAAATAAAAGCCTGTCCGACAGCCCATCGGCCCGACATAGAGGATGGTTTGAGCAAATTCGGAGTTCCTTACATAGGTGGCGAACAGGTGTTCGAAAGTATGGATTGCGCCGTTGGAAAGATAGTTTCCTCCGTTCGGTTTTTTCATTCGGATATCGTAGGTGATTACGTCGCCGTCAATCCGGGAAATATACATGCCCGGCCTGAGTTTATCGTGATCGACCGAAAAGCTTGCGATTCGTTCCATAAACGTCTTCCTTTCTTGCTCGGCCGGAAATTTCCTGCCGCTGTTCTTTACAGTATACCTTTTTTCCTGTATTTTGTCAAGATAGTCAAAAAGCGGAAGGACAGATAATGCCCTTCCGCTTTTTGCGTTTATTTTCCGCTGGATGTCAGCGCGTCGAGAATCTCCTGTTCAGTGAGACCTGTTTTTTCCGAAACGTTTCCTGTGATGGTGTTTTCTGCCTTATCAGGGGAGGTTGCCTGATTGTTAGGCTGAGTTTCGTTGGTTTCGGTCTTCGGCTGGTTGGTGGCATTGTCCGGTTTTTGCTGGGGTTTGGTGTCCGACGGCATTTCCAGACTGTGCATAAAGCCTCCGAGTGCAACCGAGGTGACGTCTCCTCCGATGAGTTTATCGTCTATGACCAGCAGATTCAGGTTGACGGCGCTTTCCTGCGGGGTGGGATAATTGGTGATTTCATAGGTATAGCGCATGGCTTTTTTTCCTTTGAAGGACGCCAGATCAAAGCCCTGCGATTTTTGCAGTACGTTATAGGTTTCGTAGGTTTCGTCAAATTCGGAGGGAATGACGATTTCCAGAACTTCAACCGGTTCGGGCGATACCTGCCAGCCGTAGGTTGCGATATAGTCCAGTCGTTCTTCATTGGATTTCAGCGTTGTTTTTTTCATATTTCCCGCTGCGGCGTCTGCCTGCGGAATCGAGAGCAGCAAAAGCATCAGCATGCAGGCGCAGATGAGCGCAATGGCAACGGTTTTCTTTTTTGTGATTTTTGTTGAAAAAATCATCATGTTAAATCAGCCTTTCTTTTTAGGGTTTGCCCGGCGGGGCACACGCTCTGTATTTTGTCTTTTGTTACGCTACACTATATGAGTTTGGGGCTGACTTTATGCTGCGTTTGGAAAAATCTGAAATTTTTATGAATTCCTGGGAATTTTTTGTTTTTACTCTTGTTTTTTTCTTTCTTTTATGGTATACTTTCAAAGTCCGCAAAAAAGCGGAACAATATAATTATTTCACACATTTTACGGCTCTTTTCCGCCGGTGCGGGCAGTTTGTCCGTTGCGGGAAAGGTAAAATGGAGGAAAAACCGAGGAGGAAAAAAACATGGCAGTAATTTCTATGAAACAGCTTCTGGAAGCCGGCGTTCATTTCGGCCACCAGACAAGAAGATGGAATCCGAAAATGGCGGAATACATCTTTACTGAGAGAAACGGTATTTACATTATCGACCTTCAGAAAACGGTGAAGAAGGTTGAGGAAGCTTATAATTTTGTAAGAGAGCTTGCTGAAAGAGGCGAGGATATTCTCTTTGTCGGTACCAAAAAGCAGGCCGCGGATTCGATTAAGGAAGAAGCGGAAAGAGTTGGTATGTATTTTGTCAATACCAGATGGCTCGGCGGTATGCTCACAAACTTTACCACCATTAAAAAGAGAATTCAGAGACTGAATCAGCTTCGCAAAATGCAGGAAGACGGAACGTTTGATCTTCTTCCGAAAAAAGAAGTAACCAAACTGTCTCTTGAAATTGAAAAGCTGGAGAAATATCTCGGCGGTATCAAAGAAATGAAAAAACTTCCCGGCGCGCTCTTTATTGTGGATCCCCGCAAAGAAAGAAACGCCGTAGCTGAAGCAAGAAAACTCAATATTCCTATTGTTGCGATTGTCGATACCAACTGCGATCCGGATGAAATCGATTATGTTATTCCCGGAAACGACGACGCAATCCGCGCTGTAAAACTGATTGCCGGAACGATGGCAAACGCCGTTATGGAAGGCAAGCAGGGCGAACAAAACGCACCGGAGGCAGCTGAAGCCGAAGAGGCTGCAAGCGCTGCTGAATAAGAGTATTTTAAAGGAGGAAGATTGAAATGGCTGCTATTTCAGCGAAAGAAGTACAGGCGCTCAGAGAAAGAACCGGCGTCGGTATGATGGACTGCAAAAGAGCGTTGGTTCAGACCGACGGAAATATGGAAGAGGCGGTAAAACTCCTTCGTGAAAAGGGACTTGCCGCTGCTGATAAAAAGGCATCGAGAATTGCTGCGGAGGGCGTTATTGCAATTTATAACAACGACGGTGTTGCGGTTCTTTGTGAGATCAATTCCGAGACCGACTTTGTTGCAAAAAATGAAAAATTCACCACGTTTGCTTCGGCTGTTGCCGAGCTGATTGCAAAAAACGCGCCGGCTGATTTGGACGCGCTTCTTGCTATGAAGTATAACGACCAGATGACGGTTGAGGAAATGCGCAAAGAGATGATCCTTGTCATCGGTGAAAATATCAATATCAGAAGATTCGAAAGAGTCGAGGGCAATGTATGCACCTACTGCCATGGCGGCGGAAAAATCGGCGTTATTGCAAAATTCACCGAAGACGCTTCGGCTTTCGGAAAAAATGTTTGTATGCAGATTGCTTCGATGTCTCCGAAATATCTGGACCGTACCCAGGTTCCGGAATCTGAAATTGCCAATGAAAAAGAGATTTTGATGGCGCAGATTAAAAACGATCCCAAATCGGCGAATAAGCCTGAAAATATTATTGAAAAAATGGTCAACGGAAAAATCGGAAAATATTATTCCGAAAACTGCCTGCTGGATCAGGAATATTTTATTGATGACTCCATGACCGTCGGCAAATATATTGAATCGCAGGGTTCGGCAAGACTGGAATCTTATGTCCGCTTTGAAAGAGGCGAGGGAATCCAGAAGAGAGAAGATAACTTTGCGGAAGAAGTTGCCAAACAGGCGGGTATGTAATCGCGGGATATGCGAATAATCCGATTGTGGTTTTGTGAACGGAAAAAAGGATTGGGAATATTCCCAATCCTTTTTTATTTGCTCTTTAACTCTTTGCTAGAGAACAGCATTCGTTTTTTTTCAAAAAGAACAGAAACTTTTACTTCTCATTTTATTTCGGTAACAAACGGCGAAAAATATAAAAAAAGATACAGCAAAGGCTGTATCTTTTTTTGATTGATAAAGAAGCAAAAGTTTAGGCTTTTCGTTCTTATTATTCTTTGATTCCGAATTTTTTTCTGAATCTGTCAACACGCCCGCCCGAATCAACAAGCTTCTGCTTGCCGGTAAAGAACGGATGACATTTGGAACAGATTTCAACGCGGATATCGGACTTTGTGGAACGTGTGGGCATTTCGTTGCCGCATACGCATTTGATGACCGTCTCCTTGTATTCGGGATGAAGTCCCTTTTTCATCGGCTTTTCCTCCTAAAGATAGTATAGCGCGTACTCGCTATCCGTTTTAGTGTTTTGCAAAGCAAATTCTCACAAAAAATATTATAGCATACGCAAAATAAAAAAGCAAGCCTTTTTGAGCAAAAAAAACAGGATTCACCGAAAGTTCGGATTTTTTTATAGAAAATCCATTCCGAAATAGGACTCGACCATTTCTTTCGCCGCCGGCGCTTGGTCGCTGCTGATCAGGCAGGATATTTCCTTATGGGAAGTTGTGATAATATCGATAGCAATGCCGGATTTGGCAAACGCATTGAAAATATAGGCGGCGCTTCCGCTTTTTTCCGCCAGTTCCTTGCCCGAAAAAACTACTTTGCATCGTTCCGGAACCACTTCGGTCCGGAGTTCGGTATGGGTTTGTTTCAGGTCTCCGACCGCTTTGAAAATATTTTCCAATTGGTTTGCCTCGGCAGTAAATGCGATGGCGATTAACGGCGATGGGGAAGGGGTAAATGAAATCATATCAATATTGACGTCCCATGCGGAGAAGGTTTCAAATAATCGGCAGACCGAATCAATGTGATTCGGCAGTCCGCAGATGCTGACCAATGTTTTTCCATGGTAAAGGTTGATGCAGGTGACAATATCTTTGATCTCTCTTTTTATCTTTTCTTCCTTTCGTGACATATGGCCTCTTTTTCCCCTCCTTTATTCCTGATTTTTCAGTTCTTTTTTCAGAGCATCTACCGTTTTTTCCTCTGCTTCCGAGAGCGGAAGCCTGCATTTACCAACTGGATATCCGGATAATTCCATCGCTTTTTTTATGGGAATGGGATTCGTTTCCATAAAAAGCGTTTCAATCAGAGAGGAAACGGAAATCTGAAGCTTTGCCGCTTCTTTGATCCGGTTTTCTTTCATGTATTGGCATAAACGGACAATTATTTGTGGAATCAGGTTTCCCGCAACCGAAATGACGCCTTTTCCGCCGATTGCCATAACCGGTTGGATGATCGCATCGTCTCCGGAGTAAACGGCTAGATTGTTTTGGCAGAGCCGCATGGTTTTGATCATTGCCGGCAGGTTTCCGCTTGCTTCTTTTACGGCGACGATATTGGGGTGTTTTGCCAGTTCATAATAGGTTTCCGGTTCTATATTAACGCCGGTTCTGGACGGAACATTATAAAGGATAATCGGGATATCCGTCCGGTCGGCTATGTAGGTATAATGCTCAATCAGTCCTTTCTGGGTGGTTTTATTATAGTAGGGGGTAACGGTCAGTACTGCGTCTGCGCCGGCTTCTTTTGCCATTTGTGTCCGTTCTGCTGAACGCGCAGTGTTGTTGCTTCCTGCGCCAGCGATAACCGGAATGTCGCCGTTGATTTTTTTTACGGAAAATCGGATCATGGTTTCATATTCGCTGTCGCTCAGAACAGGGCTTTCGCCGGTTGTCGCACAGAGAACAACCGCCGCAGCGCCGTTCTTTTTCTGTTGTTCAATCAGCTGTCCGAGCATCGGCAGGTTCAGCCGATTATTGTCATCGAAAGGCGTGACAAGCGCTGTCGCCATGCCTTCGAAAATAAGAGGTTTCATATTCTTCAAGTGCCTTTCTGTAAAAAGAACGCCAAATCCCGCAATGAAGCAGAAGGATTTGGCGTTCTTTTCTTTTTTCAGTCTTTTTATTTCAAAGGAGAGAAATTTATTTCCCTTCCCACATCTCGATCAGTTTCAGGGCGATCTGAACAGCGTTGGTAGCGGCGCCTTTTCTGATGTTGTCTGCGACAACCCACATATTCAGTCCGTTTTCAACGCTGAAGTCTCTTCTCAGTCTTCCTACATAAACAGGGTTTGTTCCCGCAGCGGTAACAGCCATCGGATAAACATTGTTTTTGGGGTCATCCTGCAGCACGATACCTTCGGAAGATGCGAGGAGCGCCTTGCATTCGTCAAGGTCATAAGGATTTTCAAATTCGACGTTAATGCTTTCGCTGTGTGCGTCGAAAACCGGAACCCGAACGGTTGTAGCCGTAATTTTCATGTCGTCTCTTTCAAGAATTTTTCTTGTTTCGTTGACCATTTTCATCTCTTCTTTTGTATAGCCGTTTTCTTCAAAAACATCGATATGCGGCAGACAGTTGGAAAAGATCGGGTGAGGGAATTTTTTCGGCGGCTGCCCTTCGATTCCGTTTTTCAGATCATTGTATCCTGCGAGTCCTGCACCGGAAACCGCCTGGTAGGTCGAGTAGACAACGCGTTTGATTTTATATTTTACGTCAAGCGGTTTCAGGGCAACCATGGCCTGAATGGTAGAGCAATTGGGATTTGCGATGATTCCCTTGGTCTTATAGCCCGCAATCGCGTGGGGATTTACTTCCGGAACGACAAGGGGTACTTCCGGATCCATTCTCCAGGCGGAGCTGTTGTCGATTACAACGCAGCCGTGCGCTGCGGCAATCGGTGCAAATTTTTCGCTTGTCGAGCCTCCTGCCGAGAAAAGCGCGATGTCAAAGCCTTCGTCAAAGCTGTTTTCGGTCAGTTCCTTGATAATATAATCTTTTCCGAAAAATTTTACGGAAGTTCCAGCCGAACGGGCGGAGGCAAAAAGGGTGTATTCGGCATTGGGATTATATTCCTCCAGTACTTTCAGAAAGGTTCTTCCGACCATGCCGCTGGCTCCGACGATCGCGATTTTATAGTTTTTCATTTTTCCATCATCCTTCTTCTTTTAGGGAATTATCCAAAAGCCCTTAAATTTCGCAAAATATTCCTTGACAATACATTCTATGCTATAGTATAATAATTCGGTACTGCAAGTCTAGTTTATTCTATCATTTAAATGTTAAGTATTATTGAAATATCTTTTGAAAACATATGAAATATTGTTTTCGGTCGGTTGATTTATAAAAAAAGCGGCGGTTTTTTTGAACCGGTTTGCAGGAAAGGTTTTGTTTGGATGAAGGTTTCTGATTTTTATTATGATCTGCCGGAAAAGCTGATCGCGCAGCATCCGGCCGAGAACAGGGATGAAAGCCGGCTGATGGTTCTGGATAAAAAAACGGGGGAAATCCGGCACCGTCATTTTTATGATATTATAGAATATCTGAATCCCGGTGACGTCCTGGTTCTGAATGACAGCCGGGTAATCCCTGCGCGGATTTTTACGAAACGCCGAGATACCGGCGCGGAAGTTGAGGTTTTTCTTTTGAAACCGTTGCCGCAGAACTGTTGGGAGTGTATGGTCCGGCCGGGGAAAAAGGCAAAGGCGGGAAAGGAGTTGGCAGTCGGTGACGTTATGCTTCGCGTGGAAGAGGAGTTGGCAAACGGGAACCGCCGGATTTCCTTTTCCTGTGATGGAGACCTGACCGAAAAACTAAAGCAGATCGGTCAGATACCGCTTCCTCCGTATATTCATGAAAAATTAGCGGATGAAGAGCGCTATCAAACCGTTTATTCCAAGGCGGAAGGATCGGTTGCCGCGCCGACAGCCGGGCTTCATTTCACGCCGGAGCTTCTTGAAAAATTACAGAAAAAAGGCGTTGAACTCTGTTTTGTTACCCTTCATGTCGGGATCGGAACCTTCCGACCGGTAAAATCGGAAACGGTAGAGGGGCATGTCATGCATTCCGAATCGTATATTTTTCCGCAGTCTGCGGCGGATACAATCAACCGCGCCCGGAAAGCAGGGGGGCGGATTGTGGCGGTTGGAACGACCGCCTGCCGGGTTCTTGAGACGGTCGGAAGCCGCTGCGGTGAAACATTGGAAGCTTCCTGCGGTGACACGGATATCTTTATTTATCCCGGGTATACATTTCATGTGGTTGACCGGCTGATTACCAATTTCCATCTGCCTGAAAGCACACTGATCATGCTGGTTTCGGCATTTTCTTCCAAAGAAATCATCATGAATGCTTACCGCGAAGCCGTGAGGGAAGAATACCGTTTCTTTTCGCTGGGCGACGCCATGATGATCTGTTAACCGTAGGTTTAGGGTAAAAAGAATCGCTAAAGAGGAGAATGCCGGATGGTTGTTTATGATAAGCTGGTCCGGGACCGGATCCCGGAAATAATTCGCAGGAACGGCGATACGCCTGTTTTCCGTATTTTAAATGAGACGGATTATTGGACGTATCTGTTGAAAAAAGACAGCGAAGAATTGGAAGAAGTCCGGTTGGCTGAAACTTCGGAAGAACGGAAAAAAGAATTGGCGGACAAGCTGGAAGTGTTGCGCGCAATGGCAGAATATCAGGGTTTTTCCTTAGAGGATATCCTGATGGAGGCTGATCGTAAAAAACAAAAAAACGGCGGGTTTGAAGAACGGATTTGTCTACAGAAAGTTGTAAAGAAATAAAAAAGCCGCAAAGTGGGGTTTGGTATGTTTCAATTGATAAAAAAAGAGAAGAATGCCCGGTTGGGAGAATTTTCTACTGTTCACGGAACGGTAAAAACGCCGGTATTTATGAATGTGGCGACCGCTGCGGCGATCAAGGGCGGCGTTTCGGCGGAGGATTTGGAGAATATCCATTGCCAGGTGATGCTTTGCAACACCTATCATCTGCATCTTCGTCCGGGTGACAAAACCGTTGCCGGTCTGGGCGGACTGCACCGGTTTACTACATGGAAAGGCCCGATTCTGACCGACAGCGGCGGATTTCAGGTCTTTTCTCTGGCCAAGCTTCGCAATATCAAAGAAGAAGGCGTGACCTTTGCGTCTCATCTTGACGGAAGACGGATTTTCATGGGGCCGGAAGAAAGCATGCAGATTCAGGCCAACCTTGGTTCGACGATTGCCATGGCGTTTGATGAATGCGTGGAAAATCCCGCTGATCATGCCTATTCCAAACTTTCCACAGAGCGGACTTTCCGCTGGCTTGTTCGCTGTAAAAATGAGCTGGAACGCCTGAAAGCTTCCGGCGTTGCCGTCAATCCCGATCAGATGCTGTGGGGGATCAATCAGGGCTGTGTTTATGAGGATCTGCGGGTTGAACATATGAAAAGGATCGCTTCGCTGGAACTTCCCGGTTATGCTATCGGCGGGCTTGCCGTCGGGGAATCGGCCGAAGAAATGTATCGGATTATTGAAGCGGTGGAACCGTATATGCCGGTAGATAAGCCCCGTTATCTGATGGGGGTCGGAACGCCGGTGAATATTCTGGAAGCGGTATGGCGCGGCGTGGATTTTTTTGACTGTGTTATGCCTTCGCGTAATGCCCGGCACGGCCATTTGTTTACTACAAAGGGAATTGTGAATATCCATAACGCCAAATATGCGTCGGATGATTCTCCGTTGGATGAAAATTGCGATTGCCCCTGCTGCCGGCGGTACTCGAAGGCTTATCTCCGTCATCTTCTCTGTTCGGGCGAGATTCTTGCCATGCGTCTTGCCGTTCTGCACAATCTTTGGTTTTACAATCAGCTGACCGCCGATATCCGGAAGGCGCTTGAAGAAGGCCGCTATGAAAGTTTTTACCGGGAAAAGCGTGCGATTTTAGGGCAAAGGATTTAACTTATTGTAAAAACTATTGAAAAAATACGTCATATAGTGTATAATAAATCAAATGCTATGGCAAAACAAGATCAACGACTTATTTGGAGGGTAAACTATGCTCAGCAACATGATGTTTTTCCTCGAGGAGAATATGGAAGCTGCAGCAAGTCTTTCAGAGTCAGACCAAATGCCGCTATTTCTGAGAATTCTGATTACTTTCGGACCGCTCGTTTTTCTGATTTGTTCTGCTGTTTTATTTTTCTTGATTCTTTATTTTTTCTTGATGCGTTCCCTGAAAAAACAGAACAACGAGGTTCAAAAAATACGTGGTAGGATTTCTGTCGGCGATAAGGTTACAACAATCAGCGGAATTACCGGCGAAGTCATACAGATTAAAGGCGATGATATTTATATTGTCGAAACTGGGACAGATAAATCTCATTAAATTATTGTGAAAACTCTTGAAAAAAAATAGGTTATCATGTATAATAGAACACAGTGTATAAGAAATACAAGAACAACGAATTATTTGGAGGGTAAATTATGCTTAATTTTTTCAGCAACATGATGTTTTTCCTGGAGGAGAATGCAGCCGGCGCTACGGATGCTCTTTCTGAAGCTACCCCGGTACAGCAGTTCCTTTCAATTCTGACGACCTTCGGTCCGATCGTGCTGATTGTTATCGCTTTTTATTTTTTCCTGATCCGTCCGCAGAAAAAGCAGGAAAAAGAAGTGCAGAAAATGCGCGATGGCATTGCTGTCGGCGATAAGGTGACGACCATCGGCGGTATTACCGGCGAAGTCAGACAGATCAAAGACGATGATATCTATATCCTTGAAACCGGCGCTGACAAGTCCAAAATCGCCGTAAAAAAATGGGCGATTCAGTCAAAAGATTCTATTTCTGACGATACGCCTGCGAAATAGTTCTTTTTTCGGGACGGCGTTGCATATACTCCAATAGAGTTTTATTCTAAAGGAGGATTTATGTATGCCACGTGTCATGCAGAGAAAAAAACCGCCCGCTGAAGCCGGGTTTGCCGGCCGGGTAAAATATCTTTTGCTCGGTACGCTTTTCGGTTTGGTTTCGGCGGTTTTTTTCTCGTTGATTTTTTCATTTTTGATGCCGATGTCGTTTGTCCCGGAAGAAATGCTTTCGGTTTTGGTGTGCTTCGTTGCGTTTCTCGGCGCGTTTCTTGCCGGTTTTTCGGCTTTGCGTCTGATTGGTTCTGCCGGGTTGCTGAACGGGCTTATCTGCGGTGCTTTATTTCTTTCGGTTCATTTGATTGCTGCGATGCTGGCCGGCGGTATTTTTTCCGGCGCAGTTATTTTTATTTGCCTTGCGCTTGAGATAGCAGGCGGAATTCTGGGCGGCATTGTTTCGGTTAATACAAAATAAAGGTTTGGGCATCGGAGACCGGCGTTTGTTGATTTTCCGGTGTCTGAACTTTTCGGAAATTTAAATTTTTTTCGGCTGATTCATTTTTCAGCAGTCTTTTTCATATGTATGAAGCAGAGGGACTACCCATTTTGTTAAAATGAAGGAGATTGAAAAAATGCTGAAGATGAAAAATCTGAGATTTTTGTGCGCGGCGATCGGTTTTCTCGGTTATTTTGCCGGCGCACTGTCCGTCAAGGGGTTTATTTTGGCAGGGAAAATTTCCGGCAATATTTTTATGGCGCCGTTTTCGTTTT
>CAOJUB010000028.1 GCA_948443805.1 uncultured Clostridia bacterium | reverse complement strand
GATCATTTCTCTTTTGTTCTTCCAACAATAAAATATAGGGACTTGTTGGCATTCTCTTCCTTGGCGCTTCCGATGTCATTTTTATACCCCATCGGCCCAGGACCCTTATTGATGTATAGCAGGTATCTGAGGTCATGCTAAATTGCCGTGCAGCTCCGATAGCTGCTTGATAAACGTTTTTCCCTTGTTTTGCATAATCAAAAAATGCGTCTGACCATTTTTTGGCTGAGATGTTTCCTATTTCTGCCGTCCAACCAACAGCAGCATCTGCCCCGCAATTGATTGAGGCCTGAGCTATGAAGACTCCATTTGACGGATCTGTTGCAGAATGACAGGACGTCCATACCGCAACTTTTGTATTTTGCATTTGATATAGAGAATTGGATGTCATAGTATTTGAAGTTAACATTTCTTCTACATAAGTATTTGTAAATCGGACGCTACCGGGTGCTCCGTGCCCAGAAAAAAGAAAAATTTCAGCTGAAAAACCGAGTTTTTTCCCTGCCTGAACAGCATTAAGGGCATCATTAGGTAAAAAGTTTTCCCGAACAGAAACATCATATCCCATTTCCTGTAAAATGTTTTTTGGTACTGTAGAATCAGCAAGTGTATTTAATTGATCTGATGCCGTATATGAAAAAGTATATATTTGTGCAAGTTGTCTTTTAGCATAAATACCAAAGTATCCGCCCCGATCGGCATTTTCACTTAATGTAATTTCTATGGAGACAGTGTCGTTTTTTAATATCTTAACTCCCATAGCACAGTTCATTCCATAACCGCTATCATCGTCAGAGGCTAATAACACTCCTTTAAACCTGATTTTTCCGTAGGTGTCTGCAGAGCCTCCAGTTTCTATGATATAATATCCTGTTTCTGGTGCTGTAAAATTAAATAAATGAGTTTAGAAAAGAATTATTGTTGATAATATAACAGCTATTTTTTTCTTCATAATTATACTTCTCCTTTTCATATTAAATTTTTATCGTTCTGTTATCGTAGAATTGATAACAGATATCCCCAGCCCATCGGAATCTCCTCCTTTTAATGATAGGTACTATAATAGTATATCACATTTTTCAATATAATGTCAATTGTAAATAAATAATAAAATATGTTTTTTTATTTTAGATAGATTAAACAAAGAAGAGGCTCTTTGGGGATAAGAGCCTCTTCTTTGTTTAATCTTCCAGGATTTCCGGGTGGGCTAACGGAATCAGCGTTTTAAAGGTGGTTCCTTTGCCCAGCTTGCTTTCTACAAAAATTGTTCCGCCGTGCAGTTCTGCAATCTGCCATGCGATAGCCAGCCCCAGTCCGGTTCCTGTTTTGGAGCCGCCGCGGGCTTTGTCTACCTTATAAAAACGTTCGAAGATATAGGGGATGTCTTCTTCGCTCATGCCGACGCCGGTGTCGGTTACGCAGAGATAGGCCATATTGTCTTTCGCATAGGCCGAAACGGTAATGGTTCCACTCTCGGGCGTAAATTTAATCGCATTGTCCAAAAAGATAATCAGCAGCTGGCGAAGCCTGTCATAATCGGCCATCAGCGGCGGAAGAACCGTTGGGGTATAGTTGATATGAATATTTTTTTCTTCGGCGATCATCCGCATATTTTCCACGATTTTTTCAATCAGCGGTTCGGCTTCCATTTCTTCCAGATGCATGGGCATTTTTCCGGCGCGCAGTTTGGAGGTATCCAGCAAATCCTTTACCAGCCGCTCCAAAGCGGTGGTTTCGGTTTCAATTTTTTCATAGCAGTCCATCCGGCTTTCCTCATCGGTCACCACGCCGTCAAGCAGGGCTTCGGTCGAGGCTCGGATAATGGTCAGCGGCGTACGGAATTCGTGCGAAACATTCGCAACAAATTCATTCCGCATCCGGTTCAGGCGTTCACTTTCACTGATATCCGATACAATGACAAGAACGCCCTCTACTTCGTTTTTGGTCTGAATGCGGGAAATCATAAATTTCAGAATATATTTTTCCTCAATGACCAGCGTTTTGGATTCTCCGAGCTGCAGCACTTCCAGCATGGCTTCCCGGATTTCCGTTTTCTGGAAATAGTCGTCGCCGCAAATGCGCAGTAACGCCGAATTGTATTTGATCAGGCGCATGTCGGTATTGAAAAAGGCCAGTCCATCGGAAATATTGTCGATAATATTATTGAGTTTCGCCTGTTCATTTTCCAGTTTGGTAAACGCCCTGTCAGTTGTCGCCGAAAGCGTGTTCAGGCTTACCGAAAGGTCGGCTAGTTCGCTGCTGTCCCGGATTTCCAGCCTTTCGGAGAAGTTTCCCCGGGTCATCTGCGCGGCAAATTCCCGCATTTCCGAGAGCGGCCGCGTGAATTTTTTAGAAAAGAAGTAACCGATCAGCAGCGATAAGACGATGCAGAAAATGAAAATTCCCGCCATGATCCAGAGCGCGCCGGCCAGCGGCGCCGTTAATTCAGAAACCGGAACATGAAGAATGATAACGCCGATGATTCCGGTTACGTCTTTCTGTGAGTACGAGCCGGAAAAGTCCTTCGGATTAAAGTTGTTTTTGTCAATCGGCATGAGAACTGAAAGCGTATTTTCGTCAAAAAGATCAGAAAATTCGTTGGAAATAATCGTTTTCCCTGTTAAGGCGTTTTGAATCTGCAGACTTTTTTCTCCGCCGAACAGCGAAATGCCGGTCGGACAGGGGTGTGTTTTTGCCAGAAGTCTTCCGTCGCTTTCGAACAGCCAGAAATCATAGGGAATTATTTCCGCCGCGCTTTCTTTGAGCGAGGCCGCTGCGTTTTCCAGCGTTCCCTTTTCTTCTGCGGTTACAGAAATAAGCCGTGCGAAGTCCTCCGCACAGCTTATCATTTTATTTTTCTCTCCGGAATAAAGGCTATCGGAAAAAAGATAAACCATGACGCCGCCGGCAATGAGGACGGAAAACGCAGTCAGCGAGACGAAGAGGACAATGATTTTCCCGGATATCCCTTTCAGCATTTATTTTACCTCGAATTTATATCCTACGCCCCAGACGGTTTTGATATCGAAACCTACCGTGCTGTCAAGGCTCAGTTTTGTACGGATTCTCTTGATATGCGTGTCTACGGTACGGGTGTCGCCGAAATATTCGTAGCCCCAGATGTTTTCAAGAAGATGGTCTCTGGTGAAAACTCTTCCGGGATTGGTAACAAAGAGCCAGAGAATTTCAATTTCCTTTTTGGTCAGAACCACGGGTTTTCCGTTTACAGACGCTTCGTAGCTGTTCATGTCAATGCACAGTCCTGCGACTTCAATCCGTTTGCTCTTTTCATCCACAACGTCATCGGTAACACGGCGGAGCACTGCTTTAATCCGCGTCATGACCTCGCGGGGCGAGAAGGGTTTGATAACGTAATCGTCAGCGCCGTAATCCAGTCCCATAATCCGGTCGGCTTCTTCTGTTTTTGCCGTTACCATAATAATCGGGACATTCGATGACTGTCTGATCTGTTTGCAGACATCATAGCCGTTCATTTTCGGCATCATAACATCAAGAAGGATAATAACAGGATTGTACTCCTTCCACATCTTCAGCGCCTGTTCTCCGTCATAGGCGCAAACGGGTTTGTAACCCTCTTTCTGCGCGTAGATTTTCAGCAGATCCACAATATCTTTATTGTCATCTGCAATCAGGATTACTTTCTCCAGCATTTTTTTACCTCCTTATTCTTCGTTCTCAGCAGCTTCCCGGTTCCCGGAAAGACGGCTTTCGAACACTCTCCCTGATATGGATTGTTCGGATATGTAGGGTTTTTGTTTTTTTAGATTGTTCTAACTTTTTTAAACTTTTGTGAGTATATTATACAACCAATATATGATAAAAGAAGGGTTATTTTAAGTTTTTTTTGTGAATTTTGAAATTTTTCGGGCGTTTGTGGGAATTAAGACCCGGATCAGGTCTTTTCTTCCCGCCTGTTCCAAGGCTTCCCTGACAAGCGCCCGGTTTTTCGGATTGGTATATTGGAGCAATGCCCGCTGCATAGCCTTATCCTTGGCGGATTTGGGAACATAGATTTTTTTCATGGTGAACGGATCCAGTTCTGTATAGAACATGGCGGTGGATACCGTTCCCGGTGTGGGATAAAAATCCTGAACCTGCTGGGGGTGGTAGTTGATTTTTTTCAGGTAGAGCGCGAGGGCGATGGCGTCACGGATGGTGCAGCCGGGATGCGAGGACATCAGGTACGGAACCAGAAACTGTTTGAGACCGAATTTTTTATTCAGTTCAAAAAATTTGTCGTAAAATTTCTGATAGGTTCGGAAGGGCGGTTTTCCCATATAGGATAGAACTTTGTCGGAACAGTGTTCCGGGGCGACTTTCAGTTGGCCGCTTATATGATATTTGACCAATTCTTCAAAAAAACTGCCTTTTTTATCCAGCATGAGATAATCAAACCGGATGCCGGAACGGATAAATACTTTTTTGACTTTGGGCATGGCGCGCAGTTCCCGGAGAATTTCGGCATATTCGCTGTGGCTGACTTTCATGGCCGGGCAGGGTTCGGGCGCGAGACATTTTTTGTCGGTGCAGCAGCTTTTTTTCGCGCATGCGCCGCTACGGAAATTGGCGGTCGGTCCGCCGACGTCGTTGATATATCCCTTGAAATCCGGGCTTTTTGTAATCTGTTTTGCTTCTTTTAAAATTGATTCTTTGCTGCGTGAGGTTACTTTTCTTCCCTGATGGAAGGTGATCGCGCAGAAATTGCAGCCGCCGAAACAGCCCCGGTTGTGGATAATGGAATTTTCTACCTCTTTGATTGCCGGAACGCCGCCCTGCGCTTCATAGCTGGGATGATAGGTGCGCATAAACGGTAGCGCGTAGACTTCGTCGAGCTCTTCTCTTTCCAGTGGCGGCGAGGGAGGGTTTTGCAGCAGATATTTCCGGGAATGCTTCTGTACCAGCGGTTTTCCGTAAGGGTCTTGGTTATCAAACTGAATTTTTGTCGCTTCGGCATATTTTCTTTTGTCTGCTTTGACTTCTTCGAAAGACGGGCATTCAACGGCATTTTCCGGTTTTTTTTCAACCAGAACGCAGGTTCCCGGGATATCGGTCATCGAAGCGATCGGTTCTCCTGCGGCAAGCCGGGCAACGATCTGGCGGGTTTGGTGTTCGCCCATACCGAAGGAAATCATGTCGGCGCCGCTGTCGATCAGAATGGATTTCCGCACGGCGTCCTGCCAGTAGTCATAATGGGCAAAACGCCGCAGCGAGGCTTCCAGACCGCCGATGATGATCGGAATTTTTCCATAGGCTTCCCGGATTCGGTTGCAGTAAACAATGACGGCGCGATCCGGGCGTTTTCCGCCGATTCCCCCGGGAGAATAGACATCGTCGGAGCGCTTTTTTTTCGCGGCGGTATAGTTGTTGACCATAGAATCGATATTGCCGGAAGAAACCAGAAATGCATATTTGGGTTTTCCGAGTTCCTGAAAGGCTTCCGCCGAGGTATAGTCTGGCTGCGCAAGGATTCCTACGGTGAAGCCGCAGGCTTCGATCACCCGGGTGATAATTGCCGCGCCGAAAGACGGGTGGTCGACATATGCGTCGCCGGTAACGTAAACAAAATCGAGTTGGTCGATCCCCCGTTGTTTCAGTTCCCCGGTCGAAACCGGCAGAAAGCCATCGGTATTCATGGTCTTTTCCCTTTCTTTATGATTGTCATGAATTTTTTTTGTAGCTTCCGAGAAGCCGGAAATAATCGGTGTTCTTTTTTGCCAGTTCCATTGCTTTTTTTACTTCAGGCGTTGAGACGTTGCCTTCGAAATCAAGATAAAACATATACTGCCATTTTTTTCCTTTGATCGGCCGGGATTCGATTTTTACCAGATTAATGCCGTTTTCCGCAAAATAACCCAGCAGTTCATAGAGGCTTCCCGAGCTGTGTTTCAGAGAAAGCAGAAGGCTGACCTTATCCGCTTCGGGTATGGGATCGGGATCTTTGGAAATGATGATAAAACGGGTGGTATTGTCTTTTTCGTCTTCTATTTTTTCCTTTAAAATTTCCAGTCCGTAAATCTCTGCGGCTCTCGCTGCGGCAATGGCTGCTTTGGTTTCATCGTCTTTATCCCGGACATATTTGGCGCTGATGGCGGTGTTGTGGTGGGGGATCAGCCGCCAGGACGGATAAGCCGAAAGAAATCCCCGGCTCTGTTCAAATCCCTGGCTGTGAGAATATACGGTTTTTATTGTTTCCGGGGTTGCGCCGGGAATACCCAGCAGACAGTGGCTGATGCTGACCGTTTGTTCGCCTTTGATGTAAAATCCGTACCGGAGCAGCAGGTCATAGGTTGCCGAAATCGATCCGGTGGTTGAGTTTTCAAGCGGCAGAACGCCGGCGTCTGCCCGGCCGCTCCGAATGGCTTCAAAAACGTCTTCGAATTCTTCGCAGCAAATTTTTTCCGGCATTTGACCGGCGTTATTTTTGAAAAAAAGAGTCAGCGCCTCTTCGGTAAAAGAGCCTTCTACGCCGGAAAAGGCGACTTTCTGATAGTGTTCGATCATCTTTTTATCCTGTCTTTATTTTTTGTTATATTCGCTTGTCCACCGGTCGGCGGTTTTTTGTTCTGCTAGCACCAGTTCGGTTGCCGCAATGGCCGCGACCGCTTCCACCACCGGAACGGCGCGGGGAACAATGCAGGGATCGTGTCTTCCCTGAATCTGAAGGGTAACCGATTCTTTTTTGGAAAGAGAAACGCTTTGCTGCTTTTGATAGATCGAGGCGGTGGGTTTGATTGCGGTCCGGAAAATCAGCGGCATGCCGTTTGTAATGCCGCCGAGAATGCCACCGTTGTTATTTGATGCGGTTTTGACGGCGCCGGTCTCGTCAAAAACAAAGGGGTCGTTGGTTTCGCTGCCATAGGCTTCACACATCCGGAAACCCGCGCCGAATTCCACGCCTTTTACCGCCGGAATGGAAAATAACAGCGAGGACAAAACCGATTCCGCAGAATCGAAAAACGGATCGCCCAGTCCGGCTTTCAGCCCGGTGATCGCGCATTCTATGCTTCCGCCGACCGAATCGCCGTTCTTTGCCGCGTCTTCTGCCGTTTGCCGCGCGGCGGCTGCTTTTTCCCTGTCCAGAAACGGTAATTCTCCTTTCAGCGAGAGAAACATTTCGGGATCGAGCGTTACCGGGTCAAAACCGGTATCTTTTACGGCTCCAATGTTGGCAATATGCGCGCCGATTTCAATACCGAGCGGCGAAAGAAACTGTTTGCAGAGGCTTCCGGCAAAAACCAGCGGCGCTGTCAGTCTGCCCGAGAAATGGCCGCCTCCCCGGAAATCCTGAAAGCCGCCGTAGCGGATTTTTCCGGTATAATCGGCGTGGCCGGGGCGGGGAACGTCTTGCAGCGACGTATAATCCTGAGACCGTGTGTTTCCGTTGTAAATAACAGCCGAAAGGGGGGTTCCGGTGGTTCGCCCGTTGAAAAAACCTGAAAGAATTTCCGGACGGTCGGCTTCTTTTCTTGCGGTGGAAAGGCTGCTTTGAGGTTTTCTTCGTTCCATTTCCTCCGCAATTTTCTCTTCGTCGAGCAAAAGCCCTGCGGGCAGGCCGTCAATCACAATTCCAATGGCATTGGCGTGAGATTCTCCGAAGAGCGACAGTTTCAGGTTTTTCCCCCAGAAAGAACTCATAAATCGTATCCTCCGTTATTTGTATATCAGGGTAACCGGTGAAAAAAGAGATTTATTCCGTTTTCATTTTTCCGCCGAGTTTTTTATAGTCTTCAAAAAAATCCGGATAGGATTTTTTTACACTCTGAAAGCCTTTCAGAATAATTGGGGTTTCGCTGCAGCCTGCGGCAATGGCCGCCGTCATGGCCATCCGGTGATCGTTGTGGCTGTCAAACGTTCCGCCGCGCAGTTTTTTTTGTCCGAAAATTATCATTTTGTCGGGATATTCTTCGACCCTGCCGCCGATGTTGTTTAATTCGCTGACGGTGGCGGCCAGGCGGTCGCATTCTTTAATCCGGAGCCGGGAGGCGTTGATGATCTCGGTTTTCCCTTCCGTTACCGCCGCGACAAGCGCCGCGATCGGAATAATATCCGGGCAGTCGGCCGCATCGATAACCGAGGAACGGTGGCTTATTCTTTCTGCACAGAGGCCGTTTTCGGTTTTCCGGATTTCAATTCCCATATTCTGTAAAATAGAAAGAATCTTTCGGTCGCCCTGCAGGGAGTCGTTTTTCATTCCCCTTACGCAGACCGTTCCGCCGATGGCGCCCGCGGCAAGGAAAAAGGCCGCCTGTGAATAATCCGGTTCCACCGTATAATCGGTCGGCTGATAGCGCTGCCCGCCGGGGATCCGAAAAATATTGTAATTTTGGTTTTCAACAGTGATGCCGAACGCGGTGAGCGCCGACAGGGTCAGGTCAACGTATCCAGCCGATTCAAGTATCCCATCGATCTGGATTTCCGAATCTCCTTCGCAAAGCGGCAGAGCAAACAGCAGACCGGTCAGAAATTGTGAGGATATGTTTCCTTCCAGCCGATAAGTCCCCGAGGAAAGCTGCCCTTCTGCGCTGAGAAGGAAGGGGTCTTTTTGAAGCGACCAGGAAATTTTTTGTTCATCGAAATAACGCAGATAGGGGGTCAGCGGCCGTTTTCCCAAATTGAGAAGACCGCTTCCGGAGAAAGAAAAAGAACCTCCGAACGCAAGCGCCAGCGGAATGATAAAACGGAGGGTCGAGCCCGATTCTCCGCAGTCGAAATGTCCGTGGGTTTCTTTTTTTTGCGCGCCTGTAATCTGTAAGCTACCGTTTTGTTCCGTAATTTTTGCTCCGAGCAGCGTTACCGCCCGGCAGGTCGCCTGAATATCTTCAGAAAAAGCAATATTATGAAGCGTGGAAACGCCATCGGCAAGCGCCGCGCAAAGAATCGCCCGGTGCGCCAGGCTTTTTGAGGGCGGCGGCGTGATTTCGCCGCGGAGCAGGGTATTTTCTATCGTACAGTTCATCGGCCGGCGTCCTCCTTTTCGGCAAAAGTTTTTTCCGTTTCCGGGGTGAAAAATTCCGGTGTTGTCGGGTGAATAAAGGCATTTCCGATTTCTTGAAGAAGAATCACATTTAGTTTTCCGGTCAGGTTTTTTTTGTCAACGGTTACCGAATTGATCAATGCGTTTTGGTTGAAGGGAATCGTTTCCGATAGCCCGTGCCGATGAAGAGTTTCCCGGATTTTTTCCGCTGTTCCAGTCGGTGAAAGGCTCTTTTTTTCCGCGATTTGGGATATCCAAAACATTCCCGCCGCAACCGCCTGACCATGAGAATAGGTTTGATACCGGTATTCTTTTTCAATCGCGTGGCCGATGGTATGCCCGAAGTTCAGCAGCATCCGTTCTCCGGTGTCTTTTTCATCCCTTGCCACAATTTCAGCCTTGATTTTGCAGCAGGTTTCAATAATTTCTTCAATTTTTTCCATCACTTCTTCCCGGCCGCGGAGCGCCGAGAGCAGAGAAAATAATATTTTGTCCCGAATCGCGCCGTATTTGATGACTTCGCCCATTCCGTCGGCAAAAAAAGAATCGGAAAGCGTTTCCAGCAGCGCCGGGTCGATCAGAACCATTTTGGGCTGCCAGAAACAGCCGGCAAGATTTTTTCCTTCCGGCAGGTCTGCCGCCACTTTGCCGCCGACCGAACTGTCAACCTGCGCCAGCAGCGTTGTCGGAATCTGAACAAATTTTACGCCCCGCAAATAGGTGGCTGCGGCAAAACCGCCGATATCTCCGACAACGCCGCCGCCGAAGGTAATGATCAGGTCGCTTCGTGTGATTCCCGCCGCAAGGAGCGCCGCGTATAGCTTCGCCATATTGCCGAAAGCTTTTGTCGGTTCTCCTGCCGGCAGGATATCGCAGAAAACCGAAAAACCTGCTGTATCAAGTGATTTTTTCAGGCGTTCCAGATAAAGCGGCGCAACATTTTCATCGGTAAAAATAAAAACTTTTTTCCCAGTATGAATTTTTTTCAAAAATTCGCCGCTTTGATTCAACAGCCCTTTTTCAATGAAGATATCATAGCTGTTTTCATCTAAATTTACGCGCAGATTTCTCATGGTCGGTTTCCTTTCGGTTTTCTGCCTTTCTGTTTTTAAAAACGGGAAAGAACAGGCTTGTTTTGTTTCGGAACGCTCGGTTTTTACAGTTCCCTGCCGACTGCGGCTGCAATAGCGCGGAGATCGGCCACCGTTTTTGCATAGGCGTCGGGAGTGATCGACTGCTGGCCGTCGCAGAGAGCTTTTGCGGGGTTGTTATGCACTTCGATAATCAGTCCGTCTGCCCCGACGGCAACCGCCGCTTTGGCCAGGTCGGAAACCATCCAGCTTTTTCCGGTTGCGTGGCTGGGATCGACGACGACCGGCAGATGGCTCAGCTTCTTCACGGCGAGAACGGCGCCGAGGTCAAGGGTATTTCTTGTATAGGTTTCAAAGGTTCGGATTCCTCTTTCGCAGAGTATAATCTGGTCGTTGCCTCCCGCCATGATATATTCGGCGGACATCAGCCATTCTTCAATCGTTGCGGCCAGTCCTCTTTTAAGAAGGATCGGTTTTCTGATTTTTCCGAGTTCCTTGAGCAGATCAAAATTCTGCATATTGCGCGCGCCGACCTGAATGATATCGGTGTCTCGGACAAATACGTCGATATCGTGCGGCGACATAATTTCGGTGACGATCGGCAGGCCGGTTTTTTCCCTTGCTTCCTTGAGCAGTTCCAGGCCGTCGTATTTCAGGCCCTGGAACGCATACGGCGAGGTTCTCGGTTTAAATGCGCCGCCGCGCAGGAAATTTGCGCCGCCTTTTTTAACGGCTTCGGCCACGGTTACGATTTGCTCTTCGCTTTCTACCGAACAGGGGCCGGCGATCATGGCCAGTTTTTTGCTTCCGACGGTATTTCCGTTTACTGTGATTACCGTGTCTTCCGGATGAAATTTGCGGTTTGCTTTTTTATAGGGTTCGACAACCCGCATGACACTGTCGACATATTCGTTGGCTTTGATTCGTTCTGCGTCAATCTTTCCGGTGTCTCCGACCAGACCGAGAATGCTTACCTGGCTGCCGATTACCGGATTGACTTTAACGCCTTCCGCAAGAAGAGATTCGGTGAGCGCCTGAATTTCTTTTTCGGGCGTTGCCGGCTTGAGTACGATTACCATGATAAAATCAGACCTTTCTTTTTTCAAAAATAACAGAGAATGAAAAAAGGAAGCTCAATGACGAGCTTCCGATAATCCTATGGAGTTTGCCTGAATTTACAAAAGGACGCTCATCATTTTTGAACAGCAGAAAAAACAGTATAAAAATATACTGTAAATCGTCCGTATTCCTTTTTGGCGGCGCTGCTGATCATTGATCCGAGAACCCTTTCGTTTACTAGATGTTATCAGTATAGCAAAGTTTTTTCTATTTGTCAACCGCTTCACAAAAAAGTCAAGATGTTACGGCTTCTCCTCGGCGGATAGTTTGAACTGACTGTTTTCCCTCATTTTTCAAGCATTTATTATCCATATTCTTTAAAAAT
>CAOJUB010000027.1 GCA_948443805.1 uncultured Clostridia bacterium | reverse complement strand
CAAATACCCTTCCTCCAACGCTCGAGCCAGAATGGCTTTGCCATATTTCCATAATTCTGCCAAGACAAGAAGAAAAAAAACCAAACAACAAATAAAAACCGCCACTGTCTTTTAACATAGGCCAAAATAGCATTTATTTTACGCTGCCGTTTTTTCTTTATATTATAGTAGACAACAAAACCAGAACCAAAACGCCGTCTCCTTTTGGGGATAATTGAATTTTATGGAAAATTTCCCGCCTTCCTCTTGCATATCAAACACGCCTATGATATAATATACAAAAAGGTATTGCTATGCGCACTTCAACGGTTTCGTCATTTTTTGCACGGCAAGGCAAATCTCATAAAAATATACCAGCAGGCAAACGACTTTCGGGTCAGGGGAAAAAATCCTTGCTACGGATACATTTTCAGGAATAATATTCATGATATCAAAATAATGACGTTGACGTGGCCTGAATCGTATGGATGAAAAAAATTGGGAAGGTATGAACATGATCAAGACTGCAGTTTTGGGATACGGAACGGTCGGTTCCGGCGTTGTTGAATTATTGAAAAAAAATAAAAGGCTGTTTACCGATAAAGCCGGAGAGGAAATTCAGGTAAAATACATCCTCGATATCCGGGATTTTCCGGAGGATCCGAACCGGGATAAAATCGTTCATGATTTCGACGTCATTCTTCATGATCCCGAAATAACGATTATTGCAGAAACGATTGGCGGCAAGACCTTTGCCTACGAGTATACCAAAAAAGCCCTGGCAGCAGGAAAGAATGTGGTAACTTCAAACAAGGAACTGGTTGCCGCAAAAGCGCCGGAACTACTGCAACTGGCAAAAGAAAACGGCGTCAAATATCTTTTTGAAGCTTCTGTCGGCGGAGGAATCCCAATTATCCGTCCGCTTCTGCACTGCCTTGCGGCAAATGATCTGAACAAAATCATCGGAATTCTTAACGGTACCACCAATTATATCTTAACCAAAATGATTAAGGAAAATATGGATTTTTCCGTAGCGCTCAAACAGGCGCAGCAGCTGGGGTATGCCGAAGCGAACCCTGCGGCCGATGTAGAAGGCCATGATACCTGCCGGAAAATCTGCATTCTTGCATCAATGGCCTTCGGAAAACACATTTACCCGGAAAACGTATATACTAAAGGTATACAGGATCTGACACTGGAAGATGTCTCCAAAGCGGCGCAGGCAGGCCTTGTAATTAAACTTCTCGGCTACGCGGAAAAAACCACCGATGGTTCGGTAAAAATCTTCGTATCCCCCTGCGCAATCAGAACCGATCATCCGCTGGCCAATATTGAAGACGTTTTCAACGGTATTACCGTAACGGGAAATGCAACCGGAGACGTAACCTTTTACGGAAAAGGCGCCGGGAAATTTCCGACGGCAAGCGCGGTCGGCGCCGATATCATTCACTGCACAACCCCGGCGGACGTCGGAAAAATTTTATGGCAGGATTCCGACAACAGCTTTGTCAAAAGCTTTCAGGATCTCCAATTCACCTATCTTACCGGGACTGAAATCCCTGTAATAGAATAAGAAACCAAGGGAGGAAACAATATGGGACTGATTGTCCAGAAATTCGGAGGAACATCGGTTGCGAATACCGAAAGAATCAATTATGTCGCAAAGATCGTTACCGATACTTATAAAAAAGGAAACAATGTTGTCGTTGTTGTCTCCGCACAGGGAGACATGACCGATGATCTGATAGAAAAAGCCGCGGAAATCAACCCTTCGGCTTCGAAAAGAGAAATGGATATGCTGCTCTCTACCGGAGAACAGATTTCCGCCTCGCTTCTGGCCATGGCGATTTCGGCAATGGATTTCCCCGTTGTTTCACTGAATGCGTGGCAGGCGGGAATCGTATCAGACAGCAATTACTCCAACGCCAGAATTAAAAGAATCGAAACCGAACGGCTGAACAAGGAACTGGACAAAAATAATATTATTATTGTCACCGGTTTTCAGGGGATTAATAAATACGACGATATCACCACCCTTGGCCGAGGCGGATCGGATACTTCGGCAGTCGCGCTCGCAGCCGCTCTGAAAGCAGACCTTTGTCAGATTTACACCGATGTCGACGGCGTTTATACCGCCGATCCTAGAAAAGTAAAAACCGCAAAAAAATTAAAGGAAATCTCCTATGACGATATGCTGGAGCTGGCAACGCTGGGCGCTCAGGTCCTGCAAAACCGCTCGGTAGAACTGGCGAAAAAATACCATGTTAATCTGGAAGTCGTTTCCAGCTTTGAAAACAAAGAAGGAACAAAAGTGAAGGAGGCAGAAACCGTGGAAAAGATGTTAATAACAGGGGTTGCAAAAGATGATAAAGTCGCAAGAATCTCGGTCGTTGGACTGGAGGATGTTCCGGGCGTTGCGTTCCGGCTTTTCTCCCTGCTCGGCCAGAAAAATGTCAATGTCGATATCATCTTGCAGTCAATCGGCCGGAACAATACCAAAGATATTACCTTTACGGTCGGGCTCGACAAACTGGAAGAAGCTATGGATGTTCTCCATAAAGCCTATCCTTCAACCGAAATTTCCTATAATGATAACGTATCCAAAGTTTCCATCGTCGGTTCCGGTATGCAGTCCAATGCCGGCGTTGCTGCAAAAATGTTCGAAGCGCTCTACAGCGCGGGCATCAATATTAAAATGATTTCAACCAGCGAAATCAAAATCTCGGTGCTGATCGACAAAAAAGATACCGACAAAGCCGTCGAATATATCCACGACGCATTTATTCGATAAACAACAGAATTCTGATAAAAAAAGGACGGACAGATATTTCACTGTCCGTCCTTTTTTTCAAAAATAATGCAAAAATTCCTATAAATCCAAGCTCTTCCCCGGTTTCGTAAAAAAACCGCCGGTACCAAAACAAAACCCATACCGGCGGTCTTCTCACTTTTATCCCAAACGATAGTCAGGCATTATGCCCACCAAATCTCGCCCGTTCCCTCAAAAGTCATCGCCTGTTTCAGCAATGCAATCGCCTTTTTCAGCCCCTCGGTCGGAGACATCAGCGCATCTTCATGTTCAATACTCATAACAAAATCATAACCAATCGTCCGCAGGGCGGAAACAATCTCTTTCCACTGTTCCAGACTGGTTCCATAGCCAACCGTGCGGAATGCCCAGCCTCTCTGCGCCAGCTGATCAAATGTTTTGGTATCCAGCACGCCGTTTTTAGCCGCATTGTATTTATCAATCCGGGTATCTTTTGCATGGAAATGGAACAGACAGTCTTTCAGTTCCCGAATTGCCGCAACCGGATCAATCCCCTGCCAGATCAGATGGCTCGGATCGAAGTTCGCTCCGATCTCCGGTCCGACCGCGTCACGCAGACGCAGCAGCGTTTCCGGATTATAAACGCAAAATCCAGGATGCATCTCAAAACAAATCTTATCCACATGATGTTCCCGGCAAAAAGCGGCGGTCTTCTGCCAGTAAGGAATCAAAACTTCTTCCCACTGATACTTCAGAATCGCCTGATAATCGGCCGGCCAGGCACAGGTCACCCAGTTCGGTGTTTGATCTTCTTTGCTGCCGCCCGGACAACCGGAAAACGTAACAACCCGGGAAACACCCATTTTTTCAGCCAGAAGCACCGCGTTCCGAAACGCCTTATCAAACTGCTCCGCAACGGCTTTATCCGGATGCACGGGGTTTCCGTGCGGGCTCAAAGCCGAAACTTCCATATTATATTTTTTCAGCGTCGCTATAAATTCCTCATATTTTGCCTCGTCGTTAAGCAATACTTCCGGATCGCAGTGAACATTG
Source organism: uncultured Clostridia bacterium (assembly GCA_948443805.1). Lineage (GTDB taxonomy): Bacteria > Bacillota > Clostridia > Oscillospirales > UBA644 > CAOJUB01. The sequence continues at coordinate 8,859 of CAOJUB010000027.1, read as the reverse complement.
CTCGTATATCCGCCGGCACCGAGTTCGATAGCGGTTACGCCCTGTTCGCTCAGGAATTTACAGGCTTCATCCAGATTCAAATTTCCCAAAAGAACGCTTAAAACACCCAGTTTCATTTTCTATCTCTCCTTTATAAAAGGGATAACCCCTTTGATTTTTCTCTTTTATCCCTGGTATTCGATAATGTCAATCGATTCAATCACAATGTCTTCATACGGTTTCGATTTGCCGTCTACTGCAACCTTCGCAATCTCGTCAACAACTTCCATGCCTTCAAAAACCTGCCCGAAAACAGTATGAGCGCTGTCAAGCCAGGGGGTTCCGCCCTGTTCTTTATACATTTTTTTCAGTTCGTCATTCTTCAGATATCCGGCCGCGCCGTAATACTCCACTTCCCTGTCGGTAAGCGGCCCTTTCTGAACGATAAAGAACTGGCTTCCATTGGTATTGGCGCCAGAATTCGCCATCGAAAGCGCGCCTCTGAAATTATGCAGCGCGTCCGAAAATTCATCTTCAAACGCCTTGCCCCAGATGCTCTCCCCTCCGGTACCTACCCCGTCCGGGTCTCCGCCCTGGATCATAAAATCCTCCACCACGCGATGAAAGATCACGCCGTTATAATATCCGTTCTTGGCATGGGTAACAAAATTTTCCACGGCCTTCGGCGCCTGTTCCGGGAAAAATTGAATTTTAATCTCCCCGTACGAGGTTTTCATCACCGCAATCTCGTCGCCTGCCTTCGGTTTCTCCATCTGCAAATAAGTCATCGTCTCATTCCCGCTTTCCTTCTTTTTTTCATCGTTTCCGCATCCGCCGAAAGCAACCGAAGAAAAAGCGAAGCAAACAGCCATCAGACCAACTATCAATCTCCGTTTCATTCCGATCTCCATTCCGCCGCTGCGCGGCAAAAATTTTCGGAGGAAAAAACCTCCAGATAATTTAATTATATCATTCGGTAAGGTCTTTGTCAAGCGAAAAAACGGCAATTCGGCGAAAAAGAATTTATATGTGCAACATAAATAAATTTTAATAAATATATTGCGTATTTATATGCACTTTTTTCTTTTTCATCTCTTTATTTTTTCTGAAAAATATGCTATAATAAAGATGAGAAAAGGAGTTGCATTCCAATTCTCTTTATCAAATAAAGCGGCCGGCTTCCGGCTTCCGAAAGGGTGGAAAGCATGAACATTATCTACACATCGAGAAAATGCAGCGTTAGGGAAAGTCTGAAGGAATTTACCGAAAAAAAATTAAAAAAACTCGATAAATTCTTCACGTCCGACTGTACGGTATCGGTTCTTTTCACACTCGAAAAAGAAAATATCTGCAAAACCGAAATCACAACAGAATATAAAGGAATCATTTTCCGCGCGCAGGAATCTTCCGACGATTTCAAGGTCTCTGTTGATTCCTGTGTCGATATGCTGATTCGGCAGATCAGAAAGCACAAAACCAAACTCGAAAAACGTCTCAAGGACAGTTCTTTCGCATTTGGCGACGCCTACGAGAATACGCCCGAAGAGGACGTCAAAATTGTCCGTTCCAAAGCAATCACCGTAAAGCCCATGTCCGAAGAAGAAGCCATTCTGCAAATGAATATGCTCGGGCACGATTTCTATATTTTCCGGGAAGACACCGACGAATCCCTGAAAGTGATCTACCGCAGAAAAGACGGCGGCTACGGCATACTGGAGCCGGAATATGTCTGAGGTTTCAATTCATCCTTTCTTTGTTTCTCCGATCACCGGCAGAAAGAAGAGCAGACGCTTCTGCGTTCTGCTCTTCTTTCTGCCCCGCTTTCCGCGGCGGACCGTCTTTCCCGGTTTTCCCGCCATTTTCAATCTCAACAGAAAGGAAATACCATGAAGAAAAAATATTGTTCCTTTTTTCTCCTTCTGCTCGCCGCAGCGCTGCTGGCTGCGGGGATTTTCAGCGGAGATTTTACCGATGCCGCCCAAAAAGCCGTCCGAATCTGCATGGAATGTATCGGAATCGGCTGAACCGTTATGTATAAATTCTGCCAGCCGGTCAATACTATTTCCGAGGTCACCGCGCATCCTTCATCCTCCCGCGCGAAGATTCTCCCGGGCAAAACTTTATATTTTACAAGCCGAAAAACGGCGGAATGGAGAAAAACATGACTTTGGATCAAAAAGAAAAAGACCTGTTAAAAGACCTGAAAGGGCAGGAAAAACTTTGTGTTGACAAATACGCCAAACACGCCTCCTGCGCAAAAGACGCGCAGCTGAAAAACCTTTTCACCCAGATCAGCCAGAACGAACAGAAACATCTTGACGCTCTCACGCAGATAGAAAACGGAACCGTTCCGCAGTTTTCAGGAACCGATCTTCAGCAGCCGACCTTTACCGCCACCTACGGCGCGACGGAAAATCCGGATAAAAAGAACGACTGCTATCTTTGCTCGGATCTGCTCGCGACAGAAAAACATGCATCCGGCCTCTATGACACCTGTATTTTTGAATTCAAAGATGAAAACCTGCGTCAGGTTCTCAACAGCATTCAGAAACAGGAACAGGAACACGGAAAACAGCTGTACGACTATATGTCAACCAACAGCATGTACGCATAACCAAACCGTTTCAGTTCATTTTTATTCTCTTATCCCACAAAACGCCGGCGGAAAATTTCCGCCGGCGTTTCTCTCTGTTCATCAGCCCGGTTCTCCCCTATACCACCGGCCAATCCTCTAAAAATCGGCTTGCCGTTCGGTTAATTTTTCCTGGCACCAAGAAAACAGCAGACGGAAAGCCGAATCAAAATCGAAATCCCGTCCTTCCGAAAGCAGCAAAGAGGTCTGCAAAACTTCTTTATCCCGTCCCGACAAATGACAGAGCAGCGCCGATTTGGTAGGAGAAAATTCACCTTTTTTTAAAAATACAAGATTCTGAAGAATATAAAATACTGATTTGTAACTCCCCACCAGCTGTTCCCTGTTTACCGCGGCGTCCGCATGAAGATACCGGTGCCCCAGTTCATGATAAAGATTCCCCAGGCTCAGCTTGATAAAATTTCTTTCATCTTCCAAGGTATAAGCCGGAAGAAGCGCCGATAAATCACCGTAAATATCCCAGGTTGTATGACGTAAATGACAAATTTCCAGCGGATTCCAGCAGGCCAGTTCCTCCCTGCCGCAGACAAAACCGCAGGACTTTTCATAATTTCCTGCGGCGATAAGAGCTTGTTTATAGGCATCTAAATCTTCCACCGTTATCCGGTCAAGAACCGCCATTATATCAATATCGCTGTTTTCTGTTTGCTCATTCCGGCCATAACTTCCCTGCAAACCTAAATAAAGCAGCCTTTTGCCAAACATATCCTGCAGAAGCTTGCCGAGCTTGGCAAGATAAACTTCAATCAAAAACATAAACTCTTTCCTGCTTCAAATTTTTTATTCCCCATTGTTTTCAGGCTTCTGATCTTCCTGGCTGAGCGCTAAAATCCGCTGAGCAACCACCTGCTTTTCCCGTTTGACATAATCCAGATACTCTTCCAGTGAAAGTTTATGCGTCTTGATATAGGTACTGCATTCCACATCCCCGACATAACGGAAAACACAGGCGTTAAAAGCGTAACCGGTAATATGCGTTTTTTCCTGCGGATAACGAAGAATAAACCCGTATTTGCAGGCATTTTCAGCAAGATATGCATACAGGGGTGTTGAAGAAAACTCGGCCGAACCCATTTTTCTTCCGCCGGAAATCTCAACCAAAAGCCCGGTTTCATATTCGTTTCTCCCCGCCGGAGGAACTGTTTCGGAAGCCAGCTTTTCTGCATTTTCTACCGTATATCCGGCATTCATGTTTTCCTGCACGGCGGCGTTATAGGCGTCGGTCTGCGCCTCAGGCGTCCGATAAGCGGCATTCAGCGAATAGGTATAGCCGGCGGCGGTCAGATCGGCAACCAGCAGTTCCAGCTGAGCGGCGGCAGCGCTTTCCATCTGAAGCGCGGGGTTCGGCGACAAATCGGAAAAAGATTCGACCTGGAACCCGTCGGGAAGCGGATTTTCATCATTGACGACCGTCAGATAACCGGAAGAAAGATACCGGTCGTATTTCGCCAGAAGCGACGACAGCTCCTGCTTCTGTTCCGAAGAAATCGAATCCGAATTCAAAGCATTTTCAATCGGATCAGGCACATTTCTTTTTTCCGAAATCATTTTCGCAAAAACGCTGTTTTCCCCGTTCATATAAAAAAGGACAAAAAGCGCCAGCGTTACTGCAATAACCAGGCACAGCACAACAAGATACTGAACCTGCAAAACAAAATTCCGTTCATTTTTTTTCAACATATGAATCCCTCGTTCGGTTTTGAGGAGAACAATCGCAAATTACGCAAATTTTTCACCATAATCAAAAACAAAAAACAATCTGCCTGGCAGATTATACAAATATTTTTTTCTCCTCAATTTCTCTATTTCCACAAAAATTCTATCTATACCTACAGCTGCAAGGTTCATTCTCTTATGAAATCTGCCATGCGTTTTTCTTCAAAAGAGAAACCGCAAAAATTTCGCTCTTTCTCTTCCCTGTTATTTTCTAAAGAACAGTTTACTGTTCTTTATTATACCATGAATTTCGCGCCGAAAAAAAGCGGTTATCCGGAACGGATTTTCAACTGAACGGTTGAAACGCTTTTTTCTAAGAACAGTTTACGGTTCTTTTTATTCCACACAAATCAAAATGTTTGCTTGCAAGAACATTTTGGTGCAGTGATTCAATATCGCAGCCGTGCCCCGCACGGAGCGGCAATGCAGAAAGTCTTGCTAGACAAGACTTTCTGCATATATTATACCACAAATCCCCCCAAAGGTCAACAAGACACCCTGAAATTTGGAGATTAGCCATACAATGTTACATTTTATTTTCATTTAAAATCTTGCTTTCAGAGAAACAATATGGTATAATAAAGAAAAGAAAGTTGTTATTAGGAAATACATCTTTCGACTATTCAGCCTAACAGCGAGTTGCACTGCCGGTGTTTTTCCGGTGCAAAATTCATGGAAAGACAAAGGACAACAAACTGTTCTTTGAAAAAATCCTCTTTGTATCTTCTGAAAAAATGCATTGCGCGGATATTGTTTTCCGGTAAAAAACAAAAATGCCGGTGCAATCAAAATGGATCATCCTTTCTTTTCATCAAAATAATTTCGGGGCGTGGCGCAGCTGGTAGCGCGCGAAGTTTGGGACTTCGATGCCGCAGGTTCGAATCCTGTCGCTCCGACCATTTTTAAGCGATTTCAGTATTTTTTACTGAAATCGCTTATTTTTTTCAAAATGAGTATTGACAAATAAAATTTTTCTGATATAATTAAATGATTTAGTTCTGCAGAACTGAATGGGAGGATTAGGGGAAATAAATATGGGCAGGTTATCGCTATGTATGAATATGTTACAAAAAAAGAATACGGTCCTATTAAAAATGAGATAGAGACAATTCTTTATCATGTTAAGCACGAAATGGAAAACAAATATGAACTTACATTCCGTTTTCAACTTATTGGTAGTGGGAAAAGACACTTGATTACCCGTGTTATCAAAGGAAATCGTGGTTATGACTTTGATTATAACTTGATTATTCCTCATCCGGGACAGGGTTATCATTATAAATCCAATGTCATAAAAAAAGACTTCATATCTGCATTCAAAACAGCGTTGAAAAACACAAAGTATTCTTTCCCAAAGGATTCAAAATCTGCAATCACAATAAAACTTGTAGATAAGAATAACAGCAAAATATTGCATTCCTGTGATTTTGCAATAATTTACTATGATGAAAACAAAGAGAACGAAGGATATTATTATTTACGAAATAATAAGTCTCAAAACCAATATCAATTTGTATTTCGTTCTTTAAGATTAAATATAGATGATAAAGTTGAAGATATTGTTGAATACTGTGATGGTTGGAATTACATTCGCCAGGAATATTTAAAGCTCAAAAACATAAACGAAGGTAACGGAAAGCATTCTTTTTCGCTATATAATGAAGCTGTTAACAATGTATACAATCGAATGTTTAATGATTGATGCAAGCAAGGCACTAAAAATAAGCAATCTGTATTCTTTGTCTACTGCGACGCAGATTTTGACAGGGTGACCGGTTTCGGTCACCCTGTCATTTTTTCTTTTTCCGCTTTGATTTGAGCCTTTATCTGCACGATCAGTTCCGCAAGTTTTTCTTCGCATTCTTCTCGCGTCTTGGCATAGATATTATGGCTTTCACGTTTGCCGTTGACGCCCGTCGGTGTATATCGACCCTCGTATAGATGATCGTTAATCATTGTTACACAGCCTGTCCCTGGTTTGCGTATTTTGGGTGTGTACGGCTTGAATTCGATCGTTATGCCGATTTGCTTGGAATATACTCAACAGCAACGCCCGGTCTTGTATCTACAATATAATTGTCCTGTAAAACTCTCGGAACTTCGGGAATTTCAATATATATCCGACAAAACGGTAGTAAATTACGATTCGCTGTGTGCGATTCCTACCCACGCCCTCCGTCTCTTAAACCTCGATGTGATCGATCTTTCACCAAGTTTTTTGCCATAATCGGTTTGAGGAAAAGAATACCTGCAAGATCAGCGAGCAGCCATCCGACCGGGATTGACCACCAAATACCCCAAACGCCGATCATCGAGATCGGGGCAAGCAGATAGGCTAAAAGCACTCTCGTTCCCAAAGAAATAACGGTCAGGATCAGCGACATTTCCGGTTTTGCAACACCCCGGTAAAACCCATACAGAAGGAATAAAATTCCTATTCCGAAGTAAAAACTGCCTTCTATTCTCAAATACTCAACGCCTGTCCGTATGATTTCATTTTCTGAAACATTTACAAAAAGCTGCATCAGATACGGAGCAAAAATGAATATGGCAAGCGACACCGCCAAACAGAAAATAACAGAAATTTTCACGGCTTTCCGTATTCCACTGTAGACGCGCTTAGTCTTTTTAGCGCCATAGTTCTGCGAGATAAAAAGAGAAAAGGCGTTTCCGAATTCCTGTGCCGGCATATAGGCAAATGAATCGATTTTTACCGCTGCCGCAAAAGCCGCCATCACGGCTGATCCAAAAGTGTTTATCAACCCTTGTATCATCAGGATTCCGAAATTCATGACCGATTGCTGAACACATGCGGCAGAAGAATGCCGCACGACTTCAAGCATCGTCTTTTTTCTTATTTTGAAATGATCCCTGCCCGGACGAAGCTCCGGCTCTTTGAGCAGGACATAAGCAGCAATGCCGATTCCCGACACTGCCTGTGCGATAACCGTTGCCAGAGCCGCACCGTATACCCCCTGATGAAAAACGACAACCAACAGGATATCAAGTCCGATATTCAGGACAGCCGCCGCGCCGAGAAAACATAACGGCACGGCGGAGTTCCCTATGGCACGAAACAGAAATGAAAAATAATTAGTTAAAAAAATGAAAAAAATCCCGAAGAAAACAACGCCGACATATTCATACATCAAGCTGTAAATATCATCCGGCACACGCAAAAGATGCAGTATAAAACGGATTCCCGCAAAAGCTAAGATATTGATCGCCGCCGTAACCGCAGCAATAAACAAGAAAGACGACACGATGCTGCTTTTCAGCTGCTGGTTATCTTTTTTTCCGAAATAAACGGAAAAAATAGTACCGCTTCCCATACAAAGCCCGATGATGACCGAAGTCAAAAAGGTCATAAGCGTATAGGCGGAGCCAACTGCCGCCAAAGCCTCTGCGCCTAAAAATTTACCGACAATCAGCGTATCGGCTATATTGTAACACTGCTGCAGCAGATTCCCCAAAATCATAGGGCCGGCAAAAAGCAACATGGTTTTCACAATATTCCCCTGCGTTAAATCCTTTTGCATGATTTACTCCTCAAAAAATCGATCATATGAACCATTCTTATTGCAACTTATTTTTAGCCGAACAAAAAAAGCATGAAAACAGCGGCAAAACGAACACCATAAGTGATCAGAAAACTTCCCGATTTACAGCAAAAACCGCCTGTTATCAGACGGTTTTTGCCCATAATAGAAATTTTTCTTGCTCGAAAAAAATCAATCTCCCTGTTATCGGCATCAAGAACAAAACCGAACAAAAAACAGATCGGATTGCCGTTCAGCTTTGATTTTTCCCGGAATCGGACAGTTTCAGTTTCGGGATTTTGGCCAGCACTTCAAAGATATGAACCACACGATCCCGGTAGTTTTTGGGAATGTATTGATAATAATACAGCATTTCCTTTTCCATTTCGGTCAATTCCTTCGGTTCGTCCGGGATTTTCCACGGCGCAGGTCTATCGTTTCTCATGATTCCTCATCCTCTATCCATTGCATGGCCAGATTTTTGACGATCCGGCAGCCGCTTGCGCGCTCTTCCTCACGCAGACGGCGATAGGCGATCATCAAATTGGTCTCATAATAATCCAAATCGTCCAGAGTCTGCTTGCTTTGCATGATCTCCTCCAGAGATTTTATTTCGTCTCGGCTCATCGTTTCTCCCTATCGACCACAATTTCTTTCATCTGCCGTTTTTTATTTTTTGCCTCATATAGAATGCCCCAAAAGGATCTTTTTCTCCATTATAGCACGGCTTTCCCGAAAAGTCAATACAGAGGGAAAAACCGGAAACTTTTCATCCAATTCAATCCCCTGCCGTCGCCCCCGGATGAAATCATCCGGGGTTTTCTTACCGTAAGTATTTTAAACAGTTCTTCCATCATTCATCCTCATCCGCCGTCTGAATCTCCGGCAGTCCGGCGACACTGGTCAGCAACGAAAGCACCCCGGCCAGCAGGGCGGCCGAACACACAACGCCCCAGTTCACTTCACTCAGCA
>CAOJUB010000026.1 GCA_948443805.1 uncultured Clostridia bacterium | reverse complement strand
TCTACAGGGCAAGGCATATTAAGTCATAATATGTTTGTATACTGCGCTAATAATCCCGTTAATCGAAAAGATCCTGCAGGTCAGTTTTGGATAACGGCTTTAGTTGTGACGGTGGTAGTTGCAGCATGTACAATTGGTTTGTCTGGATGTTCCGTTAAATCAAAACAAGAGCCTGAGCCGTATAAATCTGCAGATGAGGCGGCAAAAGCTTTTTCAGAGCAAGTATATAGTTCAAGTGCCTATATTCGTCATGAGTATTCGACTGAAATATATTCACGTACTATTAATGGAGAAACAACATATAACTATAATCCGCCTCGAGTCGGGCAACCTCATTCAGCATCTGTTGGGCAATCTACACCTAAAGGAACAAAGCCTGTTGCTTATGCTCATACTCATCCTAATTCAAATGCCTTTTCTGGAATGGATATACGAGCTGCGGAAAGTTTGGGTATTGATGCATATGTTGTAGGACCAAATCTTAAATTGCAACGATATAATCTGTCATCAGCGACAATAACTAAACTGGATACAATTTCACCAATCGCGTTAACCGTTGAACAGCAAAATTCTCTTGTAACACAATTTCAAGTATCTTGGGATACTCATGTTGCAGCAGGATGTGAGTTTGGGTGCAATAAGATGATATGGCCTACACCATAGAAAGGTTATAAAATGAAAAGAATATTTTTATTATCAATGTCTGTTATATTAATCATAGCGTTGTTCTCAGCATGTGAAACAAAAAAAAAGAAGGAGATTAGCATGGTAAAATTTGAATCTGGAAATTATTTTAATAAGGATTGGACTGAAGATGTCGGAACCTATAAGAAAGCTGCAGTTCCAAATAGAAAAGCTGCACTTGAAATAGCGCAAGTTATCTTCAATGAAATGGATAAAAGTGAAGAAACACAGGAATATGTACCACAATCTATTTTTTATGATGAAAAAGATGAAATATGGATAGTGTCTTTTTGGAAAGAGTCTAATGAAACAACTCTTGGAGGGGATTGCAGTATAGCTATACAAAAAGCAGATGGTAAAGTTTTGCGAATTTGGTTCGGCGAGTAAGATTGCATAATCTCCATTTCAACGTGATCCCGGAAATACAGATCCTAATGTATTAAAATATGGTCCTGTTAGAAGTGTATTCCGTGGCCCAATAGTTGTTTGGGATGTAGAAATTGTGGGGTGAGATAAATGAAAGATGTTCTTATGATAAACAAATTTTCAGGCTATTTTCGGTGTAAATCTATTTTTGGGGAATATCATCAAACATGTGACAATCTTTCGTTACAGATGAATCCAGGTATTAATTATCTTTTAGGAGATATAGATTCCGGTTGCTGGGCTTTAAGTTATGCTTTATCTTTCCAAAAAAATAATAAGAAGTCTATAATTTTTTCTGGTACTCCAAATATTGTTTTTCGTAATGTTCCTTATTCAATTGAAGATTTACAAAAACTAGTATTGTATGTTGATAAGCAAGTAATGTTTTTTTCGAAAAGGAAAACCGTTAAAAAGCAAATTGAAGAAAATCTTAGAAAAAATAATTTTTTACAAGAAAATTCGGATGAAATTAGAGAATTATTTCATATTTCTGATTTTAGATATGATAAACAGATTTCAGGCGTAGGAAATGAAATCTTTAAATGTCTTTCGGCTATTGGCTATTCTAATGAAGTATCTGTATTTTGTTTTCCATGGCTTAGTGTTAAACAAATAAAATATTATGGAGAGAATTTAACAAGCGTTTTACGGACATTAAGTGACTTAAATAAGATCGTTCTTTTCCCTACGAATTGTTTGGAATATTCTGAAAAGTTGAAAGATTCTATTTCTGGAATATTTAATTTTAATAATATTTAAAAAATGTAAAGCAGTATGCATTCAACACCGGAACGCTGTCGGGTAATCCAAAGTGGATTGAAGACTACAGCTACAGTACTTCTTCCTGGAAAGACCAGTTAACGCATATCAACGGCACATTGATTACCTATGACGCAATCGGCAACCCGCTGACGTATCGTGACGGTATGGTGTTCAGCTGGAAGAATGGCCGCCTGGCGTCGTCGGTTACAACGGCCGACAAAAACCTGTCGTTCCTCTATGACCGGAACGGCCTCCGGGTGAGGAAAACGGTAAAAACGCTGGGTCTGAATACGTCGGTCGAGCATCACTATGATTACGCCGGCGGAAACCTGATCCGGGAGAGCTACGGCGACACCCAGCTGTGGTTCATGTATGACGAAAGCGGTTCGCCGGTCGGACTGAGGCGTTTTTCAGACGGCGCGTATTACACCTATTATTATTTAAAGAACCTTCAGGGCGATATTGTGGCGATTGCCGATTCGCAGGGAACGATTCAGGCAAGATATACCTACGATTCGTGGGGTAACATCCTGTCCATTACTGACAATGGAGGAAACGATGTTTCTGCCAATACGAAAAATATAGGGAACATCAATCCGCTGCGTTACCGGGGCTACTATTACGATTCCGAAACGGGACTGTATTACCTGAAATCCCGTTTCTATGACCCGGCGACCGGTCGCTTTGTGAATGCGGATGGCTGCAATTCTACAGGGCAGGGATTGCTTAGCAGTAATATGTACATTTACTGCTATAATAATCCTATAATCTATAAAGATTCTAATGGTATGGCTGCTGAATGGATTTTAGATGGCATATATTATTCTTATGATGGTTCTGCTGGAGACTTTGTTCGCCTTGAACATGGTTTACCTCCAGGTGACTATTCTCGAGCTCTACAAAAAAAAGAGGCAGCAGCGATGTCTGAAAGCCATAAATTTACGCAAATGGCAATATGTACAGATGGGACAAGTTTAGATGGCTTTGAAAATGCATATGGGTCTTCTTCCTATCAAAGTACAACAGCTTATACTATTAACGAACAAGGTAAAACTACATATATGGATCCTGCTGCTATTCGGTATGTTGTTGCTCCAGTTTATTATTCTGGAGTCAAAGATGGAGATTTAGCAGTAGTAATTGACCATTCAACAAATAAACATGTTTATGCTATTGTTGGTGATCGCGGAAACCCAAATAAATTTAATGAGGTTTCATTAAAAGTTGCATGGGATTTAGGGTATACAGAGGCCAGTGGACGATCAGGTCCAAAGGGAAATTTTGAGGTGATTTACTTCCCAAATACAGCTGTAAGTTGGGCGTCTCGTAGAAGTTTAATTGCCAGTCTTGACTTATATGGGAGGGAATATTATTGATGTCAAAAACTATAATTTTTATTTTAACCGTATTGACTTTATTATTAGTTGGATGTAATGAATTTTCAGATATTCCTGAGCCGGATGTTCAGCTTTCTCCACCGATTATTAATGACTTTCCGGAACAGGAGGAAGAATTTGCATCCTACCGATATATAAAACTGAAAGACGGGGTTGAAATTACCCGATTTCTTTGGACAGATGAAGAAGAGGTTGTTATTCCAGAACAGATTGATCAATTACCCGTTGTTTCGATTGGTGATAGTTCTTTTTATCAATCATTTGAGAAATTCCTCATTCTTCCGGAAAGTGTGGAAACGATAAACGATTCAGCATTTTACCGTTGCTATTATCTGGAAGAGATTTCTTTAGGTTCCAATATCGTTTATATGGGGAATAATCCTTTTTTTCGCTGTTCGTCTTTGAAGACAATTAACGTATCTCCGGAAAATAGGTATTTTCTCTCTCTTGACGGTGTTTTGTATAATAAGGATCAGACTGTTCTATTGGTTTATCCGGAAGGAAAAGAAGACTCGGATTATGTAATCCCGGATTCTGTCACGGAAATTGACGGAATGGCTTTTGGATATCATACAAAGCTAAAAAATATTTATATTCCTGCAACTGTACAGAAAATGCCGGAGTATAATATTTTTATTTATCCTGATGATATTGTTCTTTATGTAAAAGAAGGATCGAAGGCTGAAGAATATGCAAAAAATTATTCTCTTAATTATCAATATTATTTGTAAAATAGATATTTAAGTTGTAAAAATAACTAATTACAGACAGATTTTATACGAACAGATTTTTCGTCAAATTTGATTGATATAGAAATAATCTTCTATTGTATAATAAAACATCCGAGAAGAAAGGCAGGTAAATAAATGAAAAAGAAGATAGTTTTTATCTTGTTTGTTTTATTGATACTTTTTTTCTTTTCAATTTTGGCTTTCTTTCAGATAAAAGAAAATCAAATTGGTATGTTTCATTTAGAGGATTATTCTCGGATGACAGAAGAGTTTTCCAGCGATATATACTTAGGAGAAGTTTCAAATGCTTCTGAAGCAAAAAAATATGCGGAAGAAATTTGGATTTCTAAATATGGAGCAAAAGTAAAGTGGAAGAATCGTCCTTATCAGATATTTTATGATGAAAAGAATAGAGCTTGGTTGATTCATGGTTCTTTTTGGGGAAATTCTTTTGGCGGTGTGCCGAATGTCATTATTCGAGAATTTGATGGAAAAGTATTGGCTGTTTGGCATGATAAATAATATATGTTTTATTTGAAAGGTTCGACACCCAGCTGTGGTTCATGTATGACGAAAGCGGTTCGCCGATTGGCTTCCGCCGTCAGGTGGGAACCACTTCCACGCCGTATTACTATGTTAAGAATCTGCAAGGGGATATTGTAGCGATAGCGCGGGGCGGAGACGGCGCGATTCTGGCGCGGTATGCCTATGACGCCTGGGGCAATATCCTGTCTATTACTGACAATGCAGGACACGATATTTCCAACAAACCGAACGAGATTGCGAATATCAATCCCTTGCGGTACCGGGGTTATTATTACGATTCCGAAACGGGACTGTATTACCTGAAATCCCGTTTCTATGACCCGGCGACCGGTCGCTTTGTGAATGCGGATTCGGTTGTAACAACGTCCAGTTTGTTAGGCACGAATTTGTATACATATTGTTTTAATAATCCGATTCGTTATACCGATTCTTCGGGTAATCTTCCGACCCCGGATCAGTGGCTGGGGCTTGGCAGAAACAGTAAACTCGGTTTAAAAATAAAAGAAAATGTTCAACTTAGTCATGATCAAACTCCAGGGCCGAAAGTCAATCCAAAAATTCCGCCGAATCCTGAGTCAGGTTATCAACCACCGAAAAAAAATCCGAATCCTAAAAAAGTAAGAACACCAGGAGGAAGTTACGGTTGGCCATCTAAAGATGGTGGTGTTTGGATACCCAACAATAACCAACATGGTGATCCTGGCTGGACTGTAGAACTGCCTGATGGTTCTCACGAACATCGCTATCCTAATGGTCATGTAAGAAAACATAAATTTGAAAATAAAGATATAGATTTTGGCCAGTCTGTTACCGGAGGTGCAGTAGCTGTTGGCGCCGGAATCGCTATCATTATAATCATGGCAGATGATGCAACCGGAGTCGGTATTGCAGATGATATAGCGTTGCCGGTATTATTTGATATTTTTTATGAAGGAGTGCAGATGATTGGATAATAAAATTTTTTTATCAAGAAAATTTCAGTTTTGTTTAGATGATGTTTTTATTTATTTTTTATCAGATACAATTTATTTATTGGATCACATTCTATCTGATGTTGCAGAACCAGAATCTTCGGTTATTTGTGTATACCAACGGTTAAAAAATTGTATGTGCTTTGAGAATATTTCATTGGATAAAAATTATAAATCACTTTCTGAATATTTAGATTTTTGTGGTTATTCCAAAGAAGATATTGAACTTTTTTTCCAAAAATTAAAGAAAGAAAAGAATGTTAGTAGCTAATATTTTTTGAATTTGTTTTAAGGAAATTAGGAGAAATTTATGATTCGCAAAAAAGAAATATTAAAAAAATATAGAACCTGTATAAAATTTATCATGCAAACGTTCATAGTCGATACTTTAATATTAGTTAATCAGGTCTTGCAAGATAGTATTGAAGATCCTCAATTTTCGGCTCGTACAGTGTGTCATAGGTTAAAACAAATTATATTTTTTGAAAAAGTTTATTTTGATAAAAATTATAAGACTATATGGAAATATTTACGCTACCGTGGATATACCGAAAAAGATATTACTGCTTTAAAGCAAAAATGTATAACGGAAAGCCAATTTAGTTTTAATGAATAAAAATTTAGAAGCTATAAGATGGCTCCTACTACTCCACCAAGATATGGAGTAAATGCGGTTGTTGCTACAATGGAACAAGTAAATGCTACAGGAGTATTGTGCTATTCAAATAGGTCGATCACATGTAGTAATTGTTCCTACTAATGGTACTGTCATTCAATGGATGGATCAGGGACAGTGTTCTATTTGGTCACAGACATTATCAAATATTGTTATAGAATGGGATGGCATGAATTAAAATGGCAATGGAAATAGATCAGATTTTTGAAATGTTATCTTGGGATAATGACAAAGAAACGCAATTAAGAGGGATTGAGGAAGCGAAGCAAATAAAACATTTATCAGTATTTTTACAGCCGATTGAGAGCAAATTGATTTGGGAAAATTGCGCAAGAGTGTTGATTAGTAAAAACGATAAAGAACTTCAATTGTATTTGGTTTCGATGTTTAAATGGCTGCAAGATATGAATTGGCCTGGTGCAGATTATATATATGATAGATTAAAAAATATGCCAAAGGAAATTATAGAAATTCCGTATCATATATGTTTGACTATGGCTAAAGAAACTCAAGATTACTCATGGGAAGCAGTGTTGAAGAAATTTATGAATGAGATATTATAATATAAATTATTTTTTTCTTGAGCCATTTTAATAGGAGCTTTTGTATGCAGATATGCGTATACATAGTTTGTAATACAGAACCTTATCGCCAGTTAAAAAAGAAGAAAGAATGTCGGCCGCGGTGTTCGCCGCGGCCGTCGTACAATGCCGAAATTGATTTTGAGAAACTCAGGGTCAATTTCGGCATTTTTCTTTATCGGATCAAGTGGTTCGGCGGCTATGCACGAGACCGATGCCGAAGCCCGCCTCCAATCAATCGTTTTTAAGTTTAAAATGATTGAATGGAGGAATAAAAAATGAAAAGAGAACCCCAAGCGGTATATATGAAGAAAAACAATCAATATGAAGAACTGAGTTACGAAGAATATATGAACAGCGGACAAGCATACAAAGATAAAAAATTTTTGTTTCTGCACGGAGTCTTGATGGAGGTAGACGAAGATACATATAAAGACTATTACAAAACCCGACGCCGACAAAAATATCTGATTGAGCAGGCGATAAAAAACGGCGATATTTCATACGATATGCTCACAACCGATGAAACAAGCGGCGAAAATATTTTAAATTCTGGAATTCAAGACATCAGCGAAACTGTAATCCATAAGGTTATGTTGGATAGGCTTCGCGGATGTCTTTCTTTTTTGTCTGAAACCGACCGTCAGCTGCTGGAAAGCATATATTTTAAAGAAATGTCGGAACGGGAATTCTCAAAAATATCGGGAATTCCGCAGAGAACCGTAAATGACAGAAAACGCAGAATCCTTGCGAAATTAAAAAAATATTTAGAAAATTAAAAAAATATTCCGCTCAACCCTTCTGTTTTTCGGCTTGAAAGGTGAGGGGACTTTTTTAAACTCCTCCGTACCTTGACAACAGAATAGTCTGCGCGTCTTTTACCTTCCCTCTGCTGCTGGGAGACGCGTACCTGAGTCTGGGGGGGACGGTATTATCCGGATTTCCGCCGAGGATTTCGGTTCGGCGAGATTTTGCTTTTCTTTTTCCGTTTTTTGAAAAATATTCTGCTGACGATTGACGAAAAGGAGAAGATATGTTATAATATACGCAGAAAGCCTTGCATAGCAAGACTTTGTGGCTTTGCCACTCCGTGCAGAGCACGGTTGCGATATTGAATCACATCGCAAAGAACGCCAATGCAAACACTATTTGCATGCAAGCAAACATTTTTGCTTCATGGTATAATAAAAACAATATTCTGTTTCTTTTGAAAAATATTGTCTGGACGGCCGGTAAAATAATGCTTCCGGATGGCGGATTTTTTCATATAGCAGCGTTTTGGGAAAGGGTATTGGAATACGGATGAAAAGATTGCTGAATTTTTGTAAGGAAAAATTTCATATTTCTATGACGGACGAACAGGAAAAGGGCTACATTGAAGTTCGCGCCAAACATATTCTCCGGTATGAAAGTAAAGCCCTTTTCTTTATCATGGGTTTTCAGGTCTACAATATTGCTTATGCGCTTATTTATACGCACGGCCGGCTCCATACCTTGTCGAGCCGCGTTTATACCGTCCTGTATGCGACGGCGCTTTTGGTATCGCTAGGCTGTTTTTTTCTGACGGTACATTTAAAAAAGAAATGTCCGGGCAATGCCCGGAAGGTTCTGTGTTTTCAATTTTTTTATGCGGTCTTCCTTTTGGTTTGGGGCGCCTGTGTTACGATTTATGATCAACGGGTGTCGGAAAACCTCAGTGTTTATCTGATTATTTCGTTAACCGTTGCCATGCTGGTGTATTTTACGCCGATTCAGGCGGTTTTGGTCTATGGGATTCTTCAGATTCTCCTGTTTTGGCTTTTGCCGGTATTCAGGAATTCTGACAAGGACAGCTACGGCGTAAATGTCAATTTGGTCGTGATGACGCTGATTTGTATCATAATCAGCATCTACCGTTATTTCTACGACAGAAAACATTATTTATATCAGCAGCTGATTATAGAAAAAAATTCTCAGCTCAAATATATGGCAAACCGGGATAGCCTGACAGGGCTCAGAAACCGTAGATTTCTTGAAAATGAAATGGATTCGCTTTACCGGCGGTGCCGGGAGGAAAAACTTCCGGTTACCTTTATGATGCTGGATATCGATTCTTTCAAAGCCTATAACGATCAGTTCGGCCATCTGCAGGGGGACGAATGCCTGCGGCGTATTGCCTGGAGAATGAACCGGGCGCTGGATGAAAATTGCGAATATTTGCTTCGCTACGGAGGCGAAGAATTTCTTTATGTCGGTATTGGCGTTGATCTTGCCGCTGCGGAAAGCAAAGGGCGGCATTTCAATCAAATGATCCGGGAATTGGTTATCGGCCCTTCCGATTCGGAGCCGATGGGGATCACCGTCAGTATCGGCTCATATACGGTAAACGGCGGGGAACAGGAAGAATATCCGGATTGGGAAGACGGTATTCACCAGGCCGACAAGGCTTTGTATGTAGCGAAGACCAGCGGAAAAGATAAATGCGTCTGCCTGCCGTAAAAAAAAAGAAAAATACGGATAAGAAAACAGAAAAAGACCGTCAGGGATTGTGCCGGAAGATTCCTGACGGTCTTTTGGTTTTAACAACGGAAGAAGCAACGGTGGGAGAGCGTAATCCCAGCTCAAACCGCTGTTTTTAAGGCGAAATAACGTAGTGGAAATGAATAAGGGCCGGCCATTCCGGTTATACTGAAGATATTATTGGAAAGAGAGGTTGGTTTATGTTCAAGCATGAAAAAATGCTGTTTCATCCCGTAGAGGTCGAAGCCGCAAATCCGCAGTATGCGGCGCTTCTTCAGGAACAGCTCGGCGGCGCTAACGGAGAGCTGAAAGCGGCAATGCAGTATATGTCGCAGAGTTTTCGGATCAAAGATCCGGAAATCAAAGATTTGTTCCTGGATATCGCGGCGGAGGAGCTGGGACACATGGAAATGGTATCGCAGACAATCAATCTGCTGAACGGCCATGAGGTGGATGCGGCGACGGTTCCTGCCGGTGAAATTGAATCTCATGTTCTGCTGGGGTTGAATCCCGG
This sequence comes from uncultured Clostridia bacterium, assembly GCA_948443805.1. Classification (GTDB taxonomy): domain Bacteria; phylum Bacillota; class Clostridia; order Oscillospirales; family UBA644; genus CAOJUB01. Next base: position 4,048 of record CAOJUB010000026.1, on the reverse strand, counting down.
CCTGATTAATGCCTCGGGTTATTCCTGGACAGCAGATTATGTAACCGTTACCGGAGACCTGTGTGCAGACCTGCTTTCGGACATCGCTTCGGAACAGCGGGCAAAAGTGGTGTATGAATATTTGTACCGGCAGATTTCAGATAAAAAGGTTCAGGAAACGATCGATTTCCTTCTGAACCGTGAAGAAGCGCACAACGCGTTGTTCCGCGAAGCTTTCAATAAGGTTCAGAACACCGGTTCAAACCGGGATTTCGGCACCACAAAAGCCGCGAAAATGTATTTCAGCATGTCGGAACCTTCGCCGGAAGACAGCCGGTTTCCCCATACCGAAAGCACGCCTCCGTCTTTTCAGTAAACAAAAACAGGCCGGAAAAAAACAATTTCCGGCCTGTTTTTTTTCCGTTTTGTTTCGGTACGGTTATTTGGCTGAAACAATGTTTCGAAAACAGCCTGTTTTTTATGTTATTTGCCGAAAATCTTCTGTTTGTCTGTTTTTCTGCCTGTTTTTTAGGAAATCTTATTGGTTTCCCGATTGTTTCTGAAAAGAGTCTGACATTTCTATTTTTCGGAAATTTCCGGATTGGGTCGCATCCTGCTTGAAGGAGCTGCTTTGGCAGGGGTTCCGGAAGGGGAACTCCGCTGTTTTTTATGTTTATATTAGGAAACCAAAAATTTGACTTTTTCGTGAATTCTTGATTTTTTTGCTGATATTCCTTGACTTTTTGAAATTTTAATGATAGAATATAAATTAACATCCAGACTTTTTTCTTTAAAAGTCCGGTTTTTTTCAAAACCATATTTTAGAATGAAGGGGGTAGAAACAAGATGAAAAATTCCAAGAAAATCGTTGCTGTTTTCCTGGCTGCGCTTTTCTTTGTTTCATCACAGCTGTCCGCATGGCCTGCCTGGGAATTCCTGGCGGCGGGAAATGATACCGGCGCGTTTGTTGTGACCGGCGGAACGTATGGTGTCGATTACGAATATGTAACCGGCCAGACGGTTTTTTCGGCGCAGGCTTACGGAGAGAATGAATCTTATAATACAACGCAGTATACGCCGAAATCCGGCGGTGTGGTGAATTGCACGCAGGATGTTTTAAAAATAAAAACATCGACGCCTCTGACAATTTCCACCAACGGAACCAGTACGGCGGGTATTGTGATTGATAAAGGCGTGCATGCCGATCTGACGTTTAATAACGTTAATATTCAGGCGGCGGTGCCGGTTAATCTGCTGACCAACCAGAAAGAGATCAACGCCTGGGGACGGCCGATTTTAAAGGATGAGGACGGAAACGGCGTATGGGATTATTTGGAGGATCCGACATCGCTGCATCTGACGCTTGCCGACGGCAGTTCGAATACGCTGAATGCCTGGGCTTCGAATAGTTGGGGACATTCTCCCGGTATCCGCTGCGGCGAAGGCTCGAAACTGGTGATCGACGACGCCAGGAAAAACGAAGATGTCAACGGCGAATTTGTCGCGCCGAAGCAGGGACGTATTTCCCGCGACGCTACACTGAAGGACGGAACGGTTGTCAAAGAGGGCGACCGGCTGACTCTTTTGGACAGTGAAAATCCCGGCTCTCTTACCGTATACGGCGGTTTCCGCGCGGCGGCGATCGGCGGAGGCGGACTGGAAACCAGCGGAGATATCACAGTCAACGGCGGAAATATTGTGGTTCGTCCGTACGGAGAAAATGACAGCCCAGGCGGTGCCGGTTCCGGCATCGGCGGCGGACATGCCGGCTGCGGAACGGTAATGACCTTCAACGGCGGTAATATCGATTCGATCGCTGCGTATCACAGCGCGGGTATCGGCGGCGGCTGCACCTACGGCGGGGGGATGAGCCGCGACGGGCAGCTGACCTATGCCTTTACCGACGCTTATTTGTCGGAATTTCCGCTTCATACCGTGGCGGGCGATATCTATATCAATGGTGGTTACATCAAATCACAGGGCCGTACGCACGGAAACGCTTTTGGACAGGCCTGCGGCGGTAATAACAACGGGCATGAAATTGTGATTACCGGCGGAACGCTACTTCCGTCTTCTTACGACGGCTGGTATGATATCGGCGGCGCCGGAGGCGACGTTATTGTTACCGGCGGTTCGATCCGTCTGTCTGCGGCCGGGAAATTCCAGAGCGACGGCAATATTGCCTGGGGCGATCTGGAGAAGACCATTAAAGTTTTCATGACGCAGATTAACCTTTCGGGCTATAATAAACCGAACATGCTTGTTGACGGCATGAAAATGACCATCAACGGCGTTCCGACCGACTATGGAATGCCTTCTTATACCGATGAAACCGGCAACCTGTATTTGTGGCTGCCGAACAGCACCGACGGAACCAAACCGGAAGTCCGCGTAGAGCTGGACATCAAGGACAAGGATTCCGGAGAGGACGTAAAAACTGACCCGTTCTTTGTTACCGACGCGGGATACGGTTCTATTTTGAAGCAGTATGTTTATTTTACGATTGACGAATCGAACATCACCGAAGAAAACCGTCTGAGAAAGAAATATGACGGGTTGAGTTTCAGTGATTCGCAGCAGAAAAATTTCTTGAGCGCTGTTGTCAAGGACGGAATTGAGGTTACCAGTCCTCCGAATGGTCTTTTGAATAATATCGATATTATGACGATACAGTCCCAGCGTCTCAATGAGAATCTGGAAGTGGACGAGTCGGAATCGATTGCCGACGGAATCAATGCCAATGTCGGCAAATATCAGCTGACCCTTACAACGACCCAGTATGCGTCGACTGCCGGATTCCGGGATTCCTTCTGGGGACACCGCTGTTATTATAAATATGCGGAAATTACGCCGGCAGACAGCAAAACGCTGATTACGGCAACGCGGGACGGAGCCGAGGTAGATTCCACGCTTCCCGCCGATACGCCGATCACGCTGACTGCATATATTTCTCCGGATGCAGACGAAGCGCTTACCTGCGCTGCGCCGACCGGAAAAGCACAATTTTATATTAACGGTAAAGCATACGGCGATCCGGTTTCGATCACCGCGGCGGAAGACAGTGACGCGACAAATGCGTCCGGACATAAGCAAAGTGTTGCTTCGGTTGTTTGGACGCCGACCGAAAGCAGCGGTAAATTTGCCGTAGACGGCGTTCAGAGCGTGTATGTCAAATACCTTGTTCAGGATAAGGACAACTATACGGAGAGCCAGTCGGACGCTTCGGAGTTCGAAATTTATCCGGTCGATCAGGGAAAAGAGGATATCGGCGGCCATCCGATCGTTGTTACCGATAAATCGGACAATACCGTTATCGCGCCCGGCGATGTCCTGGAAAAGATTTACGGAGATGAGTTCCGTCTGGAACTGACCGGGGGAGACACCGAAGAAAAACCGGTATATACCAGCAGCGATCCGGACATTGCCTATGTCGACGAGGACGGCACGGTACATATTGTCGGCGTCGGCGCGGTTGTTATTACGGCAACCCGTCCCGGAAACGGCGCTTATAATACAAATTCTCAAAAGATTACAATTGCCGCAGCTAAGAAGAAACTGACGCTGAGCGGTGTAACGATTTACGATAAATATTACGATGCGAATACAGATGCAACCATTGATCCTGCATCGGTTACCGTCAGTGGTTTTGCTTATACGGATGCAGAGAAGAAAGACGACTATCTGACATTTGTTTCAGCGTCCTTCCCGCAGGCATCGGTTGGAACCTATCCGGATGCATCGGCGACCTTCCAGCTGACCGGTGAGTTTGCGGATCATTATTATTTTGAACAAGCCGACGGTTCGAAAAAAGCAACGGTTGTTCTCTATGACGAGGCTTCAATCCTGATCCGCGGTATCGACACGCCGCCCTCAGGCGGTGAGAACCCTCCGGGCGGAGAAAATCCTCCGGGCGGGGAAGACCCAGGTGATAAACCGCCGGTGAAAACAACGATAACAATCGATCCGATCCCCGATGAAATATACAGCGGAAAAGAAATCAAACCGCAGCCGGTAGTTCGCGACGGAGACCGCGTACTGACGGAAGGCATAGATTATGAGGTAGAATACC
>CAOJUB010000025.1 GCA_948443805.1 uncultured Clostridia bacterium | reverse complement strand
GGAGAAAAGCGGGGATAAGACTTACGGAAACCTTTATGCTTATTCCCATGAAAACCACGACCGCGATAACGGGAATATTAGGAGAAGAGTAGCGCTTTTTGATAAATGGAAATTAATCGGAGACATAGAATGAATTTATTAAAGATATACCGGGAGGAAGATTTATTTCCGAGAGAATTTACCGTCTTTGCAGAGCGTGAGTACGGCCTGCTTTTTTACAATGAAAATAACAAAGATTCATATGACAGCAATCATGCGATTATTTTCAAAGACAGGATAAACGATGTTTCCAAAATGCTCGAGGATATCACCGAGTTCTATCGGGATAAGGGCATCAGATCTATGATCTATCAGTCAATTACCGACGAGGGATATTTTGAGAGCATTCGGGAGGAATTAGCCGTACATGGTTACGATGTTTACGGCGAGGAAAACCGCTACATGGTTTTACTTGACGAATGTAAAATTATGCCGAATCCTCTTATCAAGGTTCGGAAAATAGAAAAATGGGAAGAGCCTTTCAGAACAGATATATTTGAGGCGGCAGGCGAGCCATGGGAAACCGATGTGGCAAAGATGGCGCTTGAGAAAGATAATACGCTTTTCTTCGTTGCTTATATCGAAGGGCGCCCTGTTGGTATGACACGAGCGCATACGAAAGACGGAGTGTGCAGAGTCGACTATCTTCTTGTTGCAACAGAACAGCGAAAAAAGGGAGTGGGACGCGCTCTCATACAAACTTTTGCGAAATATTGTATGGAAAATAAAATCGAAAACTGTTTCTTGTGGCCTGCCGGAAAGTCTGCGGAGCGTATCTACTATGAGGCAGGTTTTCGATTAGCGGAAGTTAAGATAGCCGGTCGCGCCTGTTATGTGAAATAAACAATAATGAAAAAGATCCATTCCAGTTTGGCTCTCAGAAAGAAGGTAAGTTCATGCCGGACAACAGAAATCGCAAGCGATCGATGCAGATTAAGTTTTTCGCAGACGAAAAAGAAACTGATCCCTGTTTTTTCGTTAATGTAATGCGGTTTCATTTTGCAATTTCCCAATATAATTGATTTTTATCTACAATCCAATCATTCAGACTGATTAAAAGGCGAAAGGGAGACCGCTTTCTTGCGAAGCGTCTCCCTTCCGTCCCTTTTTCTGTTATTCTTTCCTCTATTCCTGTTTTTCCTGTTCCAGCATGTTTTCAATAAAAATGCCGTACCCCTTCGTGGGGTCATTGACCAGCACATGAGTGACTGCGCCTGCAATTTTACCGTTTTGAAGAATGGGGCTGCCGGACATCCCCTGCACGATTCCGCCTGTTTTTTCCAGCAATTCCGGATCGGTGACTTTAAACAACAGGTTTTTTGTTTTTCGTTCCGGATTCCGGTTGATTTTGATAATTTCAATATTGTATTCTTTTACGCCGGATTCATCAACCGTACAAAGAATTGTTGCCGGTCCCTGACAGATTTCATCGCTTGTAGCCGTCGGAAGTTCTTTTTTTGAAATTTCCGCATTGCCTTCTATTTTTCCGAAAATGCCTTCTTCGGTATTTGCATAAAGATTTCCCAGCGGTTTTTCGTCCAGAAACATCCCTTTTAATTCGCCCGGCGTTCCTTGCTGCCCTTTGGTTAATCCGAAGATTTCGGCATAAAATACATTTGCTGAACGCAGCGGGAGCAACACACCGGTGTCAATATCGCAGATTCCATGTCCCAATGCGCCGAAAGTGTTTTGCCCCGGATAATAGAAGGTTACTGTTCCTACGCCTGCGCTGTTGTCCCGGATCCATAGACCAAGCCGGTATTCTCCGGTTTCTTTTTCCTTTGCCGGACAAACCTGAAAGGTTAGGGTCTCCTGATTCCTCTGAACGGTGATCGAAATTGGTTCTTCTTTACAGCCAGAAACAATTTCTGAAAGCTGTTCATTGCTTTCGACAGGGCTGCCGTTAGCTTCCAGAATAATATCTCCAGATTGGATACCTGCCGCTTCTGCCGGATTGATTCCTCCGCTATCGGTCTGAACTTCTTCCGTCCCCACAACAATAGAACCTTTTGTCAGAAATTTTACACCGAAACTTTCGCCGCCGGGAATCAGCTGTTCCGCCGAAGCGGCTGTCGGAAAACCGAAAAACAGCCCGGCTGCGAGAATAGAGACAAGAACAACAGACAGAATTTTTTTATTGCATAATTTCATTTTTTTACCGTGCCTTCTTTCTGTTTTTGTTTTGCCCATTGATTATCTTTTGTCTTTTGCTTTTTGATATTCGATGCAACATTTTCTTTGCGGTGTCAAAAAAAGACTGCCGCGAAAAATCGCGGCAGGTAAAATTTTATTTCCACATTTTTTTTATTTTTTGTAAAAATGGTTCAATCAGCGGGATGTTTTTGTATCCGACAAGATAGGCGATCCCTGCTGAAACCGTGCAGAGAACCATCATAATTCCAAACACGATTACGGTTCCGTACGGGGACGCGGGACCGAAGAAAAAGGTTATCAGATAGTTTACGCACATCGTCAGACAGAATTTGATTAAATTGAAAATAACCGCGGCTGTTCCTGCGGCATCCGGCGGGAAGAAGGAGGGAATCAGAACGAAAATAAACAGTACGACGGCGAGAATTCCCGCAGCGAGAAAACCTTTTGCCAGATTTTCTTTCGCAATTCCTGTTTTGACCAGATTGGTATCCTTTTTCCCGACAGACCACATGGTGAAGATATAAAAATAAAGAAGAACGCCGCCGTAAAAAAATCCAAGAATCGGCGGCATGATAGCCGGAGCAAAAGAGGCGAGGGGAATGGTCATAAAACAGAGAACGCAGACCAAAATAAATCGTAACAGTAAAAACCAGATGCTTCTGAGAAGTGATTTTATTTCCATGGAAAACTCCGATCTGCCGCAGGACGGCTGTTTTTCTTGAGAAATATGTTTTTTAGCTTGTTTTTGCTGAGAGTTAAAATTCTTTTTTTATCATAGCATAAATTCTTTATTTTTTCAAGGAATATTTCCAAAACTTTTTATGGACTATGCTTGACTTCTATTTTGGGGTATGATATACTTATAAAAAGACGCATAGAATAGGGATGAAGTTATTTCTTCCGAGGTGCGTTATGCGAAAAAAAATAAAGTTGCGGCCGCTGATCCTTTTTGGTCTTCTTTTTACGGCCGTTGTTTTTTTCCTGAACTTTTATATGGAAAACCGTTTAAAGCCGGTTTTAAAAACTTATGCTGAGGCGAAAAGCCTTTCCTTTGCAACGCTGGCAATCAATGACGCCGTATGCGGCTTTCTGGAACAGGAAAATCTTGCCTATACCGATCTGACAATGATTGAATATGGGGAAAACGGAACTATCTCCAATATCAAAACCGATATCGTTGCTTTAAATCAACTGAAAGCCCGTTTGTCAAACGTTATTGTTTCCGAAATGGAAAATCTTTCCCGGTCCGAGATCAAAATTCCTCTGGGAACGCTTCTCGGCGGCGAAGTCTTTTACGGAAAAGGCCCTGACATCAGAGTAAAATTGGTTCCGGTCGGCGGCGTTCGAACCGATATCTCCAATAAATTTACCGCGGCGGGAATCAATCAGACCCGCCATCAGATTCTTTTTACAGTCTCTGCTTCCGTCTATATCGTTCTTCCGTCGGAAACGATCGAGCGAACGGTTGAAAGCGAGTTCTTTCTGGCGGAAACCGTGATTGTCGGACAGATTCCTGATGTTTATGTAAACTGAAGGGAAAAACAGGAAAAGGATGGAATGACATGGAAGAAAAAATCCGGACCCTTACGGAAAAACTGCTGTATTACAGCCGGAAATATTATGTTGACGATGCCCCGGAAATCAGTGATTACACGTATGATCAGCTGCTCCGGGAATTAAAGGCGCTGGAGGAGCAGTATCCCCAGTTTAAGCAGCCGGTTTCTCCGACCGACCGGGTCGGAGGAGAAGCGCTCAAGGAGTTCTCTCAGGTGGTTCATACCGTTCCGATGGAAAGTTTGCAGGATGCTTTTTCTTATGAGGAGATCCGGGCTTTTGACCAGCGCGTGAAAGAGGTTTTTCCCGATGCGGAATATGTTGTTGAACCGAAAATTGACGGTCTTTCGGTTTCTCTGCGGTATGAAAACGGTGTGTTTGTCGAAGGCGCAACCCGGGGTGACGGCCAGGTTGGCGAGGATGTTACGCAGAATCTGAAAACCATACGGGATATTCCGCTGACGCTTCCGGAAAAGATTCCTTCGCTGCTTGTCCGCGGCGAGGTATATATGCCGAAAGCTTCGTTTGAAAAACTGAATGAAGAGCGGGACCAGGAAATGCAGCCGCTGTTTGCCAACCCGAGGAATGCAGCCGCCGGTTCTCTCCGCCAGCTTGACAGCAAAATTACCGCCCGGAGGAAATTGCGTGTATTTATTTTTAATTTACAGGCTGCAGAAGGGTTTTCATTTGAAACCCATAACCGGATTTTGCATGAAATTCAGCGGCTGGGATTTCCGGTAACGCCTGGTTTTCAAAGTTTCCGGGATATTGATGATGTTTTCCGGGAAATTGAAAAATTAGGGGAAAAACGGGCGGAATTACCTTATGAGATTGACGGCGCCGTAATCAAAGTCAATCAACTTGCCCAGCGGGAAAAGCTCGGCAGAACTTCAAAATTTCCGAAATGGGCGATCGCCTTTAAATATCCGCCGGAACAAAAAATGACAAAGATATTGGATATTGCGGTCAATGTCGGGCGAACCGGCGTACTGACGCCGCTTGCAGTGCTGGAACCTGTTTCTGTTGCCGGCAGCATAATCAGCCGCGCTACGCTGCATAACCGGGATTTTATCCGGGAAAAAGACATTCGTATCGGCGATACGGTAATGATTCAGAAGGCAGGGGATATTATTCCCGAAGTGGTTTCGGTCGATCTGAAAAAACGGCCGGAAACGGCTGAGATATTTGAAATGCCGAACGTCTGTCCTTCCTGCGGAGAAGTGGTAAGCGCCGACAGCGACAGCCCTTTTATCCGCTGCATCAACAGCGAGTGTCCGGCGCAGCTGATGAAAAACATTGTCCATTATGTTTCTAAAGACGCGATGGATATCGATGGACTGGGCATTTCCCAGATTGAACGTTTTATTTCCGAAGGACTGGTTCATACACCGGCGGATTTGTATTTGCTGAGAAAAGAGAACATTATGAATCTTGACCGGTTCGGTGAAAAATCGGCAGAAAATATTATCGGCGCGATTGAGTGTTCGAAAACGCAGAATCTTGACCGGCTGATTTACGCGCTTGGAATCCGGGAGGTCGGGAGAAAAGCCGGCAAAATTTTAGCGGCTTCTTTTCAGACGATGGGTGCGCTCGTCGGCGCTTCTTCGGAACAGTTGACGGATATCCCTGATATCGGCCCTGTTACTGCTGATTATATCACCGGTTATTTTTCCAATCCGGGGAATCTTGATCTGATCCGCCGGCTTTCTGAAGCCGGGGTGAATATGACCTATCAGGTTACTGAGCAGACAAAGATTTTTGAGGGGAAAATTTTTGTTCTTACCGGTACGCTGAGCCGGTATACCCGTGAGGAAGCCTCTTCTCTGATTGAAGCGCGGGGCGGAAAAGTGTCCGGTTCGGTTTCCAGAAAAACAACTTTTGTTGTTGCCGGTGAAAAGAGCGGAAGCAAGGCTGCAAAGGCAAAAGACCTCGGGATCTCTATTCTTACCGAAGAGGATTTTGAAGCTATGCTATCGAAAGTAGACTGAAAAACGGCCAGGACAGGAAAAGAAAGGGAGTGCGGACAAAAAGTGAAGGATGTTTTTGCAGAAGAAGAAAGACATCTGAAAACGGTTCTTTCTGAAATTGACCGTTTTTCTTCGGAAGCTTCGGAACGCCGTCGGCTTTTAAAGGAAAAGATTAGGCAGGCGCGGGAGCGGATCTGGGAAGACTATGCGAGAGGGTCGGCAAACCCTTCGGGCGAGTTGCAGGAAGTGGTTCAGATTTCCCGGACTGAAGTGAATGATTCGGAACGGTATCAGAACCTTCAGACCATGATTGAGCGGTTTCAGGAACAGCGGAAAACACCTTATTTTGCCCGGATCGATTTTTTTGAAAATGGGCAGATGGAAACCTTTTATATCGGAAAACTGTCGCTGGTCGATCCTTCCTCCTCGGAAGTTTATATCTGTGATTGGCGGGCGGATATTTCTTCTTTGTTTTATGATTTTGAAACAGGGCCAGCCTATTATGAGACCGGAGCCGGAAAAATAGAGGGCGAGATCCTTTTGCGCCGGCAGTTTAAAATTGAGAACGGACGGCTGGTTTATGTTTTTGAGAGTGATCTTGCCGTTGAGGATGAAATCCTTCGGGATGAACTCGGAAAATCTACGGATCTGAAACTGAAAACAATTGTCGGCACGATCCAGCGGGAACAGAATCGGATCATTCGGGATGTATCGGCCGATATTCTTGTTGTGGAAGGCGGCGCCGGGAGCGGAAAAACATCGGTTGCCCTGCATCGGGTGGCCTATCTTCTTTACCGTTACCGGAATACGCTGTCTCATCTGAATATCATTATTTTTTCTCCGAACAGTGTTTTTAATTCGTATATTCGGGACGTGCTTCCGGAATTGGGAGAAGAACGGGTTTTGCAGGAAAATTTTTATGATTTCTTTTCTGAACTGTTTTCTGTTTCCTTTGAAACGCCGGGTGCTTTTGCCGAACGGCTGATGGCAGGCGCTGATAATAACGAATTGGAAAAACGGGGCGGCTACCAGTTTTGCTTAGCGTTGGAATCGGCTCTTCAGGAAGCGGCTGCCTCTCTGGCCTTTCCCAATGTGGTTCTTCCCGGCAATCTTTCGGTGATCAGCGGGGAGGAGATTTCAGGCTATTATACTCGCTTTTTAGCGTATCCTCATGAAGTTCGCTGCCAAAAAGTAATTAATATTCTATGTGAAGATTTTGAAGATTTGTATCAGGAACGATATTTGGAAGATTTTCTGGCTGAAATGAAACGGGATCCGTCGGTAGCCTTAACTACGGAAGAAGAACTTCAGGTAAAAAGAGAAGAATGGCGGCGTTGTCTGGAATCTTTCCGGAATCAGCTGAACACGCTGTTTTCTATTGATATTTATTCGGTTTATGCAGCGGCGCTCCGAACCGTTTCCGAAGAAGAATCGCTTGCTTTTGAAAAACGGATGGGAGAGGGAAGACTTGCTTTTTCCGATCTTTATCCGCTTACTTACCTCAAAGCTCTTTTGGGGGTTCGTCCGGCGGTAAAAAAAATCAGCCACATCGTTATTGATGAAGCGCAGGAATACCCCGCGGCGCTTTTCCAAACGCTGCATCTGTTTTTTCCGGATGCGCGCTTTACGATTCTCGGCGATCTTTGTCAGCGGTTCTGTTCTCTGGATTCCGGTATGGAGGATATTCCGTCGTTTTTCGGGAAACGCAGAACATCGTTCTGCCGTTTGGATAAAACCTACCGATGTACCCGCGAGATTTATGCGTATCTGCAAACACTTGGCGGTCGTCCGCATGAAAAGTGGTTTGACCGGACGGGAGAATCGGTTGCGTTTTTTGATTTTGAAGCGGAGTCATTAGTCCGTTATCTTGCCGGTGGGAAAAACACTGCGGCGGTTATCTGCCGGGATTTAGCCGGAGCTGAAAAAATCTTCAAACAAATCAAAGATATGGCTGATGCTTTTGTCCTGACTGAAAACGGAACGCTTTTTCCGGGGAAAATCGCGGTAATTCCGTCTTATCTTGCCAAGGGGCTTGAATTTGACACCGTTGCGCTGATCCGGCAGGACGGATTTAACGAAACGGAAAATCAATCGATGTTTTATGTCGGCGCTTCCCGGGCGCTGCACCGGTTGGCAGTGTTCCGCTGGCAGGATAACGGGACGGCGGCAGAAGAAATAAAAAGGTGATGGAACTATGACGTTAGGCGAAAAGCTGACGCTTTTGATCAAGGAAAAAAAACTCTCTGTCCGGGCCGTTGCCATGGCGACGGAACTTCCGTACCGAAGTATTTCTCAGTTATTGGAATCGGACAGTCACCGTTCGCTGGATATCGACATACTGATTCCTGTGGCGGATTTTCTCGGCGTTACGCTTAATCAGCTTCTTGACGAAAGGGTGGTTTATCCTTTTGCAGAGGAAGCTCCTTCGGTTCCGGTTTCCGCCTATCGGTATATTGAATTGTACAATCTCCCGGTTTCGGCAGGAACAGGCGTTTATGTGGAGGACAACGGGACGGAAATGATTAAAGTTGCGGTCTCTCCTAAAACCGAAGGCGCTTCGTTTGCTTTGCGGGTTCAGGGGGACAGCATGTCTCCGGTTTATCATGACAGGGATATTATTTTGATTCGTTCTCAGCCTTATGTGGAAGTGGGGCAGCCCGGGATCTTTATTTTGAACCGGGAAGCTTATTTTAAAATCCTCGGCGATCGCTGTTTGTATTCCCTGAATCCGGTTTATGCACCGATTCCGCTGCGTAAAAACGATTCTTTTTCGTGTAAAGGCTTGGTTTTATGCCGGATTCGGAAAAAAGAAAACCGGTAAACCGCAGAAAAAAAGTAAAGCGATAGCTAAAATAAGGAATCGCCGTTTCTCAATTGGAAACGGCGATTCTCTTATTCGGTCATAACGGTTTTCAGGGAAAGTTTTTTCATTTTCCGTTTATAAATTATCATGCTAATTTCATAAAAGAGGAGAAAAATAACCAGCGATACGGCAAAAGCAGGAAAGCTGAAATGATAATTCTGTACGGCGTCAAACTCGGTATATAGGATTGTTATCACCAATTTCAGCAAACAATATTGATAGCCTGTTCCCAGGGCAAATCCGATTGCGGCAATCGGACGGTAGCTGCCGAGAACAGCTTTTTCTCCGGCTCGGTCCGGATATCCGAGCGCCCGCATCATAGCCAGTGTTTCCGCATTTCCCTTTATTACGGTGCTCAATGAAAGAAGAAGTGTAGTGAAAGCCAGAATCAAACCGATGCCGATCATCATAACGGCCATGTCTTCACTGGCCAGCTGTTTCATAGAAAAGGCCATTTGGGTCATGGCGGAAAAACAAAACGCGGAAAACGCCATAAAAAACGGGAGTGATTTTTTTGTCCGCAGTGTCATTTTTCGAAGGTTTTTCAAAAAAGGTATATTATTTCTGTTTTTCAGGGTTCTCCTGGTTTCTTTTTTTTCTTTCAGAAGGGTGATGACCGGTTTTTTCAGCTGATGATTGGCATAGAGGACGGAAAGCAGCATAAAAAGCAGCGTTGGTGCGCCGACCAGAAGAAGGCAGAGCAGTGGATGAAAGCCAATGGGAATTTCCGGGAGAAGGTTTTCTTTATTCTGTATATGATAAAAGGTCGGCAGGTAAAGAAAGGCCGCAAGAAAACCGGAAAGGCAGCCGAGAAAGACCGGGAGACCGAATACAGAAAAATGGCCGGCTATTTTTTTATTGGGATAACCGAGCGCTTTCAGAATTCCCAGTTGTTTTCCGTGGATATCAATATAATTTTTTATATAAAACAGCAGCAGAATCAGAGAGGTTACTCCGAGACATCCGCCGGTGGTGGCTACCGTAACGGTTCCGGTGGCTTTTTGCGCCTGAAAGATTAGCTGCCCGGTTTGCGCTGTGATATCGTTTTCTATTTCGGCAAGATCGGCATTATAACTGAGAAACAGAGTACAGACAAAAACAGCGCAGCAGGCGACAATAGTAATTCCGATCAGTTTTACCGTGTCTTTTATTCCAACGATCATAGTATTGTTCCTTTCCGCTACTATTACCAGGCAATTTCATAAGCTGTTTTTTTTGTTTGATTTTTCTGTTCCGTTTCGATTCTTCCGCTGTTCATCCGTATTACAGTGTCTGCCATTTCTGCTATATTTTGGTTGTGGGTAACCAGAATCATAGTGACGCCGCAGCGCTGGTGGATGTCCGCTATATAAGCAAGTATTTGCCGTCCTGTTTTTTCATCCAAAGCGCCGGTCGGTTCGTCAAGGAATAAAAAATCCGGTTTCTTGGCAAGCGCCCGGGCGATGGAAACGCGCTGCTGTTCTCCTCCGGAAAGTTCATCCGGATATTTTTTACGTTCGTTTTCCAGACCGACTGCCCGGATCGTTTCCCTGTAATCCGGATTTCCGGCAAGATCTGCACCCATACGGATATTTTGTTCTGCCGTCATATTGGGTAGCAGATAATACTGCTGAAAAACAAAGCCGATTTTTTCTTTGCGGAATTCCGTTAATTGGCTGTCGGAAAGAAAAGTGATGTCGGTATCTGCATAGCGGATGCTGCCGCTGTCCGGCCGTTCCAGACCGGAGAGTATATTGAGAAGGGTAGATTTTCCCGACCCGGAAGCGCCGAGAATAACTGTAAAACTCCGGTCGGCGATTGTAAGGGAAATATTGTTTAAAATCTGCGTTTTTTTTGTTTTATTTCCATAGGTTTTTATGATATTTTGAGCGGAAATCATTCTGTTTTCTCCTTTTTTATTTTTTTGAAAAGGCTGACGAAAATTTCAGTCAGCATCCGGCTGATTTCTTCCCGACTAAAGTCGCAGACTTTTGTCGCAGTAAGAGCAGCAATACCGTGTGTATAAATCCAAAGATGCCGGTATAATTCTTCAGCGGTTGGTTTGCTGACCGGATATTCTTCCTGAATCGAGGCAAGTATCTTTTCATAATTTTCATCAATCAGCGGCAAAATCCCGGTAAGGTCTTTTTCTTTGTTTTGTTCGGTCATGAACAGCCATTGAAACAGTTTGGGTTCTTTTTTTGCAAAAAGAATATACTGTGTTCCTACATTTTTGAAGGGATGTTGTTGGCTCAGGGCTATTTGAATGATTTGATTGTATTCGTTTTTCGCAGCCTTCAGTGTTTCGGTGACGACTTCTTCCATATTTTCAAAGATGCTGAAAATCGGTTTGGAGGAGGCGCCCAGTCTGGCGCCAAGGGTGCGTGCCGTTATTGCGCCGACACCGGATTCTCTTACCAGATTCAGCGACGCTTGTATGATTTCTTCTTTTGTGAATTTACATGGTGGGGGCATAGACATATCTCCTTTTTTAGGAAACAATCGTTTCGCAACGTATGTTTCTTATTATACCGAAGAACTTTTCGGCTGTCAAGCTTTTTTACAAAAAGTTTAGAATATGGAAAAAGGAGAAGATGAAAACATCTTCTCCTAAACAATGGTAAAAGCGCTTAAAGCATGGCTTTTAAAAATTCTTTGACCCGATCGCTTTTCGGGTTTTGGAACAGTTCTTCCGGGGTTCCTTCTTCAATGATTTTTCCCTGATCCATAAAGATTACGCGGTCGGCAGCTTCTCTTGCAAAAGCCATTTCATGGGTGACAACCAACATGGTGCGGTGTTCTTTCGCCAGGGTTTTCATGACATTGATGACTTCTCCTGTGATCTCAGGATCCAGCGCCGAAGTCGGTTCATCAAAAAGCATGACGGTAGGGTTCATGGCAAGACCTCTTGCTATGGCCACCCTCTGTTTTTGTCCGCCGGAAAGCTGTTCGGGATAAGCGTTCTTTTTGTCTGACAGCCCAACGGTTTCCAGCAGTTTTTCCGCTGCTTGCGCCGCATTTTTCTTACTCTGTTTTTTTAGTTTGACCGGTGCGTAACAGACGTTTTTCAGGCAGGTCATGTGAGGAAAAAGATTGAAGTGCTGAAAAATCATCCCGGTGTCCGAACGGATGGTTCGGATTTCCTTTTCCGAAGCATAAACCGCTTGATTCTGTTCGTTGGATGATACCAAGGTTCTTCCATGAACTGTAATACTGCCCGCTGTGGCTCTTTCCAGCGCGTTGATGCAACGCAACAGCGTGCTTTTTCCTGAACCGGAGGGTCCGATGATGGCTACGGTTTGTCCTTTTTCCACCGACAGGGAAACCCCGTTGAGTGCGCGGACTCCGTTAAAGTCTTTGATCAGGTCTTTGATTTCAAGAACGGTTTCGGTCATTTTTTTTCACTTCCTTTCTCTCCGGTCACCGAGAATTTCTTTTCAAGAAATCGGGTAAGGAGGGTCAGCAGAAAGGTGAAAATCAAATAGAAAATTGCCGGCGCTACATACAGCAGCGGATTGCTTCTTGCGCTGACTTGCTTGGTTACAACGCGGAAAAGATCGGAAAGCGAAATACAGCTGACCAGCGCGGTATCCTTTACCAGCGTAATCATTTCGTTGGAGACTGAGGGTAGTACTCTTTTGACCGTCTGCGGAATGATGACGCCGAACATCGTTGTTGTTTTGCCGAGTCCGAGCGAATAGGCGGCTTCGTACTGTCCTTTGTGTATACTTTCAATGCCTCCCCGGTAAATCTCTGCCAGATATGCGCCGTAATTCAGCGAAAAGGTGATTACTGCAATGGTTAACGCCGATACCTGCGGCGCATGGAAGATAAACGGGAAGACAAAATAGTAAAAGAAGAACAGCTGCAGCATAAGCGGCGTACCGCGGAATATCCATATGTATGCTTTGCAGAGCCATCGGACAGGGGGAATTTTACAGTTGCTTCCGAGCGCTACGGGGAGCGCCGCCGGTATGGCGAAAATCATAGTAAGAACAAACAACTGTATGGTGACAAGAGCGCCTTCGGCAAATGCGTCCCGGATATTCCATATTCCGCCGAGCGCTTCAATGATTCCGTTCATGTTTAAAAAATCCTTTTCGGGGGTATTTTATTCGCCGTAACCTTCAAAAACAACCAGATCTTTGCCGAACCAGTTATTGCTGATTTCTGCGGCCTTGCCGTTGTCAATCAGGGTTTTGATTGCGTTGTTTACTTTGGTTACCAGCTCGGTTTCTCCCTTGCGGAAGCCGATTGCATAAAAGTCGGGACCGAAATCGTATTCGCATTTGAACATGACGCCGCCGAGGGTATGATTTTTGTATTCGCCGAGGACTTCGTCAACAACAATGGCATCGATTCTTCCGGCCTGCATATCCAGAATCGCTTCATCATAGGTGTCGTATTCGGTCATATTGGCTTCCATTGCCGCAAAATTGTCGGCTGCCTGAACGGCTTTCAGCGCGGCGCTTTCCGCCTGTACGCCGAATTTAATAGCTTCCAGATCTGCGGTGGAAGAGACTTTAACGTCTTCTTTAGTGGACATAACAACAATTTTATTGTTGAGATATTTGTTGGAAAGAGACATGCTTTCCTGTCTGTCCGGCGTTGCCGACATTCCGTTCCAGATGCAGTCGATGCGTTTGGATGAGAGCTGCATGTCCTTGGTTTTCCAGTCGATCGGCTGGAATTCTACGCTGACGCCGAGAACTTCGCCAACGGCTTTGGCAAGGTCAATGTCAAATCCAATAAGATTGTTTTCCTGATCCCGGAAGCCCATCGGGCAGAAGGTGTCGTCAAGTCCAACGACAAGGACTTTTTTTTCTTCGATATATTCCCAGGAAACATCTTTGTCTGTGTCCTGATTTTCCGGGGCTTTTTCCTGCGGTGTGCAGGCTGTGAAAATTGTTGCCATCAGCATAACTGAGAGCAGAACCGCTAAAAACTTTTTCATTTTTTTACCCTTCCTCATGTACCGGATTTTTCCGGTTTTATTTTCCTTAATTATACACTAATGCAGTAACGAAGTAAAGTGCTTTTCTTTGAAAGTTAAAAAAAATTTACATAATTATGACGATTTTTTATTTTACGGAGAAAAAAATGCATAGCGAATCCCTTTCTTTTTGTTCTGAAAATTTTAACAAAAATGGAAAATAACTTGATTTTATAATTCTATGTGGTATAATATACGCAGAAAGCCTTTCATAGCAAGACTTTGCGGCTTTGCCGCTCCGTGCGGAGCACGACTGCGATATTGAATCAACATATCAGAATGTTCTTGCAAGCAAAATCGTGGCTTTATTGCCGAATAAGGGCAGATGCTGTTTTCTGTGCAAAATTTATAATATATTCAGGATAACAGGCTGGTTTTCATAATAACAAAATATATTTTTATGGTACAGTATTGAACGGAAGACTTTTAGTCAGGTATCGAGAATGCTTCCGGTGTTTTTATGCTGTTGTTTCGGAAAGGGGTAAGTTCATTGAAAAAGAAATTT
>CAOJUB010000024.1 GCA_948443805.1 uncultured Clostridia bacterium | reverse complement strand
CCGATATTCATTTCGCTTTTCGGTATTTCAAAATTTTTCCCGTCGCGCAGCAGAATCACCATCGGGTTGTCATACTCGATAATTTCCGCTTCCTCATTTTCAATCAGGCGGATAATCGTAAAGGTCGAATACGCCACCCCGCGAACCGAACAAACCGGAAGCGTCGCCGCAATAGTCGCCACGCAATCTTCAACCGAAAGGCCCTCGGCAATCATCGTGGAAATAATCTTGGAAGTCAGCGTGGAAAGAATGCTGGCCTTCACCCCGCTGCCCAACCCGTCGGCAAGAACGATAACCTGGCTGTCCTCGCCCTGCTCGACAATATCAATATGATCCCCGCAAAGCTGCTCGCCGAATTTGTTCATGCTTTTGAATCCGATTTCCGCACATAAATTATTCATCCGCTATCGACTCCTTGAGTTTTGCAAGCGCAATCTTCGTTTCCGCCGCCGTTTCCCCGAGAAGCGACGCGATCTCCTGCACAATGCGCATCTGTTTATCTACTACGTTGTCGGCAATCTCCACCGTCTGGCGGCTGATTTTTTCTTTTTTGCTGCGTTCGTTTTCCTCGTCGGTCACATCCCGCATCAGGCAGATCAGAATATGATAATCCCTGTCGTACAGAATCGTCTGCTCGACATACCGCTTATATTCGGCCAGATACGTCCGGCAATCCTTTATTCCCCGCCCCGAATCACGGACAGAAAGGAACGTTTTTGGATCCAAAATCCGGACGACCGGTTCGCCGAGGACATCGGAAGCGCGCGGAATATTCATAATTTTCAGCGCCGCTTTGTTGATCTGCTGCACTTCCAGTTCTTCATTCAGAACCACAATCGCGTTCGGCGTGTTTTTAATAATCGTATCGGAAAAATTCTCCGCTTTTTCCTTCAGGAACGGTAGACACATGGAAATATGCGCTTTCCCCTGATAAACCGCAACGGCTTTTTCACGGCAGGTGTTGTATCCGCAGGAACCGCAGTTCAATTCGTCTTCCGGCCGGGTTTTTCCCATTTTCCGCAGGATCTCGGCAATTTCCTCATCGTTCGGCGCCGAAGCCTTGTGCGGAATATATTCGATGTGTTTCGCCAGTTCCTCCGGCATTGGCTGGTCAACGGCAAAATCCTCTCCGCCGGCCGACGATGCCACCGAAATATAATCCCGGACAAGCGAAACCTGCCGGTTTTTCTTTTCCATAACCGGCCCGCCGATACAGCTTCCCACACAGGCAGACATCTCCACGAAGCATTGATTTACTTTGCCGGCTTCGATATCCCGCAGCGCTTCGATACAATTCTCCGTTCCGTCAATCGCGATATAAGTATATCCTTCCTGCTTGGCCATGGTTTTCAGAATACCGCCGGTCGTCGGGAAAAACCGAGCCAGACGCTTTTCGGTTACCGAACCGGAACGGCCGATTTCGATTCCCTTTTCCGCGAGCATGGCGGATAATTCCTCAAAGGTCAGAACCGCATCGGCATATCCGTAATAAGCCGCCTCGTCCTTTTTGGCAACGCAGGGGCCGATAAATACCGTCTTTGCCCCGGGATGACGTTTTTTCATATCAGCACAATGCGCCTGCATCGGTGAAAGAATATCCGCCAGGTTCGGAAGCAGCTGCGGAAAATATTTCTGAATCAGCAGATTGACCGAATGGCAGCAGGAAGAAATCAGAACATTGCGTTTTTCTTCCCGGAGCATCCGTTCATATTCGGTTTTGACTATCGTCGCCCCGACAGCCGTCTCTTCCACGCCGGAAAAACCGAGTTTTTCAAGCGCCCCGCATAAATCCTGAACCGAAGAATCCTCATAGTTGGCGACAAAGGAAGGCGCCAGGCTGACATACACAGGTTCGCCGCTCTGCAGCATAACCTTAACCTTTTCCGTCTCGTCAACAATTTCCTTCGCGTCCTGCGGACAAACAACAAAGCATTTGCCGCAGAGAATGCACTCATTGCCAATGATATGCGCCTGATTGCCGGAAAACCGGATCGACTTTACCGGACAGTGCCGGATACATTTATAACAGTTTTTACAATTGGATTTTTTCAGTTTAAGAACTTCGGTCACGGTCTGCACTTCCCTTCCAGTTTACTGTACACATGCGTTTTAAAAAACTCGGTAAAAGTCTCCGGCGTCACGCCGGTTACCGTTTCGTCGTCCACCAGAATAGTAACGCCGCTTCGGTTGCAGTTCCCCGTACAAAACGAACCCGCCAGCGTAATTTCATTTTCAAGTCCGTATAATTCTATGGCGTTTTTCATTTTTTCCACAATTTTCGCCGAACCTTTAATATGGCAGGAACTGCCGATGCAAATCTGAACGATCATGATATATCTCCCTTTCCGGAACAGTATTTTCACACCGTATAAACGGTCTCCCGGTTACAAACGGGAAAGAACCTCTTTTTCAAAAAAGTCTTCGGTCGTTTCCGGCGTGAGTGAATAAAAATCGTCGTCAAGCGTCACACAGACCCCGCTTTTGCACTTGCCCATGCAAAAAGTTCCTGCTAATTCCACCTGATCCTTCAACTGTTTCTCGCTAATGAGCCGCTGCAGCTCTTCTACAATTTTTCTTGATCCTTTTAAATGGCAGGAACTGCCGATACAAACGGTAATTTTCATAAAAATCCCCCATTTTCTTTACTTGTTTCAAATTTGCCTGCCGCACCGGCTTTTGATGTGCCTGCCCGTGCGGACAAATCTTTTTTTCCGCCGGTTTATTCGTAATCCATTACATTGACCCAGGAAAGCAAAAACTCCCGTTTTTCCGTCATTCCTTCGGCCGAAGACTGTGCGGCGGCAACAATCGGTAGCCACGACTGCACATATTTTTTCGCCGTACGGCTTTTCTCGCAGTAGAGGGTAAGATATTGCTCCGCCGTTTCTTTTTCCCCCGAAAGGCAGAACAGAAGATAGGTCTGCGCGGCGTCGGCCGATGCATTTCCCTGCGTCGCGTGCGACCAGTCGAGGATATACGGTTTGCCATCGGGCGTCAGAATAATATTGCTCGGATTAAAATCACCGTGACAAACTTTATTATGCTTGGGCATTGCTTCCAGGCGCGTATATAGATCATACCGCACCGTCGCGTCAAGATCGGCCGCCTGGATTTTTCTCGTTACCTTGTCTTTGAGCCGGTTCAAAAGCGGACTTTTCCGGGAATGAACATCCAGCTGCAAATCCACAAACTGTTCCAGATACGAGTCTTTCTTCTCCGGATTTTCCTTCATCAGACGGTCGAGCGGCTTTCCTTCTATGTACTCGGAGAGGATCGCCCATTTTCCGTCGATCATAGTAACCTCAAGGATTTTGGCAATATCCAGCCCCGTCTGCTCAACCCGCGCGCAGTTGAGCGCTTCGGTCAGAACATCGGCTTTCGAATAGTCGCTGTCAAAAACCTTGATTACCCGGTTTCCATCCCGGTAAACGGTCTTTCCGGTTCTGACGGCAATGACTCTTTCAAAATTCATCCTGTTTCTCCTTTACTTGTATTGATCGGTGCTCTCGGTTCAAAAAGCAAACCACCCCTTTTATCTTATTATTATAACATAACTTTTTTATACGGTAAAATGCGAATCCGGCATATCGCTATATCGATTTTGACATAACGCCCGTTTTGCAGCCGAAACATCAGAAAAACCGCCGCTTTGACTCGCACAGTTCCGTCAGGAACAAATGATCCAGTTCCGAAAGACGATAATCCTTCCGGTAAATCAAAACATCCTTATACCGTTTCGGCCGGCGTTCTTCCGCTGACTGTACCAAACCGTACCGTGCAAGAACCGGCTCCGGTTCCGGACAGGCGCGGAGAAACGCATGAGGCATTGCGCCGAGAAGGGAAAAACATGCGCTTCGGTCATCGATTTTCATTCTTTTTTCCGCCAGACCGGCAGTTCCCGTTTTCCGGATATCCGTATGCGGCGGCAGCGCGGCCAAATCGAGGCAGAAAATTTCCACATATTCCGCCAAATCCTCTTCTGTCAGCTCCTTCTTCCCCGCAAGCGGACTTTTCTGCGAGACCAAAAGCCGGCAGGAAAATTCGGCAACCGTTTCAAAAATCAACTCTTTTTCCGAAAATAAATTTTTATAATAAGAGTCAAACGGTTCCTGATACCGAATCACGGCCAGTCCAAAATCCTCCCGGATAACATTCGCAATTGCCTCGGCGGCGTTGGCTTCCTTATACACAACATCAGAAGGAGAATCCGGCCGAACGGTTTTCACCGTAGAAACAAAGGCCTGAGAGATATATTCCGCCCGCGGCGCGCAAACAGAAAAATGCTGCTTGTTTTCCGGATTTTTCTTATACCGGTTCTCCAAAAACTCGATCTGCCGCAGAATCTTTTTCGCATACAGCAAAAATTCCTCGCCCTCCGGCGTAATGGAAATCCCCTTCGTTGTCCGGTGAAAAATAGAGATGCCCAGTTCCTTTTCCAGCTCCTTGATCGCCCGGCTCAGGTTCGGCTGCCCCATATAAAGATTCTCCGCGGCCTTGCTGATCGACATCGTATTGGCAATTTCCACCGCATATTTAAAAAAAAGAAGATTCAATCCCTACCTCCCTCCGGCCAATGAAACCAGCCTGAAAAACAATATGAGTTCTAATTATAAATATACCATAAATTTATTTTTTTTTCAATACCAAAAATCGACAAGAAACAAACTTTCCCGATTTTTTTGCAAAAAAACCGCCGTTTCCGATTTTTGGATAAAAAAACGAGGCGGTATTCTTACCGTCTCATTTTCCTCTTTATTCCGTCAAAAAAACGCTCAAAATGCAAACAGGTTCAGCCCGATCTCCTCGCTGAACCGACGGTTTACCTGCCCATCGATCTGCTGAATCACCATCTCGCAGGTAGCGCTGACAACAGCCCGGTTCAGATGTCCGCCGAAAACCTGACCCTGTCCGTTCCCCGCGCTCATATGCAAATGGCAGTATACCTGGCCATCCATGCGGCTGATCGTCCCGGACAGAGAAACAATCTCAAAATCTCCCTGAAAAGAATTGGCTTCATATTTCTTTTCCGCCGTCCGGAATACGCCAACGGTAAGGGAACCCACCGCGCCAATGGCCTGAACCTGCGCAAGCAGGATTTTTTCCTTCTCCGCGATCCGCTCTACACAGCCGAGAATCTCCTCGCCCTTGTCAATTCTTGCAACAACGATATTGCCGAACCGTTTATATTCCATCTGATTATTCCGTCTCCTCTCTGCCCTCTCCGCTAATACAAAACCAGGTTGCTTCCGGTGAGCAGGGTATAAATCATATTAAATAAAAAATCCGCCGCCATCAAAACGGCAAAAACAATCGTGATTACCAAAGCGGCTTTCGGCGGCGTCCGGTAAACAAACCGAAGCGCACGGCCAAAAACAAACTTCATAAAAAGCGTAATTAAAATCCCCCACGAGATCGAAATTTCCAGACAGACATACCCGTGAAGATTCAGCGGATAATCAAAGTATTCCCATAGAAAAATGCCAAACAACTGATCCAGTACAAACCCCGTCACCAGCTCAACAATCGTCGGAAACAGCGTGGCAAAGACAAAATACGCTGTATATTTTTTCAGTTTCTGCCGGGAAGTGGGCGTTTCAAACAACGGTTTCGAAAAAAAACGCACCCGGTCCGGAACCGAAAAGAAAAAATACATCAGGCAGACCGAAATCCCATAAATCGGACAGATTGGAAGAAGCAGAAAACCCCGGTCGTGAAACCCTTTGCCAATCCCGAAACAGTAAACCGACTCCAGTAAAAAACCGATAAAAGAGATCAAAAGAAACAGCAGGAAAACATATTTGATCTTTCCTTTCTCTTTCGCAAAAGACATGATTTTCTCCCCCCTTTAATCTATAAAATCCGAAAAAAGGCTCTACTGTATGAGCATACTATGATTATAACATAAAAAGAACGGCTTGTCAAGAAAAAACACAAAAAAACAAGGCTGCAGTTTGAAAACCGCAGCCTGTAAAAAAGTTCTTGCTTATTTCCCGAAATACCGTTTCAGCAGGCCGGCAAACGCTTTGCCGTGCCGCGCCTCATCGCGCGCCATTTCATGAACCGTATCGTGAATGGCGTCAAGGCCGGCGGCTTTCGCTCTCTTAGCAAGGTCGGTCTTTCCGGCGGTCGCGCCGTTTTCCGCTTCGACTCTCATTTCCAGATTCTTCTTTGTGCTGTCGGTCACGACTTCACCGAGCAGTTCCGCAAATTTTGCGGCATGCTCCGCCTCTTCATAAGCGGCCTTTTCCCAGTACAGGCCGATTTCCGGATATCCTTCCCGATGGGCAACTCTCGCCATGGCAAGATACATGCCGACTTCGGTGCACTCGCCGTTGAAATTCGCTCTCAGATCCGCCATAATATCTTCCGAGGATCCGGCAGCCACGCCTACTACGTGTTCCGAAGCCCAGGACATGGCGCCGTCCTGCTTAACAAATTTAGACGCGGGCGCTTTGCACTGAGGACAAGCCTCGGGCGCTTCCGGCCCCTCGTGAACGTAACCGCATACGCTGCATACCCATTTCATATTCAATCATCCTTCCCAAATAAAATGTAACGGCATCAGACCGTTTATTAAAATTTATTATAACAATCAAACTTGTTTTTTGTGTGTCTTTTTTGAAAAAAAACCATTTTGATCCAATCGGTAAACCGGCGGATATTTTTTATGGCAACCGGACATATTAAAAAAGAAATGAAAATGAAATTTCCGGAGAATGTGTTTCCGGAGAAAGGTCGCACCGTCATGAAAAAAGAAGAAATCGCTTTTAATAAACCGTCCGGGAAAAATCCCTTCGGGAAAAACAGCGAACCGGAATCCAAAACGCCGTCTCCGCATGAAGAAGAGAAACCGGAAGAATCCATCTCCCCGTCGATCGAGAAAAACCTGAAAAAAATCCGCAGTCTGTTTTCCAACGACGACACCTTTATGTTCCGGAAATTCGAATCAGCCGGACAAGCGCCGCTCCGTTGCGCCGTCTGTTTCCTCGACGGTATGTGCAAGGACAGCGACGTCTCCGAATTTTTCGTCAAGCCGGTTATCGAAAAAACATTCGACGAACCCCTCAGCGAAGAAAAACTGAAAAAAGAAGTTTTTTACGGCGGAGACTTCCAGACAGAAACCGATTTTCAAAAAGCGGTGGAAGGCGTGCTTGCAGGAAATTCCGTCTTTTTTATCGAAGGCTTTTCGCTCATTCTTGTCGCCGATACCAAGGGATACAAAACGCGCGCGCCGGAAGAACCCAACAATGAAAAAATCCTCAACGGCTCCCGGGAAGGCTTCTGCGAAGATCTGATGATCAACTTAAGTCTTCTCCGCCGCCGGCTGAAAACAACCGACCTGAAAATTCAATACCTCACGGTCGGAGAAAAAACCAACACCAAAGTAGCCGTCTGTTATCTGCAAGGGATCGCAGACAACAACCTGGTTAAAGGCATTATAGAAAAAATTCAGGCAATTCAAATCGACGGCGCCGTCTGCACCAATTATATTGAAGAATTAATCAGCGGAAACCGTCTCTCGCCGTTTAAAACCGCCGGATCCACCGAACGGCCCGATGCGGCGGCGGCAAAAATGCTGGAAGGAAAAGTCACCGTTTTCGTCGACGGAACGCCGATGGTCATGACGGCGCCCTATCTGTATATCGAAAATTTCATCTCGCCCGATGATTATTATCTGCATTATGTGTATTCCTCTATGATGCGGGTTCTCCGGATTCTGTGCTTTCTGATCAGCATATGCCTTCCGGGTCTGTTTGTCGCGCTTCTCACCTTTCATTCCCAAATGCTACCGACCGAATTCATGTTAAGTCTTGTCGGCGCGAGAGAAGGCGTCCCCTTTCCGCTGCTTGTTGAATGCCTCGGCCTTCTCGGCGTTTTTGAAATTCTGCGGGAAACCGGCGTACGCGTATCCTCCTCGGTCGGCCAGCCAATCAGCATTGTCGGCGCGCTCGTTCTCGGTGAAGCCGCCATCAGCGCCAAATACGTCAGCGCCCCAACCGTTATTATCATTGCCATGGCCTGTCTTTCCGGGCTCATGCTTCAAAAAATCAAAGGCGCCATTCTGATTAACCGCCTATTGGTTCTGTTCGCTTCGGCGGTTTTGGGTCTATACGGTTTTCTGTTCGCCGTTGCCGGCATATTTTTCCATCTGCTTTCGCTGAAGAGCTTCGGGATCCAGTATATCGGATATGAAGAAAGCAAATCGCCCCGAAGCCCGAGAGACATTTTTGTCCGGCTTCCCTTCTGGATGCAAAAAAAGAACAGTCAATCATAACAGGAGGATTCTGCTCATGAAAAAAATAACGCTGCTATTTCTGACGGTTCTTCTTTTGTTCCTTCTATGCGGCTGTTACGATTATGTCGATATTGAAGAAAAAGCAATGGTGGCGGGGTTTGCCGTTGATCTTTCGGAAAACGGTTACCGGGTCACCGCCGAATTAGTTTCCTCCTCCGGCGGATCAGATTCGGAAATCCAGTCCAAAATCGCCTATTCAGAAGGAAAAACACTTTCGGAATGTCTCCGGAATATGATATCGGAATCGTCAAAAAAACTGGATTTCGGCCACTGCAAAATTATTTTTATCAGCAAAACCGCCGCCGAACAGGGGATTGATCCCATCCTGGATATTATTTTCCACAACGATGAAATCAAAGTTTCCATCGACCTGGCTGTTGTCCGAGATAACGAAGCGGCGGCTATTTTTCAGACCGACCCGATTTTAAGCCCGATCGTTTCCTATGAAGCGCAGAAAACGCTGGAATCGATGAGCCATTATCTGTCGGTTTCCCCTCAGGGATTCAGCTATAAAGCCCTGAACCATATCGCCTCTATCGGGACGGAACTCGTGCTTCCGATGTTCGCTATCCGGGAATCGGAACAGCGGAACAGCTTTTATCTGAACGGCTGCGCCTATTTTAAAGACGATCATCTGGCAGGAGAACTGACCGAAGCAGAGGGACGGTATCTGCAAATCATCCGCGGAGATTTCAACAAAGGAAGGCCGACCTTTACCCTTCATGATATTGCAGAGGGAGGAGCCTGCTGTATCTCTCCCGAAATCACCTCGTTTTCGGGCGGCAGCAAACCGTCTCCAGAAGACCCGTATACCATTTACGTCACCGGAACAGTCAAACTCCGCATGGACGAGCTTCCGCAGGGGATATCGATAGAAACGGCGGAAAGCCGGGAAAAAATAGAAGCCGAAGTCCAGAAAGAGATAGAAGATTCCATTCTCACTTTTACGGACAAAATGCTGCGGCAGGAAAAAAACGATATTTTCGGCTTCGGCCGGCTGATCTACCATAAAGACACGGCGCTGACCAAAGAAGTCTCAACAGAAGAATATATGCAAAAGCTAACGGTCAAAGCTTCGTTTCAAGTGCAGATCGAAAGCAGCGGCATTTCAAAAAAACCGCTGCAAGATTAACCGAAAAAACGAAAAATAAAAACAAAAAGGACGGCGGCCATGAAACAAATATCGGCAAAACAAAATATCTGCGTTTTTATCACTTTTCTCATCAGCAGCATTCCCATGATCAGCGGCTACACACAGGCAAAACAGGATATCTGGCTTTCCTATATCATCGCCTTTATCGCCTTTGTTCCCCTGACCCTGCTGTATGTAAGGATGTGCAGTTTATATCCGGGGAAAAATCTGTTTGAAATCTTCGGCGAAACCTGCGGCCGCAAAATCGGCGTCGTACTGTCGGCTCTCTATATTTTATACCTCCTCCATATCGCAGGGGTTTCGCTGCGGATCAGTTCCGAATTTATCCATGTTATTTCGCTGACACAAACGCCTCAATGGGTGCTGCTGCTCTCCTTCTTTGTTCTCTGCGCCTACGGCGCCTATAAAGGATATGAGGGAATCGCACGCTTTTCCGCATTTATTTTACCGGTCATCCTGCTGATGCTGATCGGCTTCTTCGTATTTTCTTCCAGCCTGTACGACTGGTCGAACATCGAACCGATCTACGCGGAAAATTTCCCGGAAATTCTAAACTCCTCCTGGACAGTTTTTGTCTATCCTTTCGGCGAACTCATCGCATCCTATTTCCTTTTTTCCGAAATGAAACTGAAAAAAGGAAAAGGATATTTCCCTTATATCACCATTCTATCGGTCTCGTTCCTGACGCTGATCTTCATGGTTGTCAATAATATTCTGATTCTCGGCGCGCCGTCCATGACCCGCCTTTACTTCCCGACCTACATGGCCAATTCCATCATCAATCTCGGTGATTTTTCAGGAACGGAAACCCTTTCCAGCACGATTTTTTTCATCGCCAACATCATCAAATGCATCGTCTGTCTCATTGTGGCGCAAAAAGGACTCAGCTACATCTTTCCTAAAATCCAGAAAGCCAATCCGGCAGTTGTCATCGTATTTTCCGCCGTATGCTGCCTATTTGCCAATTTTTTCGTCAAAAACACCGTGCAGTTGTTCGATTTCTTCTATCTCTACCGGTGGTATGCCTTATTTTTCCAGTTATTCCCGATCCTTATCTGGATAATCGCCGAAATAAAGGGAAAAAAATCAAGTATAAACCGCCGTTCAGCCGGAAATAACTAAATCCGGGAAACGGAATGTCCGCCGGCAAACGCCCTCCTGCCGCCGGCAGCATTCTTTCCATACAGAAGCCGCGGCAGGCGGCGGAACGGAGAAAAAGATGATTGACAGAGTCGTTTGCAGGTTTTCCAACACAGAAGCGGCGCAGGCCGCCGCAAGACGGCTGCGGGAAAAAATCGCAGAGATCTATGAAATACGCCTTCAATACCGCTCAGACCGAAGCCGCGACGGCGTACAGAACAATATCGTGTATACAAGCGCGGCCAACGTCACATTCCCCATTCGGTCCATAAACGGCGACGGCATGTTTTTTGTCCGAGGCGCGGCAGACGATTTCGGCAGCCTGGAATACAGCGACGAATGTATGATGTCCGTTATTGTAAAAAACAACCCCGGAGAGGTTTCCGGCATTATGGTCAACAGCGGAGGGTTTGACATCAAAACCTATCGGGAATCGGAAAAATTCCCGGAAATGTTCTGAATACAGAAAGGAGATAACAATGTTCTGTCTGAAAAAATCCCATTTCATGGAAGGTATGCTTATCGGTCTCGCCGTTGGCGGCGCCGTTGCCTCCGGCACGGAAATGATGATGAACAAAAACATGAGAAAACGCGCCGGAAAATGTGTTACCCGCGCAGCCGGAGCCGTCAAGGCAGCGGTCAGCAATATGATGAAATAAATCTGCGTAAAGGCGGAAACCGTTTTCTCCATGCGCAGCCGCCGAACGCCGTCGGCTCGGGACAACAGACCGGCCGAATGCATCGTAAGCGAAACAAAATATACTGCACAGAATATCAATCCGTGCAGTACCGTTACATATTAAACCTGGTTTTCCCTCGCCGCCGGCACGCCTCCGGTTTTTTCAGAAAGGGTCAGGAGTAAAACACCCTGACCCCAAAGAGGATTTTTCAGAACAGCTAATCCGTTCTTCCCTATGGTGTAACATTCCGTTTGACAAGATGGACAATATAACGCCGGAAGAAGTTCGGCTCGCAGTAGACGTCGAGACAGAAAAGCAAAAGGACTTTTACAAAATGCTGGCATGGATCGGATATAATACCGCCGCTCTTACGGGAGTGGCCGTAAACGACCCGAAAAAATTTCCGTCGCTTGAAGAGGCGTTTCCCAACCTGTTTGAAAAAGAAGAACAGCAAGACTGGCGGAGAATGAAAGAAAGGGTTGAAAATTTCGCTTCGCTAAGAAAAGAAATCAGAACAATGTCGTAAAGAGGTTGTTTTACTTTTCGTTTTCCGGCATCGTATCTTTGCGGAATTTGTCACGCAAACGGTATTTTTCCACCGTCTCATTAAAACGAATCGATTCGGGAACATTCTTAACATTTCGCCAGTATTTTGAAATAATAGATCGTAATAAAACTCTTTTGTTATTTTCATTAAGAAAATCAACCGTAATTAAATTACTAGTAACCTCAACTTCTGATGGTGCAGTATAAACTGCATAAACAACCGTTTTATATTTTTCAGCTCTCGAAATACAATTAAAAATTCTACTGAAAGGAATCACATATTCCCATTTCGGATCAATTAAACGAATTTCGTTTTGCGTCATTATAAACCGTATGCGCATTTTTGTCGGAAGATAAGGCATTCCCTCTTTCGGAGATACTTTAGTTTCAAAAATCACATCATTATTATTCATCATTTCAGTCACCTTTCAAAAATAGAAATAAGGAGGAAAAATTATGTATGAACAAACAATAACTTTCAATGCGGAACTTCCGATAACGGAATTCACAAACCTTAAGGATATATTTTACGATATCAAACCAATAATGAAGGCATGGTCATAATTATGAAAAATAATGATATAAAGGCATTTGTTTTCACTTCAGTCTTCATGCAGTTACTGCATATCCTACGTGGAGAAAACCTCCATTTTATTGTGCCAGGGCAATTTCCTTATATTCTATATTACGGTACTATGATCTTACAAGCAGTCATGCTGATTCGCTACGCTCATCAATGTTATAAAAGAATCAGAAGATATCATTTGAAAAATTAATATTCAGAAAAATATTATTAAATTCGCCTCAAAAGCTCCGCTTTCTTTGCTTCAAATTCAGTTTCCGTTAATATTCCCGCCTGATACAGATCGGAAAGTTCTCTTATTTGGGATAGAATATCTGAATGCGAAACAGAATTGCCTAAAAATTCTTGTTCTATACCATAAGTTTTCATTAAATCAGCAAGTTCCAAACAAGCATTTTTTCGTTGATTAACCAAAATTGAATTCGCCATTCCTATATGCAATAAAGAATCCCGATTCTCCTCATCAAGATAATCAATCTGTATTTCATTATTGTATAAGGAGTTCATGAAACCGCCATTGATATTACGAAACAAGCCTTTTTTTGCAATTCTCAATCCTGTCCCGGGAACAAATAAAAATCTTTTTATCTTATTATGTGGAATATATAAAATAAGACGATTAGGAACCTTTATATCATAAAAAGAAAAAGATTTTTTTGAAATATACATACGCAAAGAATTCGGAAACACTTGGGTTGGCGAACTATTTATATAATCCACCTTATAATGAGCAAAAAAAGACTCTTTGCCCAAAGTATAATTCATAAAAATACCCCCATACAAATCATTTATTTTATAAAACATAATAAAACTCATTCCATCTAACAACAATAACTTACTTAGGAGGTTAAAATATGCCATCAGAAAACATAGCTATAAACATGAATATTCCAACTGATGAATTTAATAAATTAAAAAATCTTTTTAATGACATTAAAAAAGTTTTAGAAGATATTTTACAACCATTAAAAGACATTAAAGATATACTTTCAACAGAATTCAAAACAAATATTGATACTTCAGAATTACAAAATATGGAACAAGCTTTTGATGGCTTGGCTATTATTCTGGGTGTTGTTTCGACAATTTTAGGTGTGATTGCGACAGCTACTGGAGCTTCCGAACTTGCAACTGTTGTTGTAGCGTTAGGAGCAGCTATTGCTGCACTAATTTCCTGGCTATGTTCACTTGACTGGGGAGCAATCGGAGCAGGAATAGCTGACATGTGGAACGGCATTGTCAGCGGTCTGTCCGCCGCATGGGAGTGGATATCGTCAATATTCGGTACGGCTGTCTCGTGGATCAGCGAAAACGTTATTGCCCCGATCGGGAACTTTTTCGGAGGGCTATGGGACGGAATCACAGGCGTGTTCCAAACAGGCGTCGATTTTATCGTCGGAATCTTCTCCCCTATCGTCAGTTGGATCAATGATAATATTGTCCAGCCAATTGTCAGCATTTTTCAATGGGCTTGGGAAAATATCAGCAACGCCGTAAGCGCTGTAGTCGGCTTTATCTCCGACATCTTCATCAGCATCGTCAACGTCATCAAACTGTATGTAATCGATCCTATCGTAAGCATCTTTCAGTGGGCTTGGGAAAATATCAGCAACGCCGTAAGCACTGTAGTCGGCTTTATATCTGATATTTTTACAAGTATCGTTAACGTCATTAAGCTGTACGTAATCGATCCTATCGTTAATTTCTTTGTCGGTATGTGGGAATTGATCTCTACAGCGTTTCAAGCCGGAATTGATTTCATCGTCGGCATTTTCACTTCTGTCGTTTCGTGGATCAGAGATAATATCGTCACACCGATCGGAAATTTCTTTTCCGGTTTATGGGAAGGCATCAAATCGGGCGTAAAAGCGGCGATAGATTTCATTTCCAATATTTTCAACACCGTCGTATCTTTTATCCATGATAAAATCATTACCCCTGTAGCTAACTTTTTCTCCGGTCTCTGGGAAGGAATTAAAAACGGAATCAAAGGTATGGTAAACGGCGTAATCAGCGTTTTAAACGGATTTCTTAAACTTGTTCTTTCCCCCATCAATTTAGTGATAGACGGATTGAATTTAATTCCCGGCGTCAGCATACGAAAATTAGAATTCCAGATTACCCCGCTCACCTTTGCCTCCGGCGGTTTCCCGTCGATGGGACAGATGTTTATCGCCAGAGAGGCGGGGCCTGAGCTTGTCGGTACTATCGGCAACAGGAACGCCGTCGTCAACAACAATCAGATCGTCGAGTCGGTTTCCTCCGGAGTTTATCAGGCGGTACGTTCCGCTCTGAAAGGCGGCGGTTCGGAATCCGTTATTCAGGTCTTTATCGGCAACGATCAGCTTGACGAGTATATCGTCCGCAATCAGAAGAGACGTTCTCTTCAGACCAACGGCGTCTACGCTTAGTATACTACATATATTTTTAAAAATCAATACCACTGAATAAAAATATCCGCAAACAGCCTGAATTTCTTATGAAATTTTCTGTCATTCCAGATATCGTTTCTGCTGAATCTATCTCCGAATTTGATTGGTATATCCGGAATCTGAAATGATACGCCCCTTTTCATAAAAATATTCAAAAACCTTTCCTT
>CAOJUB010000023.1 GCA_948443805.1 uncultured Clostridia bacterium | reverse complement strand
GAACGGGTTCCCGATAAAAAACAAAGATAGTAAAAGGAGGCCTATGATGAAAAAAAAGACACCCCTGCTCCTGGGTTCTCTTGCCGTCATCCTCGCCGGCGCCGGAATTCTGATCGGAATCCTTCTTCCCAAAGAGAAACCGGAAAAACATGTCGGAGAAAAACTGCCGAAAGCCCTCGGATATACACAAAACGCTATCAGTAAGCTGGAAGTAACCAACATCTACATCGGCAGAAAGGCGGAACTCACCGATCCTTATGAGATCCGGGCCTTTCTTTCCTGGTTTGAAGACATGACCGTTCTGAAAAACCAGACCGAAGAAGAACGGCTCTATACCGGAAATATTCTGCATGCCAGCCTATATACAAGCGACGGGAGCAAAGCCGCCGAGTTTGACTGCGGAACAGGAAACAGCATCGGAGACTACCTGACAAACACCTGGTACACGATTGATCAAAGCCTTCCCCAGGAAAAAATTGACGCTTTCTGCAAGAAATATAACCTGACAAAAGAATATATTCTGGAAACCGACCCGGAGGAGCGGGAATTTCAAAAGCAAGAGGAAGAATTCGAAAAGAGGCTGGAAGAAGAATTTCGGCAGCGGGAAAAACAAAAAGAGACAAACAGCAACTGAAAAATAAACCCTACCGATAAAAAATGATGGAAGGTGGTAATCATGACAAAGAAAAAAATCATTACAATCATCCTTTCGGTTACCGGCACGCTGCTTATTCTCGGCATAACGGCGGGGGTTCTGCTTTCCCCCTACCTTTTCGGCGTCGGGTTTAAAAAAGTGCTGAACTGCAAACCCGAAGAGATCACAGAAATCCAGCTAAGCAACGGGAATGTCGGCGTAGGAACGGTTGTGACCGATCCCGAAGAAATAAAGGAAATTTTCAAACTGTTCGACGACGTCCGGGTCAAAAAAGTCCCCGGCCTGCCGCCTTCGCAGTATTGCGGCTATTATCTTTCCGCCACTTTTCAGAACGAAAAAGGGCATATCTACGCCAGTTTCACCTTTGGCCCCGGCGCCCGGATCGCCGACCGGCTGGCCGACGTCTGGTATGACGCGGACAATTTCATGACAGAGCAGGAAACCGATGCTTTTATTGAAAAATATCATATCGGAGAGGAGGACGCGCAGAAACGCCGGGAAGAAAGAGAATTGATCGAACAGATTCTGACCGAACAAAAACAAAAGCAACAAGCCGCAGAATAAAAACTCCCGGAATATGATTTCAAAGAACTGAAAACTTCTGAAAGAATCGTTTTTTCAGGCTTTACGGTTCTCAAAGACCTGACGGAACAAAATTCCAGACAATAAAGAAAGGGGGATAACCCCATGAAAAAAATTATTTTTCTCTTACTCGCCGCATTGGCCGTATCGGCGGCCGCAGGCATTTTCACCTATCAGCAAATCGCCTGGCAGCCGTTTGAACAAGTTCTGCAATATCAACCGGAAAACATCACGCACCTTCGCTTTACCAACAATACGCACGGCCTGACAGAAAACACCTACGAACCGGAAGATATCCGGGAATTTCTGGCTTGGTTCGACGGCGTCAAACTCAAAAAAGCGGAAGAAATGACCTGGGCGAACGAAAACGGAATGTGCTTTTACGTGACGCTTTTCGATGAAACCGGCGATCAGACCGCACATTTTATCTGCGGAAACGATAAAATCGGCGATCTGGTCCATCAGGTCTGGTACCGGATGGATACGGTAATTTCAGACGAACAGTTAACCGATCTTTATAAAAAATACCATATTGATTATGACACCGCAAAACAGCGGGAAGACGAAATTGAACGCCTGATACAGCAAAAACAGCAGGAATCAAACGAAACGCAAGAATAAACAAAATAATACAACAAGAGGTTTTTATTATGCTGCAGACAAAATCCCGAAACATTTCCATGGACATCATACGGTGCACAGCGCTTTTGCTTGTCATATCCGTTCATTTTTTTCTGAACAGCGGGTTTTACGATAAACCGCTGGCCGGCGGACGCATGTATCTGATGACCCTGATGCGTTCGACTTTCATGATATGCGTTCCGCTTTTTCTTCTGCTTTCCGGATATCTGATGAGCGGAAAAAAACTAAACAAACGCTATTATTTCGGCCTGGGAAAAACGGTGGGGATCTATCTGCTGGCAAGCATTGCCTGCCTTGTTTACCGCACGGTGTTTCTGCACGAACCCTTTACCTGGGGAGATTCGTTTTATTCCCTGCTGAATTTTTCCGCCGCGCCCTATGCATGGTATATTGAAATGTACCTCGGTCTGTTTTTGCTGATTCCATTCCTCAACGCCGCCTATCATGGGCTATCCTCAAAAAAGCAGAAACAGGTTTTGCTCCTGACCATGGTGATTCTGACGGCCGCGCCGGCGATATGCAACCTATATAAAAAAATCCTGCCCGCCTGGTGGACCAGTCTCTATCCGGTCGCCTATTATTTTATCGGTTGCTATCTGAAAGAATTCCGGCCGAAAATAAAAAAATCGGTCGGCATCCTGCTGCTTGCAGGCATTTGGCTTCTCTCCGGAACCTTCAATTTTTTCATCAGCCAGGGCGGCGTTTTTATCTGGGGCGCCTGGACGGAATACGGCGCGCTGCCGAATGCGATTGCGGCAACGCTTCTGTTCCTGCTGCTGGAAAACCGAAATACCGAAGCCTGTCCCCCGACGCTCCGGAAACTTTTGAAATGGATGTCGAACGCCTGCCTGGGGGCGTACCTGGTCTCCTATATTTTTGATTCCTATTTTTATACGATCCTGAACCAATCAGTTCCCGATATGCAAAAAAGGCTGAATTATTTCCCCCTCATTATTCCGCTGGTTTTTCTCTGTTCCCTTCTTCTCTCGGCAGGGCTGAATCTGATTTTCCATTTGCTGCAGACAGCCGGGAATCAACTCAGACGTCTGGGTTCCAAACGTCGTTTGAACCGACCGGAACCGGACGATATCCGGAAAAAATAAACAAAAACAAGAGGCGCGGGAAATCCGCGCCTCTTACTTTTTAAGAAAAAACGATCATAAAAGCTCGGAAAGAATACTTTCCGGGTCTTCCAAAAACCGTTTATAAATCCGGAAATGATCGGTTTCCCGATACGATACCGAAGAAATTTCGTCATCTGAAAGCCAATAAATCTCCGCATCCGGAAAGGTCATCAAAATTGGGGAATGGGTGGCAATCAAAAACTGCGAACGATTGTTTACCAGCCGCCCCATTTCTGCAATCAACCCAAACAGTCCGGCAGGAGAAAGCGCGGCTTCCGGCTCGTCGAGAATATACAGTCCGTTTCCCCGAAAACGGCGGCGAACCAAGGAAAGAAAGCTTTCGCCGTGCGACTGCGCATGCAGCGAAACGCCGCCGTAACTTTCAATCACAGGCGGCGCCGCAGCCGGAACCGCATCAATTTCGTCAATATAACTCGCGGCGTTGTAAAAACTTTCTGCGCGGAGGAAAAAACCGTCCCGCGGATAGGCGGTTTTGGAGACGGTCAGGCAATCGCACAAAGACGAGTGCGTCGCATTTGTGGAAAAACGAAAATTCCGGCTTCCCCCCTCGGCGTTGAAACCGCAGGCCACGGCGATCGCCTCGATCAGCGTTGATTTCCCCGAACCGTTTTCTCCGACAAAAAACGTCACGTCTTTATCAAACGAAAGAGAACCCCGCTTTTTCAGCGCTTTTACCGCCGGAAGTTCTGAAAGATAAGAATCCTCCGGCGGTTCTTTTTTCAACGTTACGCGCGCCATATATTTTTCCTGCATAAAAATCCCCTTTCTGCACAGGGAAACGGTCAAAAACAATTCTTTTTCTCGGCCTTGAAAAAGCAGAAGCTTCCGTTATACCAGATTTTTCAAAAAGACAATTTCCAATGGTTCGTTCGGAAAAATGAAAGACCCGCACTCTCGATAGCCGAGTTTCCGATAAAAAAACTGCGCCTGCTCATCCGACCGGGTAGAGGTGCACACCCTTTTATAATTGTTTTTCAGCATTTCGTTTTCCCAAAAAGCAACAAGCTGTCTTCCATAACCCTTTCCCCGATAGCCTTCCAGACAATATAACATATTCATAAACGGCGTATTGTCCCAGAATAAATGAAACCGCAGCCATCCGATCAAAAGATCCTCCGCGAACAGAACAATCACTTTTTTTGCTTTGATACTGTTTCTCAGCTCTGTTTCACAAATCTCTCTGTCATATTTTTTTAATTTGTCAAAATCGCTCTCTTCCGCATACCGAATCATTGCAGCTCACTCCCTTTCAACCCCTCATAAATCGTTTTTAAACCAGAACGATTTCTGTCATAAACAGGCTTTTATTTCTGTTTTCAGTATAACACAAACGGCAAGAAAAAGCAAGTTCTCCGCCGCGCGGTTGACAAAAAATAAAAAATGTGTTATTCTTTATGAAAATCAGTATTCAATGAAAAGAGGGAACATCATGACGATAGAGATCGTCAACGTTGGTACGGAACTGCTGCTCGGAGAAATCGTCAATACCAATGCGGTATACCTGCAAAAACTCTGCAAAGAATTCGGCTTTAACGTATATTATCAGAGCGTGGTCGGCGATAATCCGAAACGGCTTCGCCAATGTCTGCAAACCGCCTTTGAAAGAGGGGCGGACTGCGTGATTACCACCGGCGGTTTAGGGCCGACGCCCGACGACCTGACCAAAGAAATATCAGCCGAATATCTGGGGCTTCCCATGCTTTTTCTGGAAGAAGAAGCCGAAAAAGTCGGTGCAAAATGCCGTTTTTTAAGCGCTTCGGACAACATCCCGGAAAACAATTACAAACAGGCGTATTTCCCCGAAAACTGCCGGATACTGGAAAATGAAGTCGGAACCGCCAACGGTTGCGTCATGGAAAAAGACGGAAAAATGATCGTCAATCTGCCCGGTCCGCCCAAAGAAATGACCTTTGTCGCAGAACATCAGCTGAAACCGTTTTTAGAGGCATATAAACGCGACAGAATCTACACCTGTGAGATCATCACCATGGGTATCGGAGAAAGCAGGGTGGCTGAACTGCTCGGAAAAATGATCGAACAACAGACCGATGTGACCATTGCTCTGTATGCTTCGGAAGAAACCGTGCGCGTCCGCCTGGCCTGCAAAGCGCCGGACGCTTCGGCTGCAGAAAAAAACATGCAGCCGGTCAGGAACGCGATTGAAACCAAGCTGGCCGCGTATCAGATCCGGGAAAAAGACGTCAAACAAGCGATGGCACGGCTACTTCCGCCTTATCATCTCCTCTGTCGGGGCGATTTTCGGTTCCGCGACGGATTCTTTCCCTTCCCCCCGGTTTCTCCGGACTGCCCGGCAGAACTGACCATCACAGCCGGAACCGAAAAAAAACCGCTGGGAGAAATTCTGACGGTTTGTTTGAAAACCGGCAATCGGACAAAAGAAGTCGCGGTTCCGCTGTTGAAAAAAGCCGAACTTTCCTACAGCCGGCTGGAATCGCGCGTTGCCGCAGCGCTTTATTTATTTTTAAGAGAAGAAAAAAACGGAAAGGGGAACGCTTTTGATGCAAAGTTATAATCTGATCGCCGTTTTAAATGAAAGCGGAGAAAAAATCCTCTTCTGCAAGCGGAGAAGAGATCCGTATCAGGGGCTTTTCAATCTGATCGGCGGAAAAATCGAACCCGGAGAAGCCGGACTGGACGCGGCCTACCGGGAATTATGGGAAGAAACCTCGATCACCAAAGACGATATTTCTCTGACGCACCTGATGGATTTTGTTTACCGGCTCGACGACTGTATGGTTGAAGTTTATATCGGAAAACTGAACAAACCCGTTTCGGTGCAGGGCGAAGAGAATGAACTTTTCTGGTCGGGAATGAACCATGACTTTTTTGACCAGACCCGATATGCCGGCGAGGGAAACATGGGACATATTATGGAACACCTGCGCATGGCGCGGAAAAAACTGGGGATCTGAGCAAAACGGAAAACAGAGGAAAAAAGACCGGGACTTTTTGTCCCGGTCTTTTTTCCTGCAAACCGCTTATCCGCTGCATAAATTTTTTCCCGACAGGGTACAATCGCATTGAAAGACCATTCCCAGGAGGAGCAGACCCCATGTTGAAAAAAGTAACCTGCCAAAACTTTGAAAAAGAAATTTTGCACTCCCCCAAAACCGTTTATTTGCTGTTTTCTGCCGACTGGTGCAGAGACTGCCGGCGTTTTTCGGTCTATTTTAAACAGATTTCATTCAAGTTTCAGAAAAAAATCAAATTCTGTATTCTGGATGTAGACAGAGAACCGGAATTAACCGAGCAATTCGGCATTCTTGACGTTCCCTCGGTCGTTGTCATCAAACAGGGAAAAATTGCCGGACGCTACAGCGAACGGATATTCCGAAGCCGGATGGACGCTTTTTTCAAAAAACAGCAGACCGAAAACGGGGAGGAAAAACCATGCGCGGCAACCAGAAAGCAGGCTTAAAGCAGGGACGGCTGTTCTATCAGATAAAAAAACTGGAATATCAGATCGAAAAAGAACGAATCCGCCTGAAAAATCAAATCGCGAAGAAAAAATCATTCTCCGACAAATCCGTTCTCCGGATTAACCGCAGGCTGGTAAAAAAATGCATCCGTCTGTACGACAAAAAAGAAGCCTATAAAAAATGGCTCAGAAAATCCGGCGGCGAAACAATCTAAACCGCCTCTCCAGCAGCTTTTTACGGGCGCATTTCATCCCTTTTTTTCATGATTTTACAAAAAAATCAAAAAAAAATCATTGCTTTTTTATCGCACATATGCTATAATGACGAAGCATGGTAAACGATATGCGTTTGTAGCTCAGGTGGATAGAGCAACTGCCTTCTAAGCAGTGGGTCAGGGGTTCGAGTCCCTTCAAGCGCGCCATGAAGCGCCGATCCTGAACAGATCCGGCGCTTTTTTTATTCAAAAGAAACCCGGAAAATACCTTTCAAAAAGGTTTGATCGCCGGTTTTGACACAAACCGCGTCCCGCGTTTCTCTCTCCGGCCGCAGCGCCGCCTCATCGGCTTTTTGCCGGGAAAGGAAAGTTATTATGAGAAAAACAAACCAAACAGAATATGCTCCCGCAGCGGGAAAAAGAAGAAGAAAGAAAAAAAATCCGGTACTGATTGCACTCCGCCTGATCGGGCTGTTTTTGGTTCTGATACAGTTTATTGTGTCGGTGGTCTTTGGCTACAGCCTGTTTAAATTCGGCATGCTGAACGCTACATACTGTATTATTATTTCAGCCGTTCTGCTGATCCTCTTTATCGCTATGCTGCTCCTGCAGCGTCTTAAAGACCCTGTCCGGATCATCGGCGCAATCCTTTCGGTTTTGATTACCTGCGGTCTGCTTTACGGCACCGGCGTTTTTACCAAAGTCGAAGATGTTATTAGAAATGTCACGGGGAAAAAGACCCAAACCGATGTTGTAAACGTCTATGTCTTAAAAGAGGATTCGGCGCAGACGCTCGAAGACGCGAAAAACTATATATACGGCACGCTGAATGCGGAAAATGAAGAAACGGTACAGAAAACAATTGACGCCATCAAAACCGAAATCAAGGGAGATATCCAGACCAACGGCTACGACGCGGTTCTCGACCTTGTCAACGCGCTGTATGACGGGAAATGCAAAGCCATCATCCTCAGCGAGAGTTACGCATCGCTGTTGTCCTCGGGTCAATCCGAATCCGAAAATGAGGCGCACACGAATTTTGCCGACAAAACCAGAGTGTTAAAATCATTTAATATCGAATCTCAGATCAAAGACGAACGGCCCGCTGATGAAAATCTTCTGGACGATGATCAGACCATCGTAGCTTATGTCAGCGGTATCGACACAACCGGTTCGGTTACCACCAAGAGCCGGAGCGACGTCAATATCCTGTTGGTTGCCAACCTGAAAACCCATCAGATTCTTCTGCTTTCCACCCCCCGCGATTATTTTGTTCCGATCGCCCTTTCCGGACAGCCGATTGACAAATTGACCCACGCAGGCCTGTACGGCATTGACTGTTCGATGGAAACGCTGGAAAATCTGTACGATGTCAACATCGACCATTTTGTCCGGATCAATTTCACCGGATTTACCAGCATGATCGATATCCTCGGCGGCGTTGAGGTTGAAATTCCGTTTAATATGAGAACCAGCGGCGCGGACGGCGTTTATCTGAAAAAAGGTCTGCAAACCCTGAACGGAAAACAGGCGCTGGCTTTTGCAAGAGAACGGCAGGCATTTGCCGACGGTGATTTCCAGCGCGGAAGAGACCAGATGGCCATCATTGAAGCGCTACTGAAAAAAGCGATGTCCCCCGCCCTGCTGAAAAACTACGATTCGCTGCTCAACGAACTGGAACGCTATATTCAAACCAACTTTACCCCTGCGGAAATTTCCTACCTTGTCAAATATCAGCTTTCCGAAATGCCGTCCTGGAACATCGTGTCCGCCGACGTCAGCGGAGAAGGCGCCTATAAAATCCCCTATTCCCTGGGTTATACAGCATGGGTCTGCATTCCGGACACGGACACTGTTGACAATGCGAAAGAAAAAATCAAGGATGTTCTGGAGGGCAGAACCATCGGAGAAAAAACCGATTCGGACGAAAACGAAAAAGAGACCTCTGAAAACGAGGAATAAAACCGACAGGGAATCGACTGCTGCGATTCCCTGTTTTTCCGGAGAAAAAGGATTTTATTGTTATGAGCATTTTTATCTGTCCGCACTGCGGGAAAGAACTTTTCCGCAGCGGAACAGCGTTGCACTGTTCCGCCGGTCACACTTTCGACCGAAGCGCCGAAGGCTACGTGCATTTGCTGCCTGTCAACAAAAAACATTCCAAACAGCCGGGAGACAGCCCGCAGATGGTACAGGCAAGAAATCAGTTCCTTTCGAAAGGCTATTATGAACCGCTCCGAAACGCTCTCTGCAGCGCGGTTTCAAAAGCGGCTGTGAAAACCGTCCGTCCGGTCATCCTTGACTGCGGCTGCGGTGAAGGCTACTATACCGAAGAAATCTGTCGGAGAACCCAAAACGCCGCCGTATACGGCGTGGATATTTCGAAAACGGCCGTAAAAAAAGCGGCAAAGCGAACCAAAGAAGCCCGTTTTGCCGTGGCCAGCGTTTACCGCCTGCCGGTTTCCGACCGCTGCATTGATTTTCTGATCAATGTTTTCGCCCCGCTATCTGCGGAAGAATATAACCGGGTGCTCAAGCCCGGCGGAAAAATGTTTTATGTCGTTCCCGGAGAAAACCACCTCTGGCAGATGAAACAGATTCTTTATGAAACGCCCTATAAAAACCCGGAAGAAAAAACCGAATATCCAGGGTTTGTCTACGAAGACATCATAAACGTATCTGAACGGATTCAGCTCGGCAGGCAAGACCTTCTCGCGCTGTTTTCCATGACGCCGTATCTCTGGCGCACCCCAAAAGAGGGAATGGAACGGCTTCGTCAAACCGAAAGCCTGGACACGCAGATTGAGTTTGCCATCCATATTTTCCGAAAAAAAGAAGACTGAGCGGACCGAACCGCTGATAACTAAACGCCGGGAAACCGGCAGAACGGAGAATGTTTTATGTGTGAAAAACAAATTTTATTCCTTGTCCTGCACAAAACTGAAGTTCTTGACCCCCTGATGATCGCCCTGAACAAAGCAGGGATCAAAGGCGCGACCATCATTAATAGCTCGGGCATGGCGCACTCGCTGGCATCAAGCGAAGACAGCTACATTATTTCATCTCTGAGAGCATTTTTGACGCCGGATCGTGAAGAAAACAAAACGATCATCATGGTACTTGACGAAGCGCAGGTAACTGAAGCAAAAAAAGTGATTACCGAGATTGTCGGCGATCTTTCAAAACCGTATACCGGCATTCTCTTTGTCATTCCCGCCCTGTCGGTAGAAGGCCTGTCGCAGAGCGAAATTGAATTCTGAACAATCAAGAAGAAAGAAGAACAATCATTATGGAACTGAACATGCTGTTTTATCTTGCGCT
The DNA here is from genome assembly GCA_948443805.1 of uncultured Clostridia bacterium. GTDB lineage: Bacteria > Bacillota > Clostridia > Oscillospirales > UBA644 > CAOJUB01. The sequence goes on along the minus strand of CAOJUB010000023.1, from coordinate 5,345 downwards.
GATTCTGCTTTCCGGACTGCTGTTCGGACGGATTGTCAAGCTGATTAAACTGCCGAATGTAACGGGATATCTGCTTGCGGGACTGCTGATCGGACCGCACGTGCTGGGGATCATCCCGGAAAATATCACCCTGCAGCTGGAACTGGTTTCGCAGATGGCCCTTGCCTTTATCGCGTTTACCATCGGGCTTTCCTTTAAAAAAAGTTATTTTAAAGCGGTCGGTTTCACCCCGGTCGTAATCGCGGTGTTTGAAGCGCTGATCGCCGTTTTTCTTGTGCAGGGGATGCTGGTTCTTACTGGCAACGATGCACCGTTTTCCATTGTTCTCGGCGCCATTGCCGCAGCGACAGCGCCGGCGGCGACGATTATGGTTATCAAACAGTACCGGGCAAAAGGGCCGGTAACGTCAACACTGATGAGCGTAGTTGCCATCGATGACGCAGTAGCGCTGATTGCCTTCGGTTTTTCCGTGGCGATCGCCAAAGCGATCAACAATCCCGAAGCCGGAATCGTTTCTTCGATTCTTCAGCCGTTTCAGGAAATCGGATTCTCGATTCTGATCGGAATTGCAGTCGGCCTTTTTATGAAATTTCCGCTCCGGTTTTTCAAAAAAAGCGGCAACCGGCTGGTTATTATCATCGGCTGTGTTTTTCTGACCTCCGCGCTGGCAACGCTCTGCGGAGCCTCCGAACTGCTGGCCTGCATGATTGCCGGAACGATCTTCTGCAATATTTCCTCGGAAAGCGATTCTATTGCTGAACTGGCCGACTTTGTCACACCGCCGCTGTTCCTGATGTTTTTTGTTGTTTCCGGCGCGGAATTGGATCTTTCGGTCATTCCGCAGATCGGCATTATCGGCATAATTTATGTTGTTTTCCGCGTTATCGGGAAAATGGCCGGCGCCTTTATCGGAGCGAAAATCATGAAAGCGCCCAAAGAAGTCTGCCGCTATCTTGGCCCGACCCTGATTCCGCAGGCCGGCGTGGCAATCGGTCTTACGATAGTCGCGCAGACCGCCGTACCCGAATATGCCAACGTGATCCGGACAGTCATTTTATGCGGTACGCTGATCTATGAAATCATCGGTCCGGTCGCAACCAAAATCAGCCTGAAAAAAGCGGGAGAAATCAAAGAACCGTCGGAAAAGAAACCGGCAAAAAACCAATAAAAAACGATTCCCCGGCCATTGTTAAAAATACAGGATTTATCCGGATCATTCAAACGGCGGCTTCCTTCACAGAAAACCGCCGTTTTTTATTTTTTCTTTCAGATTACAAAAACGCTTTCAGAAAACGCCGAAGCCACCCATTCGGCATCAGAAAAGAAGCCCCTGCAAACGGATAAACCGGAAAGACTCCGGTATGCTTCTCAGGTACCCGTTGCAGCATGTTGCCCGGTCTTCTTCCCACCAGCTCAGAGATTCAACCGATACACTTACAGGAAGGCTTGTCGGGTCAATCGTCAGAAGACGCCGCGGCTCCGGACAGTTTGTCCGGATTCTTTTGTTCTTCTTCAGTTCCCGGCTCTTCCTCCTCCGGTTTTCCGTCTATTTTTTCCGCCGCAAAAGCCTGAATCAGCGCAAAATACTTCTTCAGATGTTCATACAGCGGAACCCGCGAAGAAAAAGCGAACAGATACCGGTATTTTTCCTTCTGTTCCGCAGCGGTGCGCCGGATATTAGCCTTTAATTCCTCATATAAGACCAGAATATTGTTTTCTTCGGCAAAATGCTTGATTTTAGCCACCAGCTGTAACGAATACGTCAGATCGACCGCAAATATTCCATAGAATATCCCCAGAAAAAACGACCATTCAATATGGTTTCCAAACCAAAAAAGAAGCGAAGAAACAAGCGGATGAAGAAAGAAATAATACACCGCGCAAAGCAGCGCCCAGAGCAGTGAATATTTCGGGCAGACAATGCCCTGAATATTCCATTTTTCGTTGGAATAATCCCAAAGCTGCGTTTTCATTCCCTTGATAAAAATAATTCCTGCAATATACTCCAGTATCGTCATGGCAAGCGCCATGACCAAAATCAGCAGAAGCCGGCTCACCACAGAATTCCCGAACGAAATCAGCATGTCCAGTTCCGAAAGCAAATATAAAAGACACAGCCCGAATCCGTAAAGCGGCAGACATGGTCCGACCAAAAATCCGGGATTGATCCACTCTCCCGAATAAACACGCCGGAACAGCGCCTCCATTCCCCAGCCAAGCATACCCCCAAAAGAAAAAAGAAAGGCAAGAGACAACAAAATCGTCACCGAATCCCCCCAATCAAAAAAACGATCTTTCCGGCAAAAGGGAAAGATACCACTATTTTTTGCCGCAAAATTTCCTGAAAAACAACAATTTTCAGGATTTTCTTTTTATTATAATAAAAAACATCCGGTTTGTCAACCCTAAAGAAAACATGCAGCTTCCTCGGTTTTCCGGCCGTGAAAGATAAAAATGTAACAATATTTTTAAGAAAACCTCTTGACAAACCGGAAAAAATAGGCTATAATAATAAAGCTTATTTCAATTTCATATTTGGCGGTTGCGAAATTCAGCACGGAGAAGTACTCAAGTGGTGAAGAGGCGCCCCTGCTAAGGGTGTAGGTCGTTAACGCGGCGCGAGGGTTCAAATCCCTCCTTCTCCGCCAAAAGAAGAAACAACGAGAAATCGTTGTTTCTTTTCTTTTTTATTGTAATTTCAATATTTTTAAACCCTCTATTTTCTCAAAAAAGAAAAATATTTTCTTGAAAATGGGAATGATTTGTGCCAAAAACAAACGTTTTGTGCCACGAAAATATATGGTAAGGAATCAAAACTTGACAAAACTTCAAATTTATTTTATAATAAATGCAAAAAGCCTTGCAAAGCAAGTTTTTGCAGCATAACGACCCGGTATAAAGTACGGCGATACGATGAACCGCGCTGAGAAAACCCAAGAACAAGCTATTTTTTTAATATAAAAGGAGAAGAACCAATGAAACTGATAAAAACAATACCGATCTTTCTCATGCTGTTTACTGTCTTTTCTTTCGCCGGATGTTCGAACGGAATCAGCGGAAAAGAAGCCAAAGAACATATCAACGGTTTTTTCAGAGCCATAGAAACAAAAGACTATGACCACGCCTCCACGTTTCTCCATCCGGAAATATCCGCAGACCCCAAAACTGTTTTTGAAAATTTGGAACACGAGAAAAACCTTGATTTTTCGGCGATCACCATTACAAAATATACCGGTTTCTCCTCTTCTTATTATAACAGCGCCGTTCAAGGCTCCCTCTACACTCTCAACATGAAGGTTGATGCAGGCGGCAAAGAATTAAAAATGGAAATAACCATTGTCAGAAACGACAGGGGCTACGGTATCTATCAGTTAGAAATTGACGGATAAAATTCAAGCAGAAAAGGTCAAACGCAGTAATCCGAAAAAGGAAAGGGATACGATATGCAGTATTATACCCAGCAGCTTGCGCAGCATTATCTGCGAACCGTTGCCGACATTCCCGAGAATATCACCATCCCGGAAAAATACCGGGCAGGACTTACGAATGATGAATTTCTCTGCGCACTGAAACAATATCGGGAATTCCGCCGCCAGATCCTTTCCGATATTGCCAGAGACCCGGAGACGTTTCATCTTGTCTGCCTGGAAACAGAGCCTCTGCACAGCGCTGTTTCCAAAAATAAAGCGAAATCCATCAAATCTTTTATGCGGATCAAAGAAATCCTGACAATCATTGCAAAAAAACCGGCGGAAGAAAACCTGTATTGCAAACAAGATTTCAAAGGGATCGCTCATTCTATGGAAATTCTGGACCGGCTTTCACATTACGGGTTTGAGAGAGAATTCCAAGATTCTATGTCTTTCAGAATCAGCTACCCGGATAATCCTCATGTTTTAACGGTCATGCATGCCCTTGCGTCAGCCGGCGACAATCTTCTGTCCGGCGATCCCCGGATTTTCACTTCCGACGGAAAAATCACGTACGAACCGGAAGATTTTGTACGCCTGATTCCGGAAGACCATATCCAGAATCTTGTACGTTCCATCATCCGTCTTTTCCGGGAATGCGGCTATTCTTTCCAGATAAAATATGAATATAATCCTGCTAAAATCTGGATATTCAAAAATAAGATAGCCCAATCAAGCGTTATTATGAACCTGGAACGGGACAGCCATCTCGATATTCATCTTCGTCTGTCTCATATTTCGGAATACCAAAATATCCTGCCAGACCTTTCGCCCGGCATTCTTCATCAAACGCTTTCCGGCAGGGACTGCATTCACTGCGGATATTGCAGAAAAATCGATCCGGCTTTCACCTATAACGGAAAAAACTATATAAAATGCTCTGTTATCTGTGCCGGATTTCGTTATTCTTCCTATCAGATTGCGCCGGAGGACACGGCCGCGCTTCTGATGCTGTTAAAAAAAGAACTGAACGCATGCGACAGGGAAAATCAATCGTAACAGTCTTCGGTATTTTACTCATATAAAACAGGAGGAATTAAAAATGCAGGATTTAAGCTACAATAAGCGTCAGCAAAAAGAACGTCCCTCCATACGACAAATCGCCGCGCAGTTTCTCCGTACGGAACAGCAAACACAGATGGAACCTTTCTTGCAGTATATCGAAGAAAACAAACTTCCCTTCTCCCTTGCGCGCTGCAACACATTCGAATCCAGATACAAATCCAAATGTGTATTCCGGGTGGAAATCGCTCTCGGACAAGCCTGTATAAAAGATATCTATTCCGTCAAGGTATTTACCGCTGATGACAGAAATCATTTCAAGAACCCGAAAGAACCAATCGAAGAGAAACTAAATCATTATCTGAATCATGCAGGAGACGAAATGGCCGACTACTATGTTCAGCATATGTCGTATTGCAGAGGATGCGGCAAATGCCGTCCCGGCGTTTCTCTTACCATTCGGGAAAAGACCTACGCCGGTTTATGTGCCTGCGATATGTATGTCATGCGCGTGACCAATCCTTCGGAAAACGATTATGAGATGATTAAAAAATTCATCAGCGCCCGCAGAAGATGGATCGCAGAAGAAGCCTCGGCAAAAAAAGCGGCCGTAGCGCGATAAAAAAAGGGGAACAGCGAAAATTTGCTGTTCCTTTCTTGCTGACGACACTTATATCCTCGGTTTTTCAAAAGAACAGCCTATGAAGAACTTCCCGACAAAGAAAACCGAAAAAAATCTATTTTTCTTCACATAAAAATCTGCTGTTACCCGAAACTCCGCTTGACATCCGACAGGGGATGTGATATAATAAAGAATAAAAACCTCTGCGGTTTTTATTCTTCTGGAAAAACAGCTTTCGGTCAAAAGACCGA
>CAOJUB010000022.1 GCA_948443805.1 uncultured Clostridia bacterium | reverse complement strand
CTTTTTCTTTCTTTGGTTCTTTTTCTGAGTTTTCTTTGTTTTTCGCCCCTGACTGTTTCTGCGGCGGAAAAGCGGTTTCAGATTGCTTATGATTTTGAAAGTTCCGATTTGTATGCCGATTTTAACGGAACGAAGGATATTTTGCAGTCTTCCGTATTATATGGGGCGGAAGGCCGGAACGGTAGTGTCGGCGTAAAGGCTCGCGTGAATTTGAATAAATCGATTTTTGCTTCCCGTTCTTTTGGAACGCTGAGTTTCTGGTTTAAGCCGGAATATACCGAAGAACCGGCTCCGCAAACAGTTTTTTTTGCAGGTAATGAAGCGGAGGGGGCGGCTTCTCTTTCGGTTACGTATCTTTCTGCTGAAAAACGAATGGAGGCGAAACTGGCTTCCGGCGAGAAATCAACGCCGGTTTCGGTTTCTCTGGAACCGTATTTTACCGGCGATGGCTATGACTGGATTCATGTTGTCCTGACGGTCGGCGCGGAAGCCGATGGTTATCCGCTGACGCTGTATCTGAACGGAACGTCGGCCGGAACAGCAACCGGAGAAATTCCTTTTTCGGAACTCTCACCGCAGACGGCATATTTCGGTCAGTTCAGTTTTGATGATATTTACATTACCAATATTTGTCTTTCACCGGAGAAGATTTTGCTTTTGAACAAAAGCGAACTGATTTCTTTTGTTGCAATGGAATCTTCTTCCTGGGAAGACCCTGAAGGAGCGGAAGACCCGTTTTCGGAAAATGATGATCCGCAGAACGGGTCGGAACCGGTTTCCGGCGTTACGGATTTTTCCTGGGCCGCCTATACCTTTGATTCTTCTTTTTATATCGGCCGTGATTTGAATGATAAATATCCGGCCGCCGTGAACGCTGCGAAAATTGGCGTTGTTGATACGGCAAATTATGACGGCGATACCGGCAAGGCAATTGCCCGGCGCGAGGGTGTGGTTCCTGCGGCGTATATGACGTTAAACCGGGGAATTCTGTATCAGGCGGATTCTTTTTCTATTGCGCTTCGCGTGCACCGTTCGTCCGGCGCAGGCTACACTACGGGAACGGTTTTTGAGTTTTCAGGGACGGGTGGAAAACTGATTTTTTCACCATTCTCCCAGTCTCCTTCAGGCGGGGGAGACGCCTTCTTTTCGTTCGGAACCAATCCTGATTCTCTGACGAAAGAGAATTTGTCTGATTCTTATGCCGATGTATCCAATGGATGGACGCATTATTGCCTGACTTATGACCGTTCCGGTTTTGTTAAGGTGTATGTGAACGGCGAAGAAAAAAATTCTTTCAGTACGGGCATGAAACTTTCTTCTTTAAAACTTTCGGATCTGAAACTGGTTACCGGGATTTCAGGTTCGGATAAAGGCCGGGTCATGATTGACGATGTTTATCTGACTACGAAAGTTCTAGAGGATTCCGATGTCCGGAAGATCGAGTATTACGGCGCGGAGCGTTTTACCGGCGAGGTTCTTGCCGATCCCAATCCCAACGGCGGTACCGAAGTCGGCGAAGGCAATGTTGATCTTCGGCCTGACAGCACCGATACGCTGGAGGACGGATATTCGGAGACGGCCTCGGTAAACGGTTATGTCGGAACAACCTTTGACGATTCCGCCTTGATTGGTAAAGACAGCAACGGAGCAGTTTCCGCCGCCATCCGGAATGCCAGCCTTTCGGAAGGCCATATTCGGTACGGTCTAAACCTGAACGGAATGACTTCGTATCTTCGCTATCCTTCCGGTATTATGGATGGGGTCAATGAGATGACGGTCAGCATTGCCTATAAATGGAATGGCCCGTCTTCTACGGTAGGCAAACAAAAACTTTTTGATTTTTCGACAAAAACGTCTTCTGTTTCATCGCCGTCATCTTATATGTATTTAGATATGGGAGACGGTACCAGCGGAATGACTTTTACGGTTTCCGATGGGAAAAATAAAACGATCGTCGATACCGGAGTAAAAACTACCGGAGAGTGGCTGCGGGCAACCGTTACGATTAAAAACGGCGTGATCCGGATTTATATGAACGGAGAGGAAAAAGCCAAATCCTCTACCAATGTTAATCTAGCTTCGATGCATCCGAATTTTTGTTATATCGGAAAGAGCGGAACAAAAGGTGATCCGCTCTTTTACGGAATTGTGGATGAGATTTATATTTCTCATCAGGCAATCACAAAAGAACAGGCGCAGCGTTTGTCTTCGGAAGGGGTGGCGGCAGCCGGCGCTTTTTCTGGAGAGGATGAGAACGGCGATTTTTCATGGGATCAGATTCTGAACCGAATTTTGATTGTCGGCGTTTGTATACTGGTTGTGCTGATCGGTGCGGTGATTGGGATTATTGCGGTAAATCTGTATCGGAAAAGAAAAGCGGAGCCGAAAGTCCCCCAGAACGGCAAGCATCGTTTTGAAACCGGAGAAAAGAATTCCCGAAAACAGAAGCGGGAATAGTAACGGCCGAAGGATACACAGCGAATATTTCCCGCAGAATCTGTTTTCTGTCGGGTAAGATATCAGAAAAAGAATAAGGAGAGATACAAAATGACACTCATGCAAAAAGAAATTTTTGAAGAACCGAAGGCACTTCAGGCCTGCTTGGAATACAACGAGGCAGAACTGAAACGGCTCGCAGAAACGCTGAAAAAATCGGATATCTGCAACGTATATATTGCAGCCAGAGGGACGTCAGATCATGCAGGTATTTACGGAAAATATTTGATTGAATCCATGGTCGGCGTTCCGGTCGGCCTTGCCGCAGCTTCTGCGATTACGCTTTACGGCGGAAAAATTAATTTTAAAAATCAGCTTGTAATCGGAATTTCTCAGTCCGGAGCAGCTGCCGATGTTCTGGAGGTTATTAAAATGGCGAAGGCCAGCGGCGCCGTTACCCTGACCATCACGAATACGCTGGGTTCTCCGCTTGCCGAAGCGGCCGATTTCCATCTTTATTGCAATGCGGGACTGGAATCTTCTGTTGCCGCGACAAAGACTTTTACCACACAGCTCTATCTGATGGCTCATCTTGCGGCAGTTTGGGCGGCAGACAAAAAATTCCTTGCCGATTTGAAAACGGTGCCTGAGAAGCTGGAAAAATTCTTTGAAAGAAACGATGAAATTGCTGATCTGGTAAAAAGATACCGCTTTATGAATGAAAACTTCTATCTTTCCAGAGGTATTTGTTGGGCTCTTGCTTTGGAAGCCGCGTTGAAAATTCAGGAAACGAACTATGTTCGCGCCAGAGCTTATCCGATTTCAGACTTCCATCACGGTCCGTTTGCCATGATTGAAGAGGGTACGCCGGTATTTCTGTTTGTTCCCGGAGGTCCTGCCGCAGAGGACAGCAAGGCAATGATTGAAAAACTGAAAAATGTCGGCGCAGATATCCTGATGGTTTCCGATTCCGATGAGTTGCTTGCCGAAGGAACGGTTTCCTTTAAAATTCCTTCGACAAACGGCAGCGACGCGATGTCCGCTTTCTATTACGCAGCGTTTGCCCAGTTGTTCGCCTGCAACCTGACTGCCGTAAAGGGAAGAAATCCCGATGCACCGAGAGGTTTGAATAAAGTTACGATCACCAAATAATGACAATTGCTGCAAAGAAGAAACCAACAGAAAGGCATGGGAAACTGTGCCGGGAAAGGAATAATAAAAAATGGAACTGAAAGTAAAGGCCGTTTTAGATGAAAAATTCAAGCCGATGGCGCTTGTTTACCGCGATTTTGTAGCCAGAGCGGAAAAAGAGGGGGCAGAACCGGTTGTGATCGGTATCGTCCGGAATCAGGGCTTTGTCTCTGCTTTTGAAACGAAGATTTTTAAAGAAGGAACCGGTCATGATGAAGAAAATTTCAAGTTTATTGAGAGAGTAGTAAAATCACTGCTCTGGATCAAGGGCGGTTATAAAATTATCATCGCCGGTCCGAAAGCCGTTGCAGACCGGATCGCTGCGGCGTATACAAAAGACGGACTCCGGGCGTTTGACGCGGATTTTATGGCAAAGGTTTACGAAAAACCGTTTGAAGTGGAAGGTGTTCCTTATGAAAACGCACCGAAAACACAGGAATCCACCAATCCGATCGGCCGTCATCTTGATGGATGCCGGATTGGCTTCGATGCCGGCGGAAGCGACAGAAAAGTTTCTGCCGTTGTGAACGGGGAAGCGGTTTATTCGGAAGAGGTGGTTTGGTTCCCGAAAACAAACTCTGACCCTGACTATCATTATCAGGGAATTTTAGAAGCGATGAAAACGGCGGCCTCTCATATGCCCAGAGTTGACGCGATTGGCGTTTCTTCCGCCGGCGTCTATGTCGATAACCGGATTATGGTTGCTTCTTTGTTCCTGAAGGTTCCGGAAGAAGAATTTGATAAAAAAGTAAAGAATATGTATATTGATGTGGCAAAGGAGATCGGGGCGGATATTCCGATTGAAGTTGCAAACGACGGCGATGTTACCGCTCTTGCCGGTGCGATGGATCTGAACGATGTCGATGTGCTCGGCGTTGCTATGGGAACAAGTGAAGCCGGCGGTTATGTTGACAAAAGCGGAAATATTACCGGCTGGCTGAATGAGCTTGCATTTGTCCCCTGCGATTATGACGACGAGGCTATGGTTGACGAATGGTCGGGCGATTATGGCTGCGGCGTAAAATATTTTTCGCAGGACAGCGTAATTAAACTGGCTCCTGCGGCGGGCATCGAATTGGATGAATCGCTTTCTCCCGCTGAGAAACTGAAGGTCGTGCAGAAACTGCATCAGGAAAACGATCCGAGAGCTGCGAAAATATTCGAAACAATCGGTGTTTACTTTGGTTATACCATTGCGTATTATGCAATGTATTATGATATTAAGCATGTACTGATTTTGGGCAGGGTTACTTCCGGTGAGGGAGGAAATCTGATCCTTGCCAAGGCAAATGAGGTTTTGGAGAAAGAATTCTCTGAACTGAAAAATATTCAGTTGCATCTTCCCGATGAATCCAATCGCCGGGTCGGGCAGTCGATTGCCGCAGCAAGCCTGCCGAAGCTGAAATAAAATAACGGTCTGAAGAATCCGGAGATTTTTAATCTCCGGATTTCCGGAAAAAGGAAAGGATGTTGAATCATATGAAGATTACAGAAGAAATGATTATCGGAGAAGTTCTGGATCAGTATCCGCAGACGGAGCCGGTTTTTCTTTCTCATGACATGCATTGTCTGCACTGCCCGGTTTCAAGAGGCGAGAGCATTGGTGAAGCCGCCGAAGTCCACGGCATTGATGTTGAGGAACTGATTGCCGCTCTGAACGAAAGCGTTCAGTAATGTCTGTCCCTCATCTGACTCCGCGGCTTCAGTTGATTGCTGAACAGGTAAAAGCGCTGAAAAGCGATGATTTTTATGTGGCGGCGGATATTGGAACCGATCATGCAAAATTACCGGTCTTTCTTGTAAAGACCGGGATTTGTTCTTTTGTTTATGCCGGAGACGTGAGATCGGGGCCGCTGGAATCTGCGGGAAAAACCGTTTCGTTCTACGGATGTACGGAAGAACAGATTGTTTTGCTGTGCAGTGACGGGCTTAAGGAAATTCCGCAGAATTATCATACTGTGATCATTGCCGGGATGGGCGGGGAATTGATTGTGAAAATCCTTTCTGAAACCTCTTGCCCGGAAAACACCGCTTTTGTTTTGTCTCCGATGACAGCGGCCGAAGACCTTCGCCGGTATTTGTTCGAAAACAGATTTTCGATTCTTTCGGAAAAAATCGCTATGGAAGGAGAACGGGTATATCCTGTTCTTACGGCGAAAAAAACAGGTTTTGATAAGGATTATGATGACTGCGACTGTTATTTATCGCCTGCTTTGCTGATGAATCGGCAAGATCCGGGGGTAATCCGCTATATCAAAAAACAAATGGCCGCGAAGGATAAAATCATTAACGGAAAGAAAACCGCAGGACTTTTTGATGAAGAATATGCAGCGGCTGCCGTTTTGCGGGAACGCTTTCTGCATATTCTGGAAGAGATTGGAGAGTAGACATGAAAAATCGGTATCTTAAAAATCTGAAGAGAATTGAATTTGCCGTGACGTTTGCCTGCACCGGCCGCTGCAAACATTGCTCTGAAGGGGATCATCGTGCTTCCGGCGATTTTGTCAAAGTCCAAACGGCGGCAAAAGCTGTGCGTGACGCCGCGGGGGAATATGACATTACGGAGGTCATGACGTTCGGCGGGGAAGCTTTGCTGGTTCCCGAAACGGTCTATGCCATACATTCGGCAGCTGCGGAAATGGGAATTCCGGAACGTCAGTTGATTACAAACGGTTTTTTCAGCCAGAATACGGCTGCTATAAAGGCTGTTGCCGGGAAGTTGGCCCAATGCGGTGTGAATGATCTTTTGGTTTCCGCCGATGCTTTTCACCAGGAAACCATTCCGCTTGAACCGGTTATTGCATTTGCGGCGGCAGCCAGAGAAGCCGGAATACCGGTTCGGGTTCACCCTGCCTGGCTGGTCGGTGCAGATCACGAAAATCCGTATAACCGCCGTACCCGCGAAATTCTTGCCGTTTTTTCAGATTTGGGAATATCGTTGTCCTCCGGAAATGATATCCTTCCGTTTGGCAATGCTCGGAAATATTTGGGGGATTATTATGATCTCAACCGGGAATATTCCAGCCCGTATCAGGAAGACCCCCGGGATATCCGGGCGGTCACAATCGGACCGGACGGAAGCGTTCTCTGCGGAAATTTATATAAAACCGGACTTCTGGAAATATTGGAAGGATATCAGCCTGAAGTTTAGATGTTTTCAGAAGACAGAAAAGGATGGTCAATATGGTTCAGGTACAGGATTTTTATCGCTTTATAGACAGTTTCGCGCCCTTTTCTTCGGCGCTTTCTTTTGATAATCCGGGATTGCTTGCCGGAGACCCTGAAAAAGAGGTGAAAACGGTTCTTCTGAGTCTTGACATCCCTGTTTATGTGGCTTTGGAAGCTGCAGAGCGCGGTTCGGATTTGGTTATTTCACATCATCCGGTAATTTTTCATCCGCTCCGCTGTCTAACGCCGGAAGAGAGCGCATATCATCTGGTACGGAATGGAATTGCGGCTATCTGCGCGCATACCAATCTCGATGCGGCGGACGGGGGCGTGAATGACGTTCTCTGTGAGAAAACGGGGCTTTCGGATATTTCTTATTTTTCGCCGGAAGGTGAGCCGCAAATCGGACGGATCGGGTATTTCCCGGGAGAACTGTCGGCGCGAGATTTTGCTCTTTTGGTAAAGGAAAAATTGGGTTCAAACCGGGTTGATTTTGCCGATGCCGGCCGCAAGATCCGAAAAATTGCGGTTGTTTCCGGTTCGGGCGGGGAGTATCTTTTTGAGGCACAGAGACAAGGCTGCGATACCCTGTTAACCGGAGAGGCAAAATATCATCATTTCCCCGAAGCGGTCGAGCGGGGTGTGAATCTGATTGCCGCCGGACATTATGCAACAGAAAATCCGGTCATTGACATGTTAAAAAAGGCGTTAGAGACCCAGTTTCCTGAAATTGTGTTTTTGGTTTCGGAAAGGAACCTTCCGCTTCCGTTTTCTGTCTGACTTTTTTGCCTGAAAAATATATAATTGATTAAGAATACGAGGAACTCATCATGCCGATTGACGGAATTATGCTGTCTGCCGTTTGCCGTGAGCTGCAGACAAAAATTATGCATGCTAAAGTGGAAAAAATCAACCAGCCCGAAAAAGACGAATTGATTTTTCATTTGCATTGTCCGGAAAACAGAGAAAAGAAGAATTGCCGGCTTTTGGTTTCTGCCGGTTCCTCTTCTCCGAAAGTTCATCTGACTGAACAGAATCGGGAAAATCCGGCAGTGGCTCCTAATTTTTGTATGCTGCTCCGGAAACATATTGCCGGCTCCCGCATTGTTGAAATTGAACAGCCGGGGCTGGAACGTGTGCTGATGATTATGTTTGAAGCGAAAACGGAGATGTATGAGACGGTTAGACGTCGGTTGATTATTGAGATTCTGGGAAGGTACAGTAACGTTATTTTTACGGATGGAGAAGGCCAGATTTACGATTCTCTCCGACAGGTGGATTTCTCTGCTTCAGTCGGCCGGAGTATTCTTCCCGGGTTACGCTATGAACTGCCGCCTGCACAGGATAAGCGGAATCTTTTGGCTTTTGAAACGGAAGATTTGCTGGATTTCCATTCGGAACAACGGCTGGATCATTATTTGGTTTCCGAATTCGTCGGCGTTTCGCCTCTTTTTGCCCGAGAGTGTTCTTTTTTGTGCACCGGAAGAACAGACGCGCGGTTAAACGAGCTTTCCGAAGGCGAGAAAGAAAATATTTTGGCGAAACTGAAAGGCTTTGCCGGAAAAATTGAGCAGGGACACTTTTCTCCCTGTCTGATAAAAAAGGAAACGCATACGGATTTTTATTGTTTCCCGGTGCTTCAGTATGGTTCGGAATCTGCACTGGAAAAAATAGATTCGCCCTCTGAAGCGATCGATTTGTTTTATACTGAAAGGGATAAAGCCGAACATATCCGGCGGAATTCCGCCGATGTTTCTAAAATGCTATCAACAATCGCCGCGCGGATCGAAAGGAAAATCGCTGCCCGGAAGCAGGATTTGGCCGATTGCGAAAAGGCTATGAAATATAAACAATACGGCGATTTGATTCTTTCCAACCTGTATTCAATCCGGCTCGGCGCGGAGATGGCGGATGTTTCCGACTACTCTTCCGGAGAAGAGATCCGTGTGAGTGTGCCGCTTGACAAGGCACTTTCGCCTGCACAAAATGCGCAGAGATATTATAAACGGTATAAAAAAGCCCGGACGGCAATGGAAAAGCTGGAGACAGAAATCCCGAATGCGGAAAGAGAAGCAGCGTATATTTATTCTGTTTTAGAATCTCTTTCTTTTGCAGAAAACGTTGCCGATATCGCGCAGATCCGAAAGGAACTTGCCGATTCAGGATACAGCAAGCATTCGGTTTCAAAAAAACAGTCGAAGCAAAAAAAAGACGCGCCGCCGAAATTATCGGAATTCTGTTCCTCCGGGGGGCTTCCCATTTATCTGGGAAGAAATCATTATCAGAACGATTATCTGACGACCAAGTTTGCGGATAAGCGGGATATCTGGTTTCATGTAAAAAATTATCCCGGCTGTCATACGGTTCTGAAATGCGGCGGGGAAGCCGACGACCTTTCGATGACTGAAGCTGCGGTAATTGCCGCAACTTTCAGCAAAGCATCGGCCGGACAGAAAGTTGCGGTTGATTACACGCAGATTAAGAATGTGAAAAAACCGAACGGTGCAAAAGCCGGAATGGTTGTGTATGATCCGTATAAAACCGCCTATGTCGTTCCCAATCCTGAACTGGCGGAACGGTTGAGGAAAAAATAACCGGAGTTTTTGAATTTTTTGTATTGTCAATATATTAAAACAGAGAAAAAAAGAGAAAAACGGAGAAAATAAAAGTATGAGGATTGATTGACGATAAAATTCGGACTTGGGGGTTGACAAATATTTTTTCGTATGGTATACTTTTCAAGTATGAAAAAACTATGGGGGAACTCCCCTTACTTTTACGGAGGTATAAAAGATATGGCAACATTTATGGCAAACGCCGGTAATATCGAGCGTAAATGGCTTGTCGTTGACGCGGCAAACAAGCCCCTTGGTCGGGTAGCGGATAAGGTTGCGGCTCTTTTGAGAGGCAAACATAAGGCGACTTATACGCCGCATGTCGATTGCGGAGATCATGTAATCGTTATCAATGCAGACAAAGCGATTCTTACCGGAAAGAAACTGGAGCAGAAATACTACCGGCATCACACCGGCTGGGTTGGCGGTCTGAAAGAATTGAAATACGGTATCCTCATGGATAAAAATCCGGAGTTCGCGATGGAACTGGCGGTTAAAGGGATGCTGCCCAATACGGTGATTGGCCGTTCGGCTTTCAGAAGACTGAAAGTGTATGCCGGCGATCAGCATAATCATGAAGCGCAGAAACCTGAAGTTTACAATATTGATTAAGGAGGAGCAATAAATGTATACATCGAAAAAACCCTATTTTTACGGAACAGGCAGAAGAAAACATTCGGTTGCCCGTGTCAGAGTATACGCAGGCTCCGGAAAAATTACCATTAACGGCAGAGATATCGATGATTATTTCGGCCTTGACACACTGAAGCTGATTGTTCGTCAACCGCTGGAAGAGACGAAGACCGTCGGTAAATTTGATTTGGAATGTACGGTAAAGGGCGGCGGTGTTTCCGGCCAGGCCGGTGCAATCCGTCATGGTCTTTCCCGTGCTCTTTTGAGCGTAGAACCTGAATATCGTGCTATCTTGAAAAAGGCCGGTCTTTTGACTCGCGATCCGAGAATGAAGGAAAGAAAGAAGTACGGTCTGAAAGCTGCGAGAAGAGCGCCTCAGTTCTCCAAGAGATAACAGCACTTTCTTTTTCTATTCTGTCGTGGATTTCAGTTCAACCACCGAGAGAATTTCCACAGGCAGTGAAAAATTTGTTAATGCGGGGTTGATCCGTCCCTGTAACAAGGGGCGGGTTTTCTCCTTTAACATAGATCATATCGGAATCGTTTTTGTTCGGAAGTCTTTTTCTGGTATATTTTCTTGATTTTGGGGGAAAATTTCCGGTAAAGGGATAAATAGTCCTTGATTTCGGTATAATTTAAGTTGTTTCGGGTGTTATTGGCTGATCCCGGAATAACAAAATTTGGTGGTGTTAAAATGAATAACGAAAACTCCGTCTTTCAGGGAGTCCGGAAAGGGAAGAAAACGGTCGTCAAAGATAGAAGAATGGTGAAAAGGCTGTTGTTTTCCGCTCTTTTCGTTGCGTTTATCGTTTCGACGTTCTTTATTTATGATATTGTTCTTTTTGCGATGGACGTCAGCAGCGATAACCCCGAAGGGACAATGGTGGTTCAGGAAGATGTGGAAGTTGCTTCTCTTTCGGAGGAACTCCCAATCTATCGTGCTGCGGTTGAAAATCTTGTCGTAAGTGCAAGCCATCCCTTTGTTGTCACTCTGAAACTGGACGGAAATAATTGTGTAGCAACTTATGAGCCGAAAGAACAGGCTACGGTCGGCGATCTTCTTGCGAAATTCGATGTGGATTCCGGAGAAGATGTTACCGTCAATTATTCTTCGGATACGCCGTTGCAGGATGGAATGGTTGTTGAAGTCGGAAGGATTACCTACGAGTATGAGACAAAAACCGAGACAATTCCTGCCGTAAATTCTACGGGAACTCCAGTTATCTATGCCGTATTTTCCGGCCGCGCCAGCGGTTCCGGTCTGGAAAGTTCCAATGGAGAAAAGGAAGTTACACGAAAAATTAAGTATGTTAACGGTGAGGAAGTTTCTTCTGAGATAGTCAGTGAAGTAATTACTCGTCAGCCGGTAAACAGTACGCAGTATGCCGATGCCAGCTATCTTCTTGACAGGGGAGACGGCGTTCCTTCTTCTTATGAAGCGGTTTTAGACTGTACGTTTACCGCATATTCTCCTTCGTCCGATGGCGGTTCACGAACCTCAACCGGCTATCCGGCTCAGGTTGGATATGTCGCAGTTGACCCGAATGTGATCCCGCTTTATTCAAAACTGTATATCGTTATGGATAACGGTTTTGTTTATGGTTATGCCTATGCCATGGATACCGGAGGATCAATTAAAGGCAATGTCGTAGATATTTATCTGCCGTCCCATTTTGATTCTTATGCTTTTGGCAGAAGGACAGGGAAGGTTTATATCGTATCTTACGGCGAATAAAATATCCATACATGCAAACACGTCCCGGGCTGTTTTTTGTGAAAAGCAGCCCGGACGCTATTTCCAGCGGAAAGGGCGAAACTTTTGTGAAACACTATAAAACTTTTTTGGAAAGTGTTCTGGCCGGTATTTGTATCGGTATCGGGGGAACGGTTTTTTTATCGGTGGAAAACCGGATCGCTGGTTCTTTTTTATTTGCCATAGGTTTATTTGTTATTTGTACACGCGGTTTTGCTCTTTTTACCGGAAAGGTCGGTTATATTCCGGAAAATAAACCTTCTTACATATTAACGGTGTTGTTGATTTGGTGCGGGAATTTTATGGGTACCGGAATGACGGCGCTTCTTCTTCGGATGACAAGAATTTCCGGACTTTCGGAAAGGGCGGCTTCGCTGGTCGATACAAAATTGACCGACACGCCTTTGAGCATTCTGATTCTTGCTGTTTTCTGCGGTATGCTGATGTTTATTGGGGTCGACGGTTTCAAGACACTTTCCGACATCGGCCGCTATATTGCTGTTTTTATGGCTGTGAGCGTGTTTATTCTCTGCGGTTTCGAGCATTGCATTGCCAATATGTTTTATTTTTCCCTTGCCGGCAGCTGGTCGTTGAAAATGCTGGGATATCTACTTTTGATGACAGCCGGAAACGCGTTGGGCGGTATGCTGATTCCTTTGGTTCGAAAGGCGGTTTCTGCCGGTTCGAAGCCGGTTTAAATTTCGCAAATATGTCAAAAAAAAACTATTGCTTTTTTCCGTTGTTTATAGTATAATAGTTAGGCATTCAATTGAATCATTTGGAGAAGTCGCCTAGTTGGTCGAGGGCGCATGATTGGAAATCATGTAAACGTTAACGCGTTTCGAGGGTTCGAATCCCTCCTTCTCCGCCAATTTAATTACTGGTCGAACCCCGGAGCAGTTCGACGAGCGAATCATCTGCTCCACCATAACGCACAGCATTGTAGAGTTGAATTCTGGTGTTGTGCTTTTTTGTTGCTTTGAATTGTATATTTATGATATAATATTGTTAAATTCCAACCTATACAAAACCGTTTTATGGACAGGATACTATATATTTTTCTGTATAAATATAGCTTCATTTATAGGGAGAAAAAGGGGAAAACACATGATATGTTTAAAACCAATCGATCTTGATAATATAAACGATTTTAGTGGTACATCATACGATAAGATGTCTTTTAAACAAAAACAAGATATGATAATAGAAAGTATAAATAAAATTCATAATGATTCTTATTTTGAAATATTAGCTGTGTATCAAAACGATACAATAGTCGGGTTTATGAACCTTTTTTCCCATTCAAAACATATTATCAGCTGCGGTCCTGAAATTAAAGAATATTTTCAAAATAAGGGTATCGGCTTTTTGGCAGAGACATTGGCATTAAAATATGCGAAAAAAAAGGGCTATACGATAGCCATAGGTAATGTTGATGAAAACAATACAGCAAGTATTGCACTGCATGAAAAATTAGGATTTGAATTAGATAGGGAATATTCTAACAAACACGGTAGAACGATCAAGCTTTATATTAAAGCATTATAATCTGAAACATTTTACAATAGTTCAAATTCACTCGCCGAAATGCCGTAAATATCTTTTTTATGCGACTGTCACATGTCGGAACGAGTTACGCTCGTTCCGATTTTTTATTTTATAAAAAAACCGTTACCTGCTTCATTGTTTCTCCTCTTTCGCCAAAAATCATGCTCGGCTCGCCTGTTCGGTTGTAAATGCCTTCACAACGGCTTACTGTTGCTACCAACTTTTGGCAATCTCGGGGGAAAAATCTCACGTTTTTGGCTATGGGAATGGGTCGTGGAAAATTCTGCTTAATATCATGAATTTTTTATTATATTCATCTATTTTAACGGTTGGAGCAAAATACGGAAAAGAGATATGGAAGAAACATAACAAATTTTTCTTGAAAAATATAAATGTCATTAAGAAATTTTGGATTATCTTGTTGTATTTTGTCTTATTTTATGTTATTATATTTTTATAATCTGTGATTCCTTATTTTTACTATTATGTAAAAAACAGAATGGAGAATATTTATGTTATATTTGTATTTAGCGTTGATTGACACTGATGAAGAGCGCCGCAAATTTGAAGATATCTATTATACCTATAGAGAGCAAATGTATTTTGTCGCTTATTCTGTGGTAAAAAATAAAGAGGATTCAGAAGATATTGTGCATGATGTATTTATGAAAATTGCATCAAAATATATGCCGACGATCCATCATATCAAAGATGACCGCGATTTGCGATGCTATTTATTAACAGCCGTAAAAAATACGGCGATCAATACCATGAAGAAAAAGAGCAACACAAATGTTTCCATTAGTGATATAGCAGGGGATTTTCCGGATAGAAGTCTGCTGATTTCAAATGATGATTTTTTGGATACTTTGTGCTTAAAAAGTGATTGTGAACAAATCCTGCATGCCATAAAAAATATAGGCAAAACTTATCGTGATGTTTTATATTTCTATTTTGTGGTAGGGTTAAGTATTCAGGAAATATCAGTCGTTCTGAATAGAAAAATTGCAACGACAAGAAAGCAATTAACAAGAGGAAAACAGGTTTTGCTTAAACTTTTAGAGGAAGCTGAGGTTTTGTATTCTTATGACCAAGCATGAATTGAAAGAAATCTTCAGAAGTGTTGTGTTTGAAGAATTTGAAAATATTCCGGTTAAAGATGAAAAGAGAGAGTCCATCTTTTCTAAAAATTTCATCAAAAAAATGGACAAGTTAATTGCCTCTACAAAGAAAAAGAGCTGGCGGTTTATCAATACTGCTTATAAAAAAGTAGCTATTATCGTTTTGATTCTTTCTCTGCTCTTTACTTCATCTTTGACTATCGAGGCTGTTCGTACGCCTGTTTTTGATTTTGTCGTTCGGATTTATGAAACCTGCCGACAATATATCTTTCCAGATAATGATCAAAACGTTACAAGAATTACATATCAATATCAATTTGAAAATGTTCCCGATGGTTTCTTTGAAGTTTCCTCTATAAAATATGATATGGTGATCGAAAGTATTTATGAAGATGAAAGCGGAAACACATTGTATCTCACACAGTCTATTGCCGAAAAATCGGATTATTCATTAGACAATGAAAGAGGGACGGTTTGTTCTTATGGTATCAACGGTCACAAAACTGATATTTATATTTCCGAATCTGATCGCGTAATGGTTGCTATTTGGGTCGAGAACGGATATCTGCTGGAAGTATTTTATGATAATCTTATTGACATAAATGATTTTAAAGAAATCATTCAGCTCATTCAATAATAAGAATGAAGAATACCGAACCTTTTATTATAGGTTCGGTATTCTTTTTAGAGGATATATTTAATATTTGTGTTAATACTGTACGGTAATTTCTTTTGTTTCGTTATCGATACTTCCGTTAGTACCTTCTATTTTGTAATTAACTTTGATTCTGTAGGTTCCTTTTGACGTAACCTGAAAAGAATGAGAGCCTGTATATATAGATTGATATACCGTATCAACCCATTGTTTATCGGGCTGACCGATATCTACCCTAAACCAAAACAATCCAAGCGTTTGTTTTTCTATATATGTTGTAACGGTTGCTTTGGCGATTTTTCCGTCAGGGCTTTTGTAACTGTTTGTAATTGTTATTGTTCCGTTATCAGATACAGTAGCTCTGCTGTTTATAGTGGTCACATTGTTATAATATGGTGTAATACCGGTTTCAGCAGATGTCGGATAGGTAAAAACGGGCAACATAATTGCAATTAGCAATAATAATGTAATTGATTTTTTTATATACTTGTTTTTCATTGGTAGCATCCTTTCTTAATTTATAATTTTATCCTCTATCATATATAACAAGTGGAAAGCGATATATTAGACATATTTTTTGAAAATTAATATTTTTTTATTTTTTTCTCAAAATATGTCTAGAAATTCCTTCCGTAATTGTCTTAATAAATAAAAGAATTATAGGATTTATTTTTAAAGAAAAATAAATCCTATAATTGATTTTTTATTTTGTTTCTGCGAAAAAACTTCAAAATTCACCCTTCCGGAACAGAATGCATATCATGCGATACGGGAGGAATGAAGAATGAATATCAATAATCAAGATCACTATAAAAAACGATGTGATTTTCCGGTCGGTTTTCCGCCGCAGCATCAGAACCGGCAGCCGGGATTGGAATATCCGATGATTCCGCAGCCTATGAGCGAATGCTGCAAAGCCAGGCCGAAGCTTGCCGATAAAGTGGCTTTAATTACCGGCGGGGACAGCGGGATTGGAAGATCGATCGCTTATGATTTTGTAAAAGAAGGCGCGAAAGTTGCAATTGTTTATTTGGACGAAGACCGCGACGCCCATGAAACTGCTGTGAAAATCCGGCAGCTTGGCGGTGAATGTATTTTACTGAAAGGGGATTTGAAAAATTCTGATTTTGTAAAAGACTGCGTGGATAAAACCGTTCATTGTTTCGGGCAACTGGATATTTTGGTCAATAACCATGCTTTTCAGTTTATTCAAAGAAGTATATTGGATATTTCGCAGCAGCAGCTGGAGTTTATTTTCCAAAATAATGTATTTTCTTTTTTTTCTCTGATTCGGTGTTCACTTCCGTATATGAAAAAGGGAAGTTCAATTATTAATACAACGTCGGTTACCGCTTATGAGGGCAACAAGGACTTGATTGATTACAGTGCGACAAAGGGCGCTATCGTTGCCCTGACCAGGTCACTGTCTTTGTCTCTGGCTGAACAGGGGATTCGCGTGAATGCCGTAGCGCCCGGTCCGATCTGGACACCGCTGATTCCGGCATCCTATTCAGCGGAGGAAGTGCAGTCCTTTGGGGTAAAAACTTCTCAGGTCCCTATGATGCGGGCAGGACAGCCGTGTGAAGTTTCACCATGCTATGTTTTTCTCGCTTCAGAAGATTCCAGCTATATGACCGGTCAGGTACTGCATCCGAACGGCGGTACTATTGTCGGTTCCTGATTTAAAAGACGTACAGCTTTCTGTACGTCTTTTTGGTTCATTTTGCCGCTTTTTTTATTTCCAAATACAGAAATTGTTTTTTTAGGTGTTGAATTTGAATTTTAAGAGAACTTTTACGATTTTTTTCTCTTTTTTATGATTATAACGGCAAGCCTGATGTCAACGTAGATACTGACGATGATGGTAAACCTGATATCAACATTGATACCGATGATGACGGTAAGCCTGATGTCAACGTAGATACTGACGATGATGGCAAACCGGACATTAATATTG
>CAOJUB010000021.1 GCA_948443805.1 uncultured Clostridia bacterium | reverse complement strand
CGATGGCATCCCCGACGTCAATATCCTCGGCGGCAGCAATGATCAGAAAAAGGACTTCCCCCTGACGGCAGATTCTTTTGGATGGATTTTGATTCTTGCGGCTTTGGGCTCTGTGTTTTCTATTGCCGCAGCTTTTCGAAACCGGAAAAAAGGTGAAGAAAAGTAATCGTTTATTATAACGGATAAAAAAATCCGGCGTATTGAAAAATACGCCGGATTTTTATGCTGTTGTTGATCCTTTCCCTTTTTCCTGCATGATTTTTCTACCTATTTTTGCTTGACTTTTTTTCCGGAATCGTATATAATAAAAAAAAATGGTTTTTTATTTCCCCGGAAATATGTGATTCCGATTTTGAACCGAATGGAAAGGGAATGATCTATGAGCGTTGTTGTTGAATATAAATGTCCGAACTGCGCCGCTTCGCTAACCTTTGACAGCGATTTGCAGGAAATGCACTGCGAATACTGCGGAACAGATTTTGATATTGCCGCGGTAAAAGAGTACAACGAAACGTTGGAAGCGCCGGCTGCCGATGATTATGACTGGGAATCGTATGAAGAAAAAGAAAAAACCGATGCCGGTAGCGAAGAAAACAATATTTATTCTTTTACCTGCCCTTCCTGCGGCGGCCGGATTTTCGGAGATTCTGTTACGGCGGCGACTTTTTGCCCTTACTGCGGAAATCCTGCCATTCTTTCCGAGCGGCTTTCGGATATGTTCCGGCCGGATCTGGTGATTCCTTTTCGGCTGGATCAATCAGCCGCCAAAGCCGCCTTGCTTCAAGAGTATAAAAAAAGGCCGCTTCTGCCGAATTTATTTAAAGAAACAAATAAAATTGAAAAAATTACAGGGCTTTATGTTCCTTTTTGGCTTTATGACTGCGGGGTAGAGGCTTCGGTTCAGTATAAGGCAACGCGGATTTCTTCCTGGAGCGACAGCCGCTACCGATATACGAAAACCAGCTATTTTTCTGCCGTGCGAAACGGTTGTTTTTCGATGGAAAACCTGCCGTTCGATGGTTCTGTAAAAATGGACGACCGTTTTATGGAGGCGATCGAACCGTTTGATTTTTCTTCCGCCGTTCCTTTTGATTCGTCATATCTTTCCGGTTATTTGGCCGATAAATACGATGTGCCGGCGCAGGAAGGGATTCCCCGCATCAACGCGCGGATAAAAACGACTGCTGAAAATTTGTTTTCACAGACGGTTACCGGATATCAGACGGTGCGGACCGAAAATTCTTCGGTTCAGGTGGCGCACGGAAAAATCCGTTATGCCCTTCTTCCGGTGTGGTTGTTAAATACCGATTATCAAGGGAAAAAATATACGTTTGTTATGAATGGGCAAACCGGGAAACTGGTCGGCGAGTATCCTGTTTCCCGGGCAAAATACTGGGGATTTTTTTCCGGAATTTTTGCGGCTGCGGCAGCGCTTGCCGGCCTTGTTCTAAATTTCTTTTTTTAGGAGGCAGTGATGAAAAAAATTGTTCTTTCTTTTGTTTTTTTTCTTCTTGTTTCCTTTGTTTGTCCGGTTTTTGCACAGGCCCAGTCAGAACGGATTATTGACAACGCGGGATTGCTTTCCTCTTCGGAAGAAGCGGAATTGGCGGATCTGATTTCCGGGCTGGAAAAAAAATACGGCGTGAATCTGGTGCTGCTGACCGAAAACCGGATCAGCGGGACGGCGGTTACCTATGCCGACGACTATTATGATGAACACGGATATTCCCAGGACGGTGTTTTGTTGCTGATTAATATGCAGCGGCGGGAATGGTATATCTCTACAGCCGGGAAATGTATCGGATGGCTGACAGACTATGGAATTCAGAAAATCGGCGACATGATGGCGCCTTCTTTTTCAGACGGCGAGTATGCCGACGGCTTTTTCCTGTATCTTGACTGTTTGGATCAATTTTTTAAGCAAGGCGAGAAAGGCGCTCCTTATGACGTCAATCATGTATATAAGCATCGGACGGCGTTTGGATTTACCATAATTTTTTTCGGTTCGCTTCTTGTCGGGCTGTTGGTTGCCTTCTTGGTTTTGTCTGCAATGAAACGGAAAATGAAAACCGCCGTATTGCAGCCGGCTGCAAACGAGTATCTTAAAGACCGGCAGTTCCAGATAACCGATCACCATGACCGGTTTTTGTACAGCACTGTAACAAAGACTGAAATACCGAGAGACACCGACACTTCTTCCGGCGGAGGGAGCAGCACGCATACTTCAAGCAGCGGAAGCAGCCATGGGGGCGGCGGTGGACATTTCTAGGAATTGCTAGGCAATGATTTTAAGACGAAAATAAAACAAGCTGTTTCGGAGTTCTTTCCAAGCAGCGGAACGGAGAGTTTACTATGGGTTTATTAAAAGCGGGTTCAGGCGCGCTCAGCAGCGTTCTTGCCGATCAGTGGCGCGATTATTTTTACTGTGAGTCTCTGTCGGCGGATATTCTTGCAGTAAAAGGCAGAAAGCGGACGGCAAAGCGCAGTTCCAATACCAAATCGGAAGAAAATATTATTTCCAATGGGTCGATTATTGCCGTTAGCGACGGTCAGTGCATGTTGATTGTCGAGCAGGGAAAAGTGGTTGAGGTTTGCGCTGTTCCCGGTGAATTTGTATATGATATTTCAACTGAACCGAGTGTTTTTTACGGCAGCCTTGGCGAAAATGTAAAAAGATCGTTTGAAACCTTAGGCAAACGTTTTGGCTTTGGCGGTGATTCCGCAAAAGATCAGCGGATTTATTATCTGAATACCAAAGAAATTCTCGCCAATAAATACGGGACGCAGAATCCGATTCCGTTTCGGGTCGTGGATAAAAATATTGGCCTTGACGTTGATATTGCACTTCGCTGCAACGGAGAGTATTCGTATAAGATCGCCGATCCTGTGCTGTTCTATACCAACGTCTGCGGAAATATTTCCGACTGTTATGCCCGCACGGAAATTGACAGCCAGTTGAAAGCCGAACTTTTAAGCGCCCTTCAGCCGGCGTTTGCGAAGATTTCTGAAATGGGCGTTCGTTACAGCGCTATTCCGGGGCATACCAACGATCTTTGCGCAATTCTTGACCAGGAATTGACTGAAAAATGGCAGCAGATGCGCGGATTGAAAATTGTGTCGGTTGGTATTAATTCGATCACCGCGCCGAAGGAAGACGAGGAGATGATCAAAAATCTTCAGAAAACGGCGGTTATGCGCGATCCTTCGATGGCGGCGGCACATTTGGTTTCGGCTCAGGGTGAAGCGATGGTCGGTGCGGCGAATAATGAAAACGCTGGTTCTGTGATGGCCTTTGCCGGGATGAATATGGCGGGGCAGGTTGGCGGAATGAATGCGCAGAATCTTTTTGAAATGGCGAATGAGAAGAAATCCGAACCGAATCCGGCTGCAGATAAAGAAGAATGGCTGTGTTCCTGCGGACAGAAAAATTTCGCGAAATTCTGTTCGGAGTGCGGAAAACAAAAACCTTCAGATGGCTGGGTTTGTTCCTGCGGCGCGGTCAATAAGGGAAAATTCTGCCCGGAGTGCGGAAAGCCAAAACCCAAACATGCGCTTCTTTACCGTTGTGACAAATGCGGATGGGAGCCGGAAGATCCGACCAATCCGCCGAAGTTCTGTCCGGAATGCGGCGATGTTTTTGATGAAAACGATCAAAAAGAATAGTTTATTCCTTTTAGTATTAAAAAAACAGGATCGAAATTCGATCCTGTTTTTTATGTTAAAGCAATCATTCCGGAAGTTCTTTGGTTTCTCCTGCGGGGATTTCCAGGATTTCTCCTTTTTTTTCAATCCAGACAGAAATGGCCGAAGGATTTTTGACAAAGGTTGTTTCTGCTGAAAAATTCAGACGGTGAAAGGCTTTCATATAGTCGTAGACGGCTATATTTGTCGCATACCAGATATCGGTTCTTCTGCCGATCCGATTCAGCAGCGTTTCCATTACGTTCCAGTTGTTGAGCGCTTCCAGCTCATAGCTGTGTCCCCAGATATAAAATATGGCGGGATTTTTGTCAAATTTTTCATTCAGAAATTTTTCGGTAAATTCTTCTATTTTTTTATGGGCAAAATGGCAGGTCGGGTGCCATGTCAACCAGTTTTCCGGGAACGAAAAGTTTTCGGTATCCCTGACCGTTCTTGCATACCGGATTCCTGCCGCCTGCAATTGCCGGACAACCGTTTCGTTATAGGCGCCGTAGGGATAGGCGCAGCCTCGTATCGGTTTTTGAAAAATTCGTTCCAGATTTTTTCGGTCCTCAATTATATCCAGAAGCGCGGTTTCCGGGGGAAGTTCCGTCCAGTTTGGATGTTTCATTCCGTGTACGGCGATTTCCATATCGCTGCCGGCGAACAGATCAACCAATTCTGTTTGCGGCAGTCTACGGATCAGGGGATGAGAATAGGGGGCGT
This sequence comes from uncultured Clostridia bacterium, assembly GCA_948443805.1. Classification (GTDB taxonomy): domain Bacteria; phylum Bacillota; class Clostridia; order Oscillospirales; family UBA644; genus CAOJUB01. The sequence goes on along the minus strand of CAOJUB010000021.1, from coordinate 14,199 downwards.
TTTCTTCCCGGAAAAGACCGGAATTCAAATTGAAAGTTCCGGTGATACCGCGGGCTTTCATTATAGAAACCAGGCGGATATCCTGTTCGACTCCGTCGTCGAAACTGAGTGTGAAAACCTTTGTTTTTCCTCCGGGAAAGCGGGGATAGATACTTTCTCTGACCGGGATCATTGCAGTCACGGTTCCTTTCTTTTACAGAGATTCAAATGGCCCATTTTCCGTCTTTGAAGATTTCAATTTCTTTTCCGTCTTTGGTATAGCCTTTAATTGACAGATCGGGTGCGCCGATCATAAAATCAACGTGAATCATCGAATCGTTGATCCCCAAAGCATCGGTTTCTTCTTTTGTCATGGATTCAAATCCTTCAATGGTATTGGAAAAGCCTCTTCCGAGAGCGACATGGCAGGAAGCGTTTTCGTCGAAAAGCGTGTTATAGAAAAGGATGTTTAGCTGGTCGATCGGCGAACCGCAGGGAACCAGTGCAAGTTCGCCCAGCATGGCAGCGCCTTCGTCGGAGGTAATCATCTTTTCCAGCGCATCAGCGCCCGTTTTTGCCTGCCATTCAACAGCTTTTCCATCTTTAAAGGTAATGCGGAAATCTTCAATCAGCGTGCCCTGATAGGAAAGGGGCTTTGTGGCGACAAGCGTTCCTTCGGCTTTCCCTTTCATCGGCGAGGTGAACACCTCTTCCGTCGGCATATTGGGGTTAAAATAAATACCGGAAAGCGCGGTTTCCCCGCCGCCCATCCATAATGCCTGCGGAATCAGCCATGCGGTGAAATCCGTGCCGTTCTGGCTGTGATAGACCAATTTTTCAAAACGGTATTGGTTGAGCAGTTCACATTTTTTTCTGAAATTTTCATTATGCTCGTTCCAAGCTTCAATCGGGTCGTTTTCTTCAGTGATCCGAACGGTTTTGCAAATTGCCGCCCAAAGTTTTTCTACGGCTTCGTCTTCCGGAATACCGGGAAAGACTTTTTTTGCCCATTTTTTGGAAGGAACGGCAACGATGGTCCACTGTTCTTTATTCTCCAGCGCATCGCTGTAGGGTTTGGTTATCTGGTAGCGTTTTTGCTGTACGGCCTGCATTTTTTGCCGGTCGATTCCGTTCAGCCCGTCTGGGTCTGCCGACAGAATATTGATTCGGCAGGGGATTGTTTCCGTCATTTCTTTGAGCTGGGCTTCTTTCCAGGTGGGAACTTTCGAAAGGCTTTCTAAAGTCCGATAGGTATATTCGCTTCTTGTCAGCGCCTGATCCGACCATTCTACCCGGACAGACTCTGCGCCGGCTTTGTAAGCTTCTTCCGCGACCAGCCGGACAAATTCAACGCTTTCAACGTCCGCATAAACAACGACCGGCTGGCCGGGCTGCACATTGGCGCCGATCCGGACGGTTGCTTCGGCGTATTTTCGTATCATTTCCTGATTCATACTGTTTTCTCCTTATCGTAATATTATCAGTATAGACCGAAATGGTTCTGTTCCATACCGTTTTTTTGATTTTTTGCTGTATTTTTAAGAGTTTCATAGACCGGATAGGGGATTTGCAGGGTTCCTTTACCTGTTCCGAGGGAAATTTCCGGTTTGATTTCACCGTGAAAATCGCTGCCGCCGCTTTCCAGTAATCCGGCTTCATTCACCAGTTTTCTTATGATGTTTTCTTTTTCTTTGCTGTAAAGGCTGTAATAGGTCTCTGCGGCCGCCGCGCCGAAATTTTTTGCTTCATGCAGATAATCGGCAAGAAGATTTTCGGAAAGATTCAGCAGCGGATGCGCTAAAACCGCAAGTCCGCCGAATCTGACGATCGCCTGGAGAACAGTTTGAAAGCCCGGTTTTTTCGGCGGGGTATAAAATTCGTTTTTTTCATGCAGGATCGTTTGCAGGGCTTCTTTGGTGGAAGCGGTGTATCCTTTTTCGGTAAGAATCGCGCCGAAGTGCGCCCGGTTAATCTCACTTTCCGGAAACCGCCGCCGGATTTCTTCAAAGGAGATCGGATAACCTGCTTTGTTCAGATTTTCCGCAAGAATTTTATTTTGCGCCTGTTTTTTCTTCCGGCGGTCCTCCATCCAGTTTTCAATCACCGAAAGATTTTTTATCGGAAGGAAAAGACCGAGAATATGAACTTCATAGCATTGGTACTCTGCGGAAATTTCAATGCCCGGAACGGCTTCAACCCCGGCGCTTTGGGCGGCCTTTAAAAAAGAAGGAATTCCTTTAACGGTGTGGTGGTCGGTCAGGGCAATGGCGCCGATTCCTTTTCTTTTTGCCTGTATAACCAGTTCTTCCGGCGAGCAGGTTCCATCGGAAAAACTGGAATGGGTGTGCAGATCGCAGGTTTTCATGGTATCCTTTCTTTTTCGGACGTTTTAAGAAAAACGGAAAATTCCAAAGTTGTTAGAGCGCAGCAGGTTCTGCCAGCTGTTTTTTCGGCAGGGAGGCGAGCGCCGCTTCGGTATTGTCAAAAAACTGTTCTTCTCCGACAATTTCGGTAAAGCCTGCTTTTTGCATGGTTTTCTGAACCTCCGGATGAAGGCCGCAGAAGAGCACTGCCGTTTGCTGCGATTTGTAGGTTTCAACTATCGTTTTTAATTCTTCGATCGCGCTGTCGTCGATATTCGGAACGCCCTGCATCCGGAATATCACCGCACGGCTTTCTCCGATATTTTCCAGCGCCCGGGTCAGGCGATTCTGGGTTCCGAAGAAAAGCGACCCTGTGGGGGTAATGATTTTTATGTCTTTTTCTTCTTCTGCGTCCGGGTCGGAAATCCGGACGTGCAGCCGGCAGCTTTTCAGAAAGAAGATGACAACGGCGGCTACAATGCCGACGGCGATCGCTATTGTCAGGTCAAAGATAACCGTCGCGGCCATGGTCAGCAAAAATTGGATCTGCGAATGCCGCAGTTTTTTTGAAAAATAGTGTTTGATTTCTCCGAAATTATTCATCCGAACCGCTGTAACAATCAAAACGCCGGCCAGGGCTGAAAGGGGAATCCTCGACATTACGCCGCCAAGCAGAAACATCGATAAAATCAGAGTGATCGAATGAATGACGCTGGCAATCCGGGTTTGTCCGCCGCTTTTAATCACAACGGAGGTCCGGGCGATTGCCGCCGTTGCCGGAACACCGCCCATCAGCGGAATAATCATATTGCCGACGCCCTGCGCAATCAGTTCCCTTGTGGAATTCAGTTTTTCGCCCTTCATTTTTCCTGCCGCCGCCCCGCAGAGCAGGCTTTCAATCATCCCCAGCAGCGCAATGGAAACCGCTGGCATAATCAATTGCGTGAGGTTGGATAAGTCAAGGTCAGAAAGGTTGAGCAGCAGGCTCTGGTCGGTAATCAGCTTTTTGGGAATTGCGCCGACTTCGGCCACGCCGGACAGAGCGGCGTCCGGGTTAAGAATAAAATTCAGGATTACCGTAACGATAATCGCCGCCAGGGAGGAGGGGATAACCCCCTGCCATTTTTTGGGATATAAAATAATAATCATAATGGAAAGCAGACAAAACCCGACCGCGTACCAGTTGGGGGAAAATCCCATATCTTTATAGGAAATCAGTTTGGCGATCGCGTTTTCTCCGGCCGAAGCAGTTCCGAAAAAGTTGTCGATCTGTCCCAATGCGATAATAACGGCAATGCCGGAAGTAAAACCGGTAATGACCGGAGCCGGGATGTACGACACCAGCTTCCCGACTTTGCATACCGCCATGATCAGCAGAATCACACCGGAAAGAAATCCTGCCAGAAGCATGCCCTGCAATTGATATTTTGCGGCAAGTGAAACCAAAATCGCCGCCATGGCGCCGGTCGGGCCGGAAATCTGATAAGAAGCGCCGGAAAGCAGGCCAATCACAATTCCTGCGATGATTGCGGTAATCAATCCGGAAGCCGCGTCCGCGCCGGAACTGACGCCAAAAGCTAAGGCAAGAGGCAGGGCAACGGCTGCGACGGTCAACCCCGCCATCAGGTCGTTGGTAAATTTTTTCGGGTTATACCCGTGAAATTCTTTTTTTAAATCGCTGATAAACTGTTTGATAAATATCCCTTCATTCTTCCTTCGTTTTGTCATTTGCACAACTTATAAATTATAGCACGGTTCAGGAAAAATGTCAATTGGTCCGAATCTGACTTTTCTGTTATATCTTTTACCGCAAAGGTCAGAAACGGCAGCCTGTGTTTTCTGTCTTTACGGCCGGTTTTTCAACGGCGATCAGGGGGATCGTCATCTCTGCGTCGGTAAGTCCGGCATGTTCGCCCTTCATCTGTAAATCTTTCGCATGGATCGCCGCGTCGCTGACGGCAACGGCAAGGATATCGCCGAGCATGCTTTCCAGCCGGGAATGATTCGTTCCGGTACCGAAAAGATTTTTTTGCAGAACTTCCTGTTTTGAAAAAAGAATAAATTTTCCGGGGAAATGCCGTTCAAACGCCTTTTTCAATTTCATTTCCCTGCCTTTTTTTACAAAAAGGTTCAGCGCGCGGGATTCTATCGAAGGCGTCCTGACAAGACAACCGTTAAGATCGGGATAGTCGGTAAGCACATGGTCTTTTATGGTAACATGACCGTGATCGGCTGTAACGATCAATAAGGTGTCGGACAGACTGGCGGCAAGTTTTTCGGTTTGCGTTTCGAATTCTTGCATCAAATTGCGGATTTCTGGGCTGCCGGCGCCGATTTTATGCATCAGATGATCCGGATTGTCCCAATAGGCGTAAATATATTTTTTTGAATCACTCTGACAAAGCGATCGAAGGGTGTCGCATAATTCGTGATAGCTTTTCGGATAGGGTTCCCGGAACGGCGCAATAAAATAACTTTCCGCACCGGAACGTCTGATTTTTTCATGAATATTGGAATAGGGACAATAAGTCCACGCTGCGTTGACGTTTTCAATCGGTTCTCCGGTGTCGGCATCGGTATTCAGAAAATAGACCACGTTTTTATCAATCGGTTCAAAATATCCCGTCCAGCCGAGCCATGCCGATTGGTTCGGAAAAAGCCCGCTGTCCATGGCGGTCGTTGCCGCTACCGTTGTCGGCGGAAATGTGGAAGAGTAATGGCAAACCAGGTGTTTTTGGAAAAATCCGTCTTTTTCCAAATGCTGCTTCATATTGGCAACGCCCATTCCGTCCAGCAGAAGAACAACAACATTCCGGTATTGTTTTTGCAGAAGAGCATCGGCTGTCGGCAGCGTTTTGTTCGGCGGTTCTATCCCGAAATAGCGCAGAATGGAACAGCTTAGATTGGCAATACAATTTTGATAATCCGGATATTGGATTTCCATATTGACGTTCCTTTCTTATGATTTTTTACAAAGCAGGTGATGAAAAAAGGCTATGCTGCGAAATTCCGGAATTTCTTCCACACGGTTGCACATTCAGTCAATATATCTTTTGATAAATTCAAAATCTCCCTGATATTCTTTCACAATGAAACTTTTGCAGCCCAGGATTAAATGTAGTTGATTATCATCCCATCTGTCGCCAATGCCAAGAACAATATTTTCATCAGACAAAACAGATTCTGCAATTTTTATTCGATCACTCTGTTCGTTAGCCAATAATACCTTTCCTTCAGGAAATCCGTTTATATCAAGCCACTTATGAGTTATAGACAGCATACTTTCTGGTCTTGCGCCAATGTAAATAATTCTATATTTTTCTGCTAATTCACGAACAAACCTATCGCTGTCTGCAACCGGTTTATCATTCATAACATTTTCTTCAGCGTAAAATTCGGCGGTTCCATACAAATTAATCCGATGTCTATCATCACAAATTGTTCCATCAATAAATATCAATGCACTTTCATTTTTCACTTCTTATTCTCCAATTCCGATTTGTTGATTTCATTAGTGTCAAAAGCGGTTTCGTGCCGCCTGTCCGAAACCGCTTCCGAAATCCAGTACAATCTTTCCGGTGACCGATTCTAAAGGATGTCAAATTAACAGGTAAAATAATTTGCCCCAGGGCGTGTTTATGGTGTCAAGATAATTTTAAATATGGTTTGGACAATTCATACAAAATTTCCTCTTTTTTCCTTAACGTCCCGGGGATTTTATTTATTTTTCAAAAAGGTTATGATTCGAAAGGCACAACGTCTTTTACCGCTTCCTTGGCGCAGATTGTCGCGTCGTGATTGTCAATATCGATCAGGGTGTAGCGGTCGTTTCCCATTTTCAGCTCTTTCATGTAGCTCAGCTGCCGCAGTCCGTGCCGGGTTTCGATCCGTTCGACCAATTCTTTCCGGTCGCTTGCTTCCAGCGCATAGACCAGATCAACAGCCGCCTGATCGGCGGCGAGAATATCGAACGAGGCGACGATTCCGATATTCGGCGTAACGACCGGCATTGCCGCGCACCCTTCGCAGTCGCAGGAAACGGACATATTGCGCAGGACGTTGATATAGGCGATGTTCTTGCCGAAAAAATCAATGGCCGCTTTTGCCGATTCGGTCATTCTTTCCATAAATTCTTCGGTATTGATATCCCACATGTCGTCAGAACCGGGGGTTGTGTGAATCATGGCTTTTCCTACGCGGCCGTCGGCGCATCCGATCCCGATATTTTTATTGGAACCGCCGAATCCGCCCATCGTATGTCCTTTAAAATGGGTCAGAGCTAGCATGGAATCATAGTTCAGCAGGTTTTTCCCCACGGACATTTCCCGGAACCATTTTCCGCCGCCGACCGGAAGCATCGCGGTTCCTTGCTCATCCAGAATATCCACCGGGCAGAATGTCCAGCCGTTTACCTGCAATGTTTCCCGGTGCTGTTCGGTGGTGTAACGGTCGCCTTCGTAATAGGTGTTTGTTTCGATGATCGAAGCTCCCGGCATTTCTTTTTGAACCAGTTGGCTGACCCATTTTCTCGGAATAATATTCGGACCTTTTTTTTCTCCGGTATGGAGTTTGATACCGATTTTTCCGGTAAGATTTTTGTTAATTCGCCGATATATTTTTTCTAATCCTTCGGGGGACAAGTCTCGGGTGAAATAGACAATAGATGAATCTCCGGTTCTTTCTTCGTATGGAATATAGCGGTCGCCGCCGGTTCCGGGCATGATTTTTTTCCGGTTCATGGAAACTTCCTCCTTGTTTTTATTATGATTGTATCTTTTTGCGGACAGGCTGAAGCAAACGAACTTCATATTTGAATTAAAATAATAAAATTCAGCGCTTAGTAAGTCTTATCAGGCATCTGAGCGTAGGGCGGCTTCCCATTCTTCTCTTAACTGACTTATCGATTGCTGCCGCTGAGACCGGTCATCCTTTATGGCTTTTGCCGCTACGTTAAAGAGCCTGCCGCTGAGCTGCCACTTGTCCCGTGTGCGGTTAAATCCGCCAAATAGAGCAAAGGCCGTGGCTCCAAGGGTATAGACATTCGTCACTTCATCAATCGCCGCGCCAAGCTGATATTCCTCCGGGGATTGAAAGAGGGAACTGCCCCACATATGTCCCATATCGTTGATACACGGCTGTTTGCGGAAAAAGTCTATATCGCAGACCGTTGTTTTTCTGTTCTCAAAGTCATACAGAATACTTCCGTCATAAAAATCAATGGCGACATAGCTTTGGGAAACAAGATATTCAAAGAAGTTCAATATGTCGCTGAATACGGCGAGTCTGTTCTCAACGGAAAGCTGCATAAAGCGGCGATGGGCTGCTGGGTACATTCTTCCCATGCAATCTCCGTCAGCCCACTTGAACACCATCGCAAAACCTCCGCCGATATCCTCGGCTTCGATACAATCAATCAAGTTTTCATGTTTTAGTTCGCTGTAAATGGAAAGCGTTGCTTTCAATCGGGAGATGGCATCCGTAGGATCTCCGTTGTACTGTTCGGTAGGAGCACCGGCGAACTTAACGAAATAACGCTGCCCGTCTTTTTCTGTTCCAAAGCAAATATTTCCGGAATCCTGGTCGTCGTAAACCCGGAACACCGTTCCGTACTTTTTCATAAAACTGAAATCAAACGCGCTTTTCAGCTTGAGCGGAACGCCGTCAATATATTGCAAATAGTAACCTTTGGAATACCATGCCGGCACGGGGTTATGCATATTGTCATACCAGGACAGCACCTCTTTTGCCTGGTTCAGCATGGTGTTTATTTCGTCCTGTCCAAACGGAATTGCCCAATATATGGAGGAGAGAGTATTGCTTGAAATGTAAAGAGCAAGCAATCTCCAAAATTCCATAGGCACGTTATCGTCAAAATATCCGTTTACCATACCGGAGGCAAAGAGAGGGGATTTCTGGGCACACCATACAATACGGTTAAATTCCTCCCACGGGTCGCCGAAATCATAGCGGTCAAAATCAATGATTTGCAATTGCCTGTTCCGGTCTATCATCATATTACCGATATGATAGTCGCCGTGTTGGAAAACCTGAGGCCGGCCTTTCAGCAAATGGCGGTTTTGGTTTATATAGTCGATAAACGCCTGTCCATTTTCATAATGGATTGGACATTCACTGTACTTCTTGATTTTATCATCCATTTTTCGATTGAAACGGCTTTCCCAATCCTCCTGTGTCTTTGGAGCGGGGATTGAATGGATCTTACGCAAAATGCGTCCGGCTTCCAAACCATATACATATTGTTCGGTATCCGGTAAAAAGGGGATCATCTTCTCCGCATCCTCTCCGTCAATCCACGTTTGGACAATATATACTCCTTCTTCGCAAACACCAAATTCAACGGGCTTACACATGGGAACATGAAGGGCGGCAATCTCCTGTTGCATACGGAACATATCCGCCCGGTTTGCGCTTTTCTCTTTGGGCGTGATCCGCAACAAATATTTTTTACCATCAGCGGTTACCGCACAGTATTTTCGGTCACATGACCAACCTCTGTTGATTGGTTCCTTGTTTGCAAATTTCATTTGAATCATCATCCTCTTATGTTCAGTGAATATGGTTATGTCATTTTCAAATGTTTCAGTATTGAGACAGGAAGCATACCGTCTCGACATGCCCCGTCCGGGGGAACATGTCAAAGGGGGTGATCCGGTCGATTTTGTAAGTCGGCTTTTCTTTGTTCAGCATCGCGATATCTCTTGCCTGTGTGGCCGGGTTGCAGGATATGTAAATCAGTTTTTTCGGGGCAAGATCGAGGATTGCCGCAATGGTCTTCTCGCCGAGGCCTTTCCGGGGCGGATCGACAATAATAGCGTCGGGGGTTCTGAATTTTGGCAGGGAGCGGATCACTTCGGTTAGCTTTTCCGCCTTGGCAGGATAAAATTCCGCGTTTTTGATTTTATTGAGTTCCGCGTTTTCGTAGGCGTTGTTTACTGCCTGTTCAATGACTTCGATTCCCAGCACATTTTTTACCCGGTCGGCGATACAAAGTCCGATCGTTCCGATGCCGCAATATAAATCAATCACGGTGTCATCCTTGGTCAAGCCTGCGTTTTCGGCTACAAAACGGTAGATATTTTCCGTCTGCGGAGAATTGATCTGATAAAAGGAGAGGGGGGCAATCCGGAATTTCAGGCCGCACAATAGGTCGGTAATGCTTTCTTTTCCCCACAGAGGAACGCAGGTTTTTCCGAGCACAACATTTGTCATTTCACGGTTGATATTGAGATAAATGCTGGTAACGCCTTTGCAGGCTGAAATCATGGTGGTGAACTGTTCTTTGTGGGGGATGTTTTTTCCGTTGATGACCAGACAGACCATGATTTCTCCGGTGGCGTGCGCTTTTCTTAGATACAGGTTCCGAATCAGTCCTCTTCCGGTTTTTTCGTCGTAGGCTGTCAGCGAATATGTCCGGATAAATTCTTCGGTTTTCCGGATGATCGGTTCAAAATCTTCGTCCTGCAAACAACAGTTTTCCACCGGAACGATCCGATGACTGTGCCGTGCGAAAAACCCGAATTTCAAATCCTGGGAAAGCGGGCAGATGATTTTGTTCCGGTACTGCTGGAGAGCCGGGGAGGGAACCGGGTTTTCCGGAATAACTTCCGCATCGGGGTAATTATTCTTAAAAGCTGCCGCAACGCAGTTCTTTTTGTAACGCAGTTCGGTTTCATAGCGGGCGTTCATATGGGTGCAGCCGCCGCATTTCGGGAAATAGCCGCAGGTCGGCGCAATCCGGTCTTCGGCCGGCGATAGGATATTTTCGATGATACCGTAGGCCATTTTCGACAGTACTTTTACAATCCGGCAGTCAATTAGGTCACCGACAACGGCATTGTGAATGAACACGACAAATCCTTTTACGTCTTCATCGCTGTAGCGGGCAACGCCCATTCCCTCAAAGGACATATCGGTTACCGTCAGTTCTACAACATCGTTCTTCTTCAGCATGGCGCGCCTCTTCTTTCCCTTGTTTTTCCGGCTGCACAGGTTCCGGAAAATCCTTGATTTATTCTTTTTAGTATACCATAATAATAGGAAATTGTCAAGCTGAAGCCCGGAGCAGGGGGCGGCGCTTGACTTTTTTCAACATTTATGTTATAGTGAAAAAAACAGAACAACAGTTTTGTTTGCATATTTTTTGATCGGAACGGTTTGTTTCCCCAATTAGGAAGGAGATTTTCAGCATGAAGAAAAATTATCGGAGTTTTCAAAAGCGTTTGCTGCCGGTATTTCTTGCCATGGCTTTGGCCATTGCCTTGTTCCCTGCGGTGACGGCGGCTTCTGAATCTGATTTTATTTTTGACGAATCTTCGGGTTCCATCTTGAAATATATCGGCACGGAAACCGAGGTTGTGATTCCGGAAACCATCGGCGGTGTTCCGGTTCAGGTTATCGGTCGGGAAGCTTTTATGAACTGCTCGGCGGTTACCAGTATTGTTGTTCCGGAAGGGGTAACTTCGATCCGGGGCTGGGCTTTTGGGAACTGTGACTCTTTGGAGAAAATAACGCTTCCGACTTCTCTTCGGGGAGTAAGCGATTTTTCTTTTAAAGAGTGCGGCCGGCTTTCGGACGTCTTTTTTGTGGGAGAGGAACTTTCTTTACTGGAACAAATTGATTTTGGCCGGGAGAATGATTCTTTTCTTGCGGCTTCCTGGTTCTTGAACGGCGATCCGTATTTGAAAAATACGCCTTGCTTTGAAATTTTTTATCATGAAGACAAAACGATCTCCGTTCTTGTCAGCATTCAGTCGACCGGAACCGTCGCCATTAGCGGCGAGCTCTTTTTTGACCCGAATGTGCTGGAACTGGAAAGCGTGATTGGACTTGATTTTTTTCCGACCTTTATTGGGCCTTTTAGCATCGAGTCGGCGATGGAGACAGGTTCTTTTGAATATGCTGCGGAGTTTTCAACATCTCCGGTTAATCTGTCGGGAACGCTTCCGGTTTTTCTGGCCGTTTTTCGCCCGAAGGCCGATACGGTGACTTCTGTCCGTTCAACGGTGTCATCTTGTGTTGATAAGGATTTAAATGACATACCGTGCAGCGGTTCGGAATGGTCGTTTTCAACGACTGGCGAAATCCGCAGGCTTTGTTTTTGGGGCGACGTGGACGGAGACTATCGGGTTAATACCAAAGACAAGGTTTTGGTTTCCCGGTATCTGGCGAAATGGACAATGGCAGGCAGTTTTCATAAAGCGGCGGCCGATTTTAACAAAGACGGCAACGTTACCTCGGCCGAAGCGGTTGTTTTGGCGCGCCATCTGGCCAAATGGACCGGCTTGCCGTATCCGGTGGGAAAGAGATATACGCCTGCCTGAATAAAACTTGAAAATATTAAAAACGCCCCGTTCTTTACGAGAACGGGGCGTTTTTTTATCAATGGATCGGTTATTTTTCTTTGTGATATTCTTCAAAGAGGTCGTTGGGAGTGCATTCTAAAATGTCACAGAGGGCTTTCAGGTTTTCAAAGCGGATGCTTTTGGTCTGGTTGTTGACCATCCGGTTAAAATTCTGATAACTCAGCCCGAGCTGCATGTAAAGCCAGTATTTGCTTTTCCCTTTTTTATTCAGAATTTCCTGGATTCGCAGCTTCATAATCAACTCCGTTTCCGCCGCGCAAAGCGGCATGCTTTTTGCCGCGTGAACGGGAAAATTGTCACGCAGTCATCTCGACAATATCTAATGTATAAATTATAGTGCAAAAACCTCTTGACAAATAGACTTATACAGTATATAATGTATACATTAGATATGTATGGAAAGGATGAAAAAAATGTTGAAAAATTGAAAATGTTTCGGACGCTCCTTTTTTGCCGTGCTGCTGGTTGCAGCGCTGTTGGTTGGGCTTCTGCCGGCGGTTTCGCTGCCGACGGCGGCGGCTGACGGTGATAGTTCTGACCCCACAGTGGAATATCACTTTTCCGGCGGAACAATCTACAGATATAGCGGTTCGGGAATGGAAGTTGTGATCCCTGAGACCATTAACGGCGTAAAGGTGGAGGCAATCAGCGATGGCGCTTTTGCTGGCTGTTCTTCACTGATTCATATTACGATTCCGGACGGTGTGACATACATCGACGGTGGCGCTTTTGAGGGCTGCTTTTCTTTAACGGGAATTCAGGTTGCGGAAACCAATCAAAATTATTGTTCTGTCAATGGCGTTCTTTTTTCGAAAGATCAGACAACGATTTGCCGTTATCCGGCGGGATGTTCCGAAAAAAGTTATGCGATTCCGGACACTGTGACGGAAATCGACTCCGTTGCTTTTTCCGGCTGTACTTCGCTGACCAGCATTGCGATTTCTGACAGTGTAGCAACAATCGGCGACTTCGCTTTTTCAGGCTGTTCTTCACTGAGCAGCATTACAATTCCTGCCGGCGTGACGAGAATCAGCTCCGTCGCTTTTTCTGACTGCTCTTCGTTAACGGAAATTCGTGTGGCGGAAAATAATCCGTCCTATTGCTCTGTTGACGGCGTTCTGTTTTCGAAGGATCAGAAAACCCTTTGTCATTATCCGAAAGGGCGTTCTGAAAAAAGTTATGTAGTTCCCGATGGCGTGACAGAAATTGACGCGGAGACTTTTAGTGGCTGTACTTCGCTGACCAGCATTACGATTCCTGACGGCGTGACGGAAATCGGTTGGCACGCTTTTTATGGCTGTTCATCGCTGAGCAGCATTACCATCCCGGACAGCGTGACGAAAATTGCCGAGAATGCTTTTTCCGGCTGTGAATCGCTGACCCGTTTGAACCTGCAGAGCAGTGCGGGGACTCTTTCGCTTTCGGTTTCTGTTTCTGCTTCGGCAGATGTTGAAGGCAATGCCGTTTTAAGGGTTCTTTATCCTGGCACGGAGAATGACTGGTCGGCGGAATGGGAAGCCAGCGGCATTCAGAATGATTCTCTCCGGGCGTATTTGACGAGCCGGGTTGTCTATGGTTCTGCGGAGGCTTTTGTCTGGGGGGACGCGGACGGAAACGGCAAGGTGGAATCGAAGGACAAGGTGCTGGTTTCGCGGTATCTGGCGAAATGGACGATGAACGGCGGTTTTAATCAGGCGGCGGCCGATTTTAACAAAGACGGCGACGTGACCTCGGCCGAAGCGGTCGTTCTGGCGCGTTATCTGGCCAAATGGACTAACCTTCCGTACCCGGTCGGGCAGAAAGCTTCCTGAACGGGATGGATGGCTTCGTAATCAATGCGCTTCTGCTGTCTTCTTTTTGGTTGGAAAAAGGCAATGCGCTGTTGTTTGAAGCGAATAGAAAAGAGGGGAGTCCGGTCGGGCTTCCCTCTTTTTTTTATTCTGCCGGAGTCGGCGTTTGTGTCGGCGTTTGGTTTTCCATACGGACTGCCGGGTCGCAGTGCGTGCCGTTTTCAATCACCGTAAAATGCAGATGACAGCCGACGGTTTCCTCTGCGGCGGCGGATTGCCCGGTTTTTCCGATCAGATCGCCTTTTTTTACTTCCATATTTTTGAGAACCTTTGGATTTTCATCCAGTGACTGATAGACGGTGTAAAGCGTTTCACTGTGGCGGATGAGAACGGTGTTTCCCATCAGTCCGTCGGTGTAGACGTCTTCAACAGTTCCGTCGGCGGCAGCATAGACGTTTTCGGGTTTTTCGGTAACAATATCAACGGCCGGGTGGGCGCGCCAGTCCTGCAGCGTTTCGGAAAAGACCGGAGTCAGGCCGGAATATTCCTGCCCGATGTTCATGCTGTCGCACGGCCAGGTAAAGGAGATTTCCGCAGGCGGCGTTTCTTCCGGGGGGGGGGCGTTTGTCTGATGTCTGTCGTTTTAAAAGGGGTATGGTGTTTGGTGCGGGGTTGTGGGGTAGG
>CAOJUB010000020.1 GCA_948443805.1 uncultured Clostridia bacterium | reverse complement strand
TCCGCTATATTTTTCGCACGCGACACAAACTCCGTGCTTCTCATTTTTGACATATTGTTTCCTCCTTTGATTTTGAATAAATGTTGGTTCATACAGATAAAATATTTAAGAAATTGACAATCAGATATTGACTTTACTCCGCAAATTTGCTATACTACAAATAGACAAAAAGGAGATGGTTCATGTGCCGGAACTGTGCAGATTTTTCAACATCGTCATTAAAATGATCTACAGCGACAACGATCAACATCATAAACCGCATTTTCATGTATACTACGCTGAATATGAAGCCTCCGTTGGCGTAGACGGAGAACTGCTAGCCGGAAGTTTACCGGTTAAACAACTGAAACTTGTTCAGGCATGGGCAGCCATTCATGAAGATGAACTGTATGCGGCATGGAATAATGCCGTCAGAAACATCCCCTTCGGTAAAATTGAGCCGCTGAGATAAGGAGAATGCATTATGTATATTAAAAACGGAATTGCTTATGCCGGCGAAGAAAAACAACCGCTTAAAATCTGCGGAGTACGCCCGCTTGCCGATTACCGGCTATGGGTACGTTTCTCCACCGGCGAAGCCAAAACTTTTGATTTTAAAAAATTGTTAAATACACCCGCATTTTCTCCCCTGAAAGACCGCAGTCTGTTTGAATCGGTCTATATAGATTACGGAATTCCTGTTTGGAATGAGGGAGAAATCGATATCTCCCCCGAATATCTTTATGAAAACGGGAACTTTGAACCACTCCGATAAATAGCAAAGACAGATATCTTTCCCAAAGGAACGCGCCTGCGTTCCTTTTTTTATGCGCAGGAATATAATGAATAAACGCAATGTTTTTCAGTGCAGAAAAACGGCCGTTATCTGAAAATAGATATTCGATCTCATGCCCGGAAACCGTTTTCCCCGATGAACGCTTTCGCGTTCATTTGAACACGAAGGGTTCATTTATGCGCCTGCTGGTTTAAGTATTTATTTAGTTTATCTTTGGCAACCGGAACCGAATGGTTCGCCCCCAGTTGCTCCAATCCGTCCAGACACGCTTCCAGACCGTAGCAGATCAATGCGTTCTCCTCTTTCATCCGGACAATATCCCGATCCCGCTTTTCCTGTTTGAGATACCATCGATAAACGGCAAAAATCACACCGAAGATCGACGACAAGGCTCCCAGAACAGCCGAGACAGAAAGAATATCCCGCATCATATCCGTCATGACCTCCCCTCCTTTCCTTGCCAAAATAAAAATCACAATTTGAGAGAAATATTTCTTTCATGTATCTATATTATCACATAACGTGTATTTCGTCAATATTCAATTTATATAAAGTTATCATACAAATATTTGTGATTATTATGCATAAAATACAAAAATACGCATATTTTCTTTTTTTGCGCTTCTGATATTATCACATATCGAGATTTTATTTTGGGATTTCACATTAAAAAAGAAGACGTCCGGTTTCTCTATTCCAGATACCGGACGTCTTCCTGTATACGATATATTTTATCTGACAAGGTTTTCGACTTAACAGGCAATCCTGTTAAGAATAAAATTTATGATAATAAGTGCGGATCAATCTTTCTGTCCTTATAATAATAAATCCGGTCGCGTTCACTGATTTCCCGTAAAACCCGGCACGGATTGCCCACAGCGACAACATTGGCCGGAATATCTTTGGTAACAACGCTTCCCGCACCGATGACAGTATGATCTCCTACCGACACACCGGGAAGAAGAATAGCGCCCGCGCCGATCCAGCAATTTTTTCCGATGTGAACCGGCATATTATACTGATAAACCTGCTCCCTGAGTTCCGGCAGCACCGGATGCCCCGCGGTAGCGACGGTAACGTTCGGACCGAACATCGTGTAATCGCCGACATAAATATGCGTATCATCGACCAACGTCAAGTTGAAATTACAGTAAACCCCTTTCCCGAAATGGACATGCGCACCTCCGAAATTTGCATGAAACGGAGGTTCGATATAACACCCTTCCCCGATTTCCGCAAACATTTCTTTCAGCATGGCCACGCGCTTTTCCCCTTCCACCGGCCCCATCATGTTAAATTCATGAAGACGCTGCAAACACGCCGTCTGTTCTTTCATAATTTCCTCATCGCCGGGAAGATACAATTCTCCGGTATGCATTTTTTTCTTCATTTCACTCATGGAAACCCCTCTTTCCCTCGATTGTTTGCCGAATCAGTTTTTGATACAAATTTCGTTTTAAGAATACCTTTTCCGCCGCCCTGCTGCGGATTTTACCAATCAAAGTTTAACGGCGCATTTGGCGCAGAAAAAGAAAAACCGCTACGACAAAAGCGACCGCAGTATAGCCGGCCACCCAATACAAATGCGGAAAGGCCGAGGCAAAATCGCCGAGCAGAACCGCCCGTTCCAACTCTACCGCATGAAGAAAAGGCAAAAACTCCGCAATCTTTTTCAGCCAGCCGCCGACCAGGTCCAGATCGAACCAAACACCGGAAAACAACGCTGTGACATTCGTCATCAATGCGCCGCAAAGCCCGCCGGCCTGTCTGCTGTTCAGCACGCACCCGCAGCAAAGACCGAAAGAAATAAAAAACAAAGCCGGCAGACAAAGAAAAAGAACCGCGGAAAAAACCGACGCCGTGATCGGTAGTCCCAGAAAAAAAGCCGCCAGATAACAAAGCAGCCCCTGCGCCGCCGCCATCAGCAAAATCGGAGTTAGATAACCGAGAATAAAATCGCGCGACCGCATCGGCGTTGTGTAAAGCCGCTGCAAAAAAGAACTTTCCCGGTCTTTCGCCACCAATAAAGCAGAAAACAGCATCATAAAGGAAAGGCCAAAAACCGTAATCCCCGGCGTGAGATGTTCAATGGCAAAAAGAGTGACGGGAATATTGGCCTGAATCATGCTGAGGATAAACAGCAAAATCAATGGAAAACCAAGCCCAAACCCCAGATTCAGAGGATCCCGCAGAATTTCTTTCGCCGTCCGGCCGGAAAAAGTTAAGAATCGCATGATTCCCCCTCCTTTACAATCTGAATAAACGCTTTTTCAAACTGATCCTGTCCGGTCTTTGCTTTCAGTTCTCCGGCCGTTCCCAAAGCCAACAGCCGACCGTCTTTCAAAACCCCGATCCGGTCGGAAAGCTCCTCGGCCTCTTCCATATAATGCGTTGTTAAAACAACGGTAATCTTCCCTTTCAGAGAACCGATCATCTCCCACAGCTCACACCGGGCAAGAACGTCCAACCCCAATGTCGGTTCATCCAAAAAAAGAATTTTCGGTTCGCCGATCAGCGCCAAAGCAAGACTCAGCCTGCGCTGCCAGCCGCCGGAAAGTTTCCCCGCCTTTTTTCCGTAAATCCCGGTCAGCCCGAAAGTCTCGGCCAGCGCTTCGGCTTTTTCCTTCTTTTTCGTCCGGGAAAAGCCGTATGCGCCTCCCATCAGTTCCAAATTTTCCCGAACCGTCAGATTCGGTGCAACCGCCGTTTCCTGCGGCGATATACCGATCATCCGTTTGACCCCGGAGGGATCAGAAGATACCGAGATTCCGTTCAGGAACGCATCGCCGGCAGACGGTTTGGTCAAACAGCAGAGCATCTGAATCAGCGTACTCTTTCCTGCGCCGTTTACCCCAAGCAGCGAAAACAATTCGCCCGACTGAACCGTTAAGTCCAGCCTGTCCACAGCAGTCACATCTTTATATTTTTTGGTTAATCCAATCGTTTTAATAGCTTCCATGGTCATTTCTCCCCAAACACCGGCGGGACTGCAATCCCAGATAAAAATCGGTCAGAACGCTACTGATAAAATCAGCGTTCCATGCCAGATAATTGGTAGCTATCATGGCAGCGATTCCGTGAACGCACACCCACATCTCCAGATGAAATAGATAGGCCTCGTCTTCACTCAAACCCGTATTTTTCTGTATCATTTCCAGCTGCGGCCGTATAGGATCCCGGTTTTCCTCCTTGCTCTCAGCCGAACGGTCCCGCATGAAAAGCAGTTTAAACAGTTCTTTTTCTTCTTCGGCAAAACGGATATAGGCCATACCGCTCGCTTTATACGGCGGCATTTTACCTGCGGAAATCTCTTTCTGCAGATAGCGCTGATACAAACTTTCCGAAGCCTTCAAGACCTCCCGCTGAACCTCTTCCATATTCTGAAATAAGCCGAAAACCGGCTGCGGAGACGAACCCAAAGCCTTCCCCAGCCCCCGGGCGGTAACGGCTCCGATTCCCTTTTCCCGGGTCAAAGCCAACGCCGTTTGGATAATCTCTTCTCTGGTAAATTTCAATTTAGGCGGCATTCTAACCCTCCGATAAATAACAAATGTTATATAACAATTGTTATTTTATCATACTTTTTCGCTTTTGTCAAGAGGAAAAAGAAAAAAACAGGCTTGAATAACAAAAACAAGCCTGTTCCGCAAATTTGCTTTAGTTCAATGCATACTGCCGGAACCGCCGCTGAAACGCCTCATCGTGATGCTTCATGGTATGAAGTGATTCATGCAGCCGCAACTGATGACGGGACGTATCGATCAGGCAGCCTGCAATATTGGAACAATGGTCGGAAATCCGTTCGACATCACCGATAATTTTCAGAATATGACAGCCGGTATGTTTGTTTCGATCGCTGCCTGGACAAGTTTTCAGCGAAATGAAAATGAAACGCCTTGGTGGGGAACACTCAAAGCCAGCGGAGAACTGAATCCGAAATATCCGGGCGGTATGGTGTCTGGATTGTCAGCGAACAATTTTCAGCAACGGCGGTAAAGCGACAGCGTTTGTTCAACGACCTGCTCCCACCGATATTTTTCACAGATAAAATCGGCCGCATTCCGTTTCATTTGTTCGGTCAGTTCCCGATTGTCGCAAAGGCGCTGCAAGGTTTCCTGCAAATCGAAAACATCACTCCGGCGGAAAATCGCCGCATGATCCTCCACGACTTCGGTGCACTCCGGAATATCCGATACTACACAGCAATTTCCAAAGCTCATGGCCTCCAAAAGCGTCAGCGGCATGCCCTCCAGATCGCTTGGCAGGCAGTATAAATAAGCATTGCTGTATAATTCGTTCAGAATCTGCCCCTGGACGAAACCGGTAAAGAGAATCCGGTCGTCTCCGCCGGCTTCGGCGGCAAGCTGTTCGGCAAAATCCGAAGAATCCGAACAGCCTCCGGCAATCACCAGTTTTTTATCGGTCTGAACATTCTTAAACGCTTTGATCAGATACATCAGCCCCTTTTCGGGAACAAGCCGGCCGACAAATAAAAGATAACCGTTTTTCTCCAGCCCGAACCGGCGAATCAGTGAAACAGGAGAAGATGCCGGACGGGTGACTCCGTTTGGGATCAGCACCGTTTCCCGACCATAAACAGTACGGAAATAGGTCTGCATGTCCCGGCTAAGAACAATAATCCCATCGGCAAACCGCACGGCGCTTTTTTCTCCGGCCAGAATACAGGAACGCGCAAAACGCCCCCATTTTGCCCGACGGTGATCCAGCCCGTGAATCGTGACAAAAACTTTTTTCCCCAACAATTTCGGCAGCCAGCACATCAAAGCGGGTCCTTCCGCATGAAAATGCACCACGTCATACCGGCCGAAAGCGGCAAGAACCGCGCCGCTGATACCGGCAGTCAGCGCGGCGATCCCTTTTTTGTCAATTGCCGGCGCCGTCCGGAGACGAACGCCCCGGAATTCTTTCTTTTTTCCGACTCGGTCAAATTCTTTTCCACTAACATGATGCCCGCTGCGGTTCAGACAGGTAACCGGCAGCCCCCGGCCGGCCATGCGAACCGCCAGTTCCTGCACGACAACTTCAATCCCGCCTTCCCGGGAGGGAATTCTTTTATGGCCAAGCATAACAATGCGGCATTTCCGGTTTCTTTTTTCTTTTTTCCCCGATATCGTATTCATTGATTATTATGCGCCCCGTTTCCGGATCACGGCACTGATCGTCTGAAAAATAATTTTAACGTCCAGTCCGAGATTCCATTCATCGATATATTTCGTATCCAATTTAACAACCTGCTCAAAATCAGTAATTTTGTTTCTTCCGCTGACCTGCCACAAACCGGTCAGTCCAGGACGGAACGCCAGCCGAACCCGGTGATGAAAATCATATTTTTCCCATTCGTCCACCGTTGGAGGACGGGTACCCACCAAACTCATTTCGCCGCGGAGAACATTGAACATCTGAGGAAATTCATCCAAACTGGTTTCCCGCAAAAAACTGCCGATGCCTTTTTTCACCGTTCCGTCCGGCCGCCGTTTCAAACCGATGATCCGGGGATCATCGGCCACTTTAAACATTTTATCATCAGCCATCTCATTTTGCGCCGCCAACTGCCGTTTCTGCCGGTCCGCACCGGGAACCATCGTCCGGAATTTATACAGTTTAAAGCGTTTTCCGTTTCTCCCCACGCGCTCCTGCGTGAAAAAAATCGGCCCAGGGGAAGCGATATAAATCGGTAGCGCAAAAAGTAAAAATAAAATTGCGGTAATCAGGCATCCAATCAGACCGCCAACAATATCGGTCAGCCGTTTCAGGCTTAACTGAAACGGGGTCGCGCGGTTCACCCCGACAGTCAGAACCATATAGTTCCCCATCCGTTCAACCCACTGCCGGTTTTCTCCAATACTGCCGGCTTCGGTAATCGTAATATGAACGGGGATTTTAATCCGTTCCAGCTGGGCAATCAGCGCCCGGGGATATTCCTCGCCGAACTGCGTGACGATCAGTACCTCATCTACCCATTCCCGGCGGATATAATCCAACAAATTTTCATAGTCCGCAACCACCGGAATGTTATCGATCACCGTTCCCGCACCAGCCTCGTCGCTGACCACGGCGCCAACAAAAGAATAGGTATTATAATCAGTTTTACAGATGTTCCGGATACATTCTTCCATCCGGCAGCGCGGCGCGACAATCAGAAGCGACCCGCCCAATCCCCACGCGCCGGTTTGTTTCAGCTGTTTTTTCCAAAAAATACGGGCGATATACGTCAGAATGATATACAAAGGAATCATGCCGTAGATAAAGCGCCGAAGATAAGTGAAATTTTCCTGCACCCAGAAAAGATAAACAAATTCGGCGGCGGTCACAAAAAAAACATGCTTCAAAACAGCGGCAAACTCTTTATAATATCCCCGTTTCAGCGTTCCCTCAAGTGTTCCGCAGGCAAAAGCAACGAAAATATCCAGTCCGAGAAGGATCAGCGCCAGGCTCAGATAAGCCCAGTCCTGATAGGGGTTACCAACTCCGCAGAACAAAAAATAAGAAAAAAGAAACGCCATTTGCAGACTGATCATATCAACGGCAAGAAAATCAATTTGTCTGACCCGACCCGTTCGTTTTTTCATAAGCTTTCACCAAAATCCTGTTTTCATTCAACGATTTTTCTTTTCTTTTTCCTCCGCAGGGAAATAGGCGTCAAAACATTCGTCGCTTACATTATAAGCGTAAAATTTCCGAGGTTCCGACAGCAAATAGAGGCTCGCCCCATAATAGGCTTCATGAATATAATATTCGGTGTTTTCCCGGTACCGGTAAGGAGAACGCATATCGCCTCCGACCGCGCAGGTTACATACCGGTTCATCGAAGGGTCTTTGACCCAGACCGTCGCGCTGCTTTTGGTAAACGCCACCGGCAGTCCGGACAGCGTTTTGTTTTCCGCGCTCCAGCAATGAAAATACCAAACATCGGAATCGCTTCCTTCCAACGGCGCAAAAAAGAAATCCCGGGAAACCGTAACCTCGATCCAGTCCCCGCAGTCAACCCAGCTGTTTTTCGGCAGTCCGCGGTTCTTTCCGTTCCAAGAGCTGTGATACATCCCGCCTTCTATCCCGCCGGCCGTTGCCCGACGCCATTCGGTTTCGCCGTCCAGCGTGTAAAAAGCCGCCAGATCTTTGGCAATACAGAGCGTAATCGTTTCCGGGAACGCCTCCCGAGAAACCGCCGGTGCAACCGTCAACCAGACATTCACGTTTTCCCGCGTGGAATCAAACCGGTATTCCATGCAGGGAGAATCGGTATTGTTCCGGAAATCGGCAGAGGAAGTCCATCCGCCCGCTTCCGGCAGATCGGTAATCCAATGCATGGCGCGCCAGGCTTCGTCATGAAACCGGGACGCATCGATCCAACCATAATTTGAATACGCCAACAATTCCGACTGCCCCAGAATCCGGTACCACAAAACGCCGCCCCGCCACTCTTTGAGCCAAATCCGGCCCGGTCCGGCAAGTTCCTGTATCTTCGCCGCCGTCAGCTGACTGATCAGATAATCCCCTTCCGGCAGATACAAAAATCCGTTGCCGGCCGCAAGCGCCTGTTCAAAGGCCGCAGTGTCGTCGAAGGCAAAAACAGAACGTTCCTCGTCCGCCGCTTCATAGCAAACCACCCAATCCCCTGCTTCAGGTTCATAAAAAGGGCCGGGATTGACCGCCGACAAACATATCTGATTGCCGGAAGGAACGACAGAATCATCAACAACCTGATAGATATCGACCAAACATGCAGCGCGGTCTCCCTGAAATTTTTCATAATATGTCGCGGTAACCAGGTGCGAAAAATGCCCGGCCCAATACCACCCGGAATACCGGGTCCGGTCGCCCGCCCCGCCGCGAACGCCCAAGGGATGATGTTCTTTTGCATTGCCCGCCGCCCCAAAATCTTTTACATTGGCATAAAAAGAAAAATCAGGAGCCGGCAAATCCGCAGGTTTTTCCCCTTCTGCCGGATTTTCTTCTTCGTCAGGTAAAATTTCAGAAATCTGCCGGACAAACCGGCTCGCCGTCCGTCCGGAAAGAAGAGACCGGTCAAGCGCCGCATTTTTTTTCGGAAAATATACCGAAGAATCCGAAACCGGCGTTTTTCCACAGCCGGAAGCAAGAAGAATCCCCAAAAATAGCAGGCCGAAAATTATTTTTTTTGCCTTCATGCCGCCTTCGCTCCGTTTTTTTTCTTTTTTTTCAGTTTATGGTAAAAAGAACGGAATTTCGGGCCGCAAAAAATACCGGCCAGGCTTTTCAGAAAGGCGAAAAAGCCGACTCCGCCGCACTGATAAATAGCAAAAAGGGCAAAAAAAGCCTTTGCCTTTTTCCGATACTGAACGGCAAGCCAATACCGGCGCCTGCATTTCCAGAGACGGAGTCTCCGTAATTCCTCCGCACTGCAAATCCGGCAGATATCAATAATTTCATCGATCAGTTTTTCATAATCAGAATATTTTTTTTCTTCCTGTGCAAATGTCAGCTGCCGGCGGGAATGGCTTTCCGGACGAACCAAAACCGTATACAGTTCTTCGGGAATCGTCGGACAACGATGAAAATAACAGAAAGGAAGCAGCATCTGAAAATTTTGTCCGACACCATATTCCGGTATTTTCCGCTGCGGATAAATGGCAAAGAACGGTTCCGACCGCAGCATATAGCAACCGCAGCAGACAAAGGTCTCCGATTCCAGAATCGGAAAAAACAATTCCTGTTTCTGTAGATCGCCGCGCGTTTCTTCCGCGGGAGCTTCCCGGCCAGCCTCATCCCGATACCGGCTGAGAGAACGCACGCACTCATACTGAGGATTCTCCCGGAGAAACATCACCCGTTTCCGGACCGAATCCCGATCCAGAAAATCGTCGCTGTCCGGCCAGATCAGAAATTCTCCGTTTACCAAAGGCAAACCTTGATTGATCGCGGCGGAAGCGTTTTTATGCGGTGAAGAAATGATCGTATAAGCAAAACCCCGTCTGCGGAATTTTTCGCGGTATGATTCCGCCACGGCCAGTGTACCGTCTGTTGACCCATCGTCGGAAACGATGATTTCCATCGAATCCCAGGACTGACAGAGAATCGAGTCCAACAGACGGGAGAGATATTTTTCTCCGTTATAAACCGGCGTTACGACCGATACGACATCTTTGACAAACCTGGTTTCCCTTTGCATCGGAAATCTCCTTTCAAAAAATAAATGTTGGGAATACTACTGAATTCTGGTCAGCTGTTTGTTTTCCAGTTTATACACATACTCGCATTCATGCGCCAGATTCAGATGATGCGTGACCATCAGCAGCGTTTTGTCCTTCCCGATCTGCCGAATCGAATCAAGCACCGCCCGTTCGGTCTCAGCGTCGAGCGCAGCGGTCGCCTCATCCATAACCAGAATTTCAAAATCCTTATACAAAGCGCGGGCAAGCGCAATCCGCTGACGCTGCCCCCCCGAAACCGTCGTTCCGTTCTGCCCGATCAAGGTATCCAGCCCCTCCGGCATTTGCTGCACATCGTTCCACATCTGCGCGCATTTCAGGCATTCAACCGCCCGTTCCCGGCTGCGTTCTTCCTCCCCTGCCATAAAAACAACGTTATGATACAGCGTTTCGTTATCCAGATACACCGTTTGCGGAATATAACTGACAACCCGGCCGATATCCGACCAGCAGGCGCCCTCCTCATCGGTTTGCCCGACAATATCAAAATCGTCATACCAGATATGCCCCTCCTGCGGCTGGAGAAGCCCCAGGATTAAATCCAGAAAGGTCGTCTTTCCCTCTCCGGAGGGTCCGATAACCGCAATGGTATGACCGGCCGGGATATCGGCCGAAAGACGGTCGAAAATCGCTTTTCCGTTCGGATACTGAAAACAAACGTCGCGAATCCGGATTCCCTTCTGAAGGGTAACCGGCTTATACCGGATATGCTGCCTCTCCGCTTCGGCTTTTTTCAAGGCTTCATACCGTTCCATATCCTCCCGGAACGCTTCAAAATACCGGGTTCCGTATTGAATTCCCGTCAAGGAAGTGATTATTTTTTTCGATGAGGGAATCATCCGCAGCAGGAGCGTCAGATAAAGCATAGCCTCCGGAAGAACCGAAGAAAAATCAACGCCGGCGGCCAAAAGCGCGGCAAGAATCAGAAACAGCCCCGCCTGCATGATATTTTGAAGGACAATTCCCTGCACGCCCAGCATAAAAGCATATTCCTTCTGCACTTTTGCACAGTCTGAGCTGACGGTCCGATATCGCCGCACCAGGTTTTCTCTGCGGGAATCAATCTTCACTTCCTTATACGATCCAAACGTTGTGGATACCATACCGCTTGTCCGAATTTCAAGGCTTCGTTTTTTTTCGCCGTACTGCGCCATATGTATCTTTTTTCCCCGGTACAGAATCAGTATGATAGCCGCAATCAGAAGGCAGCTGAGAAAGCCGACCGCCAGAGAAACGTAAACAAGAACGGCAAAATAAGCCGCCAACGTAAGCGTGTCGACGGTCAGATCAATAAAGGTAATCAACATAGAAGCGCAGGTGGACGGATCATTCCGCGCGCCGTTCACCGCCTGCATCGCCGTTTTTCTATTATGTCTCTCGGCCTCTTCCATGCCGTACAGTTCATACATCTTCACCGACCAGCTCTGGGCAATGTCCGCCGATAAAGAAACCGAGACCCGGCTTCGGAACAATTCCAGCCCGCCGGCAGCAAGAAGAACCAACGAAAGCAGTATGATACGAAAAATCAGGGCAGTCGAAACCTCGCCGCCGAAAGCCTGCTGAAAAATCGGAAGAATCAGGGAAACGCTGAAAATATCCGCAGCGGGCGCAAGAAGACAAAGGACAAAAAAGCCCCCGAGGCGTTTTTTCTGCGAAGAA
Source organism: uncultured Clostridia bacterium (assembly GCA_948443805.1). GTDB lineage: Bacteria > Bacillota > Clostridia > Oscillospirales > UBA644 > CAOJUB01. The sequence continues at coordinate 17,510 of CAOJUB010000020.1, read as the reverse complement.
TCCAAACGGCTTGTCAGATACCGTATTTTTTGCATAAGAATCTCCATTCCGCCGCCGCTGGCGGCACAAATCATTCTATTTTACCCTGCTTTCTAACGCAAGCCCATTCTCTTTCCGGACAAATCCGGCATGCGGCAACTGCCCGCCGAAAATTCCGGCGTTGGTTTTCGTATTTGTTTTTATTTCATAAAAAGCCGGATCCACACCGAAAACGGAAGCAAACGGTACAAACGCATATAAAATCCCCGCAGCGGCGACGGTTGCGTCGGTGTTTTCAGGCGAGGCTGCTGATCATTCGCTATTCCCTCTTCCCGGCAGGAAAACCATTCGGTCTCCTCCCGGACACGATCCCAGAGTTCTTTTCCTGCCGGCGTATGACAAATCACCGCAGAGTTTCCCATTCCGTCGTTCCAATCAGGCCGAACCCGTTCAATGCCCCAAAAATCTCCGATTGTCATATCGCTGTCCCGGTCTACCGTGCAGTAACGGCACTGAAAACAGGACGGCCGGATATTGATATTCCGGAAAAAAGTCCGGCAGAACAAATCGTCGCCAAGCGAACAGAAATATTCTTTCTCCTTCAGCTGCAAAACGCAGGTATGCCCATTGTCCCGTCCCCGTTTGTCCCGAAACAAAAACGATCGGAACTGCCCCCGATGTTTTTTCTCCATAAACCGGACATACCGCTTCCAAACGCCGGGCGACGGAACGCCGTAACAAATCAGAGAGACCAAAAACAGACGGCTGCGGTCTTCTCCTATATATGTCCGGACAGCCTCGGTCTGGCAGGGCGTGCCGCAGAACAGAACCGTTTTTTTTTCTTTGAGAAACCGCCGAATCTCTCCCAAAACGCACGCAATCTCACTCTGTACATATTTCGTCCGGGTAATCAGGGCAAGGTCTCTCTCCTGCGCCACGGCAATATGCCGAACCGATCCGTCCGGCCGCAGCGAAGCGCCGACAACAATTCCCCCGTCCCGAATGACCTGCTTTGCCAGCAGAGGAAAAATACCGCCCGAGGAACCGGACAGGCGAACCGATTCTTTTTTTGCATGCGCGCCGAAATAATCATTTTTGTTTCCGGATTTTTTTTCCTGGTTGACATGGCATTTTTTATCGCACAGACCGCAGTGTGTGCAGCGGCTTTCATCAACAAGCGGATAGGCAAATCCTTCTTTGTCCCGCCGCATGAAAATAGCCTGCGCTCCACAGACTGCCGCGCAAACGCCGCAGCCGGTGCACTGATTTTTCCCAATCACAAAAAACGCGCCTCCCTTTCTCTCCGCTTCCGAAAAAAAGTCAACAGCCGCCGAACCGCATGATAAACCGGATAACAGGAAAATGCAAGAAGAAACCGCACCCGGTCAATCAAAGGAAGTTTCTGGAATTCTTCACTTTTCCGTTCCTCGAAAGCGATATCTTCCAGAACGCGCCGAAGATGATCCTGCTTTTCCCGGCGGCTTGCCCGGTACCAGTCCAACAAGTCATACAACAAGGTTTGCTCAATCAATCCGGAAGACTCCTTCCGGCCGTGCGCTGCTTCCCCACGAACAATAAATTTCTGACAGCGGTAGATGCTCCAATAAAATTCCGGCCCACGTTTCCGGCTTGCGCTTTCCGAATGGATCCGGTAATAATACCAATCGTTTTTTAAAAGAACCGCCGCCGTTCCGGAACAAAAAAGCCGGTATAAAAATTGCGTGTCTTCGCCGTTGGTTAATTCTTCATCAAATCGTACCGTTCCGAGGATTTCCCGCCGGATCAATTTTCCGCCGATCGCAGAAAACAAACCCTGGCCAAACTGTTCACAGGAGAATTCACCGAGCGCTTCCGGATTTCCCACCGAAAAAAACGAGACCTTCTGTTCTTCCCGAGAAACCGCCGCGGTTTCCTGCGAAAACAGCGCGGAAGAAATCCGGCGGTAGCCGCTGACGGCAACCCCCGCCCCGCAGGATTCCGACAAAGACAGTAGCGTCTGCAGCAGCGCTGGATGGATAGCGTCGTCGCAGTCTAAAAAAAACAAATACGTTCCCTTTGCCTGTTCAATAGAGGCGTTTCTCGCGGCGGAAACCCCGCCATGTTCCCGTGGATAAAACCGAATACGCGGGTCTTTCCGACAAAATTCGCGGCAAATTTCCGCACTTTGATCGGTTGAGCCGTCGTCAGTTAAAATCAGTTCAAAATCCGGATATGTCTGACATAAAACAGATTCGATACAGGCTCGTAAATACGGCGCCGCATTATAGACCGGAACAATCACCGAAATCAGTCCGCTCATAAGATATCTCCGAGATTTTCCGCAAGAAAACGGCAGGAAAAAGCGCGTTCTTCTCCCAGCCGCCGCCGTACCTCATCCCAGACGATGGGTTCCCAGACCGCTTCATCCGCCGGGATTTCCGTTCCGGCTTTCATCCGGGAAAGAAGCCCCAGTTTTTCAAGCAGATCCTCAATCCGGGTATTCAGCCGCCGGTGCTGAAAAGAAAGAAACGGTTTTTCCAGCAGTATTGAAAAGGCTGTGGCATGAAACGAATTGGTCAGCACGCAGGCGGCATTCTGTATGTAGCCGATAAATTCGGCGGGGCCGCCTTCGATACAAAGAGAAAGCCTGTCCAGAAACTTTTTTTCAACCGGAAAAGAAATCTGAATAACCCGGGTTCCCAGCTGCGCGGCAATCCGTCCGGCATAGGCGACCAACGATTCATTCGGTTCTGTCCAGTAAATCAGCACATACCCCTTTTCCGACGGCGGCCGGGCGATTTTCAGCCAATCGGCGCGGCCCAGCAGCAAAACCGGATCAAGCACGTCAAAAACCGGCCGGTTCAAAAGTTCTGAAGCAAACGGCGCCGTCCGTTTTTCCCGGACAGAAACAGCCGAAAAATTTTCTCCGACACTTTTTTTAAATTTTTCCCGGTAGGCTTCCGGAAGAGAAGCGCTTCCGAAACTGGCCGCATAAGAAATCAGCCGGCAATTCCCTTTTTTCGGGATATTCCCAATATATGCGTCGTCCAGATCAACCGTGATTACCGGGTTCCACACCTGGTCGCTCCCCACCAAAACATGACCGTAGAGTTCCAGAGAAAGTTTGCCAGCACGGCGTACCGGGAAACGTTTGGTCAGATACCGGCGGCGGAAACGCCGCATACGGTGTTTTCTTTTCCAAAACGAAACGCCCAGCCAGATATTTCTTTTCAGCCCGGAACGGCTTGGCCAATAGTGTATTGCGCCGCCGCGGTCTTCGGCCGACAGCGGACACCACCAATACCGACCGGTCAGTTTTACCGGCGCATAGGGAATCATTTCCGCCTGTTCGCCCTGCGTTTCCAGATACTGTTTCAGCGCATAAGCCTGCAGCATCGCGCCGCAATCGTCCGCCCAATAAAAAGTTAAAATTCCCGTCATGGTTTTCTCCTTTCAGAGAGAATCATCCGTTCTTCCGGCCCAATAAATGCTGTTTGATACGGCGCAGCGCCAAATACCGGAAATAGATTCTTGATTTTTTCAGATATCGTTTTTCATTGCCGTCCAGAAGAAACTGAAAAAAAGCGTTTGCCAGCGCACGGTACGGCTGACCGCAGACAGCGCGGACGGCAGCTTGATTCTCCGCCATTTTTTCCGCATCCTGCAGCAGAGACTCCCACCCGTCGCAGTTTTTCAGCAACGCCGCTGTTGCGCAAACTTTTTCTTCCGGCGATTCTCCCGGCTCCGGTTCCCCCATAAACTGGGAAAGAGCCACCGCCTCATACAGATAAAACAGCCTCAGCGGCATTATTTCGGAAAGTTCGGCTTTCTGCCGCTGCAGCACCGACAAAAACTGAGAAACCTGCTTCTGCCGGTCGATTGTCCGCATAACCGAAGAAGAACGCACATGATAGATATACAGCGGTTCAGGAAAGAATAAATAACTTTTGCAGTGAAGCAGATACCGAAAGGTAAAATCCATATCCTCGGCAAACACCGCGTCGCCGAAACAAATCCCGAACTGTTCGATCACCGAGCGCCGGAAAATACGCCGGCCGACCTCCCAGCCTGTCCGGGCGGTAAAAAACCAGCGGCAGAGAAATTTAGCCGTTTCCCGTTCATTCCGGAATTGAAACCGCATTTTTTTCCGCCGGCCGACATAAAAAGAACGGTCGCCGTCGCGAACCTCGGTTCCCCAGGAACAAAGATCATAGCCGCCGGATTCCATCTCCTCTACCGCACGGCAGACCAGATTTTCTTTCATCATATCGTCGCCGTCAAGGAAACAAATATAAACGCCCTTGGCCGCTTTCAGCCCCGCGTTTCTTGCAGCGCAAACCCCGCCGTTCGGCTGGTGAATCACCTGAATCCGCGGGTCGTTTTCTGCATACCGGTCACAAATTTCGCCGCAGGCATCCGGAGAACCGTCGTCCACTAAAAGAATCTGTAAATTCCGATAGGTTTGCCGCTGAACAGATTCAATACAGGCCGGCAGATATTCCTCCACCCCATAGATGGGAACAATCACCGAAACCAATGCGTTTTCCACTGCTCCCGCCCCCTTCCTATGAAAAAATCCGCCGCAGCCTTGCCAGAAAAACCAGAAGACGAACCTGTTTTCTCTTCAACAGAAAAGCAAACAGCCCCTGCGCCTTCGGCAATTTCCGCAAAGGATACCGTTCCAGCGCTTTTTGCAGCAGCGGCTCCTCCGCTATTTTTTTCACGATACCATAACAACCGCTCTTTGAGCCGATCTGATCATGATAGGCTGCTTCCTGCATGATATCAAAACGCGCGCGGCTGATCAAAAGCCGCTGCAAATATAGAAGAAAGTCCCGCTCCTCGTAAGTCTCCGCCAGCATTTTCCGAACCGAAACAAACAGCTCGCAATCCCGCAAAAATCGGTCAGTCCTGCGGCTTTTTGAAAGTGAAAGCGGATTGGTACAGTAAAAATAAGAAACATCCGGTAAAAAAACAACCCGGCCGGCATACTGCAAAAAACGAAGGTTAAAAATCAAATCCTCTGAAATCAGTTCCCGTTCCGAAACAAAACGGATTCGGTTCTCTTCCAGCAAACGCCGGCGGTAAAGCCGCGCACAGGCCGTCATTCCGTAACGGGAATCCAATGGGTCTTCCGGCAGCGAACCGACCGTATTCCAAACGACCTGCCGGATCTCTTCTTCCGAAAAAAGGCACAGACTTTCGCCATACGGCCGCGCCTCCTGTTTTCCGTCCGGAAAAACCAGGGTAAAACCGGCCGCCGCAAGGTCGGCATTTGCCGTCTCTGCAGCGGAAAAAAGATTTTTCAAAAGATCGGCGCCAAGATAGTCATCCGGATCAACAAACAGTACATAATCCCCTGCAGCTTCCGAAAGACCGCGGTTTCTCGCCATACCGAGCCCCGCATTTTCCTGATGAATCACCCGGACGCCCGGAACAGCACGATAAGCGTCGCATAAAACGGCGCTGTTATCGATGGAACCATCGTCTATCAAAAGGATTTCCCAATCGGAAAAAGACTGCGAAAACAACGAATCCATGCAGCGTTTCAGATATTTTTCCGAATTGAAAACCGGAACGATGACACTAATCTTCATCCGGCCCCTCCTTTACCGGGAACCGGTTCCCGGTAAGAACCGCTCATGGTCAGAAGAGAAACGGTTCCGATTACATACACGTAATAAATCGTATTGTCTGTAAAGGCCGTGACCAGTACAAACAGGCAAAGGCATGCACACACAATTCCGCCGCGAACGCCCTGCCATTTGGACACAAACATTACACGAAGGGGCATAAACACCGTCATCCACAGCCAAAAGCCCCAAAATCCGATATCAATATACAAAGCCAAAATATCGTTATGCAAAGCCCGAACCGTAGACGTTCCGATCAGTTCGTTGCTGAACAGGCGGGAAACAAACCCGGCGCCCTGCCCCAGATAATCCGGTGCGATTTTATAATACTGCCCGACGAGAGAATTCAGCGTCTTCCGACCCATCGTGTTCAGATCAAAATGTTTTTCCAAAAAATCGAACAAGCCCTCGCGAACCACAACCAGATAAAGAAAAGCAACCAGCACCACCGCCGCTGAAAAGAAAAGAAGCCATCCTTTCCGCCGCTCTTTACCGGCTGTCAGCGCCGACAGAAGCAGAGAAGCAGCCAGACAAAGAAGCACTGCAAAAGCGCCGATCCGCTTAAAACCTGAAAAATAACAAAAAGCCGTCAGAACCAGCATGGGAAAAAAGATTTTGGTTTTTCGCAGTGTTTTCCACTCCAACAGCAAAAACAGCAGATACAAACCCAGGGCAAAGGTCAGTTCATTGATTTCCGCCGCCGAAATCCCGGCGCCGTTTTCTTTTCCGAAAGATCGGACTAACGCGACAAATTGTTTCAGATATTCTCCCAAACCGGTCTGGCGGATCGCTCCGGCAATGGTAATCAGGTTTGCCGTCAGCATGGCAAAAAGATTCAGCCACAGGCCTTTTTTCCCGAAAACATACAGAATACCGGTTCCGGCAAGGATGATCGCGATACAGTAAATCTGCGCGAAAGCGCCCCGCCGGATTACCTCCATCGGCGACATGCGGAACACCCACAAAGGCACGGTTACCAAAAGAACGACCAGATGCGGAAGAATCAGCAGCATAAAATATTTCCCCAGATTCTTGGCCCGCCCCAAATCCGTTTTCATCAGAAAGACAACAAAACTCAAGCCTGCGATAAGAACGGCAAAAACCATCTTATACAGAACATGAACACCCAGATAGACCGTCTGCTCATGGAAATAATACATGGCGGTCGCCAAAAGAAAATACGGTATGGCAAGCCAAAGAAGCCCCGGTGTTAGCGGCTTTTCCCCCATGGTTTTCATGGACGCGCCTCTTTGTCCGAAAATTCCTGCGTCTTATAGGGTTTCCGCTCTTTTACCGCCTGCGAAATCAAATTCCTCAGATAGAACTGTTCCAAATCTCCGGCGTTAACCGCCCCAAGCTGATAAGAAAACGAATAAGAGGACAAGGTCTGCGCCAGAACCAACGCCGCGTGTTCCTGGATTTCCGCGATCGTCTCAGACGATTCTTTTTCGAAAAACGCCCAGAACTGGCCGCTGCCGTTATACCCGACAAATCCGTTTTTTCTGTCTTCAAACAATTCCCGCAATACCCGGCCGAATTCCTTCAACGCCGAATCGACCTGATCGCGTCCGTACTGTTCGTTCATTTCCCGCTGATTGGTAATCTGAATATTGCAGCAGCACATTTTTGAAGACAGCGGTTTTTCTTTCCATTTATCAATGTAACTGTCGCAGGAAGGACGGTTCATGCAGCCGGTGGTTCTGTCACGGAGGAACAAATACTCCAGAATATCCCCCGCCCGGCCTAACAAAACGGCGCCGCCGCAGCCGACCAGCAAGAAAAAGACGGCGATAATCGCCATATAAAATTTCAGATTAATCGAAGAAACCAGCGAAGCGCTTGACAGAATCCGGATCGACTGCGCACCCAGATATTCATTGTATTCCACATTTGTCTGCGCTACCTTGTCGTACAATCCGTTCATTTTATCCAGAACCGAACGAATTTCCTCCTGAATTTCCTCTTTCGTCATTTTCACGGCCGCCGGCGGAACAATCGAAATCGGTTTTTCTTCCGCCGCCGGAGCGAAATCCGGTCCCAGAAGCGTCTGCGTATCGGTCAGACCAGTATTTCCGTCGCGGTACACGCCGATGACATACCGGCAGTACGCAGCGTTGATGACGGATTCATCCCAACGGTCACGATAATTGATCCAGCTTGTCAGCAGCTTATCATATTCTCCGGTACGGTCAACCAGATTGCCCGATTCCCAGTGATCGTCATGAATATCATCCAGAATATAATTATGATCGATATCCGTATTTCCCGACTGCCGCATTTTTTCAACATACGACGCAATGACCTTCAACGCGTCGGCAATATCCGCCTGCGCCTTTTCCCCGGTCAGGTTGTTCTCTTCAATCCGGTTCTGATACTTATTAATCAGCAAATCTTTATCTTTTGTCAGCTGATTCCCCAGCACCAGGGAATACAGCCGGGATACATCAATTTTCTGAATCAGCAAAAACTGATCGCACAAATCCCAGAAAGAATACCCGGTATCCACCGACCGGAAATCTTCCGCCCGGCGATAGCGGGCGTCCAGTGCATACAGCGTTTCGGTAACTTCCGCATCGATACGCTCAACCATTTCCAGATAATCATAATCGCTGTCAACCAAATCTTTGGTTTGATGATTGACCTGCTCAACGTTGATATGCTTGCTGCTGTAATCCGAAAAATAAACGTTCAGCAGTTCGTTGAGCAGATCCCTCGCCAGCCCTTCGGGATATTCGCTGCCCAGCGTACAACTGACAATATATGCCGACGGCTGTTCCTGCGGCTTTTCTTCTTCCTTTTCGTTTTCTTTGGCATCGTCCGACGGCTCGGTCAGAACCGGTTCTACTTTGATGCTGGCGCAGAAGGCGTCCAGGCTGTAAGAGTTATAGGAAAGGCCAAGATTCGCCATGGCTTTTGCCATATTTGCCGAAGAATAAATCTCCGTTACATCAATCGGCATTCCGTCCGGCGCCTTGCCGTCTTCTGTCGGTTCGGATTCTTCTTCCTGCCCCATCTTCTGATATTCAATAACGGCCGAGGCGATATATGTCTGCCGGGAAAGCAGCTGGTAAGAAAATACCGTCATTACGGCAAAAAATAGAACAATCAGCGGCATCCATTTTTTCAGATACCGGAACAACTGAAAATTTTTCATAAGCACCTATCATATTTCTGTCAAGCCACAAGCTGTTGACGTTTGGTTTTCTTATTTTTTCTTTTCCTGCACGGCGTTTCCTGCTTCTTTCCGGCCGCTTTGCCTGCCTGCGGTCAGGGAGAAAGAAACAAAATGAGCGGAAAGCGCAAACAGAAAAGTAAAAGCCAGAATATTCAAAAGAATGGAAGAAAAGCGGTTTTCCCAGGGAAAAGCCGTGATTGTAATATACTGGTTCGTCTGACCGGCGCTGTATTCTTCTACAAGCGCCCGGGCTTTCTCCGCCAAATGGTGAAGCTCCTTTTCAGTCTGCTGAACCAGTTCCTCCGCTTTTTCATCCTGCCCGCCGGCATAGGAGCGGGAAGACAACTGATTCAAAATATGATTATTCCGGGAAATTTCGCCGTTAATTTTTGTTTTGTCATTGGCGAAGGCCTCCGCCGTCTTTGCAAATTCATCGATTCCAATCCGGGTATGCGACATATAAAACTGGAAATCGGTATCATAGGTAGGAACCAAAACAATCCGCGCCATATCATTCTCGTACATGGAAATCGCCGCAAGATTATTCTGATTGGAACGGTGCGCTTTGACCGCATCAAAATACTGAAACATGTTTTCAAAACTGAGCCGGCTCATATACAGAGACGATGCTTTCGAAACCCCGTTTTCCAGCAAGTAGGCCTCCAGTTTTTCCGCCATGACGTCCGAAACGTTTTTTGCCTGTGAAGAAACCGACTGAAACGTTTCTCCGACCGAAGAGGACTGAAAGGCTGGGTCTTCATTCGCCATACCCGCCATATACAATTTGATCAGATCAGCTTTTTTCCGGAGCTGCTCGCAAATATCGAGATAATCCTCCGACCCGATATCCGAAAAATCCATATTCAACGCGCTGACATTCTCGGAATATTCCTGAATAAACCACTCTTTATACGCTTCTGCCGTCAGCGAAAGAAGCGTTTCACCGTCCAGCGACGCCGTTTTTTCAGTCGCCTGATAGGAAAGCACAAACTGCGTGGAAATAAAATAACCGTTTTCATCATAACTGTTTCCCTGAACTTTGGGCGAAACACTCAGCGCCTGCTGAAGGTCAGACGCCGTCAGATCGGGAAATGCGCCTTTCCGGATTGCTTTTTCCAGAATCTCCTCACTCAGAATTCCCGCCGGATTAAACCGGGTTCCATTGGGATTCAACCCCTGCGAAGCCTTTGCGTAATTCAGCGAAATTTCCGTTTTACCGCTCTGCCTCATTTCCAGGGGGATCATAAAGCAGTTGAAAATCAAAGCCAGAAGAATCAGAAAATTCAGCCACTTTTTTCCTTTCCCAATATGATAGCCGAAAATAGCGGCCTTTGTCAGCGTCTCAGAATGCTTTCTGACAAGCCGGAACAAGCCGAACAAAATCATCAGCGCAGCAATAAAAAGAAGAACATACCGGTAATGTTGTATCAAAAAAAACATTGATTTCTCAATCTCCCGTAATTTTACAAAATTTATTAATTGAGATCAATAACCACCAGTTCCGGAGAATTGAAAATCCGGGGAATCACGCCGTGTCCCCCAAGACCCCGGCTGACAATCATCGTCATCGGTCCGCTTTCAAACAAACCGGCGTCATATTCCGGGAAAAAGCCGCCCTCAGTAGAAAGCAGGCCGCCTTTTCCTGGAATCCGAACAATTCCGCCGTGCGTATGTCCAGAAACGACCAGGTCCAGCCGGTAACCGGCAATATATTCCATTACAGGATCGGGCCGATGCGAAATTAAAATTTTAAAATGGTCCGAATCCGATTCGGCAAACCGATAAACAAACTGCCCGGAATTCGGCCAAAAACTGCTCAGATTGGTGCTGATTCCGCCGATTTCAATTTTATTGCCGTTGACCGTTGTGATAACCGACTCGTTCTGAACAATCACGACCCCTGCGTCCCGTAAACCGGTAAGCAAAGAATTATCTTTGACCAGCGGTTCAAAATTTTCCGGAGAATCCCCCAGAAGTCCGGCATTTTCCAAAAAAAAGTCCGCATTAAGGTCACTGCCGTAAACCGTTTCGTTTTCATTATTGCCCAGTCCGAAATAAACCGGAGCAATCGCCATCAGCCGTTCACACAGGCCAACGGCATAATCAAGGTCTTCTGAACCGGAAGTAATCATATCGCCGGCAATCAAAATCACATCCGGCTCAAGCGCCGCAATCCGGGTAATCAGTTCGCTGTTGTCCGTTCCGAACTCCGCCTGGTGCAGGTCGGCCAGCAAAACCGCCCGGACAGGCTCATCGATTTTAGAGGTATACAGCGTATAAAAAGTTTCCTCAAAATTCCGGTTTGAAAACCAGATCCACCCAAACGCCGCCGTCAGGCAAACAACAACGCTCAGCAGCCCGACCAGAACGCCGCCGACCCATTTCCGTTTCGGTCGGCTGGATTTCTTTTCTTTTTTCATACGCGCATCCTTTCTTCCAAAACATTTTGATAACATGCCAGCAACCGGCGGCTATACTCTTTTAATGTATGCAGCCCACGCCGTCTTCGGCAATTTTCCGACAGCCGGTTCAGCCTTTCGGAATCCCGGTATAAAGCCCGAACCTCCGCCGCGTAATTTTCCGGCGTAAAGTCGTCCAGCAATACGCCCGTTTCGCCTTCTTCAATCAATTCGGGCACGCCGCCGATCCGGTTTGCCAAAACCGGCGTTCCCAAAGCCTGCGATTCCAGAACCGACAGCGGACAGTTTTCATACCAGATCGGAAAATAGACCGAAAACCGTGCCTGCGCAACCAATTCCCGCAAAGCAGCGCCCGACTGAAAACCCATATACCGGACATTCGGCGGCGCCGAACGCAACAGCGGTTCCAGCGGCCCATTCCCCGCCACAACAAAGGGAATCTCCGGACACAGGCGGCAGGCGGCAAGAAAACCGGGAAAATCTTTTTCCCGGGACAGCCGGCCAAAATAGAGAACATAATCTTTTTTTTCAACGGCTTTCGAACCGGTCTCCAACGCTGAAAAATTGGTAAGAACTGTTGTTTTTCCGGAAAACCGCCGGTCCCGAAGCAATAACGATTCCAGAAAATGGCTCGGGCAGATCAATCGGTCAATCCGACTGTAATGCTTTGTTTTTCGGTAAATCGCCCCCTCCATGCTGCCCAGAACACTCTTTGCAAAAGAGCCGTGAATGCAGCGGCGGCGCGCACAGTTGAACACGCTGCCGTCCAGACAACGTTCGCAGGGTACGCAGGCCTGAAGGTCAAGCATCATATGGTTCGGACAAAGAATCTGCGGATCATGAACCGTCTGCACAATCGGAATGCCAAGTTTCCGAACGCCGTCGATCACCGAAGGGGTCAACTGAAAATTGATATTATTTATATGTACAATATCCGGACGGAAATGCGCGGCGACCGCGCGAATCTTCCGTTTTGCCTCAAAAGAATAAAGAATCCGGAACGGATACCCATACCGTTTCCATCCTTCTGCGTGAAAATCCATCGGGGAAGTTTCCAGCTGAAGCGTGTTTCCAACAATATTACGGCTGTCCTGCATCCCAAAATATTCTACCGAATGCCCCTGTTCCTTCAGATAGTTTCCGAGTTCCAGAACATAAGTCTCGGCACCGCCCCGCGGATAGAGAAATTTATTTACCATCAATATCTTCAATCGAAACTCATCTCTTTCCATACCCGAACTGTTCCCCTGTCTTGGTATCCGCATCCGGTGAAACCCTTCCGCCGGAACCACTATTTTTTGCATAAAACAAAGGAGCCCCAAAAAGAAAAAAAATACGTATTTTTATAAAGAAATATTGACATTATTTCGAAATTAACAAACTTTTATAGATTTTTTTCTATTTTCGAAAAAATCAACAAAATCAAAACAGGATTTTCTATCCAAAAACAGTGAAAATACCTATTTTTCACCTAAAAATATATATTAAATAATAAATATAATTTTAAAATATTATATCACATAATATCCTTTTCGTCAAGATTAAAATATATAAATCAAAAAAAAGTCGTAAATACTTACATTTTTTGTTTATTTAAGAATAAACGCTCGTCTTATTTTTTTCTTACCATTTTTTCTCCACATAAACGTTTTATTCATTTTTTTCTCATTAAAACAAACTGTCGGCCGCAATAAAAAATCAAGAGTAAATCTCTCTGTTATTTCTTTTTCTGCTTCGGTTTCGGTTCGGGAAGCGCGGCACAGGTAGCCGCCGTCAACCGCGTCAGCAACTCCCTGTCCTCCACTTCTTCCACGAGAAAATAATTTTTCGCCCCCGGATACGGCGGCGCTTCACGCAAATCCGGACAAATCTGCCGTCCTGCCTCGGTAATTTTCAGAAAAAACTGGTTGTTGCAGATCAACGCAAAAATTTTTCCGTCGCAGTAAATTCCGTATTCACCGAACATTTTTTTGTAGGTAATCAAACCCGCTTCCTGCAGCTGATCGACGATAAATTCCACAAATTCAATTTTCGAAGCCATAATTTTCTGTTTCTCCCTCTTACGTTTTTTTCCACGGACGTTTTTTCTCTGTCCATCCCTTGGCTTTCCAATAGGCTGTATCGGCTTTGTTCCAGCCTCCATGCTTTTGTATCAGCCGCACAAAAGAAAAATACAGTTTTGTCCGGACAGACGGTTGAAGATGTCTCCGCTTTTTTTTAATTTTTCGAGCCAGCAGAGCGAGGTCCTTTTCTATCCGCTGTTTTTTCTTCTCACCGACTCTCTCCCAGGAGGTTTCCGCCACAGCAATACCATACGTGTAAATCTTCGCCACGCCCCACCAGAAAGTGCTGTCCGCCATATCCCGGTTTGTGCTTCTCATTCCCGCTCCAGCTGCGGTAGAAATACAAACCGCCTGTTTGTCAAACATTGTCTCTTCCGGACGGTGAACCATCCAGCGCCATCCGTAATGATCCAGCAGCGCCTTCATCGCACCGGTCGCATGATACACATAAACGGGACTTGCTAAAATCAGCAGCGCCGCTTCATCAATCGCCTGCGTGATTGGCAGCAGCTTTTCATAATGCGGACATTTCGTTTCCGATTCTGCAAAACAGGAAGTACAACCAATGCAGAATTCCCCAAAATCCCGCGGCAGAAAAAATTCCGTGACCTCTCCGCCGACCTTCTCCGCTAAACGCCGAGCAATCTGACAGGTGGAACCCTGGTGATTCTGCCCGTACAGGATAGTAATTTTCATTGTGTCTCTCCAATCCTATATTTCATCGGCGTGAAATGAATACCGTTTTTTTCCTGTTCCTCCGCTAGCGGCACAAACCCGAGATGCAGATAAAACGGCTTTCCCTGCGGGGACGAATTCAGCGTAATCTCCCAGCAAGACGGATTTTCTTTCAAAATATCGGCCAGAAGAAACTAAAAAATTGCCGTGGCACCCCCCCCCCGACGATGATATTCTCTCCGCACAAAAGCCAGATTAATATGCGTTTTATCGGCGCGCATCCCCATAATGCCGATCATTTTCCCTTGGTCAAACGCCGCATAAATGGGACAATCCCCCTGCCGGCATGGTGAGGATTCTCAATGATATCACGCCGAAAAGTCTCCACGTCCTCAGGGTCATAGTCCGGCGCTTCAAACTGTAAAAACACCGTGAAGGCCAAAGCAAGAGCTTCGGGTACTTCTTCTCCGCGGATTTTCCGTACTTCATCCATTCTTCCCATGCCATACTCCCGGTAAAAACAATGCTTCAATCTATTTTATGAAATAATACGGTCTGTTCCTTCATGGATATTTTCCCGACCTGCCAGCCGTAATCCGCAAGTTCCTTTTTATACCGCAAAAAAGAATGATCGAGAGGAACGCCCGCTATTTCCTCGATTTCCTTAAAAGTAAGGGTACGGGACAAATCCTCGGTTTTTCCGATATATTCCCACAAAATATTATATTTGCTCACAGGGTTCCCCTTTTCCTTTAATGAAATCTATTTTTTATCTGAATTTTCCGCCGCCATAGAATTTCGGCAATTCAGGCAACAATAGCATTCCATGAAATATAAAAGGCTTCAAGAGTCTGCCTCTCAAAGCCTTTCCTGACAAACCGAGAATTTTTCAGTCCTTCGGTTTTTCCGCATTCAATGCAGGAAAAACATCACAAACGGTAAACCAAGCGATATCCCTTATCCGGCCTGTTTAATAGAGTTTTGCGCCTGCTGGAATATGATCATCAACCATCAGAAGATGAAGCTTTTCCTCCCCTTCTTCCTCATGAACCGCACTGATAATCATACCGCAGGAATCAATCCCCATCATGGCTCTCGGCGGAAGATTGGTAATGGCAATCAACGTCTTGCCGACCAGTTCTTCCGGTTCATAATACATATGAATTCCGCTTAAAATCGTACGGTCTGTTTCCGTTCCGTCATCCAGGGTAAACTGCAGCAATTTTTTGCTCTTCGGCACGG
The DNA here is from genome assembly GCA_948443805.1 of uncultured Clostridia bacterium. GTDB lineage: Bacteria > Bacillota > Clostridia > Oscillospirales > UBA644 > CAOJUB01. The sequence continues at coordinate 2,344 of CAOJUB010000020.1, read as the reverse complement.
CGACGCAGTTTTTTACCTTTACCGCCCGGAAATCCGCCTTGCTGAAGGTCTCAAAATCCACCATATCAGAAAACAGCGGCTCAATTTTCACTTTGGAAAAATCGATCGTTTCCTTTACCGATTCTTTCTCGTTCTCCGCCGCCTTTTCCGGCCCTTTTTTCCCGTCTGAACCGCCGGCGGACTTCATTGTCGGGAACAGCAAAACATCGCGGATGGCGCTGGAATCGGTCAGCAGCATACACATCCGGTCGATTCCGAAACCAATGCCTCCGGTCGGCGGCATTCCGATTTCCAGTGCATAAAGGAAGTCCTCGTCCGTATGGTTGGCTTCTTCATCACCCTGCGCAAACTGCTCCTCCTGCGCGGCAAACCGCTCCCGCTGATCAATCGGGTCATTGAGTTCCGAATACGCGTTCGCCATTTCCCATCCGTTCATAAAGAATTCAAAACGTTCCACATATTCAGGATTTTCCGGCTTCTTTTTCGTCAGCGGAGAAATTTCAACCGGATGATCGATAACAAATGTCGGCTGAATCAAGTGTTCCTCTACAAATTCTTCAAAGAAAAGATTCAGAATATCGCCTTTTTTATGCCGGTCTTCAAATTCGATATGATGTTCTTTGGCAGCGGCTCTCGCCTCTTCCAAGGTATGAATCGAAGAAAAATCCACGCCGCTGTATTGTTTTACCGCGTCAACCATGGAAATCCGGGTAAACGGCTTTCCAAGATCCATTTCTTTTCCCTGATAAACAATTTTCGTCGTCCCCAAAACCTCCTGCGCCACATAGCGGTAAAGATTCTCGGTCAGATCCATCATCCCGTGATAATCGGTGTAAGCCTGATACAGTTCCATCAGGGTAAATTCCGGATTATGCCGGGTGTCAAGCCCTTCGTTACGGAAAACCCGTCCGATTTCATAAACCCGTTCCAGCCCGCCGACAATCAGCCGCTTCAGATACAGTTCCAGAGAAATCCGGAGTTTCAGGTCCTCGTCCAGCGCATTAAAATGCGTCTCAAAAGGCCGGGCGGCAGCGCCTCCGGCATTGGAAACCAGCATCGGCGTTTCCACTTCCATAAATCCCTGCCCGTCCAGATACCGGCGGATCGCGCTCAGAATCTTCGAACGCTTGATAAAGGTATCTTTGACTTCAGGATTTACAATTAAATCCACATACCGGCGGCGGTAGCGCAGATCGGTATTGGTCAGGCCGTGAAATTTTTCAGGAAGCACCTGCAAACTCTTAGAAAGCAGCGTTACCTCCTGCGCATGCAGTGAAATCTCGCCGGTCTTTGTCCGGAAGGAATAGCCACGGACGCCGACAAGGTCGCCGATATCCATTTTTTTAAAATCTTTATACGCATCTTCACCGAGATCGTCCCGCGTCACATACAGCTGTATATTTCCGCTCAGATCCTGCAGATTGGCAAAAGAAGCCTTTCCCATCACGCGCTTGCTCATCAGGCGGCCGGCCACGGTAAATGTTCCGCTTTCCGATTCTTCAAACTGCGCCTTCACCTCGGATGCATGCGCCGTTACCTCATATTTCGTGATCTGAAAAGGATCCCGCTTTTCTGCCTGAAGCGTTTCCAGTTTTTCCCGGCGGATACGCACCTGCTCATTTAACTGCGCCTGATATTCCCCGTCGGTTATTTCGGGGGCTTCATTTTTTATATTTTCATTCATTCCTCTTGTTCAATCCTTTCCCGTCACCGAAAACATTCCGCAAAATACCGGTCAGTCTGCCAGTTTGATTTCACGGATTTCACAGACAAAATTGCCGCCCGGCGCTTCAACCGTAACCTTCGCGCCCTTTTTATTTCCCAGAAGCGCCATACCCAACGGACTCTGGTCGGAAATCTTCTTCTGATCAGGATCGGATTCGGTCTTTCCGACAATCGAATATTCAAACTCTTCTTCCAGGTCATAATCATAAACCCGGACTTTCGTGCCGACAGAAACCACCTTGGTAGAAACGGTCTTGCTGTCCATGATATGCGCGTGCTTGAGCTGTTCTTCAATATAAAGAATCCGGGATTCCATATTTGCCTGTTCTTCTCTCGCCGCCTCATACTCGCTGTTTTCCGAAAGGTCTCCGAATTCGCGCGCAACTTTGATTCTCTCCGAAATCTCGTTCCGTTTTACCGATTTGAGGAAATTCAGTTCCTCCTCCAGTTTTTCATAGCCTTCTTTTGTCAGAATTACCGGTTCTTTTTCCATCGTTATAGCCATTCCTTTCTGTGTGTCATACTTCTCCGCAGATACTGCGGCTTTTCTCTGTAAAATGATATCTCTTGTTATTGTTTTTCTTGCTTTTCCGGAGAAACAGCGCCCCGAAGAACTTCT
>CAOJUB010000019.1 GCA_948443805.1 uncultured Clostridia bacterium | reverse complement strand
GGTATTCTACCTCATAATCTATGCCTTCCGTCAGTACGCGGTCTCCGTCGCGAACCTCTACTGTAGGTTCCAGACCTTCTCCATTATATATCTGATCCGGAATTGCCGCAACCGTCAGTAATTCAAAGGAACGTTTCACAACGACTTCCACCGAAGAATCTTCCTGCAGATCAGAGAACTGATAACTTTTCGCCGCCACAAGATCCGGATGAGAAACACCGTTAATCAAAACATCACCGACAACATACCGATCACCGACAGACCACTCTACGGTATAATCAGAACCGGCAGGAAGCATGCTGTTTCCGGAAGTAATGACCGCACCGGGAACACTTGTTATTTTTGTATCAACGGCAAAGAAACCGATTTCGGGTTCCGGTTCGCTCTTTTCCAGAACAACACGAACCGAATGATGTTTTTCAATATCTTCAAAAGAATAGCTTCCGTTCCCCGCCGCGGTGACCGTACCTTTTTCCGGATAATAAATCCGTTCACCGTCAATCAGGACTTCGCGGATATGCCAGCCAGTTTCGACCGTCCAGGTAACCTCCGCATTCTCTCCGCGTTTTACAATTTTAGAGGAAGTAATCGAACCGCGGCCGATGATCGACGTATCCACGCGAAGCAAATCATCTTCGGCCACTGTTACCGTACCGGCCTGTTTTTTTGGCTGCAGCTGAACTTCCACCAGATAATCCTGCATAATATTCCGAAGGTCAGCTTTTCCGGCAGCCGCATCCGTGCTGACGCCCGTTACCGGATTCCCTTCCGCATCATAAACTTTTACAGAGGCAATTTCATAATTCCGGCTGTCACCGACCGCTGCCTGAACGGAATAATCCGAGCCAGGAGCAACTTCTAAAGAGGGAGAAATCGTACCGGGGCCGCCGGTCAGTTTTGTCTGAACCCAATAGGTGTCCTTGCGGGCAAATTCCTCTTCCGTCACAAAAGTAACTTCAACCGAATGATCCGCCGCTATTTTCGCAAAGGTCACTGAAGTCTTTCCGATCAGGTCGGAACGAACGATTCCGTCAACCTTCACCATCTTGACCCGGTAACCCGGCGCAGCCTGCCAACGGACCGTATAATTTTCCGTTTTTGCATCGTCGGCCGCCAGGCAAACACTCGGGGTGATTGTGCTGCCTGCACCGCCGTTCAAAGCCGTATCAACCCGGTAAAAAATCCCGTCGTCGCCAACAGGCGGTTCGTCCGGATCAACCGGTTCAAACTCAACCAGAACAAAATATTCCCGATCCAGCGCCGGAATGGTCAGCGTACCGTTAGCCGCAGGCTCCAGATACTGTTCATCCAGCCATACGCCGGCAACCCGATAACCGGAAGCGGGCTGATAGGAAACAAGAACATCGGTACCCTTTCGGAAGGGATTTACCTGCCCGTCCGCAGAAGAAAGCGAAACTTCGCCTTCGCCCCGCTGGCCAATGGTAACCGTATATACTTCAATCCACTTTGCATATAAATCTACGCCGTCAGGATAAGCCGCGTCACTGAATACTGAATCTTTCGATATCATTTCACCGCTGCCGTCGGCATTTTCGAACCAACCAAGGAACGCATAGCCGTCCCGCGTCATTTTTTCCGGCATGGTTGCAAGCGTTCCGATACTGGTCAGAAGCGTTTGCTCCTCCACACCGGTTCCGTCATTATAATGGAAAATCGCTTTCCGACCACTAACACTGATCGGCAAAACCAAATCTTCACTGACATTGCCTGCATAATCCACCGCAAAAACATGGACATAATAGGTGCCGCCGGGAACGAGCGCCGGCGTCGTGTATGCCGTTTTATCGCCGGTTAAAGGAATCAAATTGGCTTTCGCCGTTGCAGAATCCGCCATTTCGGCGTCAGGATTGTTATTGACCGCTTTTACATAATATCCCTTCAGCCCGGACAAAGCCGTCAGCTGAAGAACCGAATCGTCCTCCGGATCCGTCGCTGTCGAAGACCACATTTCCTTATAGTCCTCATCGCCTTCCAGACTCGTCTGGGGAATTCCCTGAATCCGATACGAATAATCGGTTCCGTTGTCGGCGCCGCCGGAAAGTTCTACCGTTGCGACATAATTGGTCAGATCCGAGGCAGGAACCACTGAGGTAACGGCGCCATCCGGACGGTTGGGCGCTGCTTCGTCAATAAACGAAGAATCGCGAGCCGTTGTAGTAACAGTAGACTGCGACAAATACAGCAGCGTATTGGCAAAAACCTTTGCCTCGTCATCCGTCGCGCCGCCGCTGGTATGACCTGTCTGAATCATCGCGGTAGCGCCGTTTGTCGCCAGATAAAAGTTATCCATCGTCACATTATTCTGCTGCGCATAAGTCGGTGTAATGCCGCCCAGAACATTTCCGGATGCGTCGGAGAACTGCATCCATACGGTCGCAGAACTGGAAACAGGGACCTTCTGCCCCAGCATATGCGTCGTCGGAATATTCAGCGTTTTTCCTTCCAAGTCCCAGGGACGGCTGGTCAGAAAACCGGTATCAACCACTTTAATATAATTAGAAACGTGAGTCGTCGCTTCGTTCAGCAGGGTCAGATCCATAAAATCCGACTCGGCAAAACGGCTGAAATACGGCCGGACACCTACGCTGGTATAACCGGTCAGCGTGTCATGACCAAACATCAAACCGCCGCCGGCCCGCGCAAAAGCGAGAGTCGCATCGCGAGAATCGGCCGTCAGGTCTTTGTTGGAGTTCGCGTCGTATGTGCCGAACATAATAACGCTGTACTGATACTCGGTCGTCAGCTCTCCGGTATCCGGATCGGTTTTCAGCAGTTTTTCTGCCTGACCGGGCTGATTAAAGGTATCCAGCAATACCGGCGTTACCTTAATAATACCGCGGCCGATCGTTGTCCTCGTATTGTCGCGGTCAAGAACCTCACGGTTCATCCAGTCCTTCAGATAAGCCATGGAAGCGCTGTTCGGGCAAACGTTCAGCACGCGAACCTGTCCGTCAGCCTTATCCAAATCAACCGGAGAACGGGTTTCCCACTGTGTCCAGGTTCCGTCCTTGTTTTTCTTGGCCTGCCACATTTTATACCAATACGGACGGCCGGGGTCGACCCCTACGCCGGTCAAAGGATTGGTAAAAGGATAGGTCCATTCCAGATTCGCCATCAACTGCCCGTCGTTGGCTACGGTATAATACCCGTTCAGATGGATCTTACCCTCCTCCTGCTCCGGCGGTACATAATCTGCCGGTTTTGATGAATGATCGGCCGTTACCGTCGGTTCGCCGCCGGTCAGGTCTTCCGCAGAAATTGCAGGAGAGAACACAGGCAGAAAGCCGGCGACCATGAAAACAGCCATCAGAAAAGATAGGAATTTTTTCATAAATTTGCCTCCTTCTTCAAATTCCCTAAAAATTCAAAGATAGAAAATGTTTAGGTTTATAAAATAGTATAGCGTATTTTGCAAAATTTGTCAAGTATTTCCCCAATTTTGCAAGGCTGAAATGTGAAAAATCTACAAAAATTTCAAAATTCCCCATAAGAGGAAGAAGCGCCCGGCAGCCGAATTCCCCCTGCTGCTGAAAGGCTTTAAAAAAGGAAAAAGAAAAAATTCTTTTTTTCTTTCTATTTTTTATGAAATAAATATTTTAATTTACACTTTTTCAGCAAAATGCTGTTTTCGGCAAAAAAAGCGTCCGGGCAGAAAATTCTGTGCAGACGCTTTTTTCTATTATAATTTGGAACGCCGTCCTTAGGCCACCTTTTCGTTTTTCGTAAAAACGGGCTGAATTAATACATGCCGCCCATACCGGGGTTGGGTGCAGCCGGTGCGGGAGCCGCCGGTTCTTTTTTATCGGCAACCAAAGATTCGGTAGTCAGTACCATAGCCGCTACGCTGGCCGCATTTTCAATCGCGGAACGGGTAACTTTGGCAGGATCGACAATGCCGGCCTCGAACATATCGCAGTAGGTCTCGCTATAGGCGTTATAACCGTAATTAGCCTTGCCGGAATTCTTGATGGTATCAATAATAACAGCGCCTTCAATACCAGCGTTGAGCGCGATCTGACGAATCGGCGCTTCCAGCGCTTTCAGAACGATCTTGACACCGGTTTTCTCATCGCCTTCGGTTTCGGCAAGCAGTTTTTCAACGCCCTGGATTGCATTGACAAACGCTACGCCGCCGCCGGCAACAATGCCTTCTTCAACAGCCGCTTTGGTTGCCGAAAGAGCATCTTCAATACGAAGTTTCTTTTCTTTCATCTCAACTTCGGTCGCAGCGCCGACTTTAATAACGGCAACGCCGCCGGAAAGCTTCGCCAGTCTTTCCTGCAGTTTTTCCCGGTCGAAATCGGAAGTGGTGTTTTCAATTGCCGCTCTGATCTGAGAAATCCGCGCCGCAATATCCTCTTTCTTTCCTGCGCCGTCAACAATAATGGTATTTTCTTTCTGAACTTTAACCTGTCTTGCACGGCCAAGCATATCAACCGTCGTGTCTTTCAGTTCAAAGCCAAGCTCTTCACTGATCACTTCGCCGCCGGTCAGAATCGCGATATCGCGAAGCATTTCTTTTCTTCTGTCACCGAATCCGGGTGCTTTTACAGCAACGCAGGTAAAGGTTCCTCTGAGCTTGTTGACAAGCAGCGTCGCCAGCGCTTCGCCCTCTACATCCTCAGCAATAATAACCAGTTTTTTGCCGGCCTGAACGATCTGCTCAAGAACCGGAAGAATTTCCTGAATATTGGAGATCTTTTTATCGGTAATCAGGATATAGGCGTCATCGATAACCGCTTCCATTTTATCAGAATCAGTCGCCATATAAGGAGAAATATAGCCGCGGTCGAACATCATACCTTCAACCACTTCGCTGTAAGTTTCAGCTGTTTTGCTCTCCTCAATAGTAATCACGCCGTCGGAAGTTACCTTTTCCATGGCCTCGGCAATCAGTTTTCCGACAAATTCATCGGCGGAAGAAACGGTGGCAACCCGCGCGATATCTTCGCTGCCCTGAACTTTCTGGGAATTCCCTTTCACAATCTCTACCGTTTTGGCAACCGCGCTCTGAATTCCTTTTTTCAGAATCATGGGATTTGCGCCTGCAGCGACATTCTTCATCCCTTCGCCGACCAGCGCCTGCGCAAGTAGCGTAGCAGTCGTTGTTCCGTCGCCGGCAGCGTCGTTGGTTTTGGTTGCTACTTCTTTTACCAGCTGTGCGCCCATGTTTTCAAACGCATCGTCCAATTCAATTTCTTTTGCAATGGTAACGCCGTCGTTTGTAATCAGCGGCGCGCCGAATTTTTTATCGAGAACAACGTTTCTGCCTTTCGGCCCCAACGTAATTTTAACGGTGTCGGCAAGCTGATCCACACCGCTCTGAAGAGCCTTTCTGGCTTCTTCTCCATATATAATTTCTTTTGCCATCTCAAAAACCTCCTACTCTCATTCAACAATCGCGAGAATATCGCTCTGTTTTACTATGGTATACTCAACGCCGTCAATTTTTACTTCTGTGCCGGAATATTTACTGGTAATCACCTTATCCCCGACCTTGACGTACATTTTTACTTCATTTCCGTCAATTATTCCGCCCGGCCCTACGGCAACAATCTCCGCGACCTGGGGTTTTTCCTTCGCGGCTCCCGTCAGAATAATACCGCTCTGCGTCTTTTCCTCGGCTTCCAGCAATTTCACAACAACTCTGTCTGCCAACGGTTTCATGTTCATACTCTTTTCCCTCCGTTTTTCTAAAATGTATCATAGTGTTTTTTAACGCTTTTAGCACTCATCATATCGGAGTGCTAAAATTATTATACTCAGAATTACCAGAATTTTCAATACCAACATCAACCAAGAATCCCGTGAATTTTTTTTGTCTTTTTGGATATATTATACAATTCCCTCATTTTCCAACAGCAAAAGCTAAAATTTTTGCCCGGATTTTCCGTTATGGGACAGAAATACAGACTTTTTTGAAAAATCACTTGCTTTTTTTGATATTATATGGTATACTGTATATTAAATAAAAACAGGAAAATAAAACCTTTTTTGGAAAACAGAATGAACGCCGCATTTCCGAAGCCGCCTGAAAGGACGAAGCCAAGCATGAATTTTCCCATATCCCACAAAAACGAAACCGATGCGCCGGAAATTTCTCTGGCAGCAGAAAGCAAAATACCGCCTTTCCGCGCCGCCGTCTACACTGCGGCGATCTGGCTGCTCTGTCTGGCGGCCTATTTCACCGGGGGGCTTCTGTTCCCGGTCTGCGGAGTACTGGCCTCCGCTCTGTATGCGGTACTGTTGCTGAGAAGCGGAGAAATCGTTTCCAAACTGCTGGGAACCGCAGTCATCCTATTGTTATGGCCGGTGACGCAAAGTTTTACCGTGGCGTTCTTCTTCTCTTTTCTGTTTCTTCCGGCCGGGCTTGGGTTTGCCGTTTCCTTTCGTCAGCGCGGCGGTTTTGCAACCGCAATGGCATCGTCACTTGTTTTTTCCGCCGTTTTCATGATTCCACTGGCCTGCCTTGCCATGGCCGAATTCACGTCTTCTTTTTCTCTGGCTGAATTGCTGAATCATTTCCGCGACATTTTTAAAAATATTCTTTTTTCCGTTTTTCAAAACCTTCCGGAAGAACTGCTTTCCACCCTATTTCCGCTGCTGGGGTTTCAGAATGTTTCTGAATTTACCGATATGATCTATGCCCAGACGGCCTATTCCCTTCCCAGCCATCTCTGTCTGTTCTTCCTGGCCATTTTTTCCGGGGCATACTGGATTTTTAAAGCGCTTTGTGTGCGTTCCGACACCCCGCAGGCGCGGGATTCCTATTTCTTTATGGGGAAATTCTGCCTTTTCCGGGTCTCGACGCTCTCATCCGTTATTTATATGTTTAGCTGCCTGCCGATGTTTTTCTCGCTGGAAAACGAAGACGCGATGTTTTTTTCCAACCTCTCAACCATATTCTCCTACGTCTTTGCCTATGCGGGAATCGCGCTGGTTGATTATTTTCTTTACCGGCGGATCAAAGCGCATCCGGCAGTCCGCGTCACGGTCGGAATTTTTCTCGCAGGGCTCTGTGTTCTTCCGTTCGGCTTCTGTTATATCATCTCTTTCGCGGGGTTGGCTGACGCCTGCTGGAATCTCCGCAGATTTATCTCGGCAAAGGAGGGAACCGTTCTTTGAGAAACAAAAATTTTGAGAAGTTTTTTTACCGCCTGCAGTATATTATTTTAGTGCTGCTTGCCGTTTGCCTCTATCTCTCATCGTCCGGGCATCCGGTCTCCTATATTATCATTGCGGCGACTGCGCTTTACATTATTCTTTTTGAGATTTTTCTATATCTGCACAACCGAAATCTGAAAATCACTTCGGAAAATATTCTTTCGTTCCTGGACATCACTGCCAGAAAAAGGCTGACGGAATTCCCGATTCCGGTTATCATTTCGGACAACAACGGCGAAATTATCTGGTTCAGCGAACTGTTTGCCGACTGTATCGGCGAAGACGTTGCCGTCACCTTAAAATCCGTTCAGGCGATTGACGAACGGCTTCCGGATCACAGAAATCTCGCAAATGTGCTTTTCGGCGGACGGTCCTTCTCCATCTATACCGACAAGAGCGATATGAACGGCCGGGAAATGTATATCTATTATCTTTTCGACACCACCGATTACAATAACTTGATTCATGAACATGAAATGTCGGCGCCGGTAGTCAGTTATCTGCTGATCGACAACTATGATGAGCTGTTTTCCATGGCGAGCGAAGGGGAAAAAAACCACGCCATGGCACAAATTGACGAAGCGGTTTCGGCATGGCTTTCCGATGTTAAAGGGATCCTGCGGAAAATCGAACGTGACAGATACATGCTGATTTGCGAGAACCGGGACTTTCTCCGGATGGCAAAAAATCAGTTCGCGATTCTCAACCGGGTCAAACATCTGAAAGTTTCGGAAAAAACTTTTCCGACTTTTTCTATCGGAATGGGCATGGGCGGCGGCAGTTTTGAACAAAATGAAGCCTTTGCACGAAAAGCGCTGGATATGGCGCTGAGCCGAGGCGGCGATCAGGCCGTTGTCAGGAACCTGTCGGACTACGAATTTTTCGGAGGAAGCACCAAGAACGGCGAAGGCCGGACAAAGGTAAAAGCAAGAGTGGTTGCCTCGGCTTTCAATGAAATTCTGAAAAACACCGAGACGGTTTATATTATGGGACACCGATTCTCCGATTTCGACAGTATCGGCTCCTGCATGGGAATATACCGCATTGCCAAATCGGCAGGCAAAAATGCGTTCATAATTATGGACGACGACACCTCTCTCGGGAAATCCCTGTTGGATCAGATTCGCCAGATACCGGACTACGACGGCGTCTTTCTCTCCCCGGCCAACATCAAAGTGGCGCAGCCCGCGCACAGTCTGCTTGTGATTACCGATACGCACCGGAAAAGCATGCTGCCTGCGCCGGAGCTGATTGAGAAGGTAAAAAACACCGTCGTGATCGACCATCACCGGAAAAGCCCCGATTATATCCGGGACACCGCCCTGTTCTTTCATGATTCCAACGCTTCATCTTCCTGCGAAATGACCGCAGAGCTAGTCCAGTATATGGCCGACGGTACCCTCTCGAAAATAGAAGCCGACAGTCTGCTGGCCGGCATTGTTCTGGACACGAAATCCTATTCAATCCGAACCACTGCGCTCACCTTCGAAACCTCTTCCTATCTCCGGAAAGCCGGTGCAAGCACCATTAACGTCAAACGGCTTTTCCAGACCGATAAAGAAATTTATAGAGACAAAACCGCTCTTGTAACCGGCGCCAGCGTTTACCGCGACGTAACGGCAATTGCCCGCTGTTCCGCAAGCAGCGACAATATCAAAATTGCAGCCTCTCAGGCGGCAGACGATCTGCTGAATATGGAGGGTATCCTGGCATCGTTCACCCTTTTCCGGAATAAAGACGGCACGCTGAATATTTCAGCGCGTTCTTTCGGCTCAATCAACGTACAGATTATTATGGAATGGCTTGGCGGCGGCGGTCACCAAACAATGGCCGGCGCACAGTTTGAAAAAGAAACCGAAGAAAGCGTGATGGAAAAACTAAAAGAAGCCATCGATCGGTATCTCCGGGAGGTCAATGTCAAAACCCGCTGACCGATACGGACAAACAGCCTTTTCCAGATAAAAATACTTTTATACACAATTACCGCCGTCCAGAAAGGCGGCAGAACGGAGACAAAATAATGAAAGTTATTTTAACAGAAGACGTAAAATCAGTAGGGAAAAAAGGACAGGCCGTCAATGTTTCCGATGGATATGCCCGGAACTTCCTTTTCCCCAAAAATTTAGCGGTTGAAGCCAATAAAGGAAACCTAAATTCCGTTAAAATCGCAGAAGAAGCGCAAAACCATAAAAAACAAGTGGAAAAAGACGCGGCCTTAGCAAAGAAAAAAGAATTGGACGGAAAGAAACTGACGCTCAGGGTAAAAGGCGGCGCCAGCGGAAAACTCTTCGGTGCAATCACCGTCAAAGAAATTGCAGAAGAAATCGAAAAACAACTCGGCTACCCCGCCGATAAGAAAAAGGTCGCCGTAGACGCGATCAAAAATTTCGGCGAGTATACGGCGGAAATCAAACTACACCCCGGAATCTCCGCCAAAATAACCGTTGCCGTCATCCCGGAAGAATAACCACCTCTCTCCGGCCGGAAAAACCGGCAAGAAAACAGATAACAGAAAGAGCGGATACCAGATATGGCAAGAAAAAATAATTTTTCGGCAGAAGAGGCGCTTCTCTTTGACCAGAAAAAAATCCCCTACAGTCAGGAATCGGAACAGGCCGTCTTAGGCACGATCCTGATTGACCCGGAAAGTATCTCCTATGCCCTTTCCAACCTGGACGAAGAATGTTTTTATATTGAAAAACACCGGCAGATCTATGAGTGTATGACCGATATGTACAATCTTTCTCAGCCAATTGAAGGGCTGCTGCTTTTAGAGCGGATGAAAGAGAAGGCATACTATGCCGGCGATGAAGACAAGACCTATATTCTCTCTCTGGCGGAAGCGGCGTCGGGAATCGGAAATATTCGGTATTACGTAGATATTCTGAAAGAAAAAGCCATGCTCCGGCGCGTCATTACCGCCTGCGGAAAAGTGATGGGGCTCAGTTATGAAAACAATGAAATCACCAATGTCCTTGATATCGCAGAACGGGAAATCTACGCCATTAAAAACGGGAAAAATACCGGCAGTCTTCACACCCTGCGGGACGTTGTGAAAGAAACCATGGAAGTCATGGACGAAATGTCCAAAGACGAAACCGGAAAATATCAGCCGGTCAAGGCAAATATCAGCGCTTTTGATAACTTCCTCGGGGGGTTTAACAACAGCGACCTTGTTATTCTCGCGGCGCGTCCCGGCGTGGGAAAAACGGCATTTGCCCTTAACGTTGCCTACAACATTGCCGAATCGGAAAATTATTCGCCGAAAAAAACCGTGGTGTTTTTCTCTTTGGAAATGGCAAACGCACAGCTGGCCAAACGTATTATTTCCTCCCAGCTGCATATAGACAACGCCAAACTCCGTCTCGGAGACCTGGATGACGGCGAATGGAAAGACCTGTATGAATTCTGGCACGACACCCTGCCCCACGTCAGCTTTCTAATGGACGATACGCCGAATATCACCGTAATGGAAATCAAATCGAACCTCCGGAAAGTAAAAAACCTCGGTCTTGTGGTTATCGACTATCTGCAGCTCATCGACAGCGGAAAAAAGAACTATGAAGGACGGGTTCAGGAAGTTTCGGAAATGACGCGGTCGCTGAAAATCATGGCAAAGGAACTGAATGTGCCGGTCATACTGCTTTCCCAGCTGAACCGAGGCGTGGAACAGCGGAAAAAAGAAGAAAAGGTCCCCCGCCTGTCCGACCTTCGGGACGCGGGTTCTATCGAGCAGGACGCAGACATCGTCATTTTCTTAAGCCGGCCGGATCTTTCCGACGGAGAAGACGCCGCACAGTCCAATATCTGCGATGTTTACATTGCCAAAAACCGACATGGACAAACCGGAACGGTACGCCTGCATTGGGACGGCGCACATACCAATTTTTCAACCATGTCGTACGAAAACGTACCGGAATCATAAAGATGCTTGATAAAATTTACCGTTTTACCCAGGAAACCGGAATGTTCCGCGACTGCACCGGCATTATAGCAGGCGTATCGGGCGGACCCGACTCAATGGCCATGCTTGATATCCTGGCAAAGAACAAAACCCTTTTCCCTTTTCGGCTGGTCTGCGCAACAGTCAACCATAACCTTCGGCCGGAAGCAGCAAAAGAAGCGGAAGCGGTTCGTTCATACTGCGAAAAAAACCAAATTCCATTCGAACTTTTGTTTGCCGATATTCCAAATGACCGCCCCGCCGGCCTCTCTACCGAAGAATACGCCCGGCAGGTTCGCTACGAATTTTTCAGTCAGCTAAAGAAAAAATACGGATTTTCCCATTCCGCCACCGCGCACACCGCCGATGATACCTGCGAAAGCCGGATGCTGAATCTGATCCGGGGCTGCGGCCTTGACGGATTAGAGGGAATAGCGCCGCTCCGGAACGACACACAGACGGCACGGCCGCTTCTCTGCTGCAAAAAAGAAGAATTGATCGCTTACTGCAAAAAACAGAAACTTTCCTATTGCACAGACGCATCCAACGCCGAAAATATTTACCGGAGAAATATTATCCGCAATCAGATATTGCCTACCATACAAGAACTGAATCCGGAATTTCCCGAAGCGCTGCAACGGCTGGCCGATGCGGCCGGAACGACCAATGATTTTATCCGCCAACAGGCAGAAATCCTTGAAAAAAAAGCGGCGGAACAGCAAAATCCTTCCACCTTTTCCCTGTCGGTTCTGCAGCAGGCGCACCCGGCTCCGCTGTCCCGGTTTCTCCGGGAAAAAGCCAGGCAGACCGGAGGGAAAACCATTACCTTTTCTATGACGGAACATCTGACCGCTTTGATCAGAAACGGGCTGCCCGCCTCCCGGACAGATTTTTTCGGCGGCTATGCAGAGATATCGTTCGGCCGGTTGGTGTTTCACGCGAATACCGAAAAAATAAAAACCTTCGCTCCTTTCATCCCTCAGGAAGGCGACAATCCGATCGGGGAAACCGGGGCTGTTCTGCGGCTGGCCGTCTGTTTTTATGACGGAAAAAATAAAAATTGCATTCCCTATCTTCCCTTTTCCCAGCTATGGATTCGTCCCCGGCAGGAAAAGGACTATGTGCAGCCGGAAAACCGGCCGGCCGGCGGAAGGCTTTTCAAAAAACTGCTTTGCGACCGAAAAATCGATGCGTCAAAGCGGGATCAAATCCCCTTGATCGTTTCAGAAAAAAACAATATTCTCTGGACGGCGCTTTCCGGAAGGGAACGGACAGCAATCCCGAAAGAAGGCGAAAAAGCGATCCGGATAGAACTTCTTCATACAGAGCGCAGAAGTTCTGAATAAAAAGAACAGGAAGGCCGTACAATATTATGAGCGAAAAGATTGAAACCTATATTTCAGCCGAAGCGCTGCAAAAACGGGTTCGGCAGTTAGGCGAAGAAATTACGAAAGATTACGCAGGAAATGATAAAAATCTGCTGCTGATCGCAATTCTGAAAGGTTCGGTCGTTTTTCTTTCCGACCTGATGCGGAACATCGACTGTCAGCTGGCCATTGATTTTATGGTCACCTCCAGTTATGGCAGCGACACCGTTTCCAGCGGCAATGTGAAAATTGTCAAAGACCTCGATGTGAATGTATCGAAATATGATCTGCTGATCGTTGAAGATATTCTCGACAGCGGGAAAACGCTTTCAAAGGTGATCGAAATTCTGAAAACACGGCAGCCGAAATCACTGAAAGTCTGCGCGCTGCTGGACAAACCGGAAAGGCGTCAGGCGCCGGTCGAGCTGGATTACCGGGGGTTTGAAATCCCCGATGAATTTGTTGTCGGCTACGGGCTGGATTATGATGAAAGATACCGGAATCTGCCATATATCGGGAATTTGTTTCTCAGTCCCGAACAAAATGACAAATAACACAAAACAACAAGGAGGATTCATATTTTGAAAGGATTGAAAAGCATTTGCTTCTATGCCGTTATACTGCTTGCGCTGATTATAGGAGTGTCGGTTTTTTTCGGGCAGACCAATCAGAAAAGAATGAAATACTCGGAAGTTATAGATTATTTTAAAGAAGGAAAGGTCGCACAGTTCACAATTAAGGACTCGGTTCTGGAATTTGCCTTTACCGAAGATATCAAAGACGGCAAGGCGCAGAAGACCCAGACCTTTTCGCTTTACAGTCCCTCCTGGTTCATGGATGAGATCATGCCTTATGTAGAAGAACAGAAATCTGCGGGAACGCTTCTATGGTATGATCTTGTTCCGGCAACGCCTACCCCGTTCTGGGTTTCCTTTATCCCCTATCTGCTGTTCGGCGCAGTCATTGTATTCCTCGGTTTCTTTATGGTAAACCAGATGAACGGCGGAAACTCACGGGCAATGAACTTTGGACGCGCAAAACTGAAAATGAATGTCAATTCCAAAAAGAAAATCACCTTTGCCGATGTTGCCGGCGCAGAAGAGGAAAAAGAAGAATTTACCGAAATCGTGGAATTTCTTAAAAACCCGAGCAAATTTACCGAAATCGGCGCAAGAATTCCCCGAGGAGTTCTGCTTGTCGGCGCACCGGGCACCGGAAAAACCTATCTGGCCAAGGCCGCGTCCGGCGAAGCGGGCGTTCCCTTCTTCAGCATTTCCGGTTCCGACTTTGTTGAGCTGTATGTCGGCGTCGGCGCTTCCCGCGTCCGGGATACCTTTGAGCAGGCAAAGAAAAACTCGCCCTGTATCGTATTTATTGACGAAATCGACGCCGTAGGCCGCCAGAGAGGCGCAGGATTGGGCGGCGGCCATGACGAAAGAGAGCAAACCCTCAACCAGTTGCTGGTAGAAATGGACGGTTTTGAAGAAAACGAAGGCGTTATCGTAATGGCGGCGACAAACCGGCCCGATATTCTGGACAATGCCCTGCTCCGCCCCGGCCGTTTCGACCGGCAGATCGTCATCAATCTTCCCGACCTGAAGGCAAGAAAAGAAATTCTCGCCGTTCATATGAAAAATAAAAAGGCCGACCCGGAAATCGATCTGGAAACCGTGGCAAAAACCACGGCGGGATTTGCTCCGGCAGACCTTGAAAACCTCTTGAACGAAGCGGCGCTGCTCGCCATCCGCGCAGGCAGAAAAGCCATTAATATGCAGGATATTCAGGACGCTATCATGAAAGTGGAACTGGGTATCGAAAAGAAAACCCGAACCGTTTCCGAAAAAGAAAAGAAACTCACCGCCTATCATGAAGCCGGGCATGCCATCGTCGGTCACAAACTGGGGTCTCACGACGACGTGCATGAAATTTCGATCATTCCCCGAGGAATGGCGGGCGGATATACCTATTATAAACCAAAGGAAGACAAAAGCTATCATTCCAAAAATGAAATGCTGGATCGGATTGTCTCGCTGCTCGGCGGAAGAGCGGCGGAAGACCTCTGTCTCGACGATATTTCTACCGGCGCGTCCAACGATATCGAACGGGCAACGTCAATTGCCAATAAGATGATCACCCGCTACGGTATGAGCGAGAAACTGGGGCCGATCGTTTTTGGAAAAGACAACGAAGAAGTTTTCCTCGGCAGAGATTTCGGGACCCAGAAAAACTATTCCGATGAAGTCGCTTTTGAGATTGACCAGGAAATCAAAAGCTTTATCGATCAGTCCTACGCCCGCGCCAAAGAAATTCTGACCAAAAATATGGAAGAACTGCACGGCGTAGCCAAATTGCTGCTGGAAAAAGAAAAAATAACCGGACAGGAATTTCTTCAGATTCTCGGAGAAAAAACAGAAGATTCCGCAGAAGAGGAAAAGACAGAAAACAAAGAGTGATTCAAATAAAATTTACAATATAGTTACAAATAATCCATTGCTTTTACCGGGGGTTTGTGATATAATAATCAGGTCGGTTGACATAGCGAACCTTCGGTCAAAGCAATAAAATGCTGGTGTGGCTCAATGGCAGAGCAGCTGATTTGTAATCAGCAGGTTGTTGGTTCGACTCCGATCACCAGCTCCATATGGGAGAGTTCCCGAGCGGCCAAAGGGGGCAGACTGTAAATCTGTTGTCACTGACTTCGGTGGTTCGAACCCACCCTCTCCCACCAAAACGGAACGAGTGATACTCGTTCCGTTTTTTTATTGAAAACCTATCAAAACAAAAATTCCGGCAAGGAACAAGTCTTTTCTATTTCACAAACAGCTTTCTGTTAAAAAACAAGGAAATTCTCAAACTGCCGAAGCCACTCTGAAAAAAACAAGGACATCACCTATTTTACATATTTCTTTTTCAATTGCTATCCTCTTTTTTTTCATAAAATCAAAAAAACAAACAACGGATTTTGACAAATCCGTTGTTTTTTATTATAATAAGGAAAAGGGGTTTTCTTCTGCCCTACAGCCAAAACATTCAAACCGTATTCTATTTCTGAAAAAGGAGATCTTTTTATGCAGGATTCAATTGAAAAAACAATCATCGGTCATTATGGCGTCTCTCTCCAAAAAATTGAACCGCTGGGCGGCGGATTTTACGGAAGGGTTTTTCATGTTTCACTCCCCGTTTCCCCTTTTTCCGTAGTCTGCAAAGTTTATCTGTTTCCCGGACTTGCCCGAAAAGAAGCGGAACAAATAACCGTACTGACAGCTCATTCCCTGCTGAAAATGCCGGCTCTGTATCATCTGTCGGAAAAAGAGCAAACCGGCTTTTCATACGATCTTCTTCTGATGGAATATCTCCCCGGCGTAAACGCCGGATTTCTGGACGTATCTGCCCTGCCACCCGGCGCAAAGGAAAAAATCGGCCAGCAGATCGTTGATAATCTGATCGCCCTCCATAATACTACCCGTTCGGAAGGTTTCGGCGAAATATCCGGCGGAAAAACTTTCGCCCAATGGCAGGACTGCTATTATCCTACCGCAAAAGAAACCGTTGGTAAAGCAAAAAAGCTGTTTGACAAAGGGCAGCTTTCCGCCGCGGCTTTATCAGTTTTTGAAACTTCCCTCCGAAAATTCGATGATCTTTTCGATCAGCCGATTCCCCGAGCCAGGCTGATACACGGAGACTATAACACCTGGAATATCCTGCTCAACGAAGAGAAAACCGAAGCCGCCGCCGTAATCGATCCCTTTGGCTGCCGCTGGGCAGACAGTGAACTTGACCTTTATCAGCTTGACAACGCCAACGGAAAAGAATACGGTTTGCTCGACCGCTACGCAAAAAAAGTTCCGCTCAGCAAAAACTTTGAAAAAAAGAGACGATTCTATGAATACTATACAGAAATCGCTCATTATCACGACGCGCAGGTTCCCGTACATCAGGAATCGGCTGAAAAACTGGCGGAAAAGCTGAAAGAAGTGTTGTAAGTTTTTTACAGTAATCCGTGCAGCGACCATACAAAAGCCGATCTCCCGTCGGATATTCAGTCTGCACTTAGCAAACGACCGCCGGAAGTCCGCAGCCGTCAGCGGCTTTGTTTTTTATATTGCCGCGGTAAAATGTGAAAAATAATCAAACTTTAGGATAAACAACTTGACTCTTCCGCGACGTAACAGTTTATAATCAAAGCAGGGCAAGCCGTTTCTCTGCGGATACGCACCAGAAACCTTTCCCTTACAGACGGGCGTTCAAAGGGGGTATAAAACATGGAAAAACAAACTATCAGCCAAATCTCCAAAGGATTGAATCTATCGACAAGAACTTTGCGGTATTATGAAGAACTCGGCTTAATACAGAGTGAAAGAAAAGCCGGTTATGCCTACCGTGTCTATTCGGAAGACACCATAAAACGGCTGCGGCAAATCCTTATTTTGAGAAAACTCCGGATTCCGCTCAAAAAAATTGCGGAAATTCTGAAAAACAACGACGCGCTGCTGGCGCTGCAAGTATTTGAAGAAAGCATGAATGAAGTGGATGAAGAAATCACCGCGTTATCAACAATTCGTTCTATCTTACAGAGGTTCATCGATCAGCTGAACAGCAATATGCAACTGCAATTAAACATGGAGACCTGGGAAAGCGAAGACCTTTTTCATACGCTTGCCGTAACAAAAAAATACTTCAGAGAAGAAAAAACAATGGAAGACTTAAATCAGGCCAGCCAGAAAATCAGCCAATTAAACGACCGCGACGTACGGATTCTCTATCTTCCGCCGGCAACTGTTGCCAGCATTCACTGTATCGGAGGTTCGCCGGAAGACGAAACCGACCGGCTGGCAAAGGAATTCATCAAAGAATATCGCCTGGCCGAAATCAAACCGGATTTCAGACACTACGGCTTCAATCATCCGAACGGAACCTCGGACAACGACAATGACCATGGCTACGAAAGATGGCTGACCATTCCGGACGACCTGCCGGTCAGGGAACCCTATGTCAAAAAGACCTTTCCCGGCGGCCTGTACTGCGCGCATATGATTCCCATGGGCGCATTTGAAGAATGGCCGTGGATCGTGCAATGGGCCTGCAATAACGAAAAATACGAAGCCGTGCTCGTTGATGACGGCGGAGAATGCATGAACGGGCTGCTGGAAGAACACCTGAATTACATCAATCTGTATAACAAGAACCTGTCTCCCGAAGAATCCGGAAAACTTCAGCAAATCGATCTGCTTGTTCCGATCAGGGAAAAATAGTAAATCATGCCACAGAAACTCCGTAACATGGTTCAGGCAAACAGACTTTGACACAAAGTTCCAGCCAAAACCATAAAAATTAAGAGAAAAGGGATGGTTCGATGTCGATTCAAAACCAAGCCATATTTTGGGAAAGAAGCGTTTGCGATATCTCGGATGAACGGATAAAAAATTTTTCGCTTCTGGAAGAGCTGACATCCGGTCTGCGCGCTTTTTCAGAATGTTTTCGGACGCTGTATGCAGATTATAAAACATTTAAAATTTCCACCGCCGAAAAAATAAAAACAAAAATCGGCATTCTGCAAAATGATCTGGAAGACTACCATTATCTGACCGACACCGCGTTTTGTCTGTATGCCTTCGCCGCTGCCGGAACGGTAAAAAAGGACGGAGATACCGGTTCTCTTGTTGTTGAGAAACAAAAATTCAAGCAAATCTTTAAAAAACCAATAAATAAGTATCTTCCATTTCTGGCGAACCACGCATTTTATTTTCATTTTTTCAAGCAGGGGCAACCGGCCAAAACCTATGCTACCTGCGATACTTTCCAGGTATTCTATGAAAGGAACAGTCAATTGCTGCCGGCAATCAAATATCTGACCGACAGACTCCCCCAAACGGAAGTAAAAAAAGATTACGCCCCGCCGGCAACGATCTTTTTAATGGCCGATTTTGAAACCATTATCGGAAAAAACAGCCCGAGCCGTGAAGCATTTTCCCCGCTGCATCCGAACCTATTAGGGCTGATTCCCGATCAGCAAACGCTGTGGAAGAATCTGGTCGGCAAACTTTGCCAGGAAAGGCATCTGCAAACAAACATTTCTGTAAATACTTATGTTTTTCCAAACTGGATTGTCAAATTCACCCAGAAAAAGAAAACCATTTGTACTTTCCACATTCAATACAATCAAATATACCTCTGCCTTCCGCTCTCCTACGAAGCGGCAAAAGTTGTCATTGACAAGAGGAACAGCCTGCCGGAAACGATTCAAAAAGCGATACAAAATTTCGGTTGCGTATCCTGCGGGAAATGTGCAAACCAAAGCAATCTGGAAACCTACAGCGGTTTTAGTCTGTGCCGTCTGCCATACAAAAATTTTATAACCGAATCCTCCCGGATGATTCAGTTTTGGCTGACAAACAAAGAGGAAGCAGAAGCGATATGTCAACTGATCGAAAAAATACAGGAATTTCCCGCCTGAACGGTTTCTAGCCGCTCCTTTCTCAGAAACCTCCCGGAAATATGAAAAAAATTTCACTTTTTTATAAAAAAAGGGTTGACATTGACGTTAGGTCAAGTGGTATACTATAGGCAGAGAGTAAGAGGTTTCGGTGCAACCGCCCGGTGAAAGAATCGGACGAGCCTTCGAATTAAATGGCAAAAAGATTCTTGCCGGCATGCCGGATTTTTACTTCAGGATAAAAATACCAAGTTCATAGAGAAAAAAAATAACCAGCAAATGGGAAAGGAGTGTCACCCCTTGGAAAATTTCATAAAAATCACGGAACTGACGAAAAAAACAGGACTATCCTCGCGAACCCTGCGTTATTATGAACAGGTAGGTCTGATCCGGAGCGTCCGGCCGCAGTTTGAGGCGTACCGCTATTATGACGATGAAACCGTCAACCGGCTTGAACAGATCAAAATCCTGCGTAAAATGCAAATCCCGATAAAAGATATTCTTCAAATTTATCAAAGCAATGAAATATCTGAAATCGTCAATGTGTTCTGCCGGAAAATCGATGAAATCAACAAGGAAGTCACCGCGCTTTCCGAATTAAAGAATATCATCAACACTTTTTTGCAGAAAATGGAAGAACACGGAATCAAATCCGTTACCGCAATGCCCCTGCTCTATGAAGAAATGGAAAACCAGTTTCAGTTAATGGAGCAGCAAAAACCGGTTACCTATGCGCAGCTGGAAGCGGTCAGCAAAAAACTGACAAAACCGGTTGATGCGGCAATTGTATCGCTGCCTTCCATGCGAATGTTATCCTCCATCCGGAAAACACCGCCCGGCGTTTCGGATGCCGACGGATTCTGGCGTTTCATTCAGGAAAAAGGGCTGAAACCGGGAAAGCCCGGAAGCCATGAAATGTTTGAATGCCAGACAAACTCTGGCGATGCATTTCTTCTCCGCATTGCAGAAGACTATCCGAATCAAAGCGAATTCACCGACGCCGTATTCCCCGGCGGGCTCTATGCCGCCACCAATGTCTATGCCGACGAAGATTTGGGCGAACGGCTACAAACACTTGTTGCCAGTTTAGACGAAAACCAATTTTACCAGATTGATTACAGCAGCCATGAAGAGCTCCGTCAGCCGGTGCTTATGGAAGAGCTGATTTCACCGGATGAGCGCAGAGACCTTTTATGCATGTATATTCCGGTAAAAAAACGCATCGCCAACGCAGACCTTTTCGAGAAGGAAAAAGAAGTGGATCCCCATTCCGTCTCGATAGAAGAAATCGAAAAAGACAATCCCGTTCTATGGAAAAAAGACGTGCCGCTCGACAGTATCACACCGGTCAACGGTCCGCATTACCAAATACTCGAAAACGGCGAAGCGAAATATATCGGATGGATCCGGACGCGGGTTCTGGATACCAACGTTTCGGTCAAGCTACCGTACCGGGTCGATATTACATTTAAAATCGAAGGCAGCGGCGGTTTTCAGTACGGCGCCGAGGAAGGCAGTTTAATCTGCTACCGCGGCGATCCGGGCGTAACGATGTCGATGTCCGGCGAATATTTCGGCGTCAATATGGAAAACGAAGCGTCCGACGGCGTCTGGGAAAAAGATCCCGCCCGGCAGGAAGCAATCGAATTCCGCCAGCCGGTTTTTCTGAACCGTTATTTCTTTCCCGGCCGGGGAAAAATCCGGGAAAAGGAATACAACGACCTGACGCTCATTGTCGGCGAAAAACATCTGGCCGTGATTCTGAACGACGAAATCCGATATTGCGGCGTTCATTTTCCGTATATGACGCTTGATCTGAGCCGGGACGAAGCCAAAAATATTTATATTGGCTCAAACGGCCAATGGGCAAAATATTTCCGTTCCATTTCGGTATCCCAGCTTGCATGCAGGCAAAAAAATAGATTCAAAAAAAAGGAGCTTCTTATGATTACGAAACAGAGCAATAACCTCATTCCCACCCTTCACCGCCTTGTTACCGATGAACGCGGTGAAAACTTCTGGTTCAACGGCTGCGCCCGCTATGTCATGGAGTGCCTGGGCGAAAAAGAGTTTGATTATTCTTTCTTTGCAGGAATTACCGGGGATCAATTTGTACAGCGGTATCCGAAAAACGGTTATATGGGGAGCAGTCTGAGCGAATATATGCTCCACAGCACCAAAACGATGTGCGACCGCGGCGATTCTTTGGAATATTGTGAGGGAGACAGCCGGTTTATCGAACAGGTCTTTGAAAAATGCGGCTATGCGAGCACCTTTGTTTCCAATAAAATGCTGAAAAAAAATACGGAAATGTATGTCAATACCCTTATTTCCTATATCGATAAAGGATTGCCCGTTATTTTCTATGAGGGCATTGACGGGCCGGTTATCGGCGTATTTGTCGGTTATGAAGAAAACGGGAAAAAGCTGTTGTATATTACCGGAAACAACGATCAGCCGAGCAGCGTTGATTTAGACCGGGCAATCGACATTTCAGAACCGGATTTCATTGATAAATACGGCTGGCTGTTTGTCGGAGAAAAGAAAGAAACCCGGAACCTTGCGGAAATTTATCGGAAAGCGATTCTTGATCTGCCAAAGTTGATGACGGCCGAAGGAGACAGTTTTTATTTAGGCGCAAAGGCCTTCCGCGTATGGGCGGACGAGATTGAAAACGGAAAATATGACAGCGTAAAACCGGAAGAATTTGATCCCTGGATGGCTCATACCGACTATGTCTGCACCTTAGCAACCATTGGAAGCTGTTACCATGAATTTCTAGAAAAAGCGCTTCAGCTCAATCCCGATCTGACCTTCTTGAATGAAGTCAGCCGCCTGTATGAACAGTATGTAGCCATGTGGAACAGTGCGCCGGAAAACCTGGAAGCTCTCGGCGGCGGTTTTAACGTAACCCTCGGTGCGCTGCAGGACAAAGGCAGAAGAGAAAAAATTGCCGCCAAACTCCGGCAGTTTGCCGAAGTGACCGATGAAATCGTCCGGGTTATAGACGATGGAAGCAAAAATTGTAGACCCTAACCGAATTTATATAGCGAATAATCGTTCCTCCAAATAGCACGAATCGGATCCGCGATCAGCGGATCGAACAGGAGCCCCCCCTTGTCTGGTCAGCAAGGGGGGCTCCTGCCGGAAAAAAAACAAACTCGGAATTTTATAAAAAAACAGAAAAAACTATTGACAAATTCTGCCAAATGTGCTATTGTAACAGTAAGAAAACGCAGCAGGAATCGAAAGGAAAAAAGAAAATGAAAACAATCAATCTTGCCGTTATCGGTCTGGGAAACAGGGGCCGGGACGTAACAAAGGGAACGCTTCTGAAAATGGACGACGTCAACATCGTCTCGGTCTGTGACAGCTATGAAGACCGCGCGCAGGAAATCGCAAAAGAAATTGCCGAAAAACGGGGAGAAACGCCCCCGGTTTTTACCGACTATAAAAAAGCGCTGGAAGTCAAGGGAATCGACGCCGTCGTGATCTTTACTTCCTGGGAATCACATACCGAAATTGCCGTATACGCCATGCAAAAAGGCATTCCGGTCGGCAGCGAAGTCGGCGGTGAATACGCCATGGACAACTGCCGCAGGCTGGTATCTGTTTACGAACAGACCAAAACCCCATATATGTTTCTGGAAAATTGCTGTTACGGCAAAGATGAGCTGCTGGCCACAGCGATGGCGCGGCGCGGCCTTTTCGGCCAGATTGTGCACTGTGCCGGGGCTTATGCGCATGATCTGCGCAGCGAGGTTGCCTGGGGCATAGAAAACCGGCATTACCGCTACCGGAACTATCTGCACCGCTGCTGCGAAAACTATCCCACCCATGAACTGGGCCCGATTGCGAAGCTGCTGGATATCAACCGCGGAAACCGGATCGTTTCGGTAACCTCGGTCGCCTCGAAAGCAGCGGGACTGCACGACTATATCCAGGAACAAAAGAAAAGTAAAACCGTCCCGGATTATATGCAGAATGCGGAATTTGCACAGGGAGATATCGTTACAACCATCCTTAAATGCGCCGGCGGAGAAACCATTACCCTCAAGCTTGACACCACCCTCCCCCGCTTCTATTCCCGTGATTTCACCGTCCGCGGAACCAAAGGCATGTATGAGCAGGCAACCAACACGGTTTTTCTGGAAGGCGTTCATCCGGAGAAATATTTCGATCCGGTCCGCAGCTATCAGGAACTGATTAACAACGCGACCGAATACGAAAAAGACTATCTGCCGGAATTATGGAAAAAAATCACGCCCGAAGAAATGTCCACCGGCCACGGCGGCATGGACTATTTCGCCTACCGCGCGTTTATTGAAGCGCTGAAAACCAAAAGCGATATGCCGATCGATGTCTACGACGCCGCAAGCTGGATGGCCGTCTCGGTACTTTCCGAACAGTCGATTCTTCAGGGCGGAATGCCGCAGGCAATGCCCGATTTCACCTCCGGAAACTGGCAGACCCGGAAACGAAAAGACGTAACGGAACTGTAAAGCAATGAACCCCCTTTCCAGTTCGCTCAGAAAAACAAAAAAGAATTTTTTGCAAAATAAAATTGACAGATAGCGGAAGTCTCTTGCAATTATGCAAAAAAAATGGTAAAATAAGGTATAAACTGAATAAAACTATATGAAGTTATCAGGAAACCGCCGTTTTTGGCGACCGAAGGAGTAACGCTCTCAGGTAGTTTTTTAACACGACTGATAACAGATAGTACTCTGGAGAAGTCTGCTTTACGCAGGGGCCGAAGGTGCAAGGGGAAACCCAAAACTCTCAGGCAAAAGGACAGATGGAAAAAACCTACGCGCTTAAATTGGCAGAGTATTGTTACAAAGCAATACTCTGTTTTTTTATCCAGCTTTTCCGGACAGTTTGAAGAAGAATCAGAAAGGAATGGTCTGAAATGAAAAAGAAACTCCCCTTTATCGCTCTGCTTTCCTGTTTTCTGCTGCTGTTTTCCGGCTGCAAAGAAAACGGAATTGTGCAGACAATTACCGATGTAAACAATGCGATCAATGATTTTGTCTGGGTCAAAATCGGGTTGGTTCTGCTGCTGGGAACAGGAATCCTGATGACAATCCTCACCCGGTTTTTCCAGATTACCCATATCGGCCACTGGTTCCGGCAAACAATCGGAAGCGTTTTTAAAAAACAGGTGTCCGGGCATGTCAAGGATAAATCGGCAATTTCTCAGTTCCAGGCGCTCTGCACAGCGCTTGCAGCGACAATCGGCGTAGGCAATATTGCCGGCGTTGCAGCGGCGATTGTTTCCGGCGGACCGGGCGCGGTGTTCTGGATGTGGCTGGCAGCCTTTTTCGGCATGATGACAAACTACTCGGAAAACGTTCTTGGCATCTATTACCGGAGAAAAAACAGCAAGGGAGAATGGTCGGGCGGCGCCATGTATTATTTGCAGGACGGACTCGGCAGAAAAAAGGGATTCAAAACCGTCGGAAAAATACTTGCCGTATTCTTTTCACTCTTTACCCTGCTGGCCTCTTTCGGTATCGGAAATATGGGTCAGGTCAATAAAATTGTCGCCAATATTGAGGGCGCGTTTGTCATTCCCGCCCTGTCGGAAACTATGATTTTTGGGATTGATCTGTACAAAATATTAATCGGAATCGTTCTGATGATTTTCGCTGCGCTGATTATCATCGGCGGAATCCAGCGAATTGCAAACTTTGCGGAAAAGGTTGTTCCGTTTATGGTCTGCGCCTTTATTCTCGGTTCCCTTGTTATTATCGGGGTCAATTATCAAGCCGTCGGCGCAGCGTTCGCCTCGATCTTCCAAAGCGCGTTCACCGCGAAAGCGGCATGGGGCGGCGCAACGGGAATCGCCCTGTCAAGTGTTATTACCTGGGGCTTTAAACGAGGCGTATTTTCTAACGAAGCGGGGCTTGGCTCCTCGGTCATGGTTCATTCAAACTCCAATGTAAAAGAACCTGTCGTTCAGGGTATGTGGGGAATTTTCGAAGTTTTTGCCGATACGATAATCGTATGCACCATGACGGCTCTCGTAATTCTGACCTCCGGCGTTATTGATCTGAATACCGGTCTTCTTGCCGAAGGAACCTCCGGTGACGCAACGCTGGTAGCCAAAGCCTTTGACAGTGTTTTTGCTGTCGGGGAAATTCATCTGGGCAGTATTTTCATTGCCATTGCACTTCTCCTTTTTGCTTTTACAACCGTTCTCGGCTGGTCGCATTACGGAACCAAAGCGTGGGAATACCTGTTTGGAACCAAATATACCATGATCTATAAGGTTTTCTTTGTCTTGATGATCATGAGCGGCGCGGTCATGACCTCCTCCCTTGCCTGGGATATATCCGACACCTTTAACGGAATGATGATGATTCCCAACCTGATTGGCGTAATCTCGCTTTCCGCACTGGTTTACCGGATCACCAAAAACTACGTCGACAGAAAACTGAAAAAGAAAACAGACATCAAACCGATGCTTTCTTACGATCCGGCAATTCAGCAGGAACAGGAAGAAGCGATCAAAAACGAACAATAAGAAAAAAGGCGGAAAATTTTCCGCCTTTTTTCTTGGGAAAAATTCAATTACCGGGCCATACCCTTTTCCTGTATGACAAACAGACCGTATTATTGCATGTAAACGGTTCTTTTTCAGCAAACCTTGCTTCCGTGTTAAAATCAACTTAAATGTATCGTAAAAATCTCTTCTACCGGAAACGTTATTTTAACCAAGCCGATCTCTGTAAATACACCGCTTATTTTCTCAAATTCATGCAGCAATAAATCGCTTGCCTGAAAAAAAGCATCATCGTTATCCTCACCGGTAAGGGCGACCGTACAGTGCGGCGTCCACCGATCCGGACAATACCACGCAAAGCCGCCGGCGTCAAAATCGCCAAAAGACTCATATAATTCCCGCTGAAACCGATACATACTATGATTCATTACCGGAGAAAGAAAGATTGTTTTCGTATCGGTAAACATTCCGACAGAGCCGAGAAAAGCAGGCATCGCTTGATGATCCTGTGCAAAAACCTTTAACCGCTCTATGCACAGCGGCTCATCAACCTCCTGAAAACAAGCCAATGTAAGGTGCGGCCGGGTCTTCCATTCCAAAAACTTTGTGCTGATTTTTTCCTCAGCAATTCTTTTGGCATAATGATAAAGTTTCTTTTCGGTTTCCTTGTCAAAATATAATTCTATTGCATATTTCACGGCGTTCTCCTTTCTTCTCTCAAATAATAAATGAAAAAAATCAGAGAGGCCTCTTTTCCGGAATTCCGGCTCTGCGCGGATACTTTTCAGGCGTTGGCAAAACCTTTTCAATCACTACCGCATTGCGTTCTTCCCCTCCGAATACGCCGCAGATCCGTCCGCCGAGAACTTCCGCCGCATGCGTTGCTTCGGCCGCCTCATCCCGGGCGGAAAGGGATTTCAGAGCGATCATCACACCGCCCTTTTTAACCAAAGGAAGACAGTATTCCGAAAGAACCGAAAGACGCGCCACCCCCCGGGAAAAGGCAACGTCAAAAGATTCTCTGTATTCTTTTGCATCTTCGGCGCGGCTTTTGACCGCACGGCAGTTTTCAAGCGAAAGTTCGCGGCAGATCATCGAAAGGAATTCCACTCTTTTTCCCAGAGAATCCAACAGCGTGATCTGTAAGTCCGGACGCATGATCCCGATCGGAATCCCGGGAAACCCGGCGCCGGAACCAACGTCAACGCAGCAACGGCCTTCTGTAAGATGCGGCAGCGAAAGCGGCAGAAGGCTGTCGCAGAAATGCTTTTTTATAACCGCTTCCGGTTCGGTAATCGCCGTCAGATTCATATAAGCATTTACCCGGCAAAGTTCACCGTAATACCGATAAAACTGTTCCGCCTGACAATCGTTTACCGGAAGTACGCACTGTTCCCGAAGAAGCCGGAAAAATGTTTCTTTTTCAATACCACTCATTTTGTTTTTCCGCCTTCATTTCAGGAATATCAAAAGCCAACACCCGGTAAAGTTCTTTCATCTTGTCAAACGCCGAAGAAACGGTTTTTACAATCCCGGGAGACATGGCCTGCTGGAGCGGCGAAACGGCGCCGACATAAAAATTTTTCAACCGGAACCAGTCTTCCAGTCCGGCGGGTGCACCGGGTTTTTCCTTTTTATAAGTCTCCCCATGAATCCTCAGGCTATCGCTTTCAGCAATCGGCCGGACAGCTGCCTGAAAAGATTTCGGATTCTGCGAAATATAATCCCGGAAATCAGCCATATCCGAGGCCTTCGCCGTATAATACCCCATACCGTATGAACAGTCGGACTCGGTCAGTTCGAAGAAAAATGCGGGGATTTCAAGCCAGTTTTCAGCCGGGCGCTTAAAAGTCAGCCACAACCGGTTCCGGTACAGAGAACCGTCTCTGGAAAAGCGAACGTCGCGGTAGATCCGTGCCAGACAGCGCTTCGGCTCAAGAATAAAATCAGGGTCGATTTTTTTCATCTGCGGCGTCAGCTCCAGAATCATTTCATAAAAAGGTTCTTTCAGATATGCTTCAAAATCCTTTTTATGCGCCTCATACCACGCTTTGCTGTTATTCTGATAAACATCATGAAGATATTGAACCGCTTTTTTTGAAAATCCCTGAAAAGCCATTGTTAACCCCTCCTTATTTTATAGAAACACAAAAATTTCCGGCCGTTTTCATCTGAGAAGAGAATCTCCCGGCTTTTCAAACGAAAAACCTCCGGACTGCCGTTATTTATACTTTTTCCCATATACCAAAGCGCTATATTTTTTGATCTCTTCGGTCACGGGATTCCTTTCTGCCGGAAATATTACACATTTTCAGCGCATTTTTTTATAGAGATATAAACGATCTTTTTCAACAAAACGTCGGCCGAAAACGGCCTGTCCAGAAAGAAGATCGATCGTTCCGCTTTCCGAAAAAAATTCCCCATTCTTTCCGGGAGAATACACCGCGTCAAAACAAAGGGGTTCTCCGTTTTGTTCCGTACCGGAAAAAGCTTCACAAAGCGCAGGGAAAGAAAAAGACGGCCGCAGCCCGCCCAAAGAAAACACGGTTTCAATCCATTTTTTTCTGCTTTTTCCCACCGGCATGACGCCCAGTAAAATCAGCCTGCCCCGGCCGATTTTCCGGCAAACCATATACGAACAATCGTCACCGAACGCCCAATCATCCGAATCCCGGTAATAGCCCTCGGAAGCAAAAGCGCCTTCAAAAATTTCCCCGCTGTTCCAATGGCCCAAAACCGACTCCTTTGATAAAAACGCCCTCCGGACAAAAACCTCTGCCAACCGTTCCATCACACTGCGGGAAGAATTTTTTCCTCTGTTGCTGGCATAGGTAAACGGCCCGGAGACCCAAACGCCGCCGTTTTCAACAAAAGAAACCATCTGGGAAAAATCAAATTCAGGGGAAAAACCGAAACAAAAAGGCGAAAAAACCACCGAATAATCTCCTTGCCCCAACGAGGGCGTCACATCCGGCCGAACCCCGTAAAACAAAAGATCGCGATAAAGAGAGAATACCGCAGAAATCACATCACTCTCCGGCAAAACTTCATTATTTTGAATAAAATCCGGAGAAAACAGAATCGCCGCTTTCCCGGATCTCCGCGCCGAGCCAAAAAGATGCAACGCCTTTTCGGGAAACGGAAGAGGCTGATCTCCATAAGAGCATAAAATCTCCGGTGAAGTAAACACGCCGCCCGCACCGGAAAGAAAGGCAAGAGAAAGATTAGAAAAATCCCGGAGAAAAAAACGGCGCCATTGCAGACCGCGAAGAAAATCGAGATAAAAAAGCTGCTCCTCCCAGGTATGGCTCAAGTATTTTTTCACAGTCCGTTTTGAAAAATAATAAAGATCCGGAGAAACGGGAAAACCAGAGCAAATAGAGGAAACCAAAGAACAAAAACCGGGAAATTCCGCCGGAATAAAGTCTTCCGATGGAAAATGGAAATTCAGACCGACAAGATTTCCCAAACCCGAAAAATCCCGGCAAAAAGCTTCCAAATGATGAAGAAAAACCGTTTGCCTTGCCGGATTTTGAAAAAAACCTTTTTTTCTGTTTCCTAGAACAAAGGTAAAAGCCACGCGCTTTTTCTGCCGCCAAAGGTTTTCAGCAAACTGATACAGCGGCAAAAAGTCCGAACAAAAAGTTTCGTCCAAAAAAATTTCAGCCGCATTCAGGTTTTCCGACCGCCGAAAGCAATCGGAAATACATTCCAGAGAGGGGTATTCGGCCGTAACGCCCAGGCAAACCGAACCGTTCATTCAAAAATCCTCCGGACTGTATCTGCGGAAAGCAACCGGCACTCGCCTTCTTTCAGTTCCTCCAGGCGGAAATTTCCCACCCGCGTCCGCCGCAGTTCGCAAACATAATTTCCAACGGCGGCAAACATCCGCCGAACCTGATGATATTTACCTTCGGTCAGAACAATCGAAACCTGTTTTTCCCCAAGGCCGGTCACTTCCGCAGGGCGGCAGACCGTCCCGTCCGCCAGGGTAAGACCGGAAGAAATCCGACCCGCCTGTTCTTCTGTTAACGGATCGCGGAGCAGCGCGGCATATTCTTTGGAAAGGTGTTTTCCGGGAGAAATCATCCGGTGAATTAATTGTCCGTCATTTGACAGGAATAAAAGACCGGTAGTCTCTTTATCCAGCCGTCCGACGGGAGAAAGCCCCTTAATCCGGTATTTTTTCGGAATCAGGTTCAATACGCACTGCGTGCCGGGATCTGTGGTGCAAATATATCCGGCAGGTTTATTCAAAACCAGATAAATCCATTCCTGTCCCCAGACTTCTTCGCCAGCTGCCAAAACCAAATCTCCTTCTTTTACCGGAAAAGAAAGATTATTCTGAACAATCCCGTTGACGGTAACTGATTTTATTTTGATCATCTTCTGCGCTTCCCTGCGGGAATAGCCGCCCCGGCACAGATAAGCGTCCAATCTCATAAAAAATCCTTTCCATTCGGAAAAATCAAAAGAGAGGGCGGACAAACTTGCCCGACCTCTCCCTACGGCACGGATTATAACCTTTTCAGGCCGGAAACTTATTCAGCTTCCTTCATTTTAGCGAAACATTCGCTGCAGTAAATCGGTCTGTCTTCCGTGGGCTTGAAGGGAACTTTCGCTTCGCCGCCGCAACCGGAGCAAACGCCTACAAAATATTCCTTATTGCCTCTTTTTTTCGCAGCTCTGCACTCTTTGCAGCTTTTCGGCTCATTCTGGAAACCTTTCTCTGCATAGAATTCCTGCTCGCCGGCCGTGAAAACAAACGTGTTGCCACAGTCTTTACATACTATTTCTTTGTCCTGATACATGTGTATATACCTCACTTAATATATTGCCGATAATCGGCTGATTTTTCGCCCCCGGAGGATTTGCACCGCCTTGTAAAAGCCTTAAGAACACCGTAAAAAGCCATTTCTAACATGAAACGTATGTTTTCAAGCAGTTCTTCCATTTCCCCTCATCCGTGCGAAAGGTTCATGTAGAAGCGCCTTAAAAATGCCAATTGTCTGTGCGTTGCCGGACTTTATTTCTCTATTAGGGCAGATTTAATATAATTTTTTTATTTTTGCTTTAATGCGGAACAGTGAATTATCCACAGTTTTCGGAGAAACATGCAGGGACAGCGCGATTTCCTCGTAACTTTTATCCTGCAAATACTCCGAAAGAATTTTGGTTTCCATCTCAGAAAGATTCTCCCGCAGACGATGAAAAAACGCCTCGATATCCTTCTGCTCAATTACCGTATCTTCCAGCATTTCGTCTGAAGACTGCTGCCGGTCGTCAATCCGATCCAGCGCTTCGTTGCGGCAAAGCCTACGGTAAGCCGAGTAAACGCTGTTTTTGATACAGGCGCGGGCATAAAATTTAAACGGAACGCCCAGCGATTCTTTATAGGAATTCAACGCCTTGCTCAGGCCGAAACTCCCCTCCTGCATCAAATCTTCCCGGTAATACGCGGGAAAAGAGGAAGCGATACTGCGGATCATCGGAAGATATTCATTCAATAATTCTTCAAACGAACGGGAAAGAGACAAAACAGAACCTCCGTAAAACGAAAGATAAAACAACAGACCCATTCGACTCGATTTCTCAAGCCGAATGGGTCTGATATTCAATATCGAAAGGAGATTTTAAACATTTTCATACCACGTTAGTTGATAATTGTTTCCTCGGTGTCGATGTCGAACAGATGAATTCTGGACATATCGATTGCAACATTGATCGTATCGCCGGGTTTTGCTTTGGTATAGGGAGAAACTCTCGCCGTCAGCTTATTCTCTTTTGCATCAAGATACAGGAAAGTTTCAGCGCCCATCAGCTCGGTAACCTCGACATTAACGGTAATAATGCTGTCGGGATATTTCGCAAGATCTTCCTCTTCATCATGAATATTCTCAGGACGGACACCCATAACGACCTGCTTTCCGCCATAAGACATCAGTTTGTCATACCGCTCGGTCATAATCTTTTCTTTCGGCAGTTTCAGCGAGAAGTCTGCGAAATTAACAAACATATCGTCGCCTCTCTTGGTCAGTTTGGCTTCGACAAAGTTCATCTGCGGAGAACCGATAAAGCCGGCAACGAAGAGGTTGCAGGGCTCTTCATACAGATTCTGCGGCGTATCGACCTGCTGAATAAATCCGTCTTTCATAACAACGATCCGGTCAGCCATCGTCATAGCCTCAGTCTGGTCATGCGTTACGTAAATAAAGGTAGTGCCAAGTCTAAGATGCAGTTTAGAAAGCTCCGTTCTCATCTGCGCACGAAGTTTTGCGTCCAGGTTGGAAAGCGGTTCGTCAAGAAGGAAGACCTTCGGTTCACGGACGATTGCACGACCCAGCGCAACACGCTGTCTCTGACCGCCCGACAGAGCCTTCGGACGTCTGTCAAGAAGGTGCGAGATATCAAGAATCCGGGCTGCTTCGTCAACTCTTCTCTTGATTTCCTCTTTCGAAACTTTACGGAGTTTCAAACCGAAAGCCATATTTTCATAAACCGTCATATGCGGATACAGCGCATAGTTCTGGAACACCATTGCGATGTCTCTGTCCTTCGGCGCGATATCGTTAACCAATCTTTCATCAATATAAAGTTCGCCTTCGCTGATCTCTTCCAGCCCGGCGATCATTCTCAGCGTCGTAGACTTTCCGCAACCGGAAGGACCAACGAGAATAATAAATTCCTTATCTTTTATTTTAAGGTTAAAATCGGTAACGGCGCGAACACCGCCCTGATAAACCTTACCAATATTTTTCAATACTACTCCGGCCATTATAAAACCTCCATGAAATGATGTACGGCAGCAAAGCCATATTTGTTCATTGCAATTATTATACAATAAAATTGTGAAAAAATATAGGGTCATATATCTACAAAAAAGATTTTTTCTTTTTGTAGATATTTACCAAATGAAAACGAAAAGTACAAAAATACGGACTTATACCTCTTCATTCTTCATTTTCACGGCAAGGCGACACGTATTCGTCATACAATTTTATCGATATCGTAATTTTTCACTGATACTTATTAAGAAAAAGAAACTTTTATACGAAGAATCATCGACTGTTTCCCCGGTTATTTCAGGTCGGCCTCCCGTTCCAATTCCGCAGCGCGCTTGGTGCAGGACAGCATGGAATCAGAAATAATCTGTTCCATTCCCCTTTTTTCAAGGATATCGACAATTTTCGCCGTTGTTCCGTTCGGGGAACATACCTTGCGAATCAACGTATCGACGTCGTCGTCCTTGGTAATCATCATCTGCGTTGCCCCAAGAAGCGTCTGAAATGTCAGGCGCTTTGCGATATCCGGTTCAATCCCCTGATTCACCGCCCCCTTAATCATGCTGTTGGCAAGGCTGTAAAGATAAACCGCGCCGGAACCGTTCACCGCAACAATTTCATTCATCCGGGTTTCGGGAATAACCTCAACAATGCCCGAAAGTTCAAAAATCCCCCGAACCGCCATAAATTCATTGTAGGTAATCGGCATTTCATAACTCAGCGCCGCGGCACCGCAGCCAACCGACATGGCAATATTCGGCATAACGCGAATGACCTTACATTCTTTTCCCGCCCATTTTTTGACTGCAGCGATCGGAACGCCGGCCGCAACGGAAACAAGAACCTTACGGTTGGTAATAAACGGTTTGATCAGGGTAATAACCGATTTCATTTCGGCCGGCCGGACAGCGAGAAAAATAATATCGGCAAAATTGACGACATCTGCGGCGCCCGAAACGGTGTGATACCCTTCGGCGGCAAATTCCGCCTGCTTTTTCTCGTCTATATCATAAATGTAGATATCCTCTTTGGCATATCCGTTCCCCGGAAGCGAAACGATGATAGCCGACGCCATGTTGCCCGCGCCGATAAACCCGATTCTGTAACCCATACGAATCCCCCTTCTGTTTTTCTGACATGAACTGACAATATATTTATAGTATACCATACATCCCTGAAATTGTAAAGCGAAAAAAAAAGATTTTGATTTTTTTTTATTTTTCCCGCCCGTCCCCCTCGCCTCTGTTATTTCTTGACTTTTCCGGGATATAATGCTATAATAGAGTAAATGGCCGGGATCACAAAAACCGGCTGGAATTCGGAGAAAAGGACGCCAAAATATGAGCGAAAACACAACAGCAAAAACGTATATTTTCCGGGAAGTCCCGATAGAAGAAGCAAGCGCTTTCGGAGAAAAAAACGGAATTTTTCAGCAAACCGAACAATGGGCAGCCTTCCGCAGTTTTTACAAGACCTCCGCCATCATGGGGTTTTGCCAGGAGAAGCCGGTTTTATCCTGCATTGTTTACCGTCTCGGCGTTTTCCTTACGCCGTTCAGTATCGGCTATGCAACAAGAGGATGCGTCTGCGACTGGAAAAACGAAACCCTGCTGCAGGAATTTTTCACCTACTACAAAGAATTTGCCAAAAAGAAAAAAATTGTTTATACCATCTTTGATCCCGACGCCGATTACCGAATCGAATTCGGAGAACCGGAATCCCCCGATCCCCGGAAAATCATGGAACAGGCCGGTTTGTTCCGGAATCCACTCCCTCCCCTTCAGCCCTCCAATAATTACCGGCTCTGCTTTCACCCGGAAAACGATCCAACCAAAGAAGAACAGCGCGTCTATCAAAACTATACGCAGGGCCTCAAAACCGATATTCAGAACGCGCAGACCCGGGGAACAACGCTGGAAAAATATCACAAAGACAATCTGCCGTTTGCCATTGATATCTTTCATCGGCTGCTGGTAGAAACCAATGAGAAAAAAGGATTCGGCGTCAGAGACCGGGATTATTACCTGCGGTTCGCTGAAAATCTGAAGGATTTCGTTACCCTTTATCTCTATAAATACGATCACAAAAAAGATATCGCGCTGACGCAGGAGGCGATCAGCGGACTGGAAAGCCGTCTGGAGGCGATCCAAAAAGAGCTGAACAATCCCGAAACGGCAGAAAAAAGAAAAAACCGGCTTCTTCCGACAAAACGGGAGCTGGAAAGCCAGCTGGCAGCCAAACAAAAACGAATTCAGACCGCCGAAAAACACCGCGACGACCCCTATCTTTCCGCCTGGTTTTTCATCAGCCTCGGAAACAAAACGCATTATCTTTACGGCGCCAATTCGGTTTTTCTGCGCGACCTGAAACTGACCTCCACCTATCACGACATGGTCAGGGACAGCATTCTGTGCGGCGCGGAATCCATGAATATGGGCGGAAGCCTGAAACTTTCAACCAAAGAAATCAAAGACGACCCCATGTACGACGTTTATCTGCACAAACAGAAACACAACGGAGAATTCGTTGAAATGCCCGGAGAATACCTGCTGGTAACTTATCCGAAACTGTTTGATCTGCTGCATAACAAGCTGAAATATTTCAGACGGATTATTTTCCGCAAAAAATAAATTCCCCGATGGAACAATTGCTGAAAGCCAGGCTACTCGAATAAGGAAAAAAGGTGATAACATGAAAACATTCAAAAAAGCAGCGGATTTTATCTACCGAAACGCAAGACCTCTTGATTGTGCCCGGTGGCAGTATCATTTTGAAAACGGAAGCAAAGAGGCGGTATTGCATGCGCTCTCCCATTATCAAAATGAAGACGGCGGTTTCGGACACGCATTGGAAGCCGACGCCTGGAATCCGAATTCCTCCCCCATACAAACATGGTGCGCAACGGAAATCTTACATGAAATAGACTTTCAGGACCGTACCCATCCTATGGTGCAGGGCATACTTCAATATCTTACAAGCGGGAAAGACTTCGAAGATAACTTTTGGGCGAATACGGTGAAAAACAATAACGAGTATCCTCATGCTCCTTGGTGGCACAGCGAAAGCGAAAGTCCCGGCCGGAATACCTATAACCCGACGGCTTGTCTTGCAGGATTTCTTATCCGATTTTCTGTAAAAGACAGTGAATGGTATCACCTTGGCTGCCGAATCGCAAAAGAAGCGTGCGATGCTTATTTGGCGGAAAGTTACCCGAATGATCAGAATGATATGCATACGGCGCTTTGCTATATCAGAATGGCAGAATATATCGAAGAATCCGGTCAAACGGATCTCATTGACCTATCCGCATGTAAAGCAAAGCTGATTGAACAGGTAAAAAACAACATTACGCAGAATAAATCAGAATGGGAAACTTGTTACGCCTGTAAACCATCGCAGTTTTTTAACAGCAAAGAATCGGTCTTTTATCCGGACAATCAAGAAATTGCCGACTATGAGTGTGACTTTATCGTAAAAACACAGCTTTCCGACGGCTCATGGGCTGTTACATGGGACTGGAATGCGTACCCCGAACAATGGGCGATCGCAAAAAACTGGTGGAAAAGCAATAACGCATTGGTCAATATGCTTTATCTGAAAAATATGGGAAAAATATAACCGGCCTGCAAAAATAATATATTGATAAGATGTAATGAATAAAGGGCAATTTCACCAAACCGCTGCATTCCAAGTGTTTGATAGAAAAATTGGGATTTATTCTGGAGAGAAGAATGTTAACATATCGAAGTTTATTGAAAAATGAGATTTGCAGGGAGCTCTTTCTTCCTTTTATCCGCCGCCAAAAAGTCACGAAGTGCCTGCGCAAGCACAATGGACAATGGACCGTGGAGAACGATCCCTTTATTGATGAATGGACGGAAGCTGACTATGAAGAACTGATCTTCAATTTACAGAAAACGATTTGCAATGGCGGATTTGTTTATGCTGCCCTTTATCATAATCAGCTCAAAGGATTTGTTTCTGTGGAAAGAAATTTGTTCGGTTCCGCATGGCAGTATCTTGATTTGACAAATATCTATGTTTCAGAAGATATGAGAAGGCAAGGAATTGGCAGGGTGCTTTTTAATGCAGCAAAAGGCTGGGCAAAAAGTCACGCAGCAAAAAAGCTATATATTTCCGCTCATTCCGCAATAGAAAGTCAGGCGTTTTACAGAAGTATGGGATGTATAGAAGCAAAAGAGTATCATCAATTGCATGTTAAAAAAGAGCCGTTTGATTGCCAGATGGAATGTGCACTCTAAATCATCATTTTTTGTTTCAATTGGAGATGTTCATGATGACTTTTGATTTTAAGAAAGAATACAAAGAGTTTTATATGCCAAAGAATAAACCTAGTATTGTAGAAATACCAAGAATGAATTATATAGCCGTTAGTGGAACAGGAAATCCGAATGAAGAAAATGGAGATTATCAAAATACAATAGGATTATTATATGGTATTGCTTATACCATAAAAATGAGTTATAAAGGAACTCATAAAATAGATGGTTTTTTTGAATATGTTGTTCCGCCACTTGAGGGATTTTGGTGGCAAGATGGTAGGAATGGCGCTATTGATTATCATAATAAAGGCGCAATGCACTTTATATCTATTATAAGATTGCCAGACTTTGTAACAAGAGAAGATTTTGACTGGGCTATTGAAGAAGCAACAAAGAAAAAGAAACAAAACTTTTCAAGAGTTGAATTTTTAACGTATGATGAAGGGGTATGTGTTCAATGTATGCATTTAGGTCCTTATGATGACGAACCGATAACAATTGATTTAATGCACCAATTTGCCGAAGAAAATGGATATAAACTAGATATAACAGATAAACGGCGACACCACGAAATATATTTGAGCGACCCAAGAAAATGTGATGTAAGTAAATTAAAGACAGCGATAAGACATCCAATTAAGAAATGAAAATAAAAACACAAATTCCAGATTTGCGAGGAAAAATGTATGATTAGAATAAGACCATATAAAGCTTCGGATGT
>CAOJUB010000018.1 GCA_948443805.1 uncultured Clostridia bacterium | reverse complement strand
TAACTCCCAACATCTTTACCTCCTTTTTTCCACTTTCGTCACTTTTTTGAATCTATCTATTTATATAATTTATATTATACAATTGTAGCACAACAATGTTCCATCTGTATATTTTTACATGTGATTTGCACGGTATTTACTCTAATGGAATCACATAAGACAGATTCGGATACAAAAAAAGATAGGTTTCTTTCTTCCCATCGAAAAAAAACGATACGATTCTTGCCCGTCGATACCATTTTTTTGAATCCTCACCCGGAAAAATTCCGCGCACTTCCGCAGGCAAAACAGGAAGGAACCGCGATGGATTTTTCAATAAAGAAATCAGCCGCTTTTGATCCGGAAGGTTCGCAAGCCATGACGGAGGATTAAGAACCGGACTCTTTCGATATAAATCAAACGCCAGTCGATTTTCACAGTTTTTGCGGACACCGGGAGACAGCGGCAAGGACAACAGCCAGTCATGCAGGAGTTCTCCCAAAGCATTTTCAGAAACCGATACCGCAAAAAATCCATTCTCCTGCAAATAACCGGTCAGGCTTTCTGCCATTGAAAAAAATCCGCCGCTAAAAAGATGTTCAGCAAAATACAAAAAGGATCCGCGGAACAGACCGCTGTTAAAATACCGCTCGAAAACCTCCTCAATTTGCTTCAACTTTCCCAAATCCTCAAAAGAAATATAACGGTTTTCCAAAATTTCATATGGAGGACGGAGACTGTATTGAAACATATGCTGCGTTTCAAAAGAAATCGGCGCGCCTTTCAAAACTTTCAGAAAACCAAGCTGCAGCACATCCGGGAAAAAAGACATGGCAACGTCAAAAGACCGTCCGAAAGAAGAATAATCTTCATACGGAAGCCCTGCAATCAAATCCAAATGCACATGAACATTGCTTGCTGAAATTGCCTGAAGAGCCGGACCCAGAGTCATCGTATCCTGTTTCCGGCCAATCGCCTCAAGCGTGTCCGGATTGGCCGACTGCAAACCAATCTCAAAGAGAAAAAGCCCTTCCCGAACAGTCCGGACAAATTCCAACAATTCCTGATCGATAAGCGTGGGGGACATTTCAAAATGAAACGAAGTAATTCCGTTATCATGATCCCGCAAAAAACGAAGAATTTCCATACACCGCCCGCGATCAAAATTAAATGTGCGATCAACAAATTTAATTAACCGAACATTCGTTTCGAGAAAAACCGCCAAATCAGAAAAAGTTCGTTGCAGCGACAGCGTCCGAACGGAACGTTCCAGCGACGACATGCAATAACTGCAGCCAAACGGACACCCCCGGGAACTTTCGTAATATAAAATCCGGTCTTTGTTCCGCAGCAAATCTGCCCGGTCCCGGTACGGAAACGGGAATTCATCCAAACAGCATACCGGGCGGCGGGACGGATTCCGGACGAAATCGCTATTATATAGGAAAGACACGCCTTCCAGCTGCTTTTGAAAAAAAATACTCCTCAATTCGGACTTCGGCGCCGTTTCAAAAGAAGAAAGAACCTCGGCAAAGGTTTTTTCCCCTTCCCCCCGTATAACAAAATCGACCTCCGGATTTTCCCGAAGGAAGGTCTCCTCCTCAAACGAGACCTCCGGCCCGCCGCAGAAAATGACCGCAGAGGGCAGAATTTTTTTCAGATCGCGGATGACCCATAACGTTTCAACCACATTAAAGACATAAACGGAAAATCCATAGAAATCCGCTTTTTTCGCATACAGATCCGCTACAATTTTCCGCAAATCATGATTGATGGTATATTCCGCAATGTCCGGAGCAAAACCGCAGTCAACCGCATATTCCTTCAAACAGCGCAAAGCCAGAGACGTATGCGAATATTTGCTGTTCAGCGCGCAAAGTACCGTTTTCATACAAACACCATTCCTGCATTTTCGTTTTTCTCCGGCAAAGGCCGTTCCGATTTCCGCTGCCGGGGAACCTATTCAGTATATCATTTTTGCGAGAAAAAAACAAGCATTTTTTTGAATTCTGAAATAAAGATTGACATTTCGGAGAAAAAATGATACAATAAAAGAAAGAATGTACAAATCCCGGAAGTTTTTATATAAAACCCATTCCCGAACAAAAGATTCGGTACAATTTATATATGATTACAGAAAGGCTGAAAAGAAATGAAGAGATTTTTCAAAAAAACGGCCGTATTTTTCACGGTTCTGTTACTGCTGACAACCCTCATCGCATTGTCTTCCTGCGGCAACAATGAAAAAGACTACCGCCTTAACGCGTCTGAAATTTCACTGGAAAAGGATAACATAACTTCCTTATTTATAATGGATCACGGAAACAGCAAGAATGCCTACAGCACTTCCTGGGCTTCCGAAAACACGGCGGTCGCCGTTGTCAACGACGACGGATTTGTCACGGGAAAAGGCGCGGGGACAACAACCATAACCGCCAAAGTGACGATGGAAAAATCAAAAAAAGAATACGCGCTCTCCTGCGCGGTAACCGTGACCGGTGACAATGCGCCGTTAGAGGGTATTTCCTTTGACGAAACAGAAACGGAAATCCTCATGGGAGGAAGTTTCGAGCTGGATATTCTGTTCAATCCGGCAAACGCAGGGAATAAAAACGTAGTATTTACGTCGAGCGATGAACAAATCGTTTCAGTAAACTCCACAACCAAAATAGCCTCGGCACTGAAACTCGGAACCGCAACCATTACCGCCGTA
Source organism: uncultured Clostridia bacterium (assembly GCA_948443805.1). Lineage (GTDB taxonomy): Bacteria > Bacillota > Clostridia > Oscillospirales > UBA644 > CAOJUB01. The sequence continues at coordinate 36,681 of CAOJUB010000018.1, read as the reverse complement.
TCGGAAGAAGGTGCGTTCACAGCGACAAAAACCGTAAAAGTGGTAGAGGCCAAAGACCGGATCGAATCGCTGACCCTGAACCGCACGGAAGCGCAGGTCGATGTTGGAAAAGAATTGGTGCTGACGGCCAAGTATACCCCTGAAAATGAAAAGAATGTTACCGTGAAATGGTCCTGCGATGACCTTGCCGTAGCAACCGTCTCCAACGACGGCACCGTAACCGGTCTCAAAGACGGAAAAGTGACGATTACCGCAACGATTGAAGACCGCATCACAACCAAAACAGCGACCTGTGTCGTAACCGTTGGGGAAGGAGAAAAATCCGATGAAGTCAAAGCCACAAAGGTAAGTTTTGACCGCTCCAGCATTACCGTAACCGCGGGCGACAGCGGAACCTTCCGTTTCACGGCGACCGTAACGCCTGAAAACACCACAGAAACAGGAATCTGGTCTTCCGGAGACAATTCGATTGTCAGCATCAATGAAACGACCGGAGAGATGACAGTGGCAAAAACGGTGGATGCAGACAAAACCGTAACCATCACGTATAAAATCGGGGACGTATCCCAGCGCGGCGTTGTGGTTGTCAAAAAAGGGCAGACGGTAATAAATGCCGAGAGCCTGACCATTAACCAAACTTCGATCGAAATGTCAGTCGGAGACGAAAAACAGGTTTCGGCAATCAAATCGCCGGCCGATGCAGCCGATACAATCAGCTATATTTCCTCGAATCCCAGCATTGCCATAGTAGACGCAACAGGAAAACTCACCGCCCTTGCCGAAGGAACGGCGACCATTACCGCAACCGCCTCTCCGTCAGGGCTCACCGCCACCTGTACGGTAACCGTAAAGCCGAAAGAAAAACAATCGCTCACCGCAACCCTGTCGGCAGACAATACGCTGCTGACGACAGGACAGACGGCAAACCTGACGCTGTCCTTGCCAAGTGAAATCTCGGTTGAAAATATCGCCGTAAAATTCTCTACCGACAGTGCGGATATTGTTTCGGTCTCCAAAACCGATTCCACCTCCGCAACCGTTTCGGCAAAAGCCACAGGAACCGCCATCATCCGATGCACGATCACCGATGACTCCGGAAAATATGTAATCGCCTGCAACACCGTTTCCATCACGGTTTCAGCAAGCGAAGAACCGCCGGCGCCACCGGAAGAATAAAAAATATCAAAGAAGCCCTGACGGAAAAAAATCCGTCAGGGCTTCTTTGATATAAAATAGATATTATTTCCAAAACGAACCAGCCGAAGAAGCAAAAAACAACACAAACAGAAACACAGCCGTCGGTCAATCAAGATAAACTGCGGCCGCAATACTCCCGCGCACGTGTTTTAATTTCGGTTTTCAGGTCCTCCGCTTTTTGTTTGGCATGATCGGCCGAAGAGCCGCAGACCATAATATAAACCTTAATCTTCGGTTCCGTTCCCGAAGGCCTCACAATCAGGATCGATCCGTCTTCCGTGGTATAATACAGCATATCGGTTTTCGGCAACCCGAAAGCCCCGTTCTGAAAATCATGAACTTCAGAAACGGCAACGCCGCAGATTTCTTTCGGCGGTTCCGAACGGAGCGCGGCCATAATCTTCGGCATCCGTTCCAGCGCACCCGCGCCGCGGACAGAAAAATTCACAACCGTTTCGTAATGATATCCGTATTTTTCAAAAAGCGCCGCCAGCGCATCGGAAAGAGACATTCCCCGGCTGCGGTAATACGCCGCGGCTTCGCAAACCAAAAGAGCCGCGACAACGGCGTCTTTGTCCCGCGCATAGGTTCCCGCAAGGCTGCCGTAACTTTCTTCATACCCGAAAAGAAACGTATATTCCCCGGTTTCTTCGAATTCCTCCATCTTTTCCCCGATAAATTTAAAACCTGTCAGAACATCCATCATCTTCACACCGTAATCTTCACAGATTTTCCGGCCGAGATCCGATGTTACAACCGATTTAATAACGCAGCCGTTTGCCGGAAGCGTTCCGTTTTCTTTCCGGCTCCGGATAATATAATCGGCCAGCAAAGCGCCGGTCTGGTTGCCTGTCAGCAGCAGATATTTCCCGTCTTTTTTTACCATGACGCCGAGACGGTCTCCATCGGGATCGGTTGCGATAATCAAATCGCCGCCGGTTTGCCTGGCTTCCTCCAAAGCCAGCGAAAAAGCGCTTTTATTCTCCGGATTCGGAGACTCTACCGTTGTAAAATCCCCATCGGGAACCATTTGCCGTTCCACACAGCAAATATTATCAAATCCCGCCCGGCGCAGAACCTCGGGAACAAACCGATAACCGGTTCCGTGCAGCGGTGTGTAAACAATTTTCATTTCGCGGTTTTCCTGAATCGCCGAAGGATGAATCCGCTGTTCGAGCACGCAGGAAAGATATTCCTCATCAAAAGATTCCGAAAGCACCGTTATATATTTTTTTACGGTCTGATCATCCGCCGCCGTCACGTCATTAAAAATATCCAGCCGCATCATCTCATCAAAAACAATTTTTGCCTGATCCGGCGCGAGCTGCGCGCCGTCCTCCCAATACGCCTTAAAACCATTGTATTCCTTTGTATTGTGAGAAGCGGTGATATTCACCCCGGCAATGCAGCCAAGCCGCCGAACGGCAAAGGAAAGCTCTGGTGTCGGACGCAGCGAATCGAACAGATACGTCCGGATGCCTTTCGCAGCAAAAACACGGCAGGACTCCATCGCAAACAGGGAAGAATTATTGCGGCAGTCATAGGCAATGACAACTCCCCTGCGGCAGGCATCCTCGCCTTCTTTTTCAATCAAAGTCGCCAAACCGCAGGCCGCAAGCCGAACCGTATAAATATTCAGACGGGCGGTACCCAACCCCATTTCGGCGCGAATACCGGCAGTGCCGAACTCCATCGGAGAATAAAAAGCCTCTTTGACGGCCTGTTCGTCATAACGTTCCAGCTCTTTGCGCTCCTCGGCGGAAAGAACTTTGCTGTTTTTCCATTTTTCATAATTCTGTTTGTAATTGTCCATCGAACTGTCCCCGAATTCTTTCTTCTTACTTTCTCATTCTTCTTTTATGTTAAGCCTTTTCTTTCCCCTCAAAGCGCGGATTCCAGAGCCCGGGCCAGCTGATCCGGACAGGAAGTCTGCTTCAGGCCGCAGGTGGTGCCTTTCAACCGATCAATCACATCCTCAGCCTTCATCCCGACCACCAGTTTTGAAATTCCGGAAGTATTTCCCGCACAGCCGCCGGTAAACGTCACATCGCGGATAATATGATCTTCGGTCAGTGATATCTGTATTTTTCTGGAACAGACGCCTTTCGGTGAAAATTCAATCGTTTTCATTTTCATTCCCCTTTTGCCGCTACGCGGCGATTATTTTTCCATACCGCAAACCGTTATATTATTTGTGATACGGATTATGAGCATTGATCATAAATCCCCGGTAAAGCTGTTCCAGCAAGATTACCCGCATCAGCTGGTGCGGAAACGTCATGGCCGAAAAAGACAGCGCATACCGGCAATTTCTTTTCACCTCGTCGGAAAGCCCCTCCGAACCGCCGATCACAAACGTATACGTAGAAAATTCCAGGCTTTTCGCTGCAATCAATTCGGCAAACCCCTCGGATGAAAGTTTTTTTCCCTCCACACAGAGGGCAACCGTAAAGCCCTCTAATTTTTCAAGAATCCGTCGTCCCTCTTTCTCCGGATCCAGTTCCGGCAATTCCACAACCGAAAGCCGGCAGAAACGGGAAAGACGCTTTTGATATTCGGAACAGGCATCAGCAAGATATTTTTCCTTTAACGTCCCGACGCAAACAAGATTAATTTTCAGCATCAGAACGTATAAACCTCCGATGGAATATCGCGGGGGGAAACAGAAACCTGAATATCCTTTCCCGGCTGCGCGCCGAGATCGCAAAGAACCTTCTCGGCGCTTTCCATCGCCAGCCGCGGCGTATTATTTTCCTTGCTGAGATGGGCGAGAAAAACCCGCTGCGTCCCGGAAGAAACCAGCGAAGAAAGAACCTCTCCGGCCTGAAGGTTCGAAAGATGGCCTCTCGGCCCGCCAACCCGTTTTTTCAAAAAATACGGATATTTGCCGGAAAGAAGCATCGTCTCGTCATGATTGGATTCTAAAATAACGACGCGGCAGGAACCAAGGAGTTCTTTTCCCCCCGGCGGGCAAACGCCGGTATCGGTCATAACCCCTATTTTTCCCGAGGGCGTTGTGATTATGTATCCAACGCTTTCCGCGCTGTCATGGCTTGTAGCAAACGATTGAACCTCAAATTCCCCGCCTGAAGCTTTGGAACCGGTCGGCATTTCCCGAAAAAAAGAGGTATCGATATCATACAGGGAAGACTTGATTCCGTATAAGGTAGGTTTATTCGCCAAAACAGGAATTTTATCCCGCGGGTAAATACACGAACGGCCTTTGATTTGATCTGATTGTTCTTGCTTAACGAAAACGGCGGTGATCTTCTCAAAAGAAGACCCCACCGACTCTAACGATTCCCGGCACCGGGTAATATTCGCGCCCGCGTCGATTAAAATCCCTCTGCCGCCAACTTCAATAAAAACAGAATTGGCGCTGCTCCCGCTGAAAAGAGTGCAAACACGGACTTTCTGCATGACAAACTCCATCCCGCCGCCTAACAGCGGCCTCTATAACTAAAATAAACAATGCCGGTCAAAATAAGGAACAAACGGGTCAGCTGATTTTAAATCCCTGCCCCGGCAAACCGGAATCGTCATCGGTTACTTTCCGGATATTCGCACCGATAGCCGTCAATTTTTCAACAAAATTTTCATACCCGCGTTCCACATGATAAATTTCCTGAACTTCCGTAATTCCCGAAGCGCAAAGCCCGGCGATAACCAACGCCGCGCCGGCACGGAGATCACAGGCCTGAACCGTCGCCCCCATAAAGCGTTCGATTCCGTCCACGATACAAAGTTTTCCGTCAACCGAAGCCTTCGCCCCCATACGGCGAAGCTCCTCAATATATTTAAAACGGAAATCCATCACATCTTCGGTAATCACCGAAGTTCCCTTTGCAAGGCAGAGAAGCGTTGTCATCTGCGGCTGCATATCGGTGGGGAAACCGGGATACGGAAGGGTTTTGATATTTGTTTTTTTCAACGGCGCCGTCTCGCGGGAAACAACCAGATAATCGTCATACTCCTCCACCGTAGCGCCGGCCTCGCACAGTTTGGACGCAATCGTTTCCAAATGTTTTGGAATTACATTACGAACCGCAACGCGTCCGCCCGAAGCCGCAGCAGCTACCATAAAGGTACCGGCTTCAATCTGATCCGGAATGATCCCGTAGGTTCCGCCGTGAAGCGACGGCACGCCTTTGATTTTTATAATATCGGTGCCCGCGCCTTTGATATTCGCACCCATCGCATTCAGAAAATTGGCAGCGTCTACAATGTGCGGCTCTTTATTGGCATTTTCTATGACCGTAACGCCTTCGGCGAGAACCCCAGCAAGAATGATATTGATCGTCGCGCCAACGCTGCGGATATCCATATAAATATTGCTGCCGGTTAAATTCTCTGCGCTGACATTAACGATTCCATGTTCGATAACGGCATTCGCCCCGAGCGCTTCAAATCCCCGGATATGCTGATCGATCGGACGGACGCCCAGATCACAGCCACCGGGTAAACCGACCTTTGCCGCATGAAAACGCCCCAGCAAAGCGCCGATAAAATAGGTGGACCCGCGCATTTTCCTGATCGAATCGAAATCCACAACAGCAGACTGAAGACCCGTGCAGTCAACCCGAACCGTCGTCGCATCCAGAATTTTCACAGAAGCGCCGAGTTTTTCCAGGATATCAAGCATCTGCGTAACATCCTTTACCATCGGGACATTCTCAATCACACAAGGGCCTTTGACAAGAATCGTCGCAGGGATAATCGCAACCGCTGCGTTTTTGCAGCCGCTGACTGTAACCTCTCCGTAAAGAGGTTTTCCTCCGGATATGATATAACTTTCCATCCACACAATCTCCTATTTTTTCCGGCGGGGAGCCGAAAACTTTTTCTATCAAAAAACGGCGCTAATTCAATGAGGGCCAGGGATCAAAAAAGGTTCCGGACGAAGACCAGCACAGCGCGAAATGCAGATGATTTCCGGTCGAATTTCCGGTACTGCCGACATAGGCGATCGTTTGCCCCTGATAAACCTCTTTTCCCACATAAATGCCTGAAGCAATCGCACGGGAATGACCGTACACCGAAGTGATTCCATTGCCGTGGTTGATTTTTACACAATAGCCGAGTCCGCCGGAATCCCAGCCGGCAAAAACGACGGTTCCCGCGTCGGCGGCATAAATCGGCGTTCCTCCGGCCGCAGACATATCAATACCGCGGTGAAAATTGGGAGAACCGCGAAGCGTCCGCCAGCCAAAATAAGAAGTAACATACTGATAACCGCTGCTGCTTACCGGCCAGATAAAGCTTCCGGACGGCGCAATGGTTTTGGTTCCGACCATCACCACCCGGTTAACGGGAGCTCTTGTCTGTACCTTACTGATAATCTCACGAGAGACTTCCTTGCCATTAATTTCACGGATTTCAGCCACATAGGTATAATTGCCTTCAGAACCGCTGGTCTGAACCCGGGTACTTCCGGTATACATCTCATCGGTTTCCACATGTTCAACCGTATAGGGAATTGCTTCATTATAGGTAATTCTCTTGATATTTTCTACGGTAATTTCATGCGCCGGCCGGCCGACTTCCAGAACCTGACCGGGCTCAAGTGCCTCAAGGTTCACCGAACGGTTCAGCAGCCGGAGCAACGGTTCGGTAATGCCCGCCGCTTCCGCTATTTTTTTTACCGTATCACCGCGTTTCACCGTATAGCTAACCGAAACCTGAGGCGTGGTAAACATCGAAAGCAAATCGCTGTAATCGCGGATATATTCTCTGGCATAGGTATCCCGCACCGATTCAAAGGTATTGGAAATCGCCCAGTTATCCGCTGCCACATCCGGAACATAATAGGAAACCAACTCATTTTTCAGCCGTTCAAAATCATTTTCCGAACGGAGAGAACACAGCATCTGACCATCCAGAAAGACACCGTAAGAACGGCCAATATATTCCTGAACCATCCCGCTGAGCGTATGATAGATATCGTCCTGGTCGGTAATATCTTCTTTAGGAATCACCGCAAGTTCCAGTACAGGAGCGGAATTCATGGTATATTCCTCGCCGGTACGTTCCACCACTTCTTCGGCGACCCGCGCATTGATCTGCTGATATACGTCCTGACTTTCCACATAGGCGACTGTCTGCGCGTCAAGCTGAACACGCAGGGCAATTGTATACCGATCGGCGCCGAAAAAGACCAGCAAAACCATGCCTACGCCGGCAACCGGCAAAATGACCGGAAGAACGCCGCGGATCACGCCGAGAACAATCAGAAAAATATTGAAAAGGAAATGCCTTATATGAACATAGGCCATATAAAGCGGACTGGTATGCGAAGTATGAACATTAAGCAGTTTTCTGTCTTTCTCAAAAAAAGAAAAACGGATAAAACGCCGGAACATTTTTTTCATGCGGGCATAAAACCCGGTTGTTTTTAGTTTTTCAAAGCCTTTTGAAAATATTCTTTCCAGTTTGGTATGATTTTTTGAAAAAGCAACGGTTTTCCGGGAAACGATTCGCCTGACTTCCTCCTGCGTATCCCGCCGTTTCCTGACGACTTCGACCTTTTCGGAAACGGTTTTGAAATTTAGATTGCGGGGAATAAAAATCATCCTTTCCGAAATTCAGTCTCCCGATACCGGAAAAAATCGTTTCCGGTTCGTGGTTATCATATCTATTATACATGAAATGGCAAAAAAAAGCAACTGCTAAATTCCGTCAAATAAAAAAATTGCGTTTTTTTTCAGAAACAAACAAAATTGCCGGGAGAATCAAAGATCTTTAAATTTCTCGTAAATTTCCCGGCGCGGCCGGCCGTATTTGACCGACAGGGTTTTCGCCGCATAGCTTTTCGGCTTTCCCTGTTCAAGAAGAGAACGAAATTCGGCTTCCAGAACATGGTCGTCAACAGGCGCTTTCTCGGCTTCGCCAAAACCTTCAATCACAAGAACAAACTCGCCCTTCGGATCCTTTTCCTCATAATAAGCCATCGCCTGAGAAAGCGTGGTATAAAGGGTTTCCTCATAAATTTTTGAAATTTCCCGCACAAGCGAAACCTTTCGGTCTCCGAAAAATCGAAACAAATCGAAAAGCGTCTGCCGAAGCCGGTGCGGCGCTTCATAAAAAATCATCGTGCGCGTTTCATTTGCCAAAGAAGACAGATGCTCTTCCCTGCGATTTTTCGCAGTAGAAAGAAACCCTTCAAAACAAAACCGTTTTGAACAAATACCCGACATCGACAGCGCCGTCACCGCGGCACAGGGTCCGGGAATCGAAGAAACGGAAAGACCAGCAGACAAACACTGTTCCACCAGCTCCTGACCAGGGTCGGAAACCGCAGGCGTGCCGGCATCGGTTACCAGACAACAAACTTCGCCCTCCAAAAGCCGGGAAACAATCATCTCGCCGCGCTGACGGCGGTTATGTTCATAATAGCTGACCAGCGGCTTCTTGATTCCGAAATGATTAAGCAAAAGCCCGGTCTTCCGGGTATCTTCCGCTGCGACAAAATCCGCCTGCCGGATCACTTCCAATCCCCGGGGAGGCATATCCGAAAGATTACCGATCGGTGTAGGGACACAATACAGCGATATTTTTTTCATCGAAAACTCTCCTTTCCGAATACCGTCCGGAAAATCCGCAGGAATGCCGTTTTCATAAAACGACATTCTCTCTCCAGTTTCCGTAAATCTGCCGGACCGTTTCCGAAACACTTCCGTCGGCTCCGTAAAGAAAAAGCGGTTCTTCAAAAACAAGCCCGGGACGCGCGCCCTTTTTTCCTTCAACAAGAACCAAAGAAACGCCTCTTCCCGGTTTGGATATCACCGGGAGAAGAACCTTCGGTTCTATCAAACAAGCCCGCATGGCCGCAAAAATCTCCGCTGTACGATCCGCCCGGTTGATCAGGCAAAAACGCCCGCCGTGACCGAGAAGAAATCCCGCCGCCCGGCTCACGTCTTCCAGCGTGCAGGTTTTCTCACACCGGGCAACCCCTCGGCTGCCGGAAGCCTCTTCCCCCTGCCCGGAAGGAGAATACGGAGGATTCGCCGTAACGAGATCAAAACCGCCGGAGGTCAGCGGAGAAAAACCGCCGTCAAAACGAGTTCCGATCTCCCGCAGATCGCCCTGAATCATAAAAACCCGGCCGGAAAGCCGGTTATAAGCAATAGACTGATCCGCCAGCGCCGCCTGCCCCGAAAGAAGTTCCACCCCGTAAATTGCCGGATAAGAACCCTCCGAAAGCAGCAGGGGGATCACGCCGTTTCCGCTGCAGAGATCGACCGGCCGCGATGCCTTCTTCCGCCGGCAGAACCAGGCAAGAAGCACGGCGTCGGTACCAAAACAAAACCCTTCCGGATTCTGATAAATAAACAACCGGTCGGTCAGCCGGTCAAGACGAAGTTTGGATTTCATGCACTGCGGACCGCCTTTCTTTTCTGTTATCCGGAAAGATAAAAGGTATGGAGCCGAAACCGACACCCATACCTTCCGGAGCCCCCGAAAAAAATCCGGGGTCATGTTTTCCTCGGAAGCAAACCGCAAAAAACTGCGGAAGGCAAAAATCCGAGAAGCCAAACCTTATTCAGGCTGCGCTGCACCTACGGGGCAGGTGCCTGCACAGGCGCCGCAGTCAATGCAGGTAGCGGCGTCAACAACAAATTTGCCGTCGCCCTCGCTGATCGCTTCTACCGGGCAAGCCTCTGCGCAAGCGCCGCAGGAAATACATTCATCCGAAATAAAATGTGCCATGTTCAAAACCTCCGATTTTTTGATTGAAGTACAACGCAGAAAGTAAATCCGGAGCCGGAGCCCTTCCTGCCGTTATCTGTGTTGTATCATAGCATATTCTTCCGTTTTTTTCAAGAGGTTTTGCAAAAGTTTCAATTTTTTCCTCGATCCGAAGAAACAGGCTGTTTTCCGAACGGTCATTGCTCGGTTTCGGGTTCGGCGGCAGCCTCCTGTTTTTTCGCCTGCGGACGGATCATTTTCACCTCTCCGGCGGCAAAAACACTCAGCGCCGTCGTATCGTCTTTTTCAACGCGGACTTTCACCTTTTCGCTCACCACATTCGATTCCACCACTGTGCCCCTGCCTTCCGGCGTCTGCACATAACTGCCGACCCGGGGAATGGTCTTATAAGCTTCCTCATATGCCGCCTGTTCATAATTCAGGCAGCAGATCAATTTTCCGCATGCGCCGGAAATTTTCTGAGGATTGGTGGAAAGAGACTGATCTTTGGCCATTTTGACAGAAACCGGCGTAAATTCGCTCAAAAAATCCGTGCAGCAAATCTTTCTGCCGCAGACGCCCAAACCGCCGATCGTCTTGGTTTCATCCCGCACGCCGATCTGCCGCAGTTCGATCCGGGTGCGGAAAACCGAAGCCAAATCTTTTACCAGGTCCCGGAAATCAATTCTTCCGTCAGCAACAAAACTAAAGATAATCTTATTGTTGTCAAACGTATATTCCACGTCGATCAGCTTCATGAGTAACTTATGTTTTGCAATTTTCTCCTCGCAGATACGAAAGGCTTCCTTCTCTTTTTCAGAATTGCTTTCATCCTGTGCAAGGTCTGCCGGCGTCGCAATCCGGATTACCGGACTGAGCGGCATAAACTTTTCGTTTTCTTCCATTTCGCGGCAGGGAATTACCACCCGGCCGATCTCCAGCCCCCGAACCGTCTCGACAATGACCGGCTCGTCCTTTGCCGGTTCCAGCGCGCCGGGATCAAAATAATATACCTTGCCGGCCTTTTTAAACCGCACGCCAACCACTTTTACCATAGAACCAATCATTCCTTTCACTTCCCGCCGGGGGAAAATAAACTAACAATCCGTAAAAATACTTTTTAACAAAACATTTAAAACGAGCCCTGAAGCCACCGGAATCCTTCTTCATTTCTGGAAACAACGGAAAAGAAGAACCGTATTCCAAAGCTTGACGTTAATATTATATTCACAGGAAGACGCGACCTCCCGAAAAATATTTTCCAGCCTTCCCAGCGAAGCAAGAACATTTTCCCGGCCGTCCCGGGAAGCCGCCAGCAAACGATTCCGAACCTCACGCAGGCAATCCCGGAAAAACTGCCGCTGTTCCTCTCTCCCGGAAAAATCAAGAAACTTTTCCGCTTCCGAAAAAATACCGGTCTGAACGCTGTCAAGAAAAGAGGAAACCATTTCAGGAACCGGTAAAACAGCGTCGTTTTCCACAGAAAGAATCAAACACCGGGAACGCACCGTTTCCAGCAGCGCTTCCTTGCGCCGGGTAACCAGAAGAAACGCAACAAATTCCGGCGGCTCTTCTATCGGTTTCAAAAGAATATTCTGAACCAACTCCGACATATCCTGCGCGTTCTCGATTAAATAAACCCGCGTCGGCGCTTCATTGGGAATCAGCAGAAGCCCCGACAGCGCCCGCCTCATTTCCTCTGCGGAAAGACTTCCGTCAATTCGAACAACATCGGGATGGCTGCCGGAAAGAAATTTCCGGCAATTACGGCAACCCCCGCAGGGTTTTTCGTCTGCCGTGCAAAGCAAACGCAAAACAGCCAGCGCCGTTAATGAATCCCGCGCCGGACAATCCTCCCCTTCAATCAGGCAGGCATGAAAAGTCCGCCCGGAAAGTAATTTTACTTCCGGTACATCCTTTTGTATCGCCGAAAAATCCATTCTTATCTCCCATCCGAAAAATGCCTGCTAAAAACTTCAAAAGTCCCTTCCGCAGAACACGGCAGGCAACAAAACCTCTCGGTTTCTTCGCAGTTTACTGAAAAAACCGTTTTCCATCAAAAAAAAATTGAAGAAAGCGCCTGAAACGCCCAGGCAATCGGGTATGCGGCAAACAGGCCGAAAACAAAGGCCGCAAAAACGCCGAAAACGGTAAAAACAACCCGCCGAGCCGTCTGTGTTCTTTCTGGTTTCCTGCGAGACTTTTTCATCCTGACCAACTCCCCCAGTCAAATCTTTACGTCTCTTCGTCTTCGCTTAAACGATCTGTTTCTCGTTTTTCCGGAGCAGAAACTACCGCGGCCCTTTCCGGGACTTCAGCAGTCGGTGTCTCGGCTGGTTTCTGCGGCGGCTGTTTTTCCGAAACGCTCTGTGCCGCTTTTTTTGCCGACATCATATTCTGCACCGTATCGCCGAACAGAACCTGATCTTTGCCCGACCAGATAATTTTTCTCGGGCATTTTTCTACACAGGCGCCGCAGCCGACGCATTTCGTATAATCAATCACCGCGCGGTTATCTTCGATCGTAATCGCGCCGGAATTACATACTTTTGCGCAAAGACCGCAACCAATACAGCCGACTTTACAATATCCCCGCGTCGCCGCCCCTTTATTTTTATCGGAACAGCCGACCCAGATATCCGAATCATACGGAACCAATTTAATAATATGGCGGGGACAGGTAGAAACACAAATACCGCAGGCCTTGCATTTCTCATATTCAACAACCGCAACCCCCCGCTCGATTTTCATCGCCCCGAAAGGACAGGCCTTCACACAGGAACCAAGCCCGATACAGCCGAATGAACATTCCAGCGGACCGTTTCCGAGTTTGGCGACCGAATAACAGTCCTCCAGCCCCGTGTATTTATATTTTCTTGCCGCAAGGCCTCTGGCGCCGCTGCACATAACCTGGGCGCGCATTTTTGTCTCCGTTTCACTTTCCACGCCGAGAACCGCAGCAATCGCCGCGGAAACAGAAGGGCCTCCGGCCGCGCAGCGATTCGGCGCCTCGCCTTTTTCAGCAACGGCAGAAGCATAGGCAGAACAGCCGGCATAACCGCAGCCGCCGCAGTTTGCACCCGGAAGCAGCTGCTCAATCTGTTCGACCCGCTCGTTTTTTTCCACCGCGAATTTTTTCGCAGCAACGGCGAGAAGAAGCCCGACGATAAAAGCAATCGCCGCCATAACGGCAACTGCGATAAGTATCTGAAGAAACACGTTCATCTTTCAAACCCAAACCTTTCTCGGAACGCCGAACCGCGGCGAACCGATCAAAAATCAAAACGGCAGATTCAATCCCTGAAAGCCCATAAAGGAAATCGACAGCAAACCAGCGGCAATCAAAACAATAGGAATTCCCCGGAACGGAGCGGGAATATCCGCGTATTCCATCCTCTCACGGATAATCGCAAGCAGAACAATCGCCAGCAAAAACCCGACACCGGCGGAAAAACCGTAAACAACCGTTTCCAGAAAATTATATCCCCGGCTGACATTTAAAATGGCAACCCCGAGAACCGTACAGTTCGTTGTAATCAGCGGAAGATAAATCCCGAGAGAGGAATACAGCGCGGGGATTTTCTTTTGCAAAAACATTTCGATAAACTGCACCAATGCGGCAATAACAAAAATAAAAGCAATCGTCTGCAAATATTCCAGATGAAGTTTTTCCAAAATAAAAGTCTGCACAAGCCAGGTCAGCGCCGAAGCCACCGTCATGGTAAAAATAACGGCAAAGCCCATTCCCGTAGCCGTTTCGGTTTTTTTGGAAACCCCCAGGAAAGGGCAGATCCCAAGGAATTTGACAAGAACAAAATTTTCAATCAGAATCGCGCTGATAGAAATCGCGATCAGGTTCAGCATTTATTTTTCCCCCTCTCCCTTTCGGAGTTTGTTCATCCCGTACTGATACAGAGCGATCAGTCCGCCAAGGACAAGAAATCCGCCAGGCGGAAGAATGACAAGAAGTGCAGGAGAAAAACTTTCCGGCATAACCGAAAAGCCGAACAGCGTGCCGTAGCCGAACAGTTCCCGGATAAGGGAAACGGCAAAAATGGCAACCGTATACCCGGCGCCGCAGGCAAGGCCGTCAATCAGGGACGGCAAAACACGGTTTTTTGAAGCAAAGCTCTCGGCCCGCGCCAGAATAATACAATTCACAACAATCAGCGGAATAAACATACCCAGAGACTCGGCAAGCGATGGAAGATAGGCCTTCATAATCATTTCCACCACGGTAACAAGCCCGGCAATTACCACAATATACGACGCAATCCTGATTTTGGAAGGAATCAGATTCCGAAGCAGCGAAATAATGATATTGGAGAAGACAAGAACAAACGTTACGGCAACGCCCATGCCAAGGCCGTTGATTACCGTCGTAGAGATGGCAAGAACCGAACACATGCCCAGAAGCTGTACCAGAATAGGATTTTTATAAAAAACGCCGTCCTTTACAATCGAAAGCAGTTCTCCGTTTTTCGCAGAGGCGTTCCGGCGGATATTTTTTTTCTCTTCCGTCATTATTCAGCCGCTCCTTCCCTCATCATTTGATCCAGCAAATTCACCGCAGATTTTACGCCGGCAGCCACCCCTTTTGAGGTAATCGTTGCGCCGCTTACTGCGGCAACGTTATCAACCGAAAGCACCGACACGCCGACATACTGTCCCAACAGACCGCCGTCTTCTTCCAATGCGGCGGCGCCGATCCCCGGCGTTTCCGAATTCGAAATAACCCGGACGCCGTACAGGTTTCCTTCCCGGGAAATAGCAACGATCATCGATATCCCGTCAGAACCGAACCCGGTGGCGGTCACATCAAAACAATAGCCGAGAATTTTCTCTCCGGATTTTGCCGCATAAACGGCCGTTATGGTTTTCGCCTCGGTCTCCGGGATGGCAAAATCAACCGGATCAAAACCGTCCGCATCAGGAATCAATGCCTGCCTGGCCACGCGCCCTTTCTCTGCCTCCCGTTCGGCAATCAAGCCGGAAGTCAGCGCGTTCACTGCCGAAAGAGCGAGAACAACGGCGGCGACGATCGCCATCAGGGTAACCGAAAGAGGAATCAGTTCCCGGTTCTTTTTATCCGACATCTTCCGCCGCACCCCCTGTTCCATAACGCTTGGGCATTGTTTTTTTATCAATCGTGAACGCCAGCACGTTCATTAAAAGGATTGCATAGCTGACCCCTTCGGGATAACCGCTGAAATAGCGGAGGAACACCGTCAGCAAACCGCAGCCCACGCCGTAAATCAATTTCCCTTTTTTGGTAATCGGCGATGTTGTGTAATCGGTCGCCATAAAAACAGCGCCGAGAATCAGTCCGCCGCTGAGAATCTGAACGAGCATATACTGAAAATTAAACATACCGCCGGTCTTCGGAAACAGAAACGTAACCAGCGCAACGGTACCGATATACGAAACAGGGATATGCCACGAGATGACTTTCCGGAAAAGAAGATACAGCCCGCCCAGCAAAAGCATCGCGGCGGAAACTTCACCCAGGCAGCCGGCCTGACTGCCGAAAAACAGAGAGGAAATCGATTCGGGCATCTGTCCCTGATTTTTCAGTTCGCTCAAAACCGTCGCCGTTGTCGTCGCGTCAAAATTTTCCGGAATGACCCCATTCTGGAAAATCGGATCGGAAAAAATAGAAAGAGAATGCGAGGAGAAGGGATCAACAAATGTTGTCATGATCGCCGGCCAGGAAAAAAGAAACGCTCTGGCTGCGAGCGCCGGATTCAAAAAGTTCTTTCCGATACCGCCGAACAGCATTTTAACAATAACAATCGCAAAAAAATCTCCAATGACAATCATCCAGTACGGCGTGGTAACCGGAACGCAGAAAGCAAGAAGCAGTCCGGTGACAGCCGAAGAAAGATCCAGTGCGGTATTCGGTTTTTTCCGAATCCAGTTAAACAATGTTTCAAAAGCCATACAGCAGGCGACAGAAACCAAACAGAGCCCCAGCGCGCGGAAACCGAAAAACACAACCGAAACAACCAGCGCGGGAACCAGCGCAATCAGCACATCCCCCATCACGGTGGTTGTCGAATCCCCGGCCCGAAGATGGGGCGAAGAGGTAACCAATAATTTTTTCGCCATTTTTATATCGTTCCTTTCCAATCAAACCACCGCTTCATGCCGGCAAGTCTGAAAGTTCTATCCATTCCCGTCATCAGCGGGGAATTCTGCTTTTGGCCATGCGCATCGCTTGCACAAGATACAACCGGCCGGGACACGAATATGAACAGCAGCCGCATTCAATGCAGTCTTGTACGTTCAGCGCCATGCACTGTTCAAAATCCCCTTTTTGAGCATACATATATATGTAATTCGGCATTAAACGCATAGGGCAGGCCGAAACACAGCGGCCGCAGCGGATACAGGCAGGGTTTTCCGCGAAGGACTCCTCTTCGCCGGAGAAAGCCAGCAGCGCCGACGTATTTTTGATGACCGGCGCATCCAGCGTATGCTGCGCAGAACCCATCATCGGTCCGCCGTTAATAATTTTATACGGTGCGGTCGAAAACCCATCGCAAAAACGGAACAAATCCGTATAGGAAGTCCCAATCGGAACCAGTACGTTTTTCGGATTGACAACCGCTTCGCCGGAAACGGTAACAACCCGCCGAACCAGCGGAAGCCCGCGCGAAAGCTTTCGGTCAAGCGAGGCGCAGGTATCCACGTTAAAAACGGCGCAGCCCATATCCATCGGCAGTTTTCCGGGAGGAATTTCCCGGCCAGTCAGGGCTTTGATCAGCTGTTTTTCACCGCCCTGCGGATATTTTGTGGGAAGCGCCTGAACGGTGATCCCGGTGTTTTCGGTCGTTAAAGTCATCGCGTCGACGGCGTCGGGCTTATTATCTTCAATCGCAATAATCGCGTCTTTTAGGCCGAGACACTGCATAATCAGCCGGATTCCGTTGACAATCGGCCGGGGATACTCGATCATTGCACGGTGGTCACAGGTAATAAACGGTTCGCACTCGCAGCCGTTGATAATCAAAACGTCAACTTTTTTTTCAATCGCCGTTTTCAGTTTCGCATATAAAGGAAAAGCCGCGCCTCCCATGCCTACAATACCTGCTTCGCGGGCGATCCGGATAATCTCTTCCGGCGTCAAATCCTCGGTATTTCCCTCAAAAGGGACACATTCCGGGCTCAGGCGGTCCTCAAAATCATTTTTGATAATGACCGAAAGGACTTTGGTTCCGTTCGGATGCCAGCGGGGTTCCACGGCAGTAACCGTCCCGGAAACCGAAGCATGAACCGGACAGGAAAGCGACGAGAGGTCGCAGTCTCCGATTTTCTGCCCGTAATCCACTTTATCCCCAGCCGAAACAACCGGCGTGCAGGGCGCGCCGATATGCTGCTGAAGGGGAATCACCACTTCTTCGGGTTCGGGAAGTTTTTCAATATCTTTCGCAAAGGTTCTGTCTTTATTATACGGGGGGTGAATGCCTCCCCGAAAAGAAAACGCCACAGTTTTCACCTCTTCTTATTCTCTGCCGCCGACCGGAAGCGGTACCGTCCGCTCAGACGCGAGAGATATCAGATTAATTCAAGATATATTATACTATATATTCTATTTTTTTTCAAGAAGAAGAAATATGTTTTATTTCAAACTTTTTGTGATTCAGCAAAACATCGTTGCAAAAAAGAAAAAAAGAGACTCTCTTCAGAGCCTCTTTACCGTATAAAACAAAAAACCGTTCCTTAAACGCTTCTCTGCACCTTGTTTGAACGCAAACAGCTTGTGCATACATAGATATGCTTCGGGGAACCGTTAACAACAGCCTTTACCCTTCTTACGTTGGGTTTCCAGGTTCTGTTGGAACGTCTGTGGGAGTGGGAAACCTTGATACCAAAGCTTACGCCTTTTCCGCAAATATCACATTTAGCCATTCAGTCACACCTCCCAAAATTTTTTTTCGATACTCCGATATTATAGCAGATTTCGCCTCCGATTGCAAGTATATTTTTTGAATTTTACCGGAATTTTTTATAAATTTTTATAAACACTCCCCCCGGCCGAAAGGCCGAAATTCCAAAAAATAGATGAAATGTTTGTTAATGCTCTTGCAATATTACGGCATAAATGGTATTATATGTATATTATGTCTTCCGGAGGTGACCGCTATGCTGCAGCTGAAAAGCCTTGAAGTGCAGGGCTTCAAATCGTTCCCCGACAAAACAAAAATAGATTTCAGCCGCGGAATTACCGCCATCGTCGGCCCAAACGGCAGCGGAAAAAGCAATATTGCCGACGCCATCCGCTGGGTTATGGGAGAAACTTCGACCAAAAATCTCCGGGGCGCAAAAATGGAAGACGTGATCTTCGACGGAACTAAAACAAGAAAACAGGTGGGGTTCGCCCAGGTTTCCCTCTATCTGGACAACAGCGACGGAGAACTTCCGGTCGGTTTTTCAGAAGTCTGCCTGACAAGACGTTACTACCGTTCGGGGGAAAGCGAATACGCAATCAACAGCAAACCGGCGCGCCTGCGGGATATTCAGGAACTGCTCCGGGACACTGGGCTGGGAAAAGACGGCTATTCCATTATCGGCCAGGGCGCCATTACGGAAATTATCAACGCCAAAAGCACCGACCGGCGCTATCTTTTTGAAGAGGCGGCCGGAATTGCAAAATATAAAGCAAAAAAAGAAGAAAGCAAAAAGAAACTGGCTCTGACGCAGGAAAATATTCTGCGGCTCGGAGATATTCTTGCAGAACTCCGGGAACGGCTGCCCGTCCTCGAATCACAAGCAGAAAAAGCAAAACAGTACCTGGCGCTGCGGGAAGAAAAAAAAGTTTTGGACGTCGGTTTATGGCTTCACGCGGCAAAAACATGGCAGGAAACGCTGGAAAAAGCCCGGCAGACCGCCGAGACACTGGAGACGGACCGGCAGAAAGCCGAACAGGAACTGGCCGGGATTCAAGACGAAGCGGAAAGAAACGAAGCGCTGCGGCGTGAGCTCACGGTATCCATCGAAGAAACACGCGGCGATATCAAGCAAATTGAACTGTCCATTCAGGAAAAGAAAGCGCAGATTCTCCTGCTGAAAAACGACGCCGAACACACAGCGGCGGAAATCCAGCGTCTGGAAGAAGAAAACCGCGCCGAAGAACAGGAACAGCAGCTTTCCCTTCAGGAAAAAGGCCATATTGCCGAAGAAATCCGGAAAGCGGAGGAAGAAGCCGGCAGGCTGGAAAGCGAAAAACACGAAATTGAACGGCAGAAAGCGGAAAAGGCCGAAAAAGCGCTTTCTTTTTACCGAAAGGCAGAAGAAATACGCAGCCGGCTAGCGGAAAAGGAAAAAGAACTCGCCCAAAAGATCACCGAAAAAGCGGTGGCCGAAGAAGCAGCGGCACAGACCGAACAGCGGATAAAAACGCTGGTCGAAGAAACCCTTTCCGCCGCAGACAGAAAAAAAAGTCTGCAAAAAGCCTGCGAAGAAGCGGAGCAAGCCGTCCGGGAACAGGAAGAAAAACGGGAAGAAAATAAAAATATTCTCAAAGGCCATGAACTGAAGTATGCCAATCAGGCGGAAAAATGCAAAACACTGGCCGAAGAAGAACGGAAACTGACCGCCCAGCTGGCCGAAAAAGAGAACCGCAAAAAACTGCTGGAAGATATGGAAAAAAGCCACGAAGGCTTTTCCGGCAGCGTACACCGGGTCATCAACGACGCCAAACGGGGCGTTCTTCAGGGAATACACGGAACGGTGGCTTCGCTGATTGCCGTGCAGAAAGAATATGCCGTTGCGGTAGAAACCGCGCTCGGCGCAGGCATACAAAATATCATTACCGAAACCGAAGCCGATGCAAAAAACGCCATCTTCCACCTGAAAAATCAACGCGCCGGCCGGGCGACTTTTCTGCCGGTGCAGACCATCCGGGGAAGAAAACTGGAAGAAAGCAATATCAAAAAAGGAGACGGATATCTCGGAATCGCCTCGGAACTGATCGGCTATGAACCGAAATATAAAGACGTTATCACCTTCCTTCTCGGGAAAACCGTTATTGCCGACAGCCTGGACAACGGCAGCGCAATTGCAAAGAAAAACGGATATGCCTTCCGCGTTGTTACCACCGACGGACAGGTCATCAACGCAGGAGGTTCCCTAACCGGCGGTTCCGCCGCCAAAAATGTGGGAATTCTCAGCCGGAAAAATGAAATTGCTACGCTGGGCGAACAGGCCGCAGACCTGCGGAGCCGTCTGGAGAAAACGCTTTCGGCGCGAAAAGAAGCCGAAGGAGAAGAAAACCGGCTTGCCATTCTTGCCAACAGCGTCCGGGACGAAATAACCCGTTTGGAAAAACAACTGATCGCCGCCAGAGCTGAAAGCGACCATACCCGGACATTCCTCCAGAATCTGCAGGAACAGGAAAACAGTTTCAGAACCGAAGAAGAAAGCCTGAAAAAAGAAGCGGCCCGTCAGAAAGAAACGATACGAACAGCCGAGAAAGAAACCGCAGACCTGACGGAACAGATCACCGCCGTGA
The DNA here is from genome assembly GCA_948443805.1 of uncultured Clostridia bacterium. GTDB lineage: Bacteria > Bacillota > Clostridia > Oscillospirales > UBA644 > CAOJUB01. The sequence continues at coordinate 16,286 of CAOJUB010000018.1, read as the reverse complement.
ACAGCGAACTGGAAACACTCGGAAAAGAAAACACGGCGTTGCAACAGGAAGAAAACGCGCTCAGCGCAGCCATTCAGGAAAAAGAACTGAACCTTCTCAGCATAAAAAGCAAAACCGAAAACCTGCGTTTCACCATTCTCCGGTCGGAAGAATCACTCCAAAAAAGCAAAGAAAAAATAAACCGAAACCGCGCGTTGCAGCAGGAATGCGAAAAAACAATCGTGCAGTTTGAGGAAAAACAGGCCGAAGCGGAAAAAGAAATCGCAGAGGCAGAAGTCCGGCTGGGGGAAACCGGTGCGCAAATCACAGAAAAGCGGGCCCGGAGAGACATGCTGGAAAAAGAAAACGCCGCGCTTTACGAAAAAGAAAAGCAACTGTATGCACTGAAAGAAAAACTGGCCCGGGAAACCGAAAAGACACATTCCGGCATAGAAAACGCAAAAAACAGCCTGCAAACAATGGAGAGCCGCCTCTGGGACGAGTATGAAATCACCGTTTCCGAAGCGAAAAATGATTTTGCCGTGCCGGAAAATATTCCTGCGGCAAAAAACCGGGCGGAAGCCCTGAAAACCAAAATCCGGACGCTGGGAACAGTCAACCTGGAAGCGATCGATGAATTTGTTGCCGTCAAAGAACGGTTTGAAGAACTCGACCGGCAAACGGCGGATCTAATCCGTTCAAAAGAAGAACTGGAAAAAATCATCGAATCGCTGGAAATGGAAATGACCAAGGTTTTCCGCGAAAAATTCGGAGAAATCAGCCGCGAATTTGAACGGGTTTTCAAAAAGCTCTTCGACGGCGGAGAAGCAAAACTCTCCCTGACCGACAGCGAAAATGTCCTGGAATCCGGCATTGACATATTTGTCGCCCCGCCGGGGAAAGTAATTAAGAGTATGTCGCTGCTTTCGGGCGGAGAGCAGGCGCTGACGTCGATTGCGCTCTATTTTGCGATCTTAAATATCCACCCCGCGCCTTTCTGCCTGTTAGACGAAATTGAAGCGGCGTTGGACGACGTCAATGTTTCCCGCTATGCGGAATATCTGCACCGGCTGACGGCCAACACCCAGCTGATCACCATCACGCACCGCCGCGGCACCATGGAAATAGCCGACCGTCTGTACGGCGTTACGATGAGAGAAAAGGGGATTTCCAAAATTCTGATGATCAATGTGGATGAAATCGAAAGAAATTTACAGCCGACCTGATAAAAAATAACGGAGGATCAAACAAACTATATGGGATTTTTTGATAAGATAAAACAGGGTCTCAAAAAAACAAAAGATTCGATGTCCCAGGGCCTGAACGAAGTGTTCAGCAATTTCAGAAAAGTCGATGAAGAGCTGCTGGACGAACTACTGGAAGTTCTCATCATGGCCGACGTCGGACTGGAAACTTCCGAGAAAATCATTGAGGATCTCCGGAAAAAAGCAAAACTGGAAAAAATCGAAAACGCCGACGAACTCCGGAAAGCCCTCTGCGACAGTATTGCCGACAAAATGGACAGCGAAGACGGCAACGCCCTGAAAACAGAAACCAAGCCCTCGGTTATTCTGGTTGTCGGCGTAAACGGCGTAGGAAAAACCACAACGATCGGCAAGCTGGCCAGCCGTTTCAAAAACGAAGGCAAAGAGGTGCTGATCTGCGCGGCGGACACCTTCCGCGCCGCCGCCATTGAACAGCTGGAAATCTGGGCTGACCGTTGCGGCTGCGATATGGTAAAACACAAAGAGGGCTCCGACCCGGCGGCCGTTGTCTTTGACGCGCTTCAGGCAGCAAAAGCCCGGGGCAAAGATATCGTCATCTGCGATACGGCAGGAAGGCTTCACAATAAAACACATCTGATGGATGAACTGGCGAAAATCACGCGGATTATCGATCGGGAGCTGCCGGACGCCGACAAGGAAGTTCTGCTGGTTCTTGATGCGACCACCGGTCAGAACGCTGTTATTCAGGCAAGGGATTTCAAACAGATTATGGGCGTGACCGGCGTGGTGCTGACCAAGCTGGACGGCACGGCAAAAGGCGGCGTGACCGTTTCGGTGCGGGAAATCACCGGCGTTCCGGTCAAGTTTATCGGCGTAGGCGAACAGATCGATGATTTACAGCCGTTCGATGCACGGGCTTTCGCAAAAGAACTGATAGGAGAATAACACCGAGATGGAATTACTGATCGCCTCTAATAACAAAAAAAAGCTCAAAGAGATTCGGGACATCCTTTCCGGATTGTTTACCCCGGTCTCCCTTGCAGAAAAGGGAATTCTTTCCGAACCGGAAGAAACCGGAACGACTTTTGAAGAAAACGCGATGATCAAGGCCAAAGCCGCCGCTGATCTTTCCGGCCTTCCAACCCTCGCCGATGACAGCGGGCTGCAGGTGGAAGTCCTTAACGGAGAGCCCGGCGTTTATTCGGCGCGGTATGCGGGGGAACCGACCGACGATGAAAAAAACAACCGGTTGCTGCTTGAAAATATGAAGAATAAAACCGACCGGAGAGCGAAGTTCGTTTCCTCGGTCGTGCTGGTCTTTCCTTCGGGGAAAACCGTCTCTGCCAGCGGGGAATGCCGGGGCATCCTTCTGGAAGAAGGGCGGGGAGAAAACGGATTCGGTTATGATCCGCTGTTTTTTCTGCCGGAATTCGGAAAAACGATGGCCGAACTTTCACCCGAAGAAAAAAACGCCGTCAGCCACCGGGGAAACGCCCTGAAAAATCTGCGGAAAAAATTAGAAGAAGAACAATTTTTCTCCGAGGAAAAAAAGGAGTTATTATGATTACAACAAAACAAAGAGCCTTTCTCAGAGGCCGCGCCAACACAATAGACACGATTATTCACATCGGAAAAGCCGGCATTACCGAAAATATCATCCGCCAGACCTGCGATGCGCTGGAAAGCCGGGAAATCGTCAAAGGAAAATGTCTGGAAAATTCGCTGCTGTCCGCACGGGAAGCGGTGCAAACCCTCGCCGAAGCCTGCCATGCGGAAATTGTGCAGACCATCGGCGGAAAATTTGTTCTCTACCGTCCGGCAAAGGAACCGAAAATTGTCCTGCCGTAACGCCATCGGCATTTTCGGCGGAACCTTCGATCCGTTTCACCTCGGCCATCTGGAAGCTCTGAAACACTTTGAAGAAAAATTTGACTTTGAAAAAATCCTTGTCGTTCCGACCGGGATTCCGCCGCACAAAATGCAGAAATCTGATGTTTCAGCCGAAGACCGCCTGGAAATGGTCCGGCGGGGCATCCAAGAGATCAAAACGGCCGAAGCGTGGGATTTTGAAATTCGCAACGGCGGAAAAAGTTATTCCTACCGGACGATTGAAGAAGCGGCAAAAAACTGGCCGGGAAAAGAGCTGATTTTTTTTACCGGAAGCGACATGTTTCTCTCGCTGCACACCTGGAAATACCCGGAACGGATTTTTTCACTGGCAAAAATCGCGGTTTTTTCCCGGACAGGAACCGATTTTAACGACCTGAACCGGCAAAAAGAATTTCTCCGGAAAACCTATCGGGCAGCCTGCTTTCTCTTTGAGGAAAAACCGATTGCCGTATCTTCAACAGAAATCCGGGAACAACTAAGGAACAGGCAATCTTTTGAATATCTTCCCGCCGCAGTGGCTGAATATATAAAGGAGAAAGGGCTTTATCCGCCCAGAAACGATGACGGACGAAATCACCCAGTTTACTGAAATTCTAAAAAACAGCGTTGACGAAAAGCGCTTCCGGCACTCTCTCGGCGTAATGAACGAAGCGGAAACACTGGCCGAACGGCACGGCGCAGACAAAAACAAAGCGAAAATCGCCGGGTTGCTGCATGATATAACCAAAAACCTTTCGGTTCCGGAACACCTTTCACTGATCCGGGCTCACAGTCCCAACGAAGACCCTGAAGAAGTCAAAAGCCCGAATCTTCTTCACGCGATTACCGCGCCAATTGTTCTGCGCAACAAACTTGGAATCAAAGACCCCGAGATCCTGTCGGCCGTCCGGCGGCACACAACGGCAAAACCCGGTTTAACGCTGCTGGAAAAAATCCTGTTCGTGGCAGATTTCACCGAACCGAACCGGCAATATGCCGATGTGGAATACTACCGGAAAGCCGCCAGAGAAGACATTGACAAAGCGCTGTTTCTCGGCCTGCGCTGGGGATTGGGCAATTTGCTGGCCCGGGGGGAATATATTTATAAAAATACATGGGAAACCTATAATTATTACATCCTGAATTTTCATACGGCTGACTATATCGCCGAATTTCAGGGAAAGACAGAAAGGATGATTCCATAATGGAAAATATACAGGTAAAAACAGCCGTAAAGGCTCTTGACAGTAAAAAGGGGAAAGAAATCAAGGTGCTCCGCGTCGGCGACATCACGGTTCTTACCGATTATTTTGTAATCTGCACCGGAACCAGTTCCACCCAAGTGAAAGCGCTAGCCGATGAATGTGAATATCAGCTTTCCCGCGCCGGTTTCGAACCGAAGCACCGGGAAGGAACCGAAGGAAGAAGCTGGATCCTTCTGGACTACGGCGACATGATCGTCCATGTTTACAACCAAGAAGCACGTGAATTCTATAATCTGGAACGTTTCTGGGCCGACGCGGAGGAAATTGACATACAGAATGTTATGGATGAAAAAGAAAATAATGAATGAAGAAAGGAACCGTTCTGAAAATGAAAAGTTACGATTTTAAACAAATCGAAAAAAAATGGCAGAAAATCTGGGCGGAAAAAGAATGTTTCAAAGCGGAAAACGATTATTCCAAACCGAAATATTACGCGCTGATTGAATTCCCCTATCCCTCGGGTCAGGGGCTTCACGTAGGACATCCCCGCCCTTATACCGCGCTGGATATTGTGGCGCGGAAAAGAAGAATGCAGGGCTACAACGTTCTTTATCCGATGGGTTGGGACGCTTTCGGGCTGCCGACTGAAAATTACGCGATCAAAAACAATATTCATCCGGAAATCGTCACCAAGAGAAACATTGAACATTTCAAACAGCAGATTCAGTCTCTCGGCCTTTCCTTCGACTGGAGCCGGGAAATCAGCACCACCGACCCGGCTTATTATAAATGGACGCAGTGGATCTTTTTGAAAATGCTGGAAAAGGGTCTGGCATATAAAAAAGAAATGGCGGTTAACTGGTGCACCTCGTGTAAATGCGTTTTGGCCAATGAAGAAGTCGTTAACGGCGTGTGCGAGCGCTGCGGAAGCCAGGTCGTCAGAAAAAATAAAAATCAATGGATTTTAAAAATCACCGAATATGCAGACCGCCTGCTCAACGATCTGGACAATGTCGATTATATTCCGCGGGTCAAGGCACAGCAGAAAAACTGGATTGGGAAATCCACCGGTGCGGAAGTTGATTTTCAAACCACGGCAGGCGATATCCTGAAGATATTCACCACCCGTCCGGATACTCTTTTCGGCGCGACTTATATGGTTATCTCCCCCGAACACCCCTATATTGAACAATGGAAAGACCGGCTTTCGAATTATGAAGAAATCGCAGCTTATCGCACAGAAGCCGCGAAAAAAAGCGATCTGGAACGAACCGAACTGGCCAAAGAAAAAACCGGCGTCCGGTTACACGGCGTTTGTGCCGTTAATCCGGTAAACGAAAAAGAAATTCCGATTTTTGTTTCGGATTATGTACTTATGAGCTACGGAACAGGCGCGATCATGGCCGTTCCCGCCCACGACGACCGCGACTGGGATTTTGCCAGAGCGTTTGACCTTCCGATTATCGAAGTGGTTGCCGGCGGCGACCCGCAAACCGCCGCCTATACCGACTGCGCCGAAGGGAAAATGGTCAATTCCGGATTCCTTGACGGTCTTTCCGTTGACGAAGCAAAAAAGAAAATCATCGGCTGGCTGGAAGAAAAAAGCGTAGGTACGGCAAAAGTCAACTTCAAACTCCGGGACTGGATTTTTTCCCGCCAGCGATATTGGGGCGAACCGATCCCCGTTGTCCACTGTCCGCATTGCGGCATCGTTCCGCTGCCGGAAGATCAGCTTCCGCTGCTTCTGCCTGAAGTTGATAACTACCAGCCGACCGACACTGGGGAATCCCCGCTTTCCAAAATGGAAGACTGGGTCAATACCACCTGCCCGAAATGCGGTGCGCCGGCAAAAAGAGAAACCGATACCATGCCCCAATGGGCCGGCTCTTCATGGTATTTCCTGCGTTATATCGACCCCAAAAACGACAGTGCGCTGGCGGCAAAAGAAGCGTTGCAGTACTGGCTGCCGGTTGACTGGTACAACGGCGGCATGGAACACACGACGCTGCATCTGCTGTATTCGCGTTTCTGGCATAAATTCCTGTACGATATCGGGGTGGTTCCCACGCCCGAACCGTATGCAAAAAGAACCTCGCACGGCATGATTCTCGGAGAAAACGGCGAGAAAATGTCGAAATCCAGAGGAAATGTCGTCAATCCCGACGATGTTATCAGCGAATACGGCGCAGACACGCTCCGGCTGTATGAAATGTTCATCGGCGATTTTGAAAAATCCGCGCCCTGGTCTTCGGCAAGCATTAAAGGCTGCAAGCGTTTTCTTGACAGAACCTTTGCGCTTTCTGAGCTGCTTACCGACGGCGACGGCTATTCGCCGGAGCTGGAAAAATCGTTCCACAAAACCATCAAAAAGGTCAGCGAAGATATCGAAGATCTCAAATTCAACACGGCAATCGCTGCAATGATGGCGCTGATTAATGAAATCTACGACAAAAAAGCCGTGACAAAAGGTGAAATGAAAACCTTCCTCCGCCTGCTGAATCCTTTCGCACCGCACCTGACCGAAGAACTCTGGCAGTCCTGCGGTTTTGAAGGACTTTTGGCAAAAGCTGAATGGCCGGCGTATGAAGAGGCAAAAACAATTGAGAACGAAACCGAAATTCCGGTACAAATCAACGGAAAACTGCGTTCGGTAATCACGGTTGCAAAAGACCTGCCGAAAGAGGCGGTTCTCGCGGCGGCGAAGGCCGATGAAAAAATCGTGCAGCAGACCGAAGGGAAAACTATCGTGAAGGAAATTTACGTTCCCGGAAAACTGGTCAATATCGTCGTCAAATAAAAATCCGGCGATGCATCTTTTTTCATTGTAAATCATTATTAAAGAAGAAAGAACACAAACCTTTCGGTTTGTGTTCTTTCCCGAACGGCGCGATTCCAGCAGAAAAACAGGAAACCGCCGGAGACACAAGGCACAATCCTTTTCGGGTTATTGTCCAAAAAGCCGAAAAGCTGCGGGAGAGTCCCCTTCCGCAAACCGGACATTATAAGAAAAAACAAAAGAAAGGGTCTCCCCTCTATGTTGGATAAATTACAGCAAATCGCCCAGAAATATGACGAAATCGCCCGGGATCTTTCTGATCCGGCGGTGATTTCCGATCAGGAAAAATACAGAACGCTTTCAAAAGAATACAAAACGCTTTCGGGCGTTGTAGAAAAATTCAGGGAATTTCAGAAAACAGAAGCCGAAATAAAAGAAGCCGAAGAACTGCTCAAAGAACCGCTGGAAAAAGATTTCCGGGAAATGGTGGAAGAAGAACTCCGGAACGGAAAAGAACAGCTGATAAAAATCGAAGAAGAGCTGAAAATTCTGCTCCTGCCCAAAGATCCGAACGATGATAAAAACGTCATTGTCGAAATCCGCGGCGGCGCCGGCGGTGAAGAAGCCGCGCTTTTTGCCGCCTCTCTTTTCCGGATGTATTCCATGTACGCAGAAAAAAAAGGCTATAAAACAGAAATTCTTTCGATCAACGAAACCGAACTGAAAGGCGTAAAGGAAATCTCTTTTTCCATTGAAGGGGAAGGCGCATACAGCCGCCTGAAATTTGAAAGCGGCGTACACCGGGTGCAGCGTGTTCCGGAAACCGAATCCTCCGGCCGAATCCACACATCAACGGTAACGGTCGCCGTGCTGCCGGAAGTGGACGAAGTGGAATTTGAAATCAACCCCGCCGACCTTCAGATTGAAACGCACCGCTCAGGCGGCGCCGGCGGACAGCATGTCAACAAAACCGAATCGGCCATCCGCATTATTCATCTGCCGACCGGAACGGTTGTTGACTGCCAGGATGAAAGAAGCCAATACAAAAACAAAGAAAAAGCAATGAAAATCCTTCGTTCCCGAATCTACGAAAACATGCTCCGGGAACAGCAAGAAAAAATTGCGGGAGAGCGCAAATCACAGGTCGGAACCGGAGACCGGAGCGAACGAATCCGAACCTATAACTTTCCCCAGGGAAGAGTAACCGATCACCGGATCGGGCTGACGCTTTATAAAATTTTGCAAATCATGGACGGAGAACTCGACGAAATCATTGATGCGCTGGTCACCACAGCTCAGGCAGAAAAACTGCGGACCGGCGAATAATTTTTTTCATCCATAAAACGATTTGATCAGAAACGAAAACCGTTTATCTGGGAAATCAATGGTTGGCTTTTGCCATCAAACGGAAAGCGCCGCAATGGAAGAAACGGAACAAAACAAAATTTTTCATAAAAAAACCGCCGGAAAAAACCGGCGTTTTTTTATGCTTTACTCCATTTCAGGAATCAAAGAAGGCACCTTCCATTTGGCAAGATAGCGTTTCAGAAGAACCGCATCGGTAGTTGTAATTTTTCCATCGCCATTTACATCGGCGGCCGTTTCATCAACTGAAACCGACCATCGGGCAAGATATCGGGAAAGAATTACCCCATCTACGGTCGTGATCTTCTGGTCACGATTGACATCGCCGTAAAGAATATCCGTCACCATAACGGTGCAGCTGTCGCGGAAATTACCGTCTTCCGAGATCGCCGTGATTGTAACCGTTCCGGTTTTCCCATAAGAAGTCAGTCCGCCGCAGCGGTCTACAGAAACAACCGAAGGATCGGAAGACACCCAATCAACCCAGGCGTTTTGCGGATTTTCCGGAGAAAGAACCGCACCGAGATCGCCGGTTCCATGAATCCGCATCGTTTTGTTTTTCTGTGAAACCGAAATTCCGGAAACCCCTGCCGATCCGGAGGACAGGTATGCATTCTGAAAAACAACGCGGTAAGAATAATCGGTTCGGCTTCCATCCTGATTATCAATCAGATTGCGCAAGGTTACCCGAACCACATCCCCGGTTGAAAACGAAATGCCGGGATGATAAAAAGTGACCTGCCCCGAAAGACGATAGAACTCATAATCGGAAGCATTTTCATCGGTAAACTCCCATTTGGCGCCGGTATTCAGATTTTCCACAACCACCGTGCAGTCAGACGGAAACTGATAACGGTCCGATACCGATTTTGCTGTCCAGCGACAGGAAGTCGTCACCGCATCGACAAGCATAATCCCTTCCGGCGGCCAGGCGACGATATCGCCGTCCCACGCCTGATAGCCCCTCAATTTATGAACCCCCTGCCCCTCACAGGAGCCAAAACCGACCGAGGTCCAATTGGGATCCAGTAAATTATACCGGTGTCCGCAGGCAATGATATCGCCGTACGCTTCCTGCAGGGCATTGGCAATGCTGCCGATCACATTATTTCCTCCGAGAAACGAAGTGTAGTACAAATTCTCCCCGCCGCCCAATTGTGCCTTCGCATAAAACGTATCCGGAACCCCTTCAGGCTGCGGAGGGAAATGCGGATCAGGATTGGATATCCCCGCCTGGGAAAGATACGCAGTCAAAACCGCTTTATGCTGGGCTCCTTCGCTGAGAACTGGATCATGCGTCAAGAGAGGAAGACCGGCGCCCGCCCGGACCGCATTCAGAAAACCTGTGCAGGCTTCCAGATAATCCTGATTCATCACACCGGCAGAAAGAGGCGTAGTCTGATATTGATATGCTTCGGTAAATTGGGCAGAAATGGCTTCGTTATGTTTCTCTACAGAAGCAGCATAAAGTCTCCTTGCTTCGGAAAGAAGGTTTTTTTCTTTTTCTGTCAGTTCTACTCTGTTCCCTTTGTCTAAAATAGCAGGATTCACAAAAACCGTTGTCAGCCGGGAATCTGAACCGGACGGCGCATAGTTAAAAGCAGGGAAAGACGTATCCTCCGGAATTGTATACGAATAGGCAAACTTACTGAAAAAAAGAGGGGAAATATAACGGGATTCATCCGGTGATGATGCGCAAAAATTGACATAGGAATCTTTTCCTACCGATTCTGCATATTCATAAAAGTTGCTGCCGTTTTCGTTCAGCTGAAGATTTACCTGGAAAAGCTCCTCACTGAAAACCTGTGAAGGGGTTTTTCCACAAAGAACCAGCACTGCGTTTGTCATCTCTACGCCATGTTCCTGCAAAACGCGCATAGCATCCCGCGGATTTCTTCTGGCGGCCGCATTGTAGACATCCAGATCTTTATCCTTTCCGAAGAAAAAACTTCCGGCGTCAATTTTTCGATCCGCCGAATATCCGAAGCAGATATGATCATGGAAATTAGAGGCGTAAATTATCCCCGACCAATCCTCGCCGTAACTTTCGCCCAGTTTTGAAGTTTTATAGCCGGGCGTAACCGTTGCAAGCACAACGATTTCATTTTTTGCGTTGGTCTCTAAAAAAAGAAAATCGCTGTAATTTTCGCTATAATATGTATTGGCGACCCCGCCGAAAAGAGACGGCGTGGAAAGCTTTGGCGCGCCGAAAAGTTCGGAAACCCGCGCAAGACTGTCGGTCTGATAAACGGTTTTGCCGGAAATTGTCAGATATCCCGCATTTTCCGCAGAAAAACCGGTACAAAACGAAAGGCAAACCGCCAGAATCAAACAAAAGGATAATGCTGTTTTTACTATTTTTCTTTTCATCATAGATGCTCCTGCTTTTGATTATTTCATCACTTTTTCTGTTTTATTTTCAACCGGAACAGCAGCAAAAAATTCCTCTGCGCAGGGCATATCACCCTTAAAGGGAACTGTTTTCCCGGCGACAATCTGCGTTTTTTCATGCCCTTTTCCGGCAAGAAAGACCACATCTCCGGTTTTGGCAAGGGAAAGAGCAAACCGAACCGCCTCTTCCCGGTCGGAAATCCGATACACGTCGGAGGCGGAAGGAGGAAGGTGACTCTCCATTTCATCCAGAATGGCATCCACCTCTTCAAACGCCGGATCGTCCGCCGTCAGAATAAGCACATCGGCTCTTTTTCCGGCAATCTCCGGCAAATCCCGGCGGCGGTCAAGCGCCTTGTTTCCCTGGCAGCCAAACAGGCAGAGAATCCGGGAATCCGGATAAAACGAATTGATATAGTCAAAAACGCCCTGAAAACTCAGCGCATTGTGCGCATAATCGACAATAACGGTCACGCCGTTTTTCTCTAAAATTTCCATTCTTCCGGCAATCGAAGTTTTTTCAAGCCCCCGGGCAATAACCTCCGGAGAAACACCGAGAAGCGTTGCCGTAGCAATCGCCGCTAAAGCATTATACACGTTGAATTCTCCCGGCATATGCAGATTGTATAAATTCCCTGAAACCCGGAAAGAAACGCCTCTTTTCGAAAGCAAAATATCCTCGGCAAAAAAATCGGCCGTATGATCTTTCAGCGAAAGGGTATACAGTTCTGGGCAGGAGGCAGACCGGATAATCTCTTCCGCATACCTGTCGTCCAGATTCACAATTCCCCGCCGGCAAAGCGTGAGCATTCTTTTTTTGGCTTCCTTATATTCCTCAAAAGAATGGTGCTCGGTCGGGCTGACGTGGTCGGGTGATAGATTCAGAAAAATCCCCGTATCGAAAGGCACATATTCCACCCGGTTATACTGAAGCCCCTGCGACGAAACCTCCATGACCGCGGCCTTCACCCCAGATTCGGCAAAAGTATTCAAAATCCCGTACAGTTCAAGCGCCTCGGGAGTCGTGCCGTTTTTCTTCAGCGGCATACTGCCGCAGAGCGCTTCGTTGGTTGAAATAATGCCGACTTTTTCCGCCCCGAAAGCCTCGGTAAAAATGCTTTTCAGCAGATACGCAACCGTCGTTTTCCCTTTCGTTCCCGTCACCCCGACCAGCGGATAACGCGACGCGGGATTTCCGTAAAATTCTTTGGCCAAAAGGGGCATGGCTAGGCGCAGATCGCGAACCAGAAGAAACGGAAGCGAAGAAGCGGGATATTCCTGTTCCGCAACATAGGCGCAGGCGCCTTTTTTTTCAGCCTGCAGCAGATACTCTTCTTTAAAATGAACGCCCTTTGTAAAAAAAAGAGAGTTTTCTCCGACAAATCGGGAATCGCAGCTGAGCGACTCAAGCGTCAGATCGGCGCTGGCTCCTTTTAGAAGTAACCCTGCTTTTTCAAAAATACGGCTTGCCTGTGAGAGATTCAACATGATCTTCCTTTCCTGTATTATCCGCAGCGGCGGCGCTGTAGACCAACAGATTCCTTTTCAGTTATATTATTTCCGTCAGAATTTATTCCAGTATTTTTTATCCAAACTTCTGAAAAATCCGGCTTCGGCAATATGTTCTTCTTCAATAACTTCCCTTTCGGCCAGGTCTGCAATCGTGCGAGCCACTTTGATAATACGGTCATAAGCGCGCATAGAAAGCGCATTTTTTTCAAACAGGGATTCCAGCGTCCGCCGCGCACCGGGCGTCATCGCGCACTTTTCGATCAGCGGACGGGACATTCTTCCGTTAAAAGAACAGCCGGTTCCAGCGAACCGCTCCTTCTGCATCTGCCGAGCCTTGTTCACACGTTTTTTAATTTCTGCCGAAGTTTCTGCCGGCGCCCGGTTTTTCAGGTCGGAAACCGGCACCGGGGGCAGTTCGACCTGAATGTCAATCCGGTCAAGCAACGGGCCGGAAATCCGGCCGATATATTTGGAAACCTGACCGGGACGGCAGGTACATTTCAGCGAAGGATGCCCGAAATTTCCGCACGGACAGGGATTCATAGCACAGACAAGCATAAAAGACGCCGGGTATGTAAGCGTTTTTTTCACACGACTGATCGTAATATTCGCATCCTCCATCGGCTGCCGCAGCATTTCTAAAATCCGGACGGGGAATTCCGGCATTTCATCCAGAAACAACACGCCGTTGTGCGCAAGCGAAATCAGCCCCGGAGAGGGTGACGCACCGCCGCCGGCAAGGCCTGCGGCAGAAATCCCCTGATTGGCTTTTACAAACGGCCGGGTAGTAATCAGCGGCCGTTTCGGAGAAAGTTTTCCGGCAACCGAATAGATTTTACTGCTTTCGATTATTTCATCAAAGGACATATCCGGCAAGATCGACGGCAGGCATTTCGCCAGCATGCTTTTTCCGGTTCCCGGAGGGCCGATCAGCAGCAAATTATGCCCGCCCGCAGCAGCGATTTCACAGGCGCGTTTTCCACCGGCCTGTCCCACAACATAGGAAAAATCCTCCACCGTTTCCTGGGCCTGAACAATCGCTTCCATCGTTGAAATTTCCGCCGAAATCCGTTCTTCTCCCCGGATATGCCGGACAAGACGGGAAAGCGAAGAAACGCCGTAAACCGCAATCCCCTGAATGACCCGGGCTTCGGCTATGTTTTCTTCAGGAACAAAAATTTCTTCAAACCCCAAATTTTTTGCCGTGATAACAGAAGCCAGAACGCCGGAACAGGGGCGAACGGCGCCGGAAAGCGAAATTTCACCAAGGAAAACCGACTTTGCCGAAAGCGGCGGAATCTTTTCCGCGGCCGAAAGAATTCCCAGCAGCATCGGCAAATCAAACCCCGAACCTTCTTTTTTGATATTTGCCGGCGCAAGATTAATGGTGATCCCTACGTCTGGAAGGTGAAACCCGCTGTTGGAAAGGGCGGTTTTGATCCGGTTTTTTGCCTCCCGAACCGCCGTATCCGGCAACCCGACAATCTCAATGATATCCGTTTCACTGCGCCGCATATCGGTTTCAATTTCCACGGCATACCCTTCCAAGCCCGTCAGCCCGATTCCCATAACCTTTGATACCATGCGCCGATCCCCCTTTACCCGACAGAATAATCCGGTTTCTCGAAAAACCATTGTCTATGTATTATTTTACAATAAAATCCGGTAAAATGCAAGAGGAACGCAAAAATTTTCTTTTTCCAAAAAAAATCTTTCTCATTTCCTTCTATGCGGAACAAAAATCAGCGGCCGAAACGGCGGGGAAACGGTCCGCGGGATATTTTTGCCGTGAAATGATTGACAACGTGTGGATTTTCCCGTATAATGAAGGCAGAAAAGGACAATTTTGTGAAAAATCGGATCGCCGACGCTGTTTTTTTTCAAAGTTCATAAAAAGTTTCCAAAAATCAGGAGAGAATTTTTGCCCGGAAAAGTGTCTAAATAAGTGAAAGGAGAAAATAGGAAAAACCGGACGAAAGAAAAAAATACAGAAAAGGAGAAAAAATCATGAAAAAACAACAGACATTATTCTCCCTCTTTTTAACCGCCGCGATGATTCTCTCGCTGCTCCTCCCTATTTCCGCCGAAGGAGAAAAGGCCGAAAGCGCAAATGCGGCTGCGGCAGCGCTTTCCTATATTCCGGAAGCAGACGCGGTTCTGATCGCGGAAAATATTGTGCAGAACCGGATCGGCCGGGACGACTGCCCGTGGACCGAAGAGACCGGAATTGACGAAACGGTGCAGCTTTTTGATTTTGACGGCGCGGTCAGCGGCTATCTGTTCCGGCTGGCGACGGCCGGGGAAGCCGCCGGTTATGTGCAGGTAGACGCCTATGCCGAAGCGCCGCAGGCGGTGGCGTTCGGCTATGACTGCGAGGCGGCGCTGGATTCGATGCGCAAGGCGCAGGGCAAGCCCGAAGCGGCGAGCGAAGACAGAATCATCGCGCTCGGCGTTTATGATTTTATGGAAACCGACGAAACCGGGTATACAGACATGGCGACCGGCAGCAAAATCGACGCGCCGGCGGCGGCCGAACTGTCGGCGGCCTACAAAGCGCACAAAGCCGAACAGAAGGACGAAACCCAGAAGGCACGCTTGATCACCCTCAAGGCGCAGAACAGCCTCTATGCGACAAGCGGAATGGTTCAGCCGCAGGCTCAAATTGTATATGAGCATGTTAATGTGCCAAATTTGTGGGGAAGCACGGCAGCGACTAATTTTAAGCCCTATACAACAGGAGATTTTATTCCTTATGGATATGCAAAACATTGCGCCCCAACGGCAGGAATCACGCTGTTACGATATTGGACAGAACGGCGAGGAGTCAGCAATCTTTATTCAAAATCAACAAAACAAGATATTTTTAAAGACTTAGGCAAAGAAATGAACTACGTGAATAGTACAGGGTCTGACGGCGGAACCGAAGATTGGGACGCTTATATCGGAATGCTCAGTTATTTGCAGAAATATAATCTAAATAGACAAGATGCCTGCAGTTATCAAGATAAGACTGGTAAAACACCCGGTTTCGACTGGGCATGGATAAAAACGCAGATCAAAAACGGAACTCCATTATACATCGGTACAGCAGGATATGTAAAATCCGACTATCATATTTATATCGGTACAAGTCACGCCGTTGTCGGCTTAGGATATCAGGAATGCAGTGACGGTTGTTATATCCGAATAGCTGATGGTTGCGACAGAAGTCTTTCTAATTTTTTAGCGTATACTTGGGATAGAGAAAGCTCTATGTGGTATGTAAGGTGGTATTAACGATGAAAAAAAAGACGACCCTGCTCCTGTTATCTCTTGCCGTCATCCTCGCCGGCGCCGGGATTCTGATCGGAATCCTTCTTCCCAAAGAAAAACCGGAAAAACATGTCGGAGAAAAACTGCCGAAAGCCCTCGGCTATACACAAAACGCGATCCACAAGCTGGAAGTAAGCAACGTCTACATCGGCAGAAAGGCGGAACTCACCGATCCTTATGAGATCCGAGCCTTTCTTTCCTGGTTTGAAGACATGACCGTTCTGAAAAACCAGACCGAAGAAGAACGGCTCTATACCGGAAATATTCTGCATGCCAGCCTATATACAAGCGACGGGAGCAAAGCCGCCGAGTTTGACTGCGGAACAGGAAACAGCATCGGAGACTACCTGACAAACACCTGGTACACGATTGATCAAAGCCTTCCCCAGGAAAAAATTGACGCTTTCTGCAAGAAATATAACCTGACAAAAGAATATATTCTGGAAACCGACCCGGAGGAGCGGGAATTTCAAAAGCAAGAGGAAGAATTCGAAAAGAGGCTGGAAGAAGAATTTCGGCAGCGGGAAAAACAAAAAGAGACAAACAGCAACTGAAAAATAAACCCTACCGATAAAAAATGATGGAAGGTAATAATCATGACAAAGAAAAAAATCACCGTTCTGTCGGTTTCGGCGGCCATCCTGGTTCTTG
>CAOJUB010000017.1 GCA_948443805.1 uncultured Clostridia bacterium | reverse complement strand
GCCGGCGTTGTTTTTCTGGCGCTAAACTCATGTCACAACAAAGGATAAAACCTCTGCGGTTTTTATTCTTCTGGAAAAACAGCTTTCGGTCAAAAGACCGAACGGCATGCAATGCCGGCGTTGTTTTTCTGGCGCTAAACTCATGTCACAACAAAGGATAAAACCTCTACTGAGCGGCGGAAACAAAGGCAAAGGCCTTCAATAACGGCCGGACAGAAAATGAAGAGATGAAGGAATCCCTCTATGGAAACTGATATTTTAATTGTCGGAAGCGGATGCAGCGGGCTTTATTGCGCTCTCTGCCTGCCGCCGTCCCTGCAGATTACGATTCTCACAAAATCGGACCGGGAAAGCAATGATTCTTTCCTTGCACAGGGCGGAATGTGTACGCTGAAAGCAGAATCGGACTACGGCTGCTATTTTGAAGACACGCTGCGCGCCGGGCATTATGAAAACGACAAAACATCGGTAGAACTCATGATTCGTTCTTCCCGGAATGTTGTGCGGGATCTGGTAGCCTACGGCGTGGATTTTCAGCGGGAAGAAGACGGCAGCTTTGCCTATACCAGAGAAGGCGGCCATTCGGAAAAAAGAATTCTTTTTCATAAAGACGTAACCGGCCGGGAAATCACCAGCAAACTGCTGACGCAGGTTCAGAAACGGCAGAACATTACATTACTGGAGCATACGGAACTGCTGGACATCATCAGTCGGGGAAACACCTGTCTCGGCGCAGTCATCCGGAATCCGGAAGGAGACCTGCAGACCGTTTCTTCTTCTTTTACGGTGCTTGCCACGGGAGGTATCGGAGGCTTATTCCGTCATTCCACCAATTTCCGCCACCTGACGGGCGACGCGCTCGCCATCGCCATCCGGCATCGGATTGCGCTGAAAAATATCAACTATATTCAAATTCATCCGACGACCTTTTATTCCCCGGGAAACAAAGACCGAAGTTTTCTGATTTCCGAATCGGTTCGGGGTGAAGGAGCAAAACTGTACGGAAAAGATATGAAACGCTTCGTCAACGAACTGCTTCCCAGAGACCAGCTGACGGCGGCCATCTATGAGCAAATGAAAAAAGACGGTTCCGATTTTGTCTGGGAAGACCTGCGGACCATACCGCCGGAGGAACTCAACAGCCATTTCCCGAATATTGTTGCCCATTGCTCAAAAATGGGCTATGACGTAACAAAGGAATGTATTCCAGTCGTTCCCTCGCAGCATTATTTTATGGGTGGAATTCAAGTGAATCATCAAAGCAGGACTTCCATGTCCCGGCTTTACGCGGTAGGAGAAACCGCCTGCAACGGCGTTCACGGAAAAAACCGTCTGGCCAGCAATTCCCTGCTGGAAAGCCTGGTTTTTGCCGGACGGGCGGCCAAAGACATGACCAAAGACCTGAAAACCGTTAAAAAAGAATCTCTCCCCGCCGATCTGCCGTTATCTCCGTATGAAAACTATGAAGCCTTCAGGGAACATGAGAAAAATGCCGTACTGAAGGCCATTGAAAAAGCGGAAAAAGAAAATACGGCCGAAGAAAAATCGGCCTTTCTGACCAATCTTGTTTAAAGGAGAATTTTTCCTATGTATGATCCGATTACCCTGAAACTGAATGTGGACCCTCTGATTCTGAACGCGCTCAAAGAAGATATTTCGAGCGAAGACGTATCGACCAACAGCGTCATGCCGAATGCCCGCAGAGGAAAAGCGGAACTGATATGCAAGCAAGACGGCGTGATCTGCGGACTGCAGATTTTTGAACGGGTTTTTCAGCTTTTGGATCAAGAAAGTGAAGCTGAATTTTTTGCCGCCGATGGCGATCAGGTAAAAGCGGGCGAAAAAATCGGTACGGTCTGCGGCGATATCCGGGTTCTTCTCTGCGGCGAAAGGACCGCGCTGAATTACCTGCAACGAATGAGCGGCATAGCGACCTATACGCGTTCGGTGGCTGATCTTCTGAAAGGAACGAAAATTCAGCTTCTGGATACGAGAAAGACCTCTCCGAACAACCGCATCTTTGAAAAATACGCGGTTCGGATCGGCGGCGGAAAAAACCACCGGTATAATCTGTCGGACGGCGTTCTGCTTAAAGACAACCATATTGGTGCGGCCGGCGGCGTAAAGGAAGCTGTTTTGATGGCGAAGAACTACGCGCCGTTTGTCCGGAAAATTGAGGTGGAAGTGGAATCGCTCCAAATGGTCAAAGACGCGGTGGAAGCCGGCGCGAATATTATTATGCTGGATAATATGACGCACGAACAAATGAAAGAGGCGATTGATTATATCGCCGGAAGAGCAGAGATCGAAGTCTCCGGGAATGTGACAAAAGAAAATATAGAAAAACTTGCCGATCTGGGCGTTGATTATATTTCAAGCGGCGCGCTGACCCATTCGGCGCCGATTCTGGATCTGTCACTGAAAAATCTGCATGCCGTTTAAAGAAATAAAGATGGTTCATCATAAAAAAGCTACCGGTTTGTTAACCGGTAGCTTTTTTATGATATTCAATTAACCACCCAGAGCCAGCATCGTATCGATACAGCGGCGGGCTTTTTTCATAACCTCTTCGGAAAGGACAATCTCTTCTCCGCCAACGCCGCGCACACACTGATATACATCGGCCAGCGTCGTCAGTTTCATGTTATGACAAACGCAGTCTTTTGAAAGAGCATAAAAACGTTTTTCCGGACAGGAAAACTGTAAATGCTGCACAATACTATTTTCGGTTCCGATAATAAATTCTTTTTCCGAACTGTTTTTCGCATAATCGATAATACCGGTCGTACTTCCGACATAATCTGCCTGCGCCGTTACTTCCGGCAGGCACTCCGGATGAACCAGCAGTTTTGCCTGCGGATACATCGAACGAGCCCGCTCCACATCACGCAAAGACATCCGGACATGCGTCGGACAGCCGCCGCTGACCAGCTTGATATTTTTTTCCGGCAGCTGCTTTGCCACCCACGCGCCAAGATTGCAGTCCGGAATAAAAAGAATATCTTTGTTTTCCAGATTCCGGAGAACCTGTACAGCGGAAGAAGAGGTAACGCAGACATCGCAAACAGTTTTCAATTCAGATGTGGTATTAATATACGCCGCCACCGCATAGCCGGGATAGCGTTCCCTCAGCTGCCGAATCAGCGCAACATCCATCTGATCGGCCATCGGACATCCGGCAAGCGGATGAGAAAGCAGCACTTTTTTCTCCGGAGACAGAATTTTCACGGTTTCTGCCATAAACCGAACGCCGCACATCAGAACGGTTTTCTGCGAAGCTTTCGCCGCCTGAAGGCTCAGACCGTAAGAATCGCCCACATAATCCGCGACCTCCCAGATATCATGGCTCTGATAAGCATGTGCCAAAATACAAATATCGTTTTCTTTTTTCAGTTTTCGTATTTCATCCTGAAGAGATGCGGTTGTAAACATGGTTTCGTCTATGCCTTTCTTTTCCATTTATAAAATTATTCGTCAAGAAATTTCCGAATCTGCGAAACGGCGGAAGCAATACTTTCGGTATTGTGCACTTTATAATCGGCGACCTCCCGGTAAAACGCGCGGCGTTTGCGGTCCAGGTCATAAATTTTCTGCGGATTTTCGGCTAACAGAGGCCGGTCAGCCATCCGGCACTGCAAAATTTTACGAATCGGCCGATAGAGATAAAACACATGAAGACCGCCGAGTATCCGGCGGTTTTCCGCCCGTTCCACAATGCCGCCGCCCGTGGCGACAACGGTATTTTTTTCATTTTCCGAAATCTCGCGCAGAGCAGCGGTTTCCGCGTTCCGGAAATAGGCTTCGCCTTTGCGCGAAAAAATCTCACCGACCGGAAGATTTTCCTTTTTTTCGATATATTCGTCAGTATCGAGAAAAGCCATTCCCTCCGCCCCGGCCAAAGCCCGGCCAACCGACGTCTTTCCGCTTCCCGGAAGACCGACGAGGAAATAATTGCCGTTTTTCGGCGCGTCTTCGTTTTCCCGAAGAAGTTTGCGCTGAATCCGCCGGCTCTGTAAAAGAACCTCCTGCAAAAAGTCCTCGGTTTCCGGCAAAAAAGACGGATCGGAAAGATACGAAAGACGTTTTTCGATCACTTCCTGTTCCCGCGCCGCGTCCTTCACCTTCATTCCGTTTTCCAGTTTGTAACGGCCGACTTTTTCGGCGATCCGGCAGCGTTCTTCGAACACGCCGATCAGGGTTCGGTCCAACTCGTCAAGCCGGGAACGGAGAGCATTCAAATCTTCCACAAAAGAACCTCCGGATTCTGTTTTCCTGAATTTTATTTATTTCTCATTAAATTTTTCATCCGCTTCGAATGATCCAGCTCGGTTTTCCGCAGACGGATGCTCTGCGGCGTGACCTCCATAATTTCATCTTCGGCAAGAAATTCGATTGCCTGTTCCAGGCTGAATTTTCTCGGAGGAACCAACCGAAGCGCATCGTCATGCCCGGAAGAACGGATTGCTGTCATATGCTTCTTTTTGCAGACATTTACCACGATATCATTGCTGCGAAGGGATTCGCCAACGATCATACCGGCGTAAACCGGCGTTGCCGGATCGATAAACATCGGGCCGGAATCCTGCGAATTAAAAAGCCCGTATGTAGTGGCTTCGCCCGTTTCAAAAGCAATCAGAGAACCGTTTGCCCGGCGAGGAATATCCCCTTTGTAGGGCTGATAACTGTCGAAGATCGAGTTCATGATGCCCTCGCCCTTCGTCTCGGTAAGAAATTCATTCCGGTATCCGAAAAGCCCTCTTGCCGGAACAAGAAATTCCAGCCGCGTCCGGTTTCCGACCTTTCCCATATGCTGCATCTCGCCTTTGCGGACGCCCATCTGAGACATGACCGACCCCATCGATTCCTCCGGAACGTCCACAATCAGACGCTCGACCGGTTCACACAGAACGCCGTCGATTTCCCGGAAAAGAACTTTCGGCGTAGAAACCTGAAACTCATACCCCTCCCGGCGCATGGTTTCAATCAGAATCGTCAGGTGCATTTCGCCCCGGCCGCTGACCTTAAAAGCCTCGGTTGTATCGGTATCTTCTACGCGCAGGGAAACGTCTTTGAGCAATTCCTTATAGAGCCTGTCCCGGATATTCCGGGAAGTAACGAACTTTCCTTCCCTTCCGGCAAAAGGACTGTCATTGACCATGAACGTCATTTCCACCGTCGGCTCGGAGATTTTAACAAACGGCAGCGGTTCTATGGCGTCGGCAGCGCAAAGCGTATCGCCGATCGTTACGCCTTCAATTCCCGAAACGCAAACGATATCGCCGACTGATGCTTCGGTTACCGGAACCTTGGAAAGCCCCTCGAACTGATAGATATTGACCGCTTTTGCCTTGGTCGGCTGGCGGTTATTATGATAATCGGAAAGCACAATTTCCTGTCCCTGTTTCAGGGTTCCCCGTTCAATCCGGCCCACGGCGATCCGGCCTACATAATCGTTATAGTCGATCGAAGAAACCAACATCTGCAGCGGCGCGCTCTCGTCTCCTTCGGGCGGTTGGATATAGTTGATAATCGCATCGAAAAGCGGTTTCAGATCGGTTCCGTTTTCCGGCGTCAAAGAAGCCAGGCCGTTTCTTGCCGAAGCAAAAATAACCGGAGAATCCAACTGTTCGTCGGTCGCGTCAAGATCCATCAGCAATTCCAGAACCTCGTCAACGACCTCCATCGGCCGCGCGTCCGGACGGTCGATTTTATTGACCACAATAATCACCCGGTGCCCCATTTCCAGGGCTTTCTGAAGAACAAACCGGGTCTGCGGCATCGGCCCTTCAAACGCGTCTACCAGAAGCAAAACGCCGTTCACCATTTTCAGAATCCGCTCCACCTCGCCGCCAAAATCCGCGTGGCCGGGCGTATCGACGATATTGATCTTGACATCTTCATATTTTACCGCCGTATTTTTTGCAAGAATGGTGATGCCTCTTTCCCGTTCCAAATCATTGGAATCCATTACCCGGTCGGAAACAACCTGGTTTTCCCGGAAAACGCCTCCCTGCTTGAGCATTTCATCGACAAGGGTCGTCTTTCCGTGGTCAACGTGCGCGATAATCGCGATATTCCTCAGTTTTTCACAAATCATTCTTTCCATTCCTTTCTCCGGATCCCTGATTTTTTCTTTCTTCCTATTTACACATTACGTTTTATTATATAACGTTTTCCTCCGTAAGTCAAGAAAACCGCCGGAGAATTCACACAAAAGCCTGTTTATTTTTTCCCTTTCAGCCGGAGCATCAGGTTAATATACGCATTTTTCATCACCGGAAAAGCCTTGTCCATCCAATGATAACGGATCGGTTTAACCGGAAGTTCAAACTCTCCGGCGAACTCAACAATCGTGGGATTGAATTTCATTTTAAAATCGGAAAGCGAACCTGACAAATCCCCGTGTATGCCCATAAAACTGAAAGTTTTCAGGCCTTTATCCCGATAATACCGCATCGCCTCATAGCGAATCTGGTTCGTTGTGCGGAAGCGGGAAAATTTCGTGTCGTCAAAACCGCTGTACATCAGGTAGGCCGTGTCCCGGCTCTCTAAAACAAGAAGAGAAGAAAGAACCGCGGTTTCCGATTCTTTTCTCAAACTTTCCGCCAGCGCCAGATCCTCTTTGGCCCGTTCGTCGTTTTCCTTTTCAATTTTCTCCCGGCAAAACGCCATAAAGGCGTCCAGATTCATTTCCGCGAAGAAAAAAGTGCAGTTATCCCCGAACGCCTCGGCCATCCGCCGAAAATAACCGCCGTCCCGCAGCAGAATATGCTGCCGCTGTTCGGTATGTTCCGAAATCCGGTGAAATAAATCGGCGGCTTCCGACCCATGCGCGGCGCGGAAAGCAATGCCTCTTTCCGCCGTGTAACGTCCGATAAATTTTTTTAATTTTTTATCAAACCCGGAAAGAATCACTTCGTCGCTTTTCGGCTGCCCGTCCTCTTCCGTAAGAAAATATTCCGCGTTAAAGCGGGGCTGCGTATAACTGGTAAAATCCATCGCAAACCCCTTGTGCAGAAACCCGGCGTTTTTCAGGTTTTCCATTCTCTGCATTCCTTCGGGGATCTCTTTTTTCTCTCCTTTTGCCGTTTCGGAGATCACAATTTCCGGATCGATCCGAACCAGATACGCTTTTTTTTCCGCCGCAAATTTTTTCAGTCCCCCGGCAAAGGCAGATACCTGCTCGGAAGACGACCAATCGCAGAGGAATCCGCGGGGGATATACATTACCCGAATAGCCGGCATGATTTTCCGGAGAAGGACCAGCGCGCCTCCGACTTGTTTTTCTCCGTCAAAAAGGCCGCAGAAAAAACTTTGCCATTCTGTTTTAATCTGCGGCCACGCCGCCGTTTGCGTTACATTATAATGAGGCAGGGACAGCACGAACCGATCGTGCTCCTCCGCTGTCAGATCGCTCCTGAAAGTCAGATTCATCATACTCTCCTGTTTCCGCTTCTCCCGCCCCGGAAAACCCGGAGGGGAAAGACTGTTTTTTATTCATGCGCGTGCAATCGCTGCTCCGGTGTCCAGCCCTTTAACCAATTCCTGATACTCCTCGTAGGTAAGAAACAGGTTCAACGCTTCCAGCAGCCGGTTGGCTGAAAGGTTCGTGGGCAAGCCGGTTTCTGCGGCCAGTTTTCTGCGTTTTTCCGAAGAATTTATTCCGCCGCACAGTCCGTCGGCATAAAGATCGGTCTTGGTAATCGCCGTCCCGGCCGACGGCGCCGTTTCGGTAACGCCGCAGCGGCGAAGTGCATCGCAGATTACTTCTTTCGGCATTCCTTCCACCCCAAGCGTGCCTTCGGCCGAAGGTTTTTCTTTGCGTTTTTCCTTTCCCGGTATCATCGGGATATACGCATTTCTGATATATTTTTTATCTACAAAACTCTGAATCCTTCTCCGGATAGCCAGACCCGCCCTGTCGCTGTCCGTCAGAATCACGATTCCCCGTTCTTCTGCGGTTTTTTTAATAAAATCACCCAACTGCCGGTCCCGGAAAAGACCAAACCCGCGCGTTTCGATCACCACCGCGTCAGGGCAGGCGTTTTTTACCGCGATGCGGTCATATTTTCCTTCTACAACAACAATTTGCCGGATATTCATCTTGACGACCATGCCTTTCTTTTACGGACGCAGAAATTTTTGACGGTTTCGGTATTTTCAAAGCCGTTATTTCCTGCCGCCGGCGTTCTGCGCGGAAATACACTGAACGGCCAGCTGTTCCATCACCGTCCGGGGATCAATACTCCCGGTTTTCAAAAGGAGATCGGCCTGCGCGCAATATTCCAGCATCGCTTCCAGCGCGCCCTTCGGCAGCATCCGGATCCAATTCAGGTTTTTTTTCACGACAAAGTCCCGGCCGCCTGTTTTTTTCACAATCTCGGAAAATGCCATTCCCTCGGCGGCATACCGCCCCGTCCGGTAAAATAAAGCCACAGCGTTGAATAAAGCCGCAGAGACAAGATTCGCATTTTCTCCGTTATCAAAAAGCGTTTTGATTACCGAAAGGGCTTTTCCGGCGTTTTTTTCGGTAATGGCGTTCGTCAACTCATACACCTTTGCCTCGGCGGTTTTCATGCAGACGGCGTCGATATCCGAACGGGTCACCCGCTGCCTTTCTCCCGCATAGGCGCACAGTTTTTCAATTTCGGAAATCATCGCGTACATATCGTTATCCACGCTGTCGAGAAAATAGGAAATATCGGCGGCGGAAATTTCTTTCTGCCTTTTGACAACGTGTTTACGAACCCAGCGCTCCTTATCGGTTCTGTCCATTGCGTCCAGAACGGCGGTCTTTCCGTTTTTCTTGGCAAAAGCAAGAAACTCCTTAAATTCCTTTTTCGTCCGGTCATAGTCTTCCCGGGAAGCGTAAACCAGCAAAACCGTATCGTCGTTCAGAATTCCGGGGTCGGCAAGCAGCGCTTTTGCCGTTTCGGACTGTAAAGGAAGATCTTTGATTGCAACCACTTTTTTTTCGGCCAGCATCGGAAAGGCTTCCATTTCCGAAACGAAATCTCCGGCCGACAGTTCCTTGCCGTCATGCCAGTGCAGATCAAAAGTCTTCGCCTCTTCCGGAAGAATCGCGTCAATCATCTGCCCGACATAAAAATCAAGAATAAATTTTTCACTGCCGTAAAGGAAATAAAACCGGGCGAAAGATCGGCTTTTTATATCTTCGCCAAGCATTGATTTTTCCATCTTTGACGCGCGCTCCCTTCTTTTTTTCTACTGTTCTTCTGTCTCACCAAACCGGCCTGTTCTGTTACATCCGTTTACCGATTAACAATCACAACAGATTTTTCCATCCTGTTGCCGGTCAATATTCACATAACCGTTTCCCTCCTGCCGAGAGAAGGAAATTTTATTTCAAAGTAACAATCGTGACGCCGGTTTCCCCTTCGCCGAATGTGCCAAGCCGTGACTGTGCAACCAGCGGATGCCTCCGGAGCTGATTTTTTACAGCGGTCCGCAGCGCGCCGGTTCCTTTTCCGTGAATCACGCTTACCGTTTTTAATCCGGCCAGATAGCAATTATTTAAAAACTCATCAACGGCGCTCTCCGCTTCATATACCGTCATTCCGCGGAGATCCACTTCATTCTCCGCACGGCGGCTGCCACGGTCGGCCTGAAAAGAAACCGACGGCCGCGCCTCAATTTTGACCGTAACCTTTTCCTGTTCCGACAGTTCCAAATCGGAAAGCGGAACCTTAGTTTTAATGATACCGGCCTGGATCTGAACCATTCCCTTCTGATCGGGCGGCGTGACAACCACGCCTTCGCGTTCCAGTGAAAGAATTTTTACCGTATCGCCCGGTTTTAACGGACGGTCGATCGGTTTTCTGCCCTTCTGACGTTCCGCGGCAAGCGCGTTTTCCGCCTTTGCAGCCATTTCGCGCGCCGTATTTTTTGCCGACAGAATCCGTTCGCGGAAATCCGCTTTGTCCTTTTCTTTGCGGAGAGCCTCAAGCTGTTCAATCAGGAAATCAGATTCCCGTCCCGCCTGTTCCACTAAAAGCAAGGCCTTCTTCTTCGCCTGTTCCAGTTCCTCGGCGGCTTTTCGCTTCAGTTCCTCGGCTTCCGCCCGATTTTTTTCCATTTCGGCGCGGATTTCCGAAAATTTCTGTTCTGCTTCGATCGCCGCAAATTCCGCCTCTTTTTTTGAAGTTTCCAAATCGGCGATCACCGTTTCCATTTTTACCGTTTCCTGATCCAAACGAGATTTTGCGCTGTTGATAATTTCTTCGGCCAAACCAAGACGGGAAGCAATGGCGAATGCGTTGGATTTCCCGGGAATACCGGTAATAAGCCGATAGGTGGGTTTTAAGGTCGCCACGTCAAATTCACACGACGCGTTTTCTACCCAGGGCGTTTGCAGCGCAAATACTTTCAGTTCCGCATAATGGGTCGTCGTCATCAGCTTCGCCCCGCGGGAACGAAGATATTCAATAACCGAAATCGCCAAAGCGGCGCCTTCGGCAGGGTCGGTTCCCGAACCAAGTTCATCCAGCAAAACCAAACTTTCATGATCGGCCTCTGAAAGAATTCGGATAATATTGGACATGTGCGCCGAAAAGGTAGAGAGAGACTGCTCAATCGACTGCTCGTCGCCGATATCGGCAAACACATGTCCGAAAAAATCAACCCGGCTTTCCTCTTTTGCCGGAATAAAAAGCCCGGATTTTGCCATCAGAGCCAACAGCCCGACGGTTTTCAGGCTGACGGTTTTTCCGCCGGTATTCGGCCCGGTAACGATCATCGCGTCATAAGAATCTCCGACCGAAACGTCAATGGCGACGACCTTAGCGGGATCAAGCAGCGGATGCCGGGCCTGCCGGACAGAAATGACGCCCTCGGTTTTCATCACCGGCAAAACCCCTCTGCATTTTTCGGCATATTTCGCTTTGGCAAAGGTAAAATCAAAAAAGCGTGCGCTTTCAAAACTTTCGCACAAAGAATCGGCATTCTGCCCGACTTCGGAGGAAAGTTCCTGTAAAATTTTCTCAATCTCCCGGCGCTCTTCCGCCATGAGAACCGATAGTTCGTTATTGGCCGAGACAACCGACATCGGTTCGATAAAAAGCGTCGCGCCGGAAGAAGAAGTATCATGCACCAACCCCTGAATCTCGCTGCGGTTTTCCGCTTTGACCGGAAGCACATACCGGTCGTTCCGCAGAGTAATAATATTATCCTGCAGATATTTCTGCGTTTCGGGTGAGCGGATAAGCGATTCCAGAGAAGTTTTTATTTTATTTTTCATATGCGCCTGTTTTCGGCGGATATCCTTCAGGGCGGAAGAAGCGCCGTCGGAAACTTCGTCTTCCCCGACAAAAGAAACCGACAACCGTTCTTCCAGATATCGGTTCGGGCGCAAAGTAAGAGCATAGGCCTCAAAGCCCTCGCTGAGCCGATGATCGGAAACATACCGGTCAAGCCGGCTGACCACCGCAAGAACATCCCGCACCCGCAGCAGCTCGGAAATAGAAAGAACTGCGCCCGACGCCGCTCTTCTTGCACAGCCGCAGATATCGGTAAGACCTGAAAAAGAAGGGGTTCCATATTGATAATATAAAACCAGCGCCCGGTCGGTCTCTTCCAGCGCTTTTTGCGCTGAAGCCGCGTCAGAAAAAGGACGCAGCGAAAGACAATATTCCCTGGCACATTCCGATGAAGCACAAAGTGCAAGCGCGGATAAAACCTTATCGTATTCCAACGCGCGGAGATTTTTATTCATGCAACTAATAACCATACCTTTCTGAAGATCAACATACTGGTTCCGGCTATTTCAGGGATTCATACCAGTTCAGGGATTTGAATTCCGCATCCAGAACCGAGGAAAGATACTGCCCGGTCAGCCTGCTGATGTAAGCAAACAGTTCCTTCGACACCGAGAACGAATACGCCGCGTTTTGGGAAGAAGCCAGTATATGATCAAAAACCCGGACCACTGTTTGGCTTATATTTTTTCCGTGCCGGCCGTTTCCGCAGGCAGCGCAGAAAAATCCCGACGTAAAATCCCAGACGGCAAGTTCGCTGCCGCCGCAAGCCTCGCAGCCGGAGATATCCGGGAAGAAACCCGAAATCTGCGCATATTTAACCTCAAACACAATTTTGATCCGCAAACAATCCTCTTCCGAAGGATTTTTGCAGAGAAGAAACAGGGAATTGAGCAGCAATTTCAGAATTGTGCCCTCCTCCCCGGAAGACGAACCCTGCGGCAAGGTATCGGCGACTTCAGCAAAATACTGCCCTAAATACAAGGCGTCAAGACTCTGCCGAAGGCCGTAAAAAGGTTCGCGAAGATCGGCAGATTCGATAATATAAAAACTTTTTCCCCGATAAAGGGACAGCTCCGAATAAGCAAAAATCTGCGCATAAAGCGGCGATTTTTTACTTTTCAGAACCCCTTTGGCAATACAGTTTATCTTGCCGAATTCCCGGCACAGAACCGTAAGAATCAGATCAT
Organism: uncultured Clostridia bacterium; assembly: GCA_948443805.1. Lineage (GTDB taxonomy): Bacteria > Bacillota > Clostridia > Oscillospirales > UBA644 > CAOJUB01. Next base: position 27,462 of record CAOJUB010000017.1, on the reverse strand, counting down.
TGTCTCCGAGCGGACGGCGACGGATTACCAGTCCGAGGATTTTACTGCTCATATTCGTTTTCCAGAAACCGCTCGTCGTCTCTCCAGGCGGTTCGGACTTTAACAAAACATTCCAAAAAGACCTTCCGATCCAACAGCGATTCCAGGTCGGCCCGGGCAAGAGACGCAATTTTTTTCAGTGTGCGGCCGTTTTTCCCGATAATAATACCCTTGTGCGAATCTTTTTCACAAACGATTTCCGCCGAAATCTCGGTGATCGGCTTATCGCTGCGTTCCCGGAAAGAAAGAATGTGCACCGCAATACCGTGAGGAACTTCGGCAGAAAGCGCGCGCAGTATTTTTTCCCGGATAAACTCAGAAGCCATTTTCCGGACGGTCTGATCGGTAGCAATATCGGTGGGATAATAAACGGCGCCGTCCTCCGGCGCGATCAGCTTTTCCACCTCGTCAAGAAGGGCGTCTACATTGTCTTTTTTCAGCGCGCTCGCCGGAACAATCGAAGCGAACTCGCAAAGCGCGGCATACTGTCCGATTGCCTTGGCAATCTGCTCCTTCGGCGTGATATCCGCCTTGTTCAGAACCAGAATGATCGGAATATCCTCGGCCTGAAAACGGGAAATCAGATTTTTTTCCGTTTTTCCCGGAGAACGGGGCTCAGCTACAACAATCGCGCCATCGATCCCGTCCATCGCCTCCTCCGCCTCCCGGATCATCCGTTCGCCCAGTTTATTTTTCGGCGCATGAAGCCCCGGCGTATCGACAAACACAATCTGTAAATCATCCCGGTTATAAATCCCGGCGATCTTATTTCTCGTTGTCTGCGGTTTATCCGAAACAATGGCGATCTTCTCGCCGATGATCGCATTAAGAAGCGTTGATTTTCCGACATTCGGCCGGCCGGCAATGGTAATAAAGCCTGTCCTCATTGATGATTCCTTTCTTTTTTGCCCGGTTTTTTTTCGGGAAATTCTTTTTCATATTTTCTGAAGCCGAAGACAAAAAACGCCGCCGGCACAAGCGACAGCCCGAGAAACAAAACCCGGGGAAACGCCAGCAGCGCCGTTACCGCCGTTCTTAGTCTTTCCAGATCCGAAAAAAGAAATACGGCCACGATAATCGAAGAAACCGCCGCAATCAAAACCGAAGCGGCCGCATTATCTTTGGAAAGCTTGGCATGCGGATTCCACTCTTCGGATTTAAAATCAATACATTCCTCCACCGCGGTATTCATCAGCTCATTGGAAAGGACAAAAGAAAACGTCAGGATCAGCACCGCCCAGCCAAGCGGTTCCAACCCATACAGAAAAGCAAAATATGTAACATAAAGAATCGCTGTCAGATGAATCCGGAAATTCCGTTCCTGCCGGAACGAAGAACAAATGCCCGCAAAGGCATACCGAAAACTTTTCAGCAGCTTCACCAAAAACATACCGGAAATTCTCCTTTCTTTCAGGAAACAGGTTTCTTGTTTTCCGCAGGCGTATCCCGCGTCAGGCAAAGCCCGCGGAGAATTTCCTCCTGCCGGGCGAACATCACGGCCTCTTCCTCCGGCGTCATATGGTCATAGCCGAGAAGATGCAGCACCGAATGAACCGTCAGAAACCCGACTTCCCGGGCAAGCGAATGGCCGTATTCCTTGCGCTGTTCCTCCGCTGTCTGCAGAGAAATTGCAATATCCCCCAAAAAGCCGTCCTCACCGGAAGGGAACGACAGAACATCGGTTTTCCGGTCGATTTCCCGGAAATCCCGGTTAAGCTGCCGGATTTTTTCATCGTCTACCAAAAGAACGCTGACCTCTGACGGTTCGGAAACGCCTTCGGCTTTCAGCGTTCCGCAGACGGCGGTATCAATCAGGGCTTCAATCTCTCCGAGATCGGTGATCCGGTCCTGTTCATTTATAATTTCCACGGAATGTATATTTTCGTTTTTCAGCATTCTGCACGCTCTCCCTTTTCCCGTCATACGCCTCATAAGCCCGGATAATTTTTTGCACCAGTTCATGCCGGACAACATCCTTGTAAGTCAAACGGCAGATGGCAATCCCTTCAATATCCGCCAGAATTTTCATGGCTTCTTTCAGCCCGCTCCGCTTGTCATTCGGAAGGTCGATCTGGGTAACGTCGCCGGTAATAACAATTTTTGAATTGAAACCCATTCGGGTCAGAAACATCTTCATCTGCTCGCAGGTGGTGTTCTGCGCTTCATCCAGAATGATAAACGAATCGTCGAGCGTACGCCCCCGCATATAAGCAAGCGGCGCGATTTCAATTACATTCTTTTCTACATATTTCTGATAGGTTTCCACCCCGAGCATATCGAACAGCGCGTCATGAATCGGCCGCAGATACGGATCAACCTTCGTCTGCAAATCGCCGGGAAGGAACCCCAGTTTTTCTCCGGCCTCTACTGCGGGACGGGTAATGACAATCCGGTTAATCTGCTTGTTCCGCAGCGCCGTAACCGCCATTGCAACGGCAAGATAGGTTTTTCCGGTGCCGGCGGGGCCGACGCCAAGGGTGATCGGCGTCGAAGCGATCGTCCGCAGATAATCCCGCTGGCCGAAAGTTTTTGCCTTGATCGGTTTTCCCGATGCGGTAATGCAGACGCAGCCCTCGCCCATCTGGCCGAGCAGTTCCTCGTTGCCTTCTTCGATCATAGAAATAAAATACGACACGTTCTGTTTGGTGACCGTTTCCCCTTTCCGGGCAAAATCCGCCAGCGCAGCGATGGCCTTTTCCGCTTTTTGCACGTTTTCCTCTTCGCCGGAAATTTTCACCCCGTCTTCCCGGTTCACCACCGCGACTGAAAAGGCTTTTTCGATCAATTTTATATTTTCATCCAATTTCCCGAAAATACTACCGAGAATTTCAAGGTTTTCAAAAATGATGCTTTTTTCCAATCCTGTCACCCTTCTGTTTGATTTTCCTGTTTAAAGATTTCCTGCCGGACGCCGATCTCTTCAATTATTGTGTATAAACTTTCAACCGTTATACCTTCAGACGATTCAGAAAGATCAATCTTCCGATCCTCTACAGTCATCCCCTGTAAAGAAATCCGTTCTTTTTCGGCGATTTCTTTTTGCAAAATTTCTGTTAATTCCTCTTTGGTATAAACCGCTTCGGTCTGGGTAATTTCCTGGCAAACTGTTTTTTTCAGCGTGACCGGCAGCACCGCATCGCCGATGCTCAAATCGGTCTGTTCGGTTTCTTCCTGCCAAAAATCAAACGGTTTGTCTGAAATATATAACGGAATCTCCTTTCCGAAAAGGATAAGAGAATACCGCTGTTTCTGCCGGCCGGTCGCTTCCGTCCGGCAATACGCATACCGACCTGTCACCGAAAAAGAATGCTTTGTCCGAGCCAAAACCTTTGCCGAAGCATGCACCGTCCGATAGCCGACAACTTTACTGTCAAAAACGCCGCCGACCAAAAGCTGCCCCTGCTTTACACTGTCGCCGGGCTTAAAATAGGGGACCCCTTCATAGGCTTCCAGCAGAACAATCTGCCCGGATTTCGCGGCAACGATATTACAGGGCGTTGCATCGTCGATAGCCGGAGGCATTGTCCGTTCGGTAATTTCAACCATGGCAAGGCTGCCCTTGATATTAATCGAAACATGAGCCAGATTACCGAATTCAAACATCATGCTGTTCTTAATCCGGCCGATATCCTGTGCAGAAGCCAGCGATCCCGGTTTCAGACCGCAGTTTTCGAGAAAAACCGTAACCTGCTCGGTGGGAATCTCCCGATTGCCGGAAATCCGGACAGACCATACAAAGCACGACATGATCCAGACAAACAGGGCGATAAACAAGGCGCCGGCAAAAAGGCCGTACCGCATCCGGTATCGTTTCAGCAGCGGCGGAAGACCGCGGCTTTCCAAAAAATTCAGACGGACTGAACGGCATTGCCCGGCGATCCGGATTATTTTTTTCCGGTCGAACACCCGGGTTCTGGCCGTCAGAGTAACCGTATCTGTCCGCCGAATATGCCAGATTTCAGCATCTTCATTCGCCGCAGCGTTTAAAAAATGTTCCGGATATTCCCCGACAATGGAAATTTCATCGTAGCCGAACAGACGGTTCATCATCTCGCTTACTTTCATCTGCCGGCCTCCTAATCGAAATCAAGCCCGGAAAACCGGCCGCCGACCATCAAAGAACCGCCGTGAAGATTGCTGAGCACCAGATTCTCTCCAAAGATACGAAGGGAAAAACTCTTAAACTTTAGTTTTACGGTTTCGGGGCGGTATTCCTCCACCCCAAGACACCCTTCGACGGTAAGCCTGGAGTTGCCCATAATTTCGATCTGTGACTGATCCCCCCGAACCACAGAGGAAACGTCCTGTTTTATTTTCGCCATGATGATCCTCATTTCCGCGTTTTTTCGTAAAAACGCCGGCCAAAGCGTTTTCTGGTATTCATTTTATGCGAAAAAATGTGCGAAAATGAGAAATTTTCAAACCCGGCCGTTTCCGGCTGCAATTTCCCAGGGGAAAAGGAACCCTCTCCGGGAAATAAAAACCGGCCGCTTTTCCGTCTGTGTTATAAAAACTGGCTGAGAAAAAGAAGAATCCGGGAAGGGTAATTCGCCTCACTAGCCAAAGCGCCCAAGCAGTGTCCGCCCTCTTCGATCAGCCAAAGTTCGGAATTATTATTCTGTGCCGCCGCAAGATTCAGGTTCTGCGAAGCGGTATACGGAATCACCGTATCGTCGAGACAATGAATAAAATAAAAATGTTTCCCTGAAATCCCCCGGAGCGTTTCTATCGGCGAAAGGGAAAACGCCGTGCCGGAAACCGTCTGTGCCAATGCCATGCCGGCCGAAGGAAACGGAAGGGAAAAATAGCGGGAAAAAACCGTTTCGTCAAACTGCTCATAGCAGCTCTCGGCCACTACGCCCAGAACCTCGTCGCTTTCTGCCGCTTTGACGGCAGCCGCCGCGCCGCAGCCCCAGCCGATCAGCGCAATCTTTGTTCCGGGGATTTGTTCCGCCGCATAGGAAACCACAGCCGAAAGCTGCCGGGATTCTGAAATACCGAACGTATAGAAATCCCCGCCGGAATTTCCGCTGCCGAGATAATCGAACGTTATCACATTATATCCGTTTTCCGAAAGTTCCCGCATCAGGAAAAAACCGTCGGCTTCTGGAATCTCCCGGCTGCTCGCGCGGTCATGCGAAAAAATAACCGTTTTATCCGACAGTCCGTCCTGCGCGGGAATCAGCCAGCCGGAAAGCGTCTGCCCCGAAAAAGAAAGGGAAAAATTTTCATATTCCATCCGATAGTTTTCCGGCGTCAGCGTCGGAATCATCCGGCCAGGAGCCACCGAACCAAAAGAAGCGACCGCATAAACCGCACCGCAGACAAGCAGCGCCGCCGCAAGAAAAATCAGGAAAAAAAACGTTATTTTTTTGAACCGAGACGTCATTTCCATCCTCCCGGAATATTTTTTATATATTGTATAAATTATACTATATATTCCTATGAAAATCAATAGGATAAATGAAATTTTTTGTTGACAAACCCCGCTTTCAGGCCGACTTCCCGCCAAAGGGTTGACAATTTTGCAAAGAACCGTTATAATAAAAAAAACATGATGGAAAATACCGGAAAACAGATGAAAGGAGCGATCATTCTGAACCGGCAAAAAGGAATTGCGTTTTTCCTCGCTTTTTTTCTTGTTCTTTCTCTCCTCCCTTTCCGGGCCGATGCGGCGGAAATAGGGAAAAAGGAATTTGACGAAGCCCTCCTCTCGCTGCAGCAGCGGTTCCGCAGCGGAGAATACTGGAACGCCTACAATCCCTGCGGTTATGAAGGAACAGGAACGATCATGTGCCCGGACGAAGGATGTAAGAAACGGGGACACTGTTACGATACGGAAAACAAAAGAGGCTGCCCCTGCCTGTGTGGCGCGTTTGAATATGAGGGATATACCGCTTACCAATGTTTTGGCTTCGCCTGTAAAATGGGGAATGCCGTATTCGGGGGAAATCCCGCTTTTTGGGAGAAACCGGGGAATACGGACAACCTGTCGGCGGGAGATATTCTTTACGGAAACCTTTCCGCTGTTTCGCCGAACGCCTTTTTTCACGCGATTTTTATTACGGACATTTCCGGTGATACCGTTTCTTATGCAGACTGCAACGCCGGCGCGCCCTGCCTGGTAACCTGGGAAAAACAGACCACGCGGCAAGCTATCCGAAATGCGGTACAGAACGGCGCGACGCTTTACCACGCCCCAAACAACAAAACCAACCAGAGCCAAACGGTTCCGCCGATTGCCTACACCCCGGTCGATACCGGCGTATATTGCCTGAAAAATATGGCTACGGGCGAAATCCTAACCCTTTCGCCGAATTCCAACGGCCTTCTCTGCACGATGCCGTACACCGAAAAAGACCAGCTGAAAACGGCCGTCACCGCCGCGGGAACCGGATACCGGCTGAAACCCTTTTCCGGAGCAGACAAACTCATCAGCGCCGACCAGCAAAAAAAACTGTTTCTCGATAAAGACCAATCCGAATTATGGCAGCGCTGGAGATTCGAACCGGCAAACGGCGGCTATCTGATTCACAATGCAGAGAACCCCGGCGTGGTTCTGTCCACGGAAAAGACAACAGTCATTCTTTCCGAAAAAACCGGAAAAGAAAATCAAATATGGCAGCTGCTCCCCATGCAGACGCCTGTCATCAGCATGCTTCCCGGCGACCTGAACTGTGATGGAGAAATCACAGCGGCCGACGCGGTATTGCTGAAAAGAAAGCTGGCCCGCTGGCAGGTTGATATCGACGAACGAGCCACTGACTTTAATAAAGACGGAAAAACAACGGCCGTCGATGCCGTGCTCCTGTCGAGATTCCTTGCCAAATGGCATCTTCCGGGATCCACGGAAGCCTCCGATATCCAATGAAAATAAGAACACCGGCAAACATCTGCCATAACAAAAAAGAAAAGGACAGCGCAGTTCTGCGCTGTCCTTTTTGATGTTGCCTAATCTTCCTGTTCCGCCTCGGTTTCTTCAAAAGGCTCTTCGATCTCGGTCTCCGAAACCGTTACTTCCGTTTTCTCCGTTTCCGGTTCCAAATCTGCCGAAATATAGACTTCCGAGGTATCAATCTCGTCAACCGCGTCTTCCGATACTTCCGTGCTGTCACAATCACAAGCGCAGCCGCAGCTACAACTGCTCTCCGACGGATCCTGATCCTTATACAGTTTATACGCCACGGCGGCAGCGCCTCCGGCTGCTAAAGTAAAAAGCACGCCGGCCCAAAATCCTTTCGCCATAATAACCTCCGTATTCATCCTGACATTCTCAAAATAAAATAGGCGGACAAAACCGTTCCAAACGCAGAAACAGCCTTTTTTCCGACTATTCCCCCGGGAAAAATCCCCCGTTCATCATCTGATTGTTCCGATTTTGCCCCGATACGTTTATTATATCTGCCAGTTGTGTCAAATCGTCAATTTTTCCCCGACCTTTTTGTGAACCCTCCCGTCATATTCCGGCAATCCTCTTTACAAAAAAAAGAAAATATGATAAAATAAATATTATTTAAGCTTTTTAGGGGGATTTCCGAAATGAAACATCAAACCGTTCTTGTTCTGGACTTCGGCGGGCAATATAATCAGCTGATAGCACGCCGCGTACGGGAGTGCGGCGTATACTGCGAAGTGCATTCCTACACAACGCCGCTTTCCGATCTGAAAGCGCTTCAACCTATCGGCATTATTTTTACCGGAGGACCGGACAGCGTTTATCTGGAAGATTCCCCCAAAGTAGACCCGGAAATCTTTACCTGGAATGTTCCCATTCTCGGCATCTGCTACGGCTGCCAGCTGATGTCCCAGACGCTGGGGGGAAAAGTGACCGCAGCGCAGGACGATTCCGCCCGGGAATACGGAAAAACCGTCACCTATTACAATACAGGCTGCCGGCTTTTCGACGGTCTGTTGGCAGAAGGCGTTTCCTGGATGAGCCACGGCGATTATATGGCGGCCATCCCCGAAGGCTTTACCCTGGAGGCTCATTCCGACGCCTGCCCCAATGTTGCGATTGCCGATGAAAAACGGGGATTCTATGGTGTACAGTTCCATCCGGAAGTCAACCATACCGAAAACGGCACGAAAATGATCAAAAATTTCCTATTTAAAGTCTGCGGCGCGAACGGCGACTGGACGATGGGCGGCTACTGTGCGACGGCCATTGCAAATTTGAGAAACGAAATCGGACCGGAAGGCCGCGTTTTATTGGCGCTGTCAGGCGGCGTGGATTCTTCGGTTCTGGCTGCGCTGCTGGCCGAGGCCATCGGGGACCGGCTGACCTGTGTGTTTGTCGACCATGGCCTGATGCGGAAAAACGAAGGCGATGAAGTAGAAGACGCATTCCGGAAATGGAAGGTTCATTTCGTGCGCGTCAATGCGGAAGAACGCTTTTTGAACAAACTCAAAGACGTGGAAGACCCGCAGGAAAAACGGCGGATCATCGGCGCGGAATTCGGTTATGTCTTCCGGGATGAAGCCGAACGGTTCGGTATTACCGATCAGGATTTTCTCGCCCAGGGAACTATTTATCCCGACGTCATCGAATCGGGTAAAGGCGATGCCGATGTCATTAAGAGCCACCATAACCGACTGTTGCCGCCGGAGGTAGTCGCCCGGTTCAAAGGCGTTCTGGAACCGCTGGATCTGCTCTTTAAAGATGAAGTCCGTGCGCTGGGACGGGAACTGGGACTGCCGGATTATCTGGTTATGCGTCAGCCCTTCCCCGGACCGGGTCTGGCCATCCGGATTATCGGCGCAGTCACCAAACAAAAAGCCGATACGCTTCGGGACGCCGATTTTATTTTCCGGGAGGAGATTGCCAGAGCCGGCGAAGACAAAAACCTCAGCCAATATTTTGCCGTGCTGACCAATTCCCGCTCGGTCGGCGTCATGGGTGACGGCCGGACTTATGATTATACCCTTGCCCTGCGCGGCGTAACAACCAGTGATTTTATGACTGCAGACTGGGCGCGAATTCCTTATGACGTGCTGGACCGTATCTCCGTCCGCCTTGTCAACGAAGTCAAAGGCATCAACCGCATCGTCTACGACATCACCTCCAAACCCCCAGCAACAATTGAGTGGGAATGATTTTATCCCCACGAAAAGGTTCGTAATTGCTGGGATTTCTAAGCCACAATGCCCTCCGTGGCAACAAAACGGCAACATTATTTGAATTATCATAAGCATAAGCAAAGAGCTGTCGATTTCAAACAAATCCGACAGCCCTTTTTTGATTTCAGTACAGAACACCGTTCTTCTCTATTTCAAAGATTTCCGGTATGCGTTCACCATATTATAGTCATCAGAAACAGGTAGTTTCTCAGATTTGCCATACCCTGCTGTTCAGCATTACCGTAAAAGAGTTTACGGTAATGCCATTTCATGGAAATGAGGAAAATCTCATGCTCCGGCCGGAGATATAAAAATTGGGGGTTGATCTTCAAATCTTCTTTTGGGATCCGTTCAAGGCAAAAAAACAGGCGCGATGAGATTCACAATTTTTGATTCGGATATTTCTGCTGAACAAATAATCAAAAGGAGCCGTGATTCCGCTTAAAAAACGTCATGATTTATATTTGTTCCGGTATTCTTTCGGTGAAATCCGGTAATTTTTGTGAAACAGTTTATTCAAATAAACCGGATCGTCGATCCCGACGGAAGCCGCAATCTCTTTTATGGTATGATTGGTATTTTTCAGCATTTCTTCGGCGGCCGATATTCGAAATTTGTTGATATAGGAAAGCGGCGGAAGGCCGAAATATTTTTTAAAAACCGGGTAGAAATTCGATTCCGACATATTCACCTCATTTGCCAGATCGCTGATTTTAATCGGACGCCGATAGTTTTGGCGAATAAACTCAAAAACACGGAGCATCGGTTCGTTCACCGGATTCATCGTCCGTTTTCCCGCTTTTGTTAAAATATCCATGACCGTATAGCAGCAGCTGTATTTCTGAAAGAGGCTGTCGGATGAAAAAAGTTTTTCAAAGGCTGCATGAAGAATCTCGCGGTATTCTTCCGGAAGAACCACCGGAAAATCGTAGCAGGAATCGAACCGCAGCGTTTTATTGAAAACCGCATCCAGAAACAGCCAACGCGCCCGCATCCTGCCGGAATCCGGATTCATATGGTGCGTAATTTCCTGCTGCATTCCGGAAGAGGCGATAAAAAATCCGCCGTTCTGAATATGTTGCTACGGCTGATCGCCGACAGTGATATCGTATCCGCCCTCCAGAACCTGAACGACAGACAGATACGGAAGCACTTTTTTATGCGTTAAATTCTCGCAATTATCGCTTTCGAGCATATCCAAAGCAAAATATTCAATATCCAGCCGATGAATCTTCATGGTATCCCTCCCACTTAATAGTATTGTACAACTTTTATATCGAAATGTCAATGGCATTCCATGCGATTCTATGGTATATTTGTTTTATCAAGATTTTTACCGGGAGAACAAAAATATGGAGTTTTATACAGCAAACAACAGAAAACGTCCGGTGAGGCTGAGTGATTCGACCCGGGGGTTCGCCTATGAATCGATGCACCATAAATATGGCCTGGAAACCAAAAGAACCGGTTCGGTTCCGATGGATGACATGGAAAACTTCGATACACTTTCTGCGCTTGAAAAATATGACTGCATGATAGAAAAAATAGCCCGGGAAGCGCCGGTTCGTATTTGCGAAGGCGAACGGATCAGCGGTGCGGCAACGCTGGGCGAAGCCATTCAGCACCGCGTTCCGGCAACCTATCAGGGGAATCCTGTTTTTGACAGTATCAGCCATCTGACCATTGATTTCAAAAGCGTTTTGCAGTACGGTATGCTGGCAATCCGGCAAGAAGCAGAAAAATCTCTGAAAAAATACGCCGGAAAACACCAGGAACCGTTTCTCCAAAGCTGTCTGCGCTGCCTTGACAGTTTCGACTGCTGGCATAAACGGTATCTTGATGCTTTAAAAAACCGGCCGGAGTATGAAGAAAATTACCGCAATTTGCAGCAGGTTCCGCTGCATCCGGCAACCAATTTTTATGAAGCCGTGCAAAGCCTCTGGTTTACTTTTGCCTTTGTAAGGCTGTGCGGAAACTGGCCCGGAATCGGCAGAATCGACCAGCTGTTAGGGGAATATCTGGAAACAGACCTGAAATCCGGGAACCTGACGATCGACGAGGCCCGTGAAATTCTGGCGCATTTTTTTATAAAAGGCTGCGAATGGGTCTGCGGCGGAGATTACGGCAGCGGCGACGCCCAGCATTATCAAAATATTCTGCTTGGCGGTATTGACGAAAAAGGACGGGAAGTCACCAATACCGTTACCTATCTGGTGCTGGATATTTTAGAAGAATTCGGGATAAGCGATTTCCCGACAACGGTAAGGCTCAACCAGAACACCGAAGAAAAGTTACTGCGCAGAGTTGCCGAAGTAATGCGGTACGGCGGCGGAATCCTGGCCGTTTATGATGAAGACAGCATTATCGATTCGCTGGTGCAGTACGGATATCCGTTAACCGAAGCCCGAAGCTTTGCCAACGACGGATGCTGGGAAATCCAGATTCCGGGTGCAACCTATTTTACATATAGTCCTTTCGACTCCTTAACAGTTCTGCAAAAACAGACGCTCAAGAGTTATGAAGAAACCGTAGATTTTACGGATTTTGAAAGTCTTTATCAGCAATATATCCGGGATCTGAAAAAACAAATAGAAGGTATCTGTCAGTATCACAACAGTCTTTTTGAACCGAAAACGGCAAAGGAAAGCGTTTGGAAATGGAAACCGCAGATTCCGTGCACAGTAGTCTCGCTTTTTGAAAAAGGCTGTATTCAAAAGGGACTCTCCTATTTAGAAGGCGGCCCGGTATACAATGTGGTTTCACCGCACATAGGCGGGTTGGCAGACACCGTAAACAGCCTGCTTGCCATAAAGAAACTGATTTATGAAGAAAAAAAGCTCTCGCTTCCGGAATTTCTTCCCATTCTGAAAAAGAACTGGGAAGGGGAAGAAGCGCTCCGCCAATATATGCAGAATCATTATTTCTATTACGGATGCGACAACGACGAAGCCGATTTTCTTGCAAAAAGACTTCTCGACGATTTTGCCGATTGCTGCGCTACCTTCGATGGCATGTGCGGTTACCGTTTTCCTGCGGGCGTAAGCACTTTTGGCCGACAAATTGAATGGTCTAATTCCCGTCTTGCCGCGCCGCACGGAAGAAAATCTGGAGAGATTTTAGCCGGAAACTGTTCGCCGACACCAGGAACAGACAAAAACAGCATAACGGCAATGATACGTTCTTACTGCAAATGCAATCTTAAACGCATGGTAACCGGAGCGGCGCTCGACGGGAAACTGATTCCATCCAATATTTCAGGAGAAGAAGGATTACAGGCCATCGTGACGCTGCTGCGCGGATTTATCGCTCTCGGCGGCTGTTTTATGCAGCTGGATATTGTTGATAATTCGGTTTTGAAAGAAGCGCAGGAACACCCGGAAAAATATCAAACCCTCTCGGTCCGGGTTTCCGGCTGGAACGCCCGTTTTGTCACACTGAATAAAGAGTGGCAGGATATGATTATTTCACAAAACGGAGGATAAAAACAACAAACCATGAAAGTAACGGAAATCCAGCGGTTTTGTATGCATGACGGCCCCGGGATCCGAACTACTGTTTTTCTCAAGGGTTGTCCGCTGCGCTGCCAATGGTGTCATAATCCCGAAACGCAGTCCGACAAACAGGAACTCCTGTTCACCCCGCAAAAATGTATTGGCTGCGGCGCCTGCGCGGCGGTATGCCAAAACAGCGCACACCAAATAACCGACGGAAAGCATATTCTGAACCGGTCGCGCTGCAAAAACTGCATGAAATGCACAGAAAGCTGCTGTTCGCAGGCGCTGCTTCCATCTTTTTCCGAGATGACCGTCGATGAAATTTTTGCCGTAGTCAATCAAGACAGAGCCTTTTACGGCGATTGCGGGGGAATTACTTTATCCGGCGGGGAACCGCTGATGCAGCCGGAAGAAACCTTTGCGCTTCTCCGCATATGCAAACAAAACGGAATCAAAACTGCGGTTGAAACCTGCGGATATTTTGATTCTTCCTTGATTCCGGAGCTGGTATCCCTGGCCGATTGTTTTCTGTGGGATTTCAAGGACGGCAACAACCAAAGGCACCAGCAATATACCGGTGTTTCCCATAATCTGATAAAAAACAACATTTTACGCGCCGACACAATCGGGGCGCCTATTATTCTGCGCTGTATCATGATAAAAAACGTCAATATGCAGGAAGATCATTATCGTGCGATAGCCGAACTCTGGCATCAGTTAAAAAATGGAGTATATGTCGAACTTCTCCCCTATCATGCCTACGGCGGTTCAAAAATGACGGCGCTGGGCGGAAACGATAACGGAAATCCGGCTTGGATTCCTGCCGAAAATGATCTGGAAAAAGCAAAGCTTTCTCTGGAGAGCCACGGTGTAAAAATGAAACTAGAGTAACGGCCAACACGGATTTCAGAAGAAACCAATTCGGTATAGACATTCGCAGCACAAACGGCCTGACCTATGTTTTTTTACAAAAGACAAAAAGGAGGATGTCCCATGAAAGACATCGGAAGATTAGCAGAAGTAGACGTACGGGAATTATGGCAGCATGAACAGTACAATTTTTCCAATTGGCTGGCGGAAGACAATAACCTGGTCTATCTGAACGATATTTTAGGATTAACGTTAACCGACGTCGGCAAGGAAGTTTATGTCGGACCGTACCGGTGCGATTTGGTAGCGAAAGACGAAACCACCGATACGACGGTAATTATAGAAAACCAGCTGGAAAACACAGACCATGGCCATTTAGGGAAAATCATCACCTATGCATCCGGATTGGACGCGGAAGTTATCGTTTGGATTGTGAAAACCGCTAAGGAAGAACACCGCGCGGCCATCGAATGGTTAAACAACAATACAACCGACAATATCCATTTCTTTTTGATTGAAATTCATGCATACCGGATCGGAGATTCCGCCCCCGCGCCGAAATTCGAAATCATCGAACAGCCGAACGGATTTGTAAAAAGGAACAAAAAAGGAAAAACTTCCAACGAAGAATTGGATAAACGGCAGTCGGAAATTCTCTTGTTTTGGGAACAGTTTAATCAGGCCGTTGCCGACCGGGGCAAACCGTTTAATCTTCGGAAAGTGACCACCGATCATTGGTATGATATAGCAATTGGCTCAAGCGAAGCGCATATTGCAGTCAATCTTGTCAACAAAGACGGAGTCATCGTGGTCGAACTTTATATCAATAACAACAAAGAATTATTCGATCACCTTTATCAATATAAAGAAGAGATTGAAACCAAACTCGGTATTCCCCTGGCCTGGGACAGACTGGAACGGAAAAAAGCCTCCCGGATCAAACACTATATCCATCATCTGAATTTCGACGATCATTCCAATTATGACAGTCTGATTAATCAAGTAATTGATTCCGCGGTTAAAATGCGGGATATCTTTAAAGAATATCTTTTGTAAATGTTTCATTTTACATCGAAGGAATCAAAAACGAACGCTGTAAAGCAGAGAAGCCAGATTTTCTCTATCAATATAATATCTGTTTACTAAGATTACAGTCGTTTTTTACCAGATATTCTTATTCGTGAAATAAAATCGATTATCAAGATTGGTTTGGCACCAACACTATTTTGAACGGAGAGCTTTTCTATGAATGAAGAAGAAAAAATCAATGCCGGAATACTATTCAGCCCTGCAGATCCTGAATTAAAAGCAATGAAGCGAAAAACGCACAAGTTGAACCTGGATTATAACAATACCTACGAGGATGAAACTGAAAAGCGTACGGCCATCCTTACCGAAATAATCGGAGCGTTAGGCAAAGACAGTGTAATACAGGGACCTATTTTCTTTCATTACGGAAAACACACAAAAATCGGGAAAAAGTTTTTTGCCAATTTTAATTTAACAATCCAAGATGATGCAGAGGTCACCATTGGAGACTATTGCGATTTCGGGCCAAATGTGACAATTGTAACGCCTATTCATCCTATGTTGCCGGATGAACGGCGAGAAATGGAAACCGCAAACGGTGAAAAGAAACATCTCTGTTATGCAAAACCGGTACATATCGGAAATAATTGCTGGTTCGGCGCCTCCGTTACGGCCTGCCCGGGCGTAACAATCGGAGACAACTGTGTAATCGGTGCCGGAAGCGTTGTAACAAGAGACATTCCGCAGGGAAGTTTTGCCGCCGGCGTTCCGTGCAGAATCATAAGAAAACTTACTGAAAAAGACAGCATGAAGCATCTGCCGGATATTTTAGCGGATAACACCGTACTGAACGGCAACAGCGATGACTGACAGTTTTTTTCGGTATGGCGATAGGTCTTGTGGTTCCGCTGGCGATGAGCGAACTTATCAAAGCATTGTTTTAACTCGTCAGTTTAGAAGTTATGGAGAGATTTTAGTTGACAAAAGAGCTATTTTATCAAGCAATACTGAAATTTGTTTTTGGCGCAGTTTTTATAGGTATACTCCTATTTTTACCCGCGGGGACATTTGCTTATTGGAACGCGTGGCTATTTATAGGGATATTGTTTATCCCGATGTCTGTTGCCGGAATGGTATTGATGATTAAAAATCCGAAGCTGTTGGAAAAACGATTAAGAGGCAAAGAACAACAAGCAGAACAAGGTCTTGTGATAAAGCTTAGCGGTTTGATGTTTGTTATAGGATTTGTTATTGCGGGCTTAAATTTTCGTTTTCAATGGATCATGCTGCCGGATTGGATTTTGTGGGTTAGCGCCATTATATTTCTGATTTCCTATCTGCTTTATGCAGAAGTATTGAGGGAAAATACTTACTTATCCCGAACCGTAGAAGTACAGGACGGACAAAAGGTCATTGATACCGGGCTTTACGGGGTTGTTCGGCACCCCATGTACAGTGTAACGATTGTTTTATTTCTTTCTATGCCGCTCGTACTTGGCTCTGTTATATCATTTGTAATTTTTCTTGCATATCCTATCCTTATTGCAAAGAGAATCAGAAATGAAGAAACAGTGCTTGAAAAGGGGCTGGAAGGGTATACAGAATATAAAAAGAAAGTGAAATATAAAGTCATTCCATTTGTATGGTAGCATAGCAGCGGATTCTGATTTGAAAAAAACAGATTGTATTCCCTTACCAATGATGAGAACATAGCGCTAGCGCCGTGTATATCTGGCAGTCAAGGAGAAAATCTGTCACATGACACCTGTTTGCTCTAAAACTGTAAATAAGGCGTAAAATATAGCTATTATGACGATAAAAACCCTTCATAAACAATAAAACATTGAACCATTATATATTTTTACATAGAGAGAATCAATAAATGCAAAAAAAACGGCCAAAGATAAAAAACAAAAGAACTGCTATGATAAAAAATTCCCCGAATCTTTAAAGATTCGGGGATATTTTTTATCTGTTTACTCAACAAGACCGCTGCGTTCTATACTCTGAATAAAGTATTTCTGCGCGACCAGGAAAACCAGCAACAGCGGAAGAATCAAAAGAAGTGAAGCAGTATCCGCAAGCGCTTGCTGCTGCGTGGTATCTACCGCGACATTTTCCGCCGTTTTGGTGACATTCAGAACCGTATTGGTCAGAATTTTGAGTTTCGGGAACAGCATCGTATTATACGTGGTGTCTGTCCACTGCCAGGTAAAGGCAAAGAGGAAGATCGTAATCATCATGTTCGAAGCGTTCGGAAGCATGATCGAGAAGAAGGTCCGGAAATGACCGGCGCCGTCGATATAAGCCGACATTTCCAGTTCTTTCGGCATCCCTCTGAAGAACTGCCGCATCATGTAGATATACAATCCGTTTTTCAGACCGAGCCCCGTCAGAGCAAGAATAACAATCGGCCAGAAGGTGTTGGTCAGGTCGCCTAAGAAGAACCACTTAAACCGGCTGTAAAGCGGGATCATGATCGTCTGCGCAGGAATAATCAGCGTCAGGATAACCATGAAGAAAAGCAGATTCTTTCCGATAAACTTAAACCGGGCGAAACCATAACCGACCATTGTGCTGACGATCAGCGTACAGCCGGCAGCTGCAAGAGACAGCAGCGCGGTGTTCAGCATCGCCGTCCAATATTCCATGGTAACCACGGCTTTTTCAATAAAATACGTGGAACCTTCACGGGGGATGAACATAACGGTCGAGTCGACGATATCATTGGTACTCATAAACGAAACGATGCCCTTAACAATATAGGGATAGATAATCGTAAAACAAATACCGAAAACGATAATAAAACGCAGAATGATATAGGCGAACCGGCCAAGACCGTTCAGGTTGAGGTTCTTTCTCTTCCACCGTTTCCAATCAACCTCTTTGAGAGCCTTGATCGGATTGCGGGGTTTTTTGAAATGAAACGTAAATTTGGATTTCAGAAATTTCAGGATTTTGTTTTCCTTCTTTTCTGCCGGAGACTGGGAAACATTCATGGTATCTTCGTTTTTCATTCTTCCACCCTCCTTAATCCTGATAAACAATAAGCTTCTTGACTAACATCCAGACAATACCGACGAACAGTAGTATAACGAGGGTATAAATCCAGGATAGCGCCGAAGCAAGTTCTAACTGGCTTCCATCGGCAAGCTTATTATTGATAAAGTTGATCGCCTCGTTGTCGGCTTTCAGGAACAGGTCGATAACGGTATAGATCAGGTTAACCAAAATCAAAGGGGAAATCATCGGGAAGGAAATTTTCCAGAAAACTTCCCATCCGGTTGCGCCTTCTACTTTCGCAGCCTCGTACATGTTAATCGAAATACCCTGAAGGCCGGAAAGGAAGACCAGCATCTGAACACCGGAAGAAGTGATGATTCCGTACAGTCCGGAAATGGCGCCGAGAACAATTGACGACATATTCGGATTATTCAGCGCGCTTGTAATGATTTCCTGAAGCTGGGTATAGTCGACCAGCGCGCTTGCCGCGCCGCCGACCATTTCCATCTTCTCACCGGAAGAATAAAGATCCAGCATGGAATTCATATTTTCGAACTGCGCCATGATACCAGTAGAAACAACAACCGGAATAAAGAAGATAACACGCGCAATCGTTCTGCCCTTGAATTCCTGATTCAAAATATTCGCCATAAAGAAAGCGAAGATAATGATAACGAAAATCTGCGGAAGAAGAGCAATGGTAGACTCAATAACCGTCCGTAAAAACCCTTCTTCTACATACAGGGCGTTATAATAATTCTGAAAACCGAGAAATTCGGTTAAATATCCCTGCTTCGGGACAATCGTGATCTTGCTGAAAGAATATACAAGGGACTGAATAAGAATCGGAAGATATATTACCGCAAGACCGATGATGATAGGCAAAGTGAAAATATAGCCGAAAAAGCTGTTTTTTCTTTCCAGCGAAAGAACGGCTCTCTTAGGCGCTTTTTCTTTTGTCTGTTTAGCCTGAATGCTCATTCAATCACCTCCAAATATAATTTTCGGCTTCTACTACTGTGCCGTCTTCAAGAACAACGTCATAGCTGTTATAGTTGACAACGACAGAGTACCGATCACCGTAAGTTGTGATAAAGACATTGCCCGTACCGACCAGCTCCGACGATTCCGCAGGGGTTTCTTCAGCAGCAGCGTCCTCTTCCCCGATCACTTCGGGAGCCTCAACGCCCTTGATATAGGCGACTGCGGTCTGATGATCCGTAATCGGAAGAGAAGCAACTTTATCAAGCTGTTCGGAAAGTTCTTTATAAAGAGCAACGGCTTTGTCGTAAGAATTTTTATAATTCGAAGAGAAGAATATCTTGCCGTAACTGGTATTTTCAAATACCGTATCCTCTTCACCCATCCAGCGGAACAGGACATTGCTTCCGGTCTCGATAGATTTCAGAAGCGTCATCTTGTAATCCGAACCGACATTGGCCGGCGCGCCGGAATAAGAGACATAGCCGTGAAGAACCATCTGGATGAAAGGAATGCTGCCCAGGGTGGAATCGTATTCGCTTGAACCCATCGGAAGATCCAGAATATCGGTCGCGTAATTCCAGGTATAATCGTTTCCGGCCTCAACCATCTGATTATAATCCTTATACGTGTCCATCAAACCGGTCTGATATTCAACCGCTTTGGTTCTGTCCACATACCGGTTGGTCTTATAGCTGGAACTCAGGTTTCTGCCGATGCTTCCCAGCGAGATGCTGCTGTTGTCGGGAAGAATCTTTTCAAGAGATTCCTTGTACGAAGCGCCGATTTCCGGAAGAAGGTCGGGCGAAACCAGAATTTTCATTGCCGTATCCGCCGACTGTTCGCCGGTTGCCAGATTCCGGACATCGGAAACCGAAGCGGTCCGCATATCCAACCGTCTGGCAGCATCGTTTTCGTAGCTGAATCCGTCGCCGACAATATCGTCGATTACATACATGAATTCCGCCGAGGGATACAGTTTATAGCCACTGTCTTTTGCATCCTGAACCAACTGCTTCAGAGACTGCTCTGTTCCCAGTTCTGAAATCAGGCGGACTTTATTGTGAACCGAATAAACATATCCGCCGTTTGCCCAGTAGGAATACCGGGCGGAAACATTTTTCACGCCATCGTTTTTCAGCTGATTCAGAATCTCCGCCGCCTGTTCGTAGGTGGTCAGCGGTTTGGTCTTTTCAACCGGAACACCGACAACCGATTCGGTTTTCGGGAATGCGCCGATCAAATCGACATACAACGAAGTTTTGGCGTCTGAATTCGTTTTTGCCGGAAGTTTTTCATTATCGATCAGATACTGCCGATACAACTGTGCGTATTCGGCATAGGTTTTTCCGCCTTCGCCGAGAATATAGCGCAGCCGGAAATTGGTCTTCGTATCTTCCTTCGCCAAAACAACACCGCTTCCGGAAGAATCCGCAGAAGAATTGGAGCTGTAGGAACGGTAATCTCTTTCCGAATAAACCAAATCGTAATTCAGCGTAGCAACAAGATTGCTGGTACCGTTAAACGGTCTGGCCGAAATAAACGCCTGCGCGCCGCCTTCTTCCAGAATCGCCATTACGCTGCCGTTTTCGCCGCGGTCATACGCAGCAAACGAAGTCAGAATCTGGGCGGCTCTTTTCTGATCGACCGTTTCAACCGTCGGAGCAAACGATTCGTCAGCGCCGTAAATCCGGGAAGTAAAGACATCGGTCGTCACATTTCCGTTAACCGGCATAATTGTTCCGGAGCCGTCCGGTATCAGCATATATTCATCCGCAGCCGTCGGACGGTTGATCGGTCCGCGGATTGCCGCGAAACCTCTGTAAAGATAGATTTTGTAAAGTTTCTGTTTGCCCGGAGCCAGGATTTTTGCGGCATCGACATTGACTGTCAGCCCGTCATCCTGCAGGGTAAGATCAACCGGAATGGTATACATAACCGCACGTTCCGGTCCCTGATACTCCGCACGTTCCATTTCATCTTTCAAATCTTCAACCGTAAAACCGGCCGCTTCCATCGACTGTTTGATATACGCTTTCTGTTTGGCGTTCAGATCACGGCAAACATACAGCGTCATATAGTCAATCGTTGGGAAATAGGTTCCGTAAGCTTCCCGAATATCCGCATCGACTTTATCAGGCGTGATTTCGCGGTAACAGTTTTTCAGATGATAGATCATTCCGGGATTGGATTTTTCCAGTTCGGAAATAATCCCGTCGTACGTATCCTTGGTAATAACCGGAGGAACCAGGTCCTTATCCGGGTCGTTACCGATGGTATAGATGATCCGAATGGTTTTATTGCCCATATCGACCACCGAGAAGTTTTTATCTTCCATGCAGTTCTGCATAAAGTTGAAGTCGTACCGTTTGTTCATAACGTCATACGCTTCCAGCGAGATCGGGGAAGATATCGAAACGGTCTGGTCCGACAGCTCATTGGATTTGATCGGGTCAGAATGGTAGACCTTCTTCGTGGTTTTGTCGTAAATGGCAAAAGCAGTATCTTCAAAATTGAAGTAGAAGGTAAACTTGCTGTTCTCCATCAGCTTGCACATATCGGCAATACCGGTAATGCCAAGTTCTCTGGCCTGCACACGGGTAATTTTTTTGTAGGAATCCTCTTTGAGAACCTTATTGTCCCCCTGAAGTTCCTGAATGTGCGCCGCGCGCTGCTCATCCGAAATATATCCGGTAGAAGTATCGTTTTCTTTAGAGCTGCAGGCAGAAAGAAGAACAGCGGGAATAAGAACGAGAAGTCCAAGAAGCAAGTACTTAATTTTTTTCATTCTTATCCACCCCCTATTCATTCATCCTGTACGCAATTTCGGTACTCAGCTGAGAAACAAAGCCGATAACCTGCTGTACAAGGTAAAAAATCAGAAGAATGATAAATGCCAGAAGCATGATGCCGACAATAGAAAGAACCGTTGTCACGATTCCCTTTCCAACGGAATACTGGTGCGTGACCACCATACCGAGGAAAATCGTCAGATAAGCCCAGACATAGCCGAAGGCCGTGACCGCCGTATAAACCTGAGAAGATTCCAGAGAAAGGAAATTACTCAGGGGAACGGCGATAAAGTTGCAGATAATCAGCGGAATAACCCCCACAGCAGTCGCGCAGAAGATATCCACCAGTTTCCCGTCTCCGTCCATCAGTGAAGTAAAGCACCAGTTGGCAATGACCCACATCAGATACGGAAGAACCGCGACCAGGATTTCAACGACAATATCAAGGTTGAGCTGATCCGCACGGGAAGTATACAGATAACCGAGGAGCTGTCTTTTAAAAATTGCGGAAAATGCGAGCAAAACAAACAGGAAAACAGCGCCGGGGATATTCCGTCTTTTCGGATCGACCTTCAAATCGTAAAAACCCTGAAACGGATGCACGAGAATGTAAAAGAAAAAGGGCATTCTCTTGAACATTTCCGCAGTACCTTTGCCTAACCGGCTAAAGAATTTTTTAACGGCTTCCATTTATTTTGCGCCCCCTTCCTTTTTCTTCTTTTTACGGTATTTATTAACAAAATACAAAACAAACAAAATAATAATCAGCGCAGCGATCGAACCAACGATCAGCCCGAAGTTTTTCGACATGCTTTCACGCTGCAGTTCCGTAAAGGCTTTTGAATAGTTTTCTTTTTCGGTAGCCAGAGAGAAATACGTCAGCGCGTTTTCATAGTGTTCGAAACGGGATTCATCATGCAGCACGTTCGCCATTCTCATTTCGGCTTTTCCCATACCGATATATGCGATATAGCTGTTGGAATTATACACCGCAACTTCGCTCCAGAGCTGTTTTGCCACTTCATACTGTCCGGAAGAGTTCGCGATTACCGCCGATTTAATCAGTTTGGCGTAATCCGTTTCTTCAAAAATCGTAATCGATTTTGTCGCCGTATCGGAAACGATCATCTGGCTGCCTTTTACGGCAATGGCAGCAGCGGTTTTAAAGCAACCGGTCTGGTTTCCTTTTCCGCCGGCCATATAGAGGAAATTACCCGAATCATCATAGGTGAAAAAGCGTCCGGTCGCGGTGTCAAGCATGGTGTAGAAACCGTCGTCCGCAATCGCTACGTCAACAATCTGCGTCGGAGATTTTTCATCAAAGGAAAGGTCTCCCACCGGGGGATAAAAGCCCTTTCTTCTCAGAGAATCCAGACCGGAAGAATTCAAACGGAGAATCGGCGTAGTCTTTCCGGAAAGGTCTTTTGCCGTTACCGCCGCTTTCAGGCTTGCACCGTCCAACGTGCTGATTGTGGCATACAGAAAACCTCTGTCGTCGATCGAAACATTATTGTATTCGGTAGGAACGTAGGTAACCATTCTCTGCCGCTGTTCAGCCGAAGCGAACTGCCGCCAAAACCATTCCACCGCGTCGATGGTAACCGCCGGCGCACCGATGAACTGACGGAAGGTACCGTCGTCGTCGATCTGCATAATACCGCGGTTTACACCGTAAGCAATCACCTGTAGGCCGCCGCCGGAATCCACCGCGAGTTTCTGCGGTTTGAAAACGTAATTGGAACCGAGAACCGTAACCTTTACCGCCTGAACCACGTTTTTCACCGTACCGGTAATATCAAAAACAACAATACGGCGGTTGTTGGTATCGGCGACATAAATGTCTCCGTCCTTGTTTACATAAAGCCCGTTGGGGCTGTTCAGCTGATATTTGCTGGCGGTCGCCATTTCGGAATCCAGAACCAGATTTCCCTCACTGTCAAGGATTTTATTGTTCAGTTCCGGGATTTCCTCGCCGGGTGCGGCAACCAGAGAACGGATTTCCGTAATTTTCTCATAATTCTGATCCAGAACAACCACCGAATTTCCGGCGCGGTTCAGAATATACAGATAATCTCCCTGAACAAACAGATCCACCGGTTCAAAGGAATCGGGGAGTCCCAACTCCCGGTAATCGATCATCCGAACCGTCCGGTAAGCCACCGGAGAGTCGGCAGCAACGCCGTGAACATCGTAATAATAGTTATCGCTGACCTTTTCCGAAACAGGAAGAGCAAACATATTCACGCTAAAACCAACGAAAACAGCAACCGTAACGATACAGGAGACAAGAATTTTAACAAAATTGTTTTTCATATCCGCACCTCCTAATCCTTCATACCGGATGTCGCCATCGTTTCGATGATATTACTCTGCGTAACAACGAAAGTCAAAACAGGCACAAGCATCATAACAACGGAAATCGCCATGGAAACGCCGGCTCTTGCAATACCCGCCGCAGCAATCTGGCTCAGCGCATACGCCAGCGTCTTCAGTTCCTCACGGTAGATAAAAATGCTGGCTCCGGTATTCCAGAAACCCTGAACCGCATAAACAATCAGCGTCAGCCATCCGGGTTTGATTGCCGGCATCAAAATCTTCCAGTAAATCCGGAATTCTCCCGCGCCGTCAATTCTTGCGGCCTCGATAACCGTATCGGGGAAGGTATCGATAAAGTTTTTAATCAGATAAAGAGCGAACGAAGAACCAAGCGTCGGAACCAAAATCGACCAATAGGTATCGATCCAGCCAAGGGTGGTCATAATAATATAAGTAGAAATGCTTCCCGCCGTTGCGGTAAACATCAGAGACAAAGTTGAAATATCAAAAATGGTCTTTTTTCCTCTGAACTGTCTCTTGGAAAGCGGATAGGCGCACATCGAAGCCGAGAAGACGTTGCACGCCGTACCGATAACCGTAATCAGAATCGTATTAAACAGATATTTTGAAAACGGAACCAGCGAGTTCGACATAATATTGAACAAGTCGGTATAGTTTTTAAACGTCGGGTTTTTAACGATCAGGTTCGGAGGGAAAAGCCATATTTCCGACATTGGTTTCAGGGAGTTCGAGATCGCGTAGATCATCGGGAACACCATGAAAACACCGCCGATAACCAGAACGAGGGTGAGGAAAAGGTCTCCGCCGAAACTTCTGTTGATCCGGTTGTATTTAAACAAGCGTCTCTTCTTTTTCGTTTCGTTTCCGAAAGCGTCTTTCTGTACTTCTTTTTTGCCGAACTGAGGAAATTTCAATTTCTTCTTCGGCTTTACAGCTGTAGAATCTGCCATTTTCTCAACCTCCTTACTTTCCTATTTTTTTGATCAGGAACTGAACGATCTGGTTTGCGACAAAAGACAAAACGAACAGAATCGTCGCAATTGCGCTGGCGTAACCGATCTCAAACCGGGTGCCGCCATAATCGTCCAGATGATGCATAATCGTATGCAGGGTGTAATCCTGCGTCGGGAATCCGAAAACCGCAGTGATCGTACCGCCGATACCGAAAGCGCCGGTAATCGACATGATTGCGCCGAACATCAGCTGACCGCGCATAGAAGGAAGCGTAATAAAATACAGTTCCTGCCACCGGTTTTTGATGCCATCGACAGCGCCGGCCTCATACAGCGATTTATCCACCGTCTGAAGACCTGCAATAAAGGTCAGGAACGATGTTCCCAGCGATCCCCAAAGGATAATCACAATACAAACCGGCCACATATAATCCGCATCGGAAAGGAACTGGATCGGTTCGCTGATCATACCCCACTGCTGCAGCCAGGCATTGATGTAACCGTTGCTGTCGCCGGAGAAAAGCAGCTGCCATACAAAAGCGAAACCGCCGGACAGCGAAGGAGCGTAGAACAACAAAGTCAAAAAGGCGCGGGGTTTGGGAGGAACTTCGTTAATCAGCCAGGAAAACGCAAAGCAGATAATATAGCCCAGCGGTCCGGTAACAAACGAAAGAACCAACGTGTTCTGAAAGGCCTTGCTGAAAATCTCATCGTTGAGAAGAAGTCTGGAATAGTTCTCCAAACCGACCCATTCAGGCCATTCCATCATGTTAAAGTTGGTAAATCCGAAAATGAACGAAATAATAACGGGCAGCACCGTAAAAACGGCAAACGTAACCAGATACGGCCCCATAAATACGATCAGGTCCAGATTCCGAAACTTTTTCTTCAATAAGACGTTTCGACGCAGTTTGTTATCATCCAAAACGCCTTCGGCATTCTTCTTCATCAAAAGTCTCCTCCTGTTCCTTAATCTTCATCCGACTCAACCATGTCCAAAGGCAAGCCGAGTTCGCGACGTTTATTAATAAGTTCTTCATTGATCGGTTTGATAACGTCAAGCAGCGTTTCGCGGGGATCTTCATAATCAACGATAACGCTGGTCGTGGCGAAGCCCAGTTCTCTGCTGAGCATGTATCCGCCGGGCATTTCGGGATAACCGATAACGTTTTCCCACTGCGCCATGATAACGTCAAGTTCGGCCTTCGTCCAGTTGAGGTTCTTCACCGCTTCTTTGTTTGCCGAGTTATAACGGCCGGCAGCGCCCAATACGCTTTCGATTTCCAAACCGAAATCAGTCTGCGCTTCCGTATCGGTCCACCAGGACATGAACTTCCAGGCATTTTCCTTATTCTTTGCATTTGCCAACATAACGCAGGAAGAAACGGTAGTAACAACCGAACGATCGATCGTGCCGTCCTCCTTCACCGTTCCGGGAACTTCAGTAAAGGACCAGAGGCCTTTCAGTTCCGGAGCGAAAACGGCCATCATGTTATAAAAACCGTACAGGTCGGACATACCGACAGGCATTTCACCGTTTCTGAACCGGTTCTGGAATGAATAGCTGATCGGCAATTTATATAAGGTATAGAAGTCTGTCTGCTGAATAAAGGTATTGATCGCAACTTCCGAGTCAATATCCGTAGACTGTCCTCTGTCTTTATAATACTGACCGCCGTTCTGGTAAAGCAGCGTCGTATAATCCGGCGGTGCAAAATCCATATACCGTTTCTGCATAACCGGGATCAGCTCATAAACATCGTCCCAAGTCTGGGGAATCCCCCTGCCCAGTTCCGACATAATGTCCGTCCGGTAAACAAGAACCGAGAACGACTGCGCTTCGGGAAGACCGAAAATTTCACTCTTTCCGATTTCACGCTCCAGGGTGACGGGGACAAACGCCGAATCAGAGAACCGCGTTTTAATTTCTTCAAAATTCGCATAGTCGTTCAGCGGTTCAAGAGCATTTCTTGAAGCATAGTTGATAACATCCGTTGAACCGATGCTCAAAACAACGTCGGGCCCGATTCCGGCAAGAATCGAAGGCAGCAGCGCGCCGCCGGGAACCAGTTCAAGGTTCAGGTTGATTTTATATTCCGGAATAAAACTCCGGTCGATAACCGTTCTCATAACCTGAGCCTGGTCACGGGCGCCCATCGTCCAGACTCTCGCTTCTTCCGTATAGGTTTCCGCACCGACAGTTGAAATTTTATTAAAATCGGTAAAGAACGAAGCAAAGAACATCTTAATCTGGAACCAGGCTTCCTGGAAGAAATTATTATTTCCGCTGGGAACCTCGTAATTTTCCTCTGCGATCAGAATATAGTCCAGTTCCATCGGCTGGCTCTGAACCGTCTGCTGCCATTCGCTGAGGTTGGTGATGTTCGTCTGGAAAGAGTTGAAGGATTCTGCAATTGTATCCGGATTGGCGTGCATATCATACAGCTGCGTATAAATCGATTTCAGCGTAGCAGAAATCTGACCGTCGCCGCCGAGAATAGAAACCAGCTCATCATGAATACTCTTCAGGATGTCGCCCTGAGCTTTCAGGTCGGCAACCACTTCCGGGATTTCCTCATCGAACTTATAATCACGGTAAGCATCGGGAGAAGAACCGGTCAGCATCAGAATTTTCCGGTAATCGGCGTTCAGCTTGGTAATAACAGCGGAAACACCGTTGATAATATCTCCCATATCGCCGGTAACCGCATTGATCCGGATAGTGTTTTCCCCCTTTTCAAGATGGAACAGCAGCGGCTGTCCGTAATCATCCGCAAGAGAGACCATCTGCCAGTCGGAAGAATACGGAATCTTTATATAGGAAGCTTCCTCAAACTGAACTTCACC
>CAOJUB010000016.1 GCA_948443805.1 uncultured Clostridia bacterium | reverse complement strand
TAAGAATCAAAGAGAGAATTCGATTTTTTTTCATCGCTTAAAAATCATCATCGTCATCAAAATCGTCATCGTCGTAATCATCATCGTCATCTACAACGTTGAAAAAATGACGTTTTTTCTTCTTCTCTTTTTCTTTTTTCTCCTTTTTTCCGCCGAAAAGGCTTCCGAAAGCCGAACCCTTCTCATCTTCATCATCGAAGTCGTCAAAATCGATATAATCTTCATCTTCTTCAGGTTCCGGCACCTTTTCGGAAACCATTTTTGCCCGACGTCTTTTTGGTGCAGCTTCCGCTGCTTTTCTGATTTTCACATCCTCTTCATCTGCATGAATGATATGTTCCAAATCAGGATCTTCTGAAAAATCAAAGGTCAGCTCCGCATCATCCTCCGGTTCCGAATCCATCAGAACCTCGCCGAATTCTCCGGTTTCCGATGCGGTATTTTCCTCTGTTTCTTCCGGTTTTTCTTCCGGAAGATCAATCGTTGCAGATTTTAACAATTCAAGAGAATCAGATTCCTCAACAGAAAACCCCTTAATTTCAGGAATAGACGATATCAGCTTTACATGATTTTCATAAATGGTAAGCAAATTTGTTTTAAAATCAGCTACCTCTTTATTCAGACGTTCGGTCCGCTGTTTTTGATTATCAGCTTCAATTTTTGCGGCTTCAATCAATTTTTTCGCATAATTCTGCGCATCATTCACCAATTTTTCTGCTTTAATCTGTGCATTTTCAATTAAATTTGAAGAAGAAAAAGTGGGATTAACAGCCGGAGATGCTTTTGTCTTTTTTAATTCCTCAATCGTTTGATTCAAAGTTTCAATTTTTTGTTCCAAATGTACTTTAACTTCAGTAAAACGGTCATAGTCCTGAAGGATTTCATCAAGAAAATTATCTACTTCATCCGGAGAATAACCAGCTCTGGTTTTTGAGAAGGATTTTGTTTCGATCTCTTTCGCTGTTAACATATCTTTCTATTCCTTTCCTTTGTTACATCATAAAAATTTTGAAACACATACGCGAAGTCTTCCCGTTTTGGTTTCTATCATATCGTTTACTTCATATTTTCCAAAACCCCGTACGGAGATTTTATCACCCGCCGAAATTTTTTTCGATGAAGAAAATACCTGCTGTTGATTCAAAAAAACTTTTCCGTCTGAAAAAAATGAAACGGAAGAGCCTCGGGATTTTTTCAGAATTCCGCCAAGCAGACAGTCAATCCGGCATGAAGCAATGGTAAAAGAAAGTTCTTCCCGCCGTTTTTCCGGCAAAGAAATTTCATCATAGCCAATTGTTTTAACCGTGCAGGAGTCGCCGCCGATTTTTATTAAATTTTTTTCAAGATACAGAGCCATATCGGATAAAACAAACACAACGGCACAATTTTCAGAAAGAATCAGGATGTCGCCAAGAATGTTTCTCTTCAGGCCTAATGAAAGAATGCTCCCGAGAACACTTCCGTGACGGAGAGGCTTCATCTTTCCCTGAAGCGTAATCCGCAGAGGAATAATCCGCTTGTAAAAAAGCGGATTCATTTCTTTTCCGACAAATAAGACAGTTCTTTCTGCTTCGGGATATCCGCCAAAAAAAGTGAACGGTAAAGCGCTTTTATTCCGAAAGAAAGAAGCAATCAAAAACCGCTCTCTTTCATTCAGAAAATAGGAGATACTCCCCTCGGCAGAAAGAAGGTCTTTACTGTAAGACAGCAAGTATTTTTCTTCTTTGGATAAGGAAGAAAAAAGATCAGAGTCCATTTTCAATACTTTCAAAAATTTCACCGGAAACTTCAAATCCGCCAGGAACAATCAAATACGTGTTAACGGCAACTTTTTTTACGTTTCCTTTCATGGCATAAGCAACGCCGCTCAAGAATTCAACAAAACGACGCGCCTCTTCCCCTTTTACCAGTTCCAAATTCAAAACAATGCTTTTTCTTTCAAGCAGCTTATCTGCAATGGGGAAAAGATTTTCCGGACCCTCCGGTTTTACCAAAGCAAAATGAGCTTTCGGTTTTCCGGAAACGGCCGCATTAAAATCCCCTGCCGAATCAGAATCTCCGTTATAAAATTCTTCAGCGCCTTCGGTTTCTTCGGTATACTCGTCTTCCCCTAATATTTTTTTAAAAAATCCCATTGTAACAATTCCTTTCTAAGATTTTTATGATATGTATTTTATTTAAAACAGACATCTTCCCAAACGAACCATATTTGCCCCGCAGGAAACTGCCTGTTGAAAATCACTGCTCATTCCCATGGATAAATACCGCATTTGGATATTTTCACCTGAAATCTTGATTTTGGTTTCCTCAAACAATTCATACATTGCCTGATAATATGCAAGTTTTGTTTCGATCGGCATAATTGCCATTAAACCCTCTACCCGGATATGAGGCATTTCCGACGCCCGTTTGAGCAGCTCCGGTAACTGTTCTTTCTCTGCGCCGAATTTGCAGGCTTCTTGCGCAATATTAATCTGTAGAAGAATTTTTGCCGTTTTTGCCATTTTTTCCGACTGGTGTTCAATTTCCTCCAACAAATGAAGAGAATCAACCGACTGAATCATATCGGAAAGCGATAACGCAAGTTTTACCTTATTTGTCTGCAAATGGCCGATAATATGTCGTGTCGCAGGAAGAAGTCCCGTACGATCCCGCATAGCCTGCACTCGGTTTTCCGCAATATCTTTAATTAAACCGGATAAAATCAATTTGTTCGCTTCTTCGGTCGGCTGATTTTTAATAACGCCGACAACGGTAATTTCATCGCGATTAGGAGAAACAGAATGGGCTTCTTCAATCTGAGAAAAAATGGATTCCAGAACTGGTTCATTTACCATAATTAGCCTCTTTTATTGATTCACAATTTTTCCATCGTAAAGATTTTTTCCGTTGGTAATAATTTCATCTCCACTGTTAAGTTGAAAATCCCCTGAAACAGATACGCTTTTTACAATCAAAAAATCCTCAGCTGT
Organism: uncultured Clostridia bacterium; assembly: GCA_948443805.1. GTDB lineage: Bacteria > Bacillota > Clostridia > Oscillospirales > UBA644 > CAOJUB01. The sequence goes on along the minus strand of CAOJUB010000016.1, from coordinate 38,651 downwards.
ATATAAAATATCCACTTGTTTAAAAACAATCCGATGCGCGGAAAGGACATACACGCCCGTCCGGCCTTTGTCGTCCAAATGAAGAGAAGAGGTATTGATTTTAAAGCCTGTATACGAAGCCTGTACAATTTTTGCATCATTTTTGCGCAGATAAAACATTCCCGCATTCAGTGATTCACAACGGAAAACAATGACCGCTTTTCCGTCCGCAGCGGGCGAAATATAACCGACATACAGCGGCAAAGTCTGTTTTCCGGATTGAATAAAATCAAATTCAATCGTTACTTTCTGACCAACATAAAATTTTTCAGCGTCAACAGAAGAAACAAGTGCAATGTATTTCCATTCAGGGCTCTGCTGAACCTTTCCGATATAACCAGAAGGCAGAGACTGCGGCTCAGCCTGAAGCAGTTTCTCAAAAGACGCGACAGACGGTTCGGCATAATCCAACGCTTTTACCCACTCATAACCATCAAACGCCGAGCAAAAATATCCTGCCATATCCGAAACGATTTCCGTTTCTTTGGCGGCATTTTCGGTAAACAACATTTTTTTTGCGGCCGCATTTTCTTCAATTTGAGCTTGGTAGTAACTATCGCCTGAAAACTTGATATCCTTTTTATTGATGGCTACCTGAACTTCTTCCACCGCCTGAAGGCTATCTGAATAATTATTTTTTTCTGCGATTGTAAGATACCCCTGCAAGGATTTTACAATATTCTTGTCCATCGTTTTAATATCGTTAAAAACCGTAGCCCCGACACTGGACGAAAGCGTGTCAATCCGGCGGGAAAGACGGTTGATCTGAGTTTGTGTTTTTTCTGAAAGCTGGACAGTGCTACAAGAAGCAATAATTTCATTCTTGGCAATCCGGTCGCCGTCAGATACCTTATAATCGATATTCAGGCTCGGTCCGTCAGAAAGAATCAGTTCCTCATCCCGCAAAGCGATTCCGGAAAGAGGAAAATAATCGTTATGAACCGAAGAAATAATCTTTTCCGTCTGATACTTATCCGATGTTAACCCCGAGATAATGGAATAAGAAAAATAAATCAAGACAAACAGAACAAAAAGGACTAAGAATACTTTTATATTTTTCTGAAATGGATTTTTCATAGAGCGTTTCCTCGCGGCCGACCAGTAATAAATAAAAATTGAAAACGGTAAAGATTAATACAGTTTAATTATATCATATTTTTATCTATTTTTCAAGAGGGGGTTTTTCAGAACTTCCTACGATTTTTCGAACTTTTTATTCCGGTTGAAAATCAAACCGGTTTCCGTTTCGGTTTCTCGCCTGTTTAAAAACGTTTCAATTTCAGAAATAAAATAAGAACGGGTTTCTTCCGCCGAAAGCAAATCAACATACCGCCAATGAATTTCAGGATCTCGGCGAAACCATGTCAACTGTCGTTTTGCATACCGCCGGCTTTCCATTTTTATCTTTTCAAGAGCATCGTTATAAGAAATTTTTCCCTGAAGGAAAAGAAATAACTGCCGGTATCCAATCGCCTGATAGGCGGTCGAAGATAGGGTTGAATCCTGAAGTTCTTTTACCTCCTCAAGAAAACCGTTTTGCATCATCTGATCCACCCGCAGATTAATTCTTTCATATAAAAGATTTCGGTCAGAAAAATTCAAACCGGCCTTATAAAAGCAATACGGAGATTTTTCTTTTCTGGACATTTCATTCATTTCGGTCTGGGTTTTCCCTGTAATATGATAAATTTCAAGGGCGCGGATAATTCGCTTTAAATCATTGTCATGTAGGCGACCGGCAGTTTGCGGATCAACTTCTTCCAATTGTTTTTTCAGCACGGAACTTCCTTCCCGTGCGGCAACCGATAAAAGAAATTCCCGGTACTCTTTATCGGTTTTTTCCTCGTGTAACCGGATATTTTCCGTAAAAGACGTAACATACAAACCGGTTCCGCCGACAAGAATCGGGACTTTACCTTTGGCCAGAATAGAATCTGCCGCTTTTTTGCAATCACAAAGAAAATCCGCTAAATTATATTCCTGGGAAGCATCAACAATATCAATCAAATGATGGGGAATCCGTTTTCTTTCCGACACCGTAGCTTTCGCCGTTCCGATATCAAGCCCCTTATAAACCTGCATGGAATCAGCTGAAATAATCTCTCCCCCGAAGGTTTCGGCAAGAGAAAGAGACAACGCCGTCTTCCCCACCGCTGTCGGCCCAACGATAACAATGATTTTATTTTTCATTAAAGAATCCTTTTAAACTGTTTTTCAATGTTTTTCCGGCTCATCGTAAAAAGAACCGGTCGTCCGTGTGGACAGTAGCGAAGTGTCTGTTCCCGCTTAAAATAATCTCTTACCAAAGTTTCAAGTTCTTCTCCTGAACTGATTTTGCCTGCCTTGATTGATGCTTTGCAGGCAATATCATAAAGAAAACGATCCAAAAGTTCCGATTTTGCAAGATTTTTATCTACTGTCGCCGTTCCGGCAAAATTTTCCAGAAAAGGTTCCACATCTTCTGTTCCGAGAAGTTCCGGAATTTCTCGAATAATAACGGAGCCATCTCCGAAATCTTCCACAGAAAAACCCAATTCATTCAAAAGAGACAAACGATTTAACACCGAAGCGTACTGATCTCCGCCAAGAGAACAAATCATGGGCGTTAAAAGCATTTTCGAAGCTGTTTCCTTGGTTTTCATCCGTTCAAAATTCATCCGTTCATGCAGGGCATGTTTATCAATGAAAATAAGTTCTTCATCTTTTTCTACAATGATGTAGGTATGAAAAACTTCGCCCAGAATGCGGAAAGAAAGAGCATCGTCCAGAAGCGGAATTTCCTCGCCGGGAACTTGCTGTACCGGTTCCGTGTTTACCTTTTTTCTTTCCGGGATAAACACTTTCTGCGCATCTCCGCAATGGGAATCAACCTGCGGCGCAATATCGGAAAAAACAGGCTGCAAAACCGACGGACTGCCGGATTCTGGAATTGAGGTTTCAATCCTCCAATCTCCATAGTCAACAACAGAAACCGTCTCTGCATTTTTCTCCTCGGAAGGATATGACGCAAGTATCTTATCAACAGCCTCTTTACGGGAAGAAACAGGAAAAACTACTTCTTTTGTGGGAGCTTCCTTTATCAAAGCAGATACAACCGAGGGTTTTACAAAAATCTCCTCCTGTTTTTCTGGGGCTACCGAAAACGAAGATTTCGGAACAAACTCATTGCTTATTTTATCACCGTCCAAAGCGGAAGAAACGGCAGAGGCAACCGCATCGTATACCGAAACTTCATCAGCGAATTTCACCTCTGTTTTTCCGGGATGAACATTCACGTCAACATCCGCCGGTGATAATTCAAGAAACAATACGCATACGGGAAACCGTCCAGAAAGGATATTATTCCGGTAAGCGTTTTCTAACGCACGGCTCAGCGCCACAGATTTGATATAACGATTATTCACATAAAAAAGCTGTTTTGTCCGGTTCCCTTTTGTAAAAAGAGGTTTTCCGATAAAACCGGAAACCGATATTCCATGATGGGAAAAAGAATCCGGTAAGGCCGGAATTTCAATTACGGATTCGGAAAAATCACGGCCAAATACAGAATAAACCGCTTCTTTCAAGTTTCCGTTTCCATAAGTCCGTAGCCGTTCTTTCCCATTGACGGTCAGCTGAAAGGCGATTTCCGGATGCGACAGCGATAAATTTTCAATCAAAGTGGTAATAATCGTGGTTTCCGCTGATTCAGATTTCAGGAATTTAAATCTGGCCGGCGTATTTTCAAAAAGATTTTCCACTAAAATTTCAGTTCCGCGCGGATAGGCCGTCGGTTCTTCCAAAAGGATATTTCCCGCCTTCATTTTCACCGTATATCCACAGTCTGAATCTTCGTTTTTTGTTTTCAACGTAACCGTTGAAACCGCGGCGATCGAACAAAGCGCCTCTCCCCGAAACCCAAGAGTATGGATCGAGTACAAATCATCCGGCGAATAAATTTTGCTGGTCGCGTGTTTTAAAAAAGCTTTTTTTGCATCGGTTTCCGACATCCCGATCCCGTTATCGGACACCTTGATAAAAGAAATCCCGCCGCGCAAAATTTCAACGGTAATCTGGCTGGCTTTCGCATCAATTGCGTTTTCCACCAATTCCTTTACCACAGAAGCCGGGCGTTCCACAACCTCTCCGGCAGCAATCAGATCGGCGACCGATTTATCAAGCAGGCGTATAACCGACATGTATCTTTCTTCCTTTTCTAAATATTATTATCTTTTGCTTTTCGACTTAACGAAAATAAAACATTCATCGCTTCAATCGGCGTCATCGTCGTAACGTCCATCGCCGACAATTCTTCAATAATCTCCCGGTTCATATCGCCGACCAAAGACATTTGCAATTCCTCAGACTGTGACATTTCTCTCTGATTTTTCCGGGAAGAAACCGTTCCGTTTTTCTCCAAATCAGAAAGAATCTGCTCGGCTCGGCGAATGACATCTTTGGGAATTCCGGCCAATTTGGCAACTTCAATCCCATAGCTGTCATCTGTTCCTCCCGGAACAATTTTTCGGAGGAACACAATATCGTTTTCCCGTTTCCTTGCCGAAACATTATAATTTTTGATACACGGAAATTCGCTTTCCAAATCGGAAAGTTCATGATAATGCGTAGCAAAAAGAGTCTTTCCTTTTATTTTTTTTGCAACCGATTCAACCACGGCTCTGGCAATGCTGATACCGTCAAAAGTAGAGGTTCCTCGCCCGATTTCATCAAAAATAAGCAGACTCTTTTCAGTTGCATTCGTCAAAATATAGGCAACCTCATCCATCTCCACCATAAAAGTAGAACGTCCTGAGGTCAGATCGTCCGAAGCGCCAACCCGGGTAAACAGCTTGTCCGTCACCGATACCGAAGCATATTCCGCCGGAACATAACAACCGACCTGAGCCATCAAAACCAAAATCGCAACCTGGCGCATGTAAGTAGATTTTCCCGCCATGTTCGGTCCGGTTATGATATGGATCAGAGATTCTTTGCTATCCAAAAAAGTATCGTTGGGAACAAAAAGTTCGTTTTTCAGGTTTTTCTCTACCACAGGATGGCGACCGGCTATAATTTTGATCTCGCCGGTCTGATTGATATCCGGACACGTGTAATGATTTTTTGACGACACTTCCGCAAAAGAAGAAAGAACGTCAACAGCAGCAAGCGCCGCCGCCGTCGTTTTGATCCGGGAAAGCGCTTGCGAAACCTTTGTTTTCAAATCAGTATAAAGTTCGGTTTCCAGCCGCTGGATGTCATCGCCGGCAGTAAGAAGTTTTGCCTCAACTTCCTTCAGTTCCGGCGTAATAAACCGTTCGCCGTTCACCAGCGTCTGTTTTCTTATGTAATCTTCCGGTACCTGATCCCGAAAAGACTTGGAGATTTCTATATAGTAGCCGAAAACCTTGTTGTAACCGATTTTCAGCGTTTTGATACCCGTCCGCTCTTTTTCTCTTGCTTCAATATTTGCCATTACCTGTTTGCTGTCGTTCAAAAATATCCGCAGCGTATCCAGTTCCTCACAGTATCCCTGCCGAATAATATTTCCGTCTCGGGCAAATTGGGGCGGATTTTCCGAAATACAGGAATCAATTAAGGAACAGACATCGCAGAGAGGGTCGGTATTCTGATTCAGTTCCCGAACCAAATCAGCAGAAAATTTCTGCAAAAGTTCCTTAATTTGAGGCAAAACCCGAAACGATTCCGCAAAAGCCTGCATGTCTCGAGGCGAAATTGTATCATAAACAAGTTTCGAAGCAATCCGTTCAATATCCCGGACAGAAACCAATAAATCACGAAGGCTGTTTCTTGTCATATTATCTTCAAAAAAAGCGGTTACAGCATTTTGCCTCTTCATGATTGTCGGATAATGAAGCAAAGGTTTTTCCAGATATTTCCGAAGAAGTCTTGCCCCCATGGCAGTTTTGGTTTCATCAAGAATACTGAGAAGCGATCCCCGTTTCGACTTTGCCCGCATAGTTTCGGTTACTTCCAGATTCCGCCAGGTAAAATAATCAATTTCCATATAGTCTTTGCGGTCGGAAAATGAAAGATTTTTCAGATGAGAAAGACTACAGAACTGCGTTCTGTGAAGATAAAGCAGCATCCCGCCGAGCGCATGAACCGATACGGGATCCGTAAAGCCAAGCTGTCCCGGAGTCTGGCCGAAATGCTTCTCGATGATCTGGACGCAATCATCGTAAATAAAGCCGTCCTGCGGAGCAAACGTCATAATACAGTTATTGGAAGGCTCCTTAAAATAACCGGAAATAAACGCGATTTTTTCAGTTGCTTTATTAATATAAGCTTCCCGGGGCGAATACCGAGAAATATCATTAATAATTTTTGCGTCATATTTTTTATAGGTGTTTCCGATAATGATATCTCCCGTGGAAATATCGGCAAAACAAAGACCGATTTCGCCGTCAGCTTCCTGCGGCGTATAGATACTGACCAGATAACTGTTTTTTGTCTCGTCAAGCATCTGCGGTTCCGTCACCGTACCGGGCGTGATGTTCCGGGTAATTTTCCGGTCAACAACCTCATTTGTCACAGCATCCTTGATTTGTTCGCAAACAGTTACCCGATACCCTTTCTCGACCAGCCGGGCAATGTAGGCTTCCACACTATGATAAGGAACGCCGCACATCGGCGCCTTTTCTTCCAACCCGCAGTCCCGTTTTGTCAGTGTGATTTCCAGTTCTTTGCTCGCTTTTACCGCGTCCTCAAAAAACATTTCATAGAAATCGCCCATTCGGTACAAAAGAATACTGTCAGGGTTCTTTTCCTTCATATCAACATATTGCTGCATCATCGGAGAAAGAGGCATAGAGTCACCGTTCCTTTTTTAACATTTCCGAATTATTTTTTTACCGCAAGTTCAGTTTCGCTCAGTGGCATCCGCCGCAGGTCGAACAGGAGCCGGAGCATCCGCCTTCATCCCCCGTTATATGCGCGTTGATGATCGTATAAACCCGATTCACCATATTTTCAAGTGCGGTCTTTTTTTCATTATAATCAGTGTATACTTCATTTTTCAGAATTTCGGCATAGGCATCGCGCATCTGCTGCTGATACTCCGCCAACTTTGTTTCGTCTTTCGCGTCTTCTTTCTGCATTTCACTCATCACAGACATTTTTTTCAGATTGAATTCCCCGATCAGTTTCTGCAAAGTTTCATCCGAATCATACTGTTCCTTTACGCTCTGGTAATCGATAAATTCTTTTGTCGTTTCCATGGCTTCACCCAGTTCATCCGCCATTTCGGTAATAATTTCAAGATTGATTGCTGTTTCCATTTTTTTGTTCTCCTTCTCCGGCTGTTCGTTTTTATAGAAAAGTTCCGCGCCGGGACGGAACCGTTGTCAGGCATTTTCAGAAAATCAAACGATTTCGCCAAAAAGAGCCCAGTTCTTCGCCGTTTTTATTTTTACCGGAACAAAAGTGTTTATCACATTTTTCTCCGAAGTAAAATTAACAATAATATTATTATCTGTTCTTCCGGTATAAACCTGATTTTCCTGCACTGATTCAACCAAGACCCGAAGGGTTTTTCCGACAAACCGGGAATGAAACCGAAGCGCAGACTGATTCTGCAGCGCAAGAAGTCGCTCAAAACGTTCGGCTTTAATTTCTTTCGAAATCTGCCCTTCCATAACCGCAGCCGGCGTATTTTTCCGGGGAGAATACTGAAAAGTAAACAAGCCGTTAAATCCAACCGATTCAATCAAATCCAACGTTGCCTGAAAATCTTCTTCGGTTTCAGTCGGAAATCCGACAATCACATCGGAAGTAAAGGAAACATCCGGGATTTTTTTCCTCCCATAAGCAATCAGTTCCAGATACTGTGCAGCGGTATATTTCCGGTTCATCAATTCAAGTATCCGGTCACTTCCCGACTGAAACGGAAGATGGATATGCTTGCACACTTTTTGGCAAGACGCAACCGTATCAAAAAGTTTCTTTGTTGCATCCTTTGGATGGGAAGTCATAAACCGAATCCGGAAATCTCCCGGCAAAGCATCAACCTCCCGAAGAAGATCGGAAAAGTCATAATCAAGAGCGAGATCCCGGCAATAGGAATTCACATTCTGCCCCAGAAGGGTAATGTCTTTATATCCTTCCGCAACCAGATGTTTCACTTCGGCAACGACCTTTTCCGGGGAACGGCTGTGCTCCCGGCCCCGGACATGCGGAACCACACAGTAGGAACAAAAATTATTGCACCCTGCCATCACCGTAACCCAGGCCTTCAGTTTGTTTTCACGCCGAACCGGCATATCTTCAAGCGGAACCGATTCCGACTGGGAAATATCACAGATCCGCTCTCCTTCGGAAAGAAGCCTATACATATTCTCCGGAAAACGAATCATCGCATGTGTACCAAAAATCAGATCAATATATTGATAAGATGCCACTTTTTCAGCAATATGCGGCTGCTGAAACATACATCCGCACAAGGCAATCCGCAATTCCGGGTTTTTCCGCTTATAGGGAACCAACGCCCCAACATTGCCGAAAACCTTCTGCTCTGCATGTTCCCGTACAGCACAAGTATTAAACAAAATAAAATCCGCCATAGACCTGTCTTCCGTGAAGACGAATCCCATCATTTCAAGCATTCCGTTGATTTTTTCGGTATCATTCTCGTTTTGCTGGCAACCGTATGTATGCGTCAGACAGTAAACCGGCCGCCCCAGAATTTCAGATTTTTTTTCATTGATATTTCTTATTTTTTCTATATAGTCATACTGCAAAGACGATAGCCTGCATTCCAATATATCAGCCGCCATCCAAACACCTCAATATAAATGTACTAAATTTAATTATATTTATTATAATACAATTTTTTTCTTTTGTAAAGCTATTTTTAATCCGATTCAATTTAAGTTAAGAAAATGTTTTGATTTTTTTGTCAATTTGAATTAATTTTTGCTTTACAAATAGATTGCGACATGATATAATAATAACAAAGAGAGATTCAGATTGCGAGGAAAACAGATGTTCAGAAAAAAAATACAGCCCGACTGCGCCTATTGTGCTCGGGGATATCTTCTCAGCAACAAAGAACACTGCATCTGTAAAAAATATGGTTTTGTTGTTCGCCGGAATAAGTGCCGGGCTTTCCAGTACGATCCTTTTCTCCGTGAACCATCCGTTAAACCGCAACTTCTCCGTCCGGATCATTTCGACCTATCCGATTAAAACCGAAAACTATTTCAAATAAAGAAAAGGACAAAAAAGGAGAAAGAAAAAATGTCGGTAAAACTGAACACCAAATATCTGGCAAAATTTATTGAACAGGAGGAATATCAGGCAATTAAACCGTTTATCTCCGCAGCTGATACTATGATCCGTGAAAAAACCGGACTGGGAAACGATTTTTTAGGCTGGGTTGACCTGCCGGAAGCCTATGATAAAGAAGAATTTGCCCGGATTAAAGCCGCGGCAAAACGGATTAATCAGCAAAGCGATATTTTAATCGTGATCGGAATCGGCGGCTCCTACCTCGGAGCAAGAGCGGCGATCGAATTTGTTAAATCACCGAATTACAATAATTTACCGAAAGAAACGGCTGACATTTATTTTGTCGGAAACAATATTAGTTCCACCTATCTGGCAGAAATTCTGGAACTCTGCAAAGATAAAGACCTTTCTGTCAACGTGATTTCCAAATCGGGAACCACGACTGAACCTGCCGTTGCTTTCCGCATTTTCAAAAAATTGCTGGAAGATAAATACGGTAAAGAAGAGGCAAAGAACAGAATTTATGCTACGACAGACAAAGAAAAAGGAACGCTGAAAAACCTAGCTGACAAAGAAGGATACGAAACCTTTGTCGTGCCTGACGACGTAGGTGGCCGTTTTTCGGTATTAACTGCTGTTGGTCTATTGCCGATCGCCGTTGCCGGCGTAGATATTGACGAACTGATGAACGGAGCGGCAAAAGCAATGAAAGACCTTTCGGAACCGGATATGGACAAAAACGATGCCTACCGGTATGCCGCAATTCGGAATATCCTGCTACGCAAAGGAAAAACAACCGAAATTACCGTAGGGTATGAACCGTATCTTTGGTGCTTCGGCGAATGGGTCAAGCAGTTGTTCGGAGAAAGTGAAGGAAAAACCAACCGGGGGATTTTTCCGACCGCAATGATCTATTCTACTGACCTGCATTCTCTCGGCCAATATGTGCAGGAAGGTATGAGAAACCTTTTTGAAACCGTGCTTTGGGTAAAGAAACCCAAATATACTATCACAATAGAAAACGACCCAGAAAATGTTGACGGGCTGAATTTTGTCAGCGGAAAAGACATTCAGTTTGTCACAGAAAAGGCTTATCAAGGAACCTGCCTTGCCCACGTAGACGGAGAGGTTCCGAACATTGTTCTCGAAGCAGAAGACGCTTCGGCAAAAACGTTGGGGTATCTGATCTATTTTTACGAAAAAGTCTGCGCGGTTTCCGGATATCTTCTCGGGGTGAACCCGTTCAACCAACCAGGCGTGGAAGCTTATAAGAAAAACATGTTCGCTCTACTCGGAAAACCCGGCTATGAAAATATGAAAGCAGAACTGGAAGCACGGCTCTAAAAAATGTTATCCGCAAAGAATTTTTTCTTTGCGGATAATTTTTATCATATTTTCAATTTAAGAAAACAACCCTTTGCTTCTGAACAAAAATAAAAATTCCGGAAAAAACTGAAATTATTTTCTCAAACCTATTGAAAAGCGTGACAAAATATGGTATAATAAAAACAGAAAATAACCAGTACGTTCATGATAAAGATTCAAAAGGAGTGGTTTATTATGGTAAAAATCATTATGGGCTTAAAAGGCACGGGAAAAACCAAAACCTTAATCGACAGCGTGAATACCGCTGCAAGAGCAGATCACGGAAGCGTTATCTGCATTGAAAAAGGGCCGAAACTTACGTATGACGTCAGCCATAAAGCAAGACTGATTAACGTAGAAGAATATAGTGTAGATAATTATGAGAAATTCCTTGGCTTTGTCAACGGAATTATTGCAGGAAACTTTGATATTACAGATATATTCATTGATTCTATCACGAAAATCTGCGGAAACAACGCCGACATGCAGAGTCTCCTCACCTTTATTGAAGGGATCGAAAAATCTGCCAAAGACATTAACGTTATGATGACCGTCAGCGCTGATGTTGCCGATGCCCCGGAAGAAATTAAAAAATATTTCTAAACGAATAAAAATTGAATGATAAAAGAAAAGCCGCTGTTTTTACAGCGGCTTTTCTTTTATCTAAACTGAATCGCTCTTTCCTTTTTTACAGCATGTTTCGGTAAAATATCCAGATAAATCCACACTATAAAGGCTTTCCCCCTTCTCACAAGAAAACCCACATTCGCAAAGAAGTTCTCGGTCGATCCCAGCTCTCACAGTGACAAGCTTCTCCCCTTTCAGGTCAAAATGGTTCAGAACCGCACGGATAAGCGTGACAAGCAATTCTCGCTTACAATCAGAAAACATTGTCATTTCAACGATTTCTGCCGGAGAATCAGAAAAAATACATTTTGCCAATACGACATCATCTTCTGAAAGGAGAAATGCCTGCTCTCCTTCCTTTTTAAAACTAACCATTTTCTATCATCTCCGTTCTGCTTTATAAGGAAGCTAAAAGGCAACCGTTTCTACACACTCCGGACAAATACCTTCCCACCACCAAGAACCGCAGAAAGATTATCGACCAACTGTGAGGAAATCCGAACATTATTCACATTGAAACGCGCCTGCTTGCCGATATCTGTAAAGCGAAAATAGACTTCACTCGGCCCCTGATGTTCCCGGAGTATCTGTACACAGCTTTCCAGTTTATCCTGGTCTTTCTGAGTGAACGTAATCAGCAGGCGTTCCTCTTTCGGTGGAAGAAATTCTGTTTCAGGCAAAGAATCTTCTGCATTGGCAGAAATAACCGAAAGATCATTACAAATAATCGTTGCTTCCGCAGGTTCTTCTTCCTGTCCTTCCTCCTGCTCTGCCTGACTCCGGAAACTGCCCTCTTTAATGCTGATTTTTCCGGAAACACGGACGATTGAATCTTCTTCCAGCAAATGGGCATATTTGTCATACGTTCTGGAGAACAGCAGCAATTCAATCGAGCCGGTCAAATCCTGAAGCTGAATAATCGCCATCATGGTATCGTTTCTGGTAATCTTTTTGGTAACTTTAGAAAAAATACCGATCAGAGATACATTGGTATTATTGCAGTAAGCGTCCTGATCCCCTTTAATATCAGAAATTGTCGGATAACCGGATTTAGAAATCAGTTCCACATATTCCTGCAACGGATGACCAGACATATAAATACCGATAATCGATTTTTCAAGCGCAAGCTTTTTTTTCTCCTCGAATTCCGGAATTTCAGGATAATTATATTCAATTTCTTCCTCTTCGCCGAAAAGAGAAAACTGTCCTTCCCCTTTACTTTTAATTTCGACTGCTAACTCTTTTTTAATCGTCGGATAGGCCGAAAGAAGCTGCTGCCGGTTCTGCCCGAAAGAATCAAAAGCCCCTGCATAAATTAACCCTTCAACGGTTCGGGAATCCAATTCATAAGAAGTCAGCATCCGTTCGCAGAAATTATAAAAACTCTTAAACGGACCGTTTTCTTCCCTCTCTTTATGGATGTTTTCCACCACGCCGAGACCTACGTTTTTCAAAGCCGCAAGCGCAAAACGTATGTTATCGCCCTCAACGGTAAACTTTTCCTCCGAACAGTTAATGTCCGGCGGAAGAATCTTAATTTTCTGTACGCTGCAATCATAAATATACGGAACCAGTTTGTCGGTCTTATCCATAACGCTGGTAAGCAGAGCCGCCATATATTCATGTTTATAATGCGTTTTCAGAAATGCGGTATAATAGGTAACATAAGCATATGCCGCTGCATGGGATTTATTAAACGCATATTCCGCGAATTTAACCATTTCATCAAATATTTCGTTCGCGATTTCAGCCGGAACGCCGTTTGCCACACAGCCCTTGATCTCTACATTTCCATTATCGTCTTTTTTCCCGTTGATGAAGTACTCCCGTTCCCGCGTCATAACATCCATCTGCTTTTTTCCCATTGCTTTCCGCACGATATCCGCACGGCCGAATGAATAACCAGCCAGTTCTCGCACGATCTGCATGACCTGCTCCTGATACACCATGCAGCCATACGTAACTTTTAGTATATTTTCCAGCATCGAATGTTTATACTGAATATGCGTCGGATCGTTTTTATTCTGAATATACATCGGGATACTGTCCATCGGCCCCGGCCTATATAAAGAAATAATCGCGATAACATCTTCAAGGCTTTTCGGTTTCAGAGAAATCAGCGTTTTCTTCATACCGCCTGATTCCAACTGAAAAACGCCGTCGGTCAATCCCTGAGAAAGAAGTTCATAAACCTCCGGATCTGCGACATCAATAGAATCAATATCAAATCCGGGAACTTTTTTCTGGATCAGTTTGCACGCATCGTCAATAACCGTAAGATTCCGAAGTCCCAGAAAATCCATTTTTACCAGGCCGACTTCTTCAACTATTTTCATATCAAACTGAGCAACGGCCTGTCCTTCGTTAACGGCAACCGGCACATAACTCCAGATTGGGTTTTCACCGATAACAATACCGCAGGCATGAACCGATGCGTGCCGGGGAGAGCCTTCCAGCGCCTCCGCCATATCGATCAGTTCCCGAACCCGAGAATCCGACTGATACATCGCCTGCAATTCAGGAACTTTGCTGACCGCTTCCCCCAGTTTCATTTTATCCGGAATCGCTTTCGCAATCACATTGACCTCCGATACAGGAAAGCCAAGCACCCGCGCCACATCCCGGACGGCATTTTTTGCTTTCATCGTACCGAAAGTTACAATATTAGCAACATTTTGTTCGCCGTATTTTTCTTTTACGTAATCAACAACCTGTTCCCTGCGCACCGGGCACATATCCACGTCAAAGTCCGGCATGGAAATCCGTTCCGGATTCAAAAACCGTTCAAAAATCAGGCTGTAGGAGATGGGCTCGATATTTGTAATCCGAATACAATAGGCAACAAGACTCCCGGCGCCTGAACCTCGTCCGGGACCGATAGGAATACCGTGATCTTTCGCATAACGGATAAAATCCCACACGATCAGAAAATAATCGACAAACCCCATTTTATTAATAATACCGAGTTCATAGTCAAGGCGTTCCTTCAATTCCGGCGTCTGCTGCTCTTTGGTATATCGTTTGTCAAATCCTTCATACGCAATTTTTTTCAGATAATCAAAATGCGGCAGCCCTTCTGTCCACTTAAAAACAGGAAGGAAATAAACACGGTTTTTCGCATCGTCAATCTCCGGAAAAACAACGTTGCAGCGCTCGGCGATTTTCATCGTATTTTCAATCGCTTCGGGAACAAACTCAAAAATCGACCGCATTTCTTCTTCGCTTTTCAGATAAAAATTATCGGTCGTGAAGCCCATGTCGTTTTCTTCATCAATGGTCTTCTGAATCTGTACACAAACCAGAACCTTCTGCGCTTTTGCATCCTGCTTTCTAAGATAATGCGCATCGTTTGTCGCCACTAAAGGAATTCCTGTTTCCCGGGAAATACGGATTACGCCTTCGTTTACAATTTTCTGTTCTTCAATGCCGTGATCCTGTACTTCTAGATAATAATTGTCCTTTCCGAAAATAGCCTGATACTCCAAAGCTAGTGCCTTTGCCCCTTCATAATCTCCGGCAACAAGCTTTCGAGGAACATCACCGGCAAGGCAGGCGGAAAGAGCGATAATCCCCTCATGGTTTTCCCGCAATAAATCCAGGTCAACACGCGGTTTGTAATAATAACCTTCAATATTGGCAAAGGAAACGATCTTAATCAGATTTTTATACCCGACATTATCCTTGCAAAGCAAAACCAAATGTCCGGGCTTGGAATCATATTCCTTCTCTTTATCAAACCGCGTTCTTGCAGCCGTATAAACTTCACAGCCGATAATCGGCTTAATACCGTTCTTTTTTGCCGCCTTATAAAAATAAATCGTCCCGTACATATTGCCATGATCGGTCATAGCAACAGCGGTCTGCCCCATTTCTTTTAAAAGCGGCATCATCTTATTAATTTTGCATGCACCGTCCAGAAGACTATATTCGGTATGCACATGAAGATGAACAAATCCCATCGTTTTTCCCTTTCCGCACGTTATGTATTCCTATTGGTTTTCTTTTTTCAGTTTTTCCGCAGCCAAACAAATTTTTTTCAGCCTGTGACTAACACCGGCTTTCGAAAGCCGCGGCGAGCACAAAGCCCCCAGCTGTTCAAGCGAGGCATCGGGGTTTGCCAAGCGCAGATCGGCAATCTCAAGACAATTTGCCGGAAGCAAAACTCCGGCTTCCCGCAAAGAAAGAATGGCCCGTCGGTGCTTTTCCGCAGCAAGAACCGTTTTATCGATATTTGCATTTTCGCAGTTTACCTGCCGGTTCACTGAATTTCGCAGACTTTTAACAATCGAAATATTTGTAAAATCAAAAAACTGCGTTGTCGATCCGGTTTTCGCAAGAAAATCACGAATAACCTCTCCTGATTTGATATAAACGACCGGAAGCTCTTTCCGTTTTGTTATTTTTGCCGGAAGGTCAAAAGAAGAAAGCAACAGAATCAAGTCTTCAGCACAAAAATCATTACGGCAGGCAAATTCAAGATGATATCCTTTTTCAGGAGAACTTAAATGTCCGCAAGAAAGAAAAGCGCCTCGAAGCAACGTTGTTTTGCAGCAACCCTTCCCTTCTAAATACTGCATAAATTTTTTCTTGCTGAAAGACAATTTTTTTTGCAGTTGCTCTTCTTCCGACCGGTTCAGGGCAAGAGTAAAACCAGTGCTGTTTTTTTTACATACAATTTCTTTCCGCAAAAAAACAGACAAGAAAGACGAAAGATTAAAAGCAATTTCCGGGAGATCTCCTGAAACCTTTATCGGCGCGCCGGGAAACGGACTCCCTGAAAAATACAAATAGCCGAACAATAGCGCTTTTCCGCAGCAAGAAGCATTTTTTCTTTTTATAAAATCTTTTTTCAATTCATACGAATAAGACATACTACAACGCCTGCCTGTTAGGAATCAATAAACCGGATTTCCGGCTCCAGCGTAACCCCGAAACGCTCTTTGACCGTCTTCTGAATTTTCGCAATCAATTCCCGTACGTCCCGGCAAGTAGCGTTCCCAGCGTTAACAATAAAACCGGCATGTTTTTCGCTGACCATTGCGCCGCCAATACGACAGCCTTTCAAGCCGCATTCTTCAATCAGCGCACCGGCAAAATGCCCTTCCGGACGTTTAAATACACTTCCGGCGCTTGGATACTCCAACGGTTGCTTTTCTCTGCGACGGTTCATATAATCTGCCATTTTCTGTTCAATCTCTTCCTGATTGCCCTTCTTCAGCCGGAAAACAGAAGCTGCAATAAAATCCTTATCGGTAAAAATACTCCGGCGATACCCGAACTGATGCGCGTTCCCCCGGCAAATCTGTATATCTCCGGTCTCATCGACATAAAGCGTTTCGGTTACAACATCGCTGATCTCTCCGCCATAAGCGCCGGCATTCATCATAACCGCACCGCCCACGGTTCCCGGAATCCCATAAGCAAATTCAAGTCCGGTAAGCGACTGATCCGCAGCCGCTTTTGCAAGAGACGTTAATTTCACACCGGAATCAGCCGTCAGATAGACATAGGATTCTTCTTCATGAGCTGTTATTTGCGTAAGTTCTGAGGTAAAAACAATAGTTTTTTCCGTTCCGTCATCGGCAATCAGCACATTGGAACCGTTACCCAATGTCAGATAGGGAATGCCTTGTTCGATAAGCCCCCGGATCACAAAAACTGCTTCTTCTTTATTTTTCGGAAAGATCGCCAGCGGCGTTGCGCCACCGATTTTAAAAGTATTGGATTGTTTTAAAGAATATCCCCGAAAGAACTTTATATCTTCCGAAGAAAGCGCTTCCGTAAAAGTAAGATCCATAGATTCCCCTTTCATCCGTTCAAGCAAATATTAATCACAGTCTTCCGCCGAACGATTCGCACCGGCCAGAATGCGCTTATTCAGCTCCGCAGCGGCATTATAACCCAAACGTCGCTGCCGGCTGTTCATAGCCGCTACTTCAATAATAATCGCAAGGTTCCGTCCGGGTTTTATCGGTATTGTTACACAAGGCTTGGAAAGCCCGAGAATTTCATGGTATTCATCGTCCATACCGGTCCGGTCATACTGTTTATCTTCATCCCAGTTTTCCAATTTCACAATTAAATCGATGCTTTCCGTTTCCTTGATCGCCCCGATGCCAAACAACCGCCGGACATCGACAATGCCGATTCCCCGGAGCTCTATCAAATGCCGGATTAAGGCCGGCGCTGATCCCACAAGAGTCTTATCGGAAACCCGTTTGATTTCCACTGCATCGTCAGCCACAAGCCGGTGTCCCCGTTTGAGAAGTTCCATTGCCGTTTCACTTTTTCCTACCCCACTCTCACCCAGCATTAAAACGCCTTCGCCGTAGACATCAACCAAAACAGCATGAAGCGTGATTCTTGTTGCCAGGCTGACATTCAAAGAACTGATCAGAGCCGCGGTAAACGATGAGGTAGATGCATCCGTTGCCAGAACAGGAACCTCATATTTTTTTGCGGAAGCAATAATCTCCGGTAAAACTTCCAGCCCCTGAGCGATTACCAGGGCAGGAATTCCGGAAGCAAAAAGCTTATCGGTTTTTCGGGAAACAATTTCTTCGTCAAAAATCTGAAGATAACTGTATTCCGTATTTCCGATGATCTGAATTCGGGTTTCCTCAAAATGATCAAAATAATCGGCCAAAGGAAGTCCAGGACGGTTGACCTCCTTATTGGTTATTTTTATTTTTTCCCCTTTTTCGCCGGCTTTTTCCGGCATATAGAGGATTTTCAACTTCAATTCGTCAATGATGGACGAAAGTGTTACAGAATATTCCAGCATAATTCTCCCTTTCAGAAACAAACAATAAAATCCAAACCTGTCTGCCTATCTGTTTTGATTCACATTCCATAAAGCAGCGGGTAAAAAATTCTTTTCTTTATTATAATATATTTTTTTGATGAAGTAAAGTCCTTTTTGGATAAAAATTGTTACAAAGTATGTTTCTCGCAAAAAAAGACTCCCGCAATAACACGGGAGTCTTTCAAAAAAAACATTATTCAGCGTCAGGCGCAGCTTCTCCTGCAACTTCGCTTTCCGCGGCAACAGCCTCGTCTGCGATAGCTTTAATGGAAAGGCTGACTTTTTTTGTTTCGTAGTTGATATCAATGATTTTCGCGGCAACCGTCTGATCCACCGTGAAATATTCAGAAACATTTTCAACTCTCGTATTCGCCAGCTGAGAAATATGAATCAGCCCGTCGATTCCCGGAATCACGCTGACAAAAGCGCCGTACGGCATCAATTTCAAAACCTTAACGTCGATAATATCGCCGACTGCATACTTCTCGCTGAGAAGTTTCCAGGGATCGTTCTCCGGATCCTTCGCCGTAAGAGAAATTTTCTTGGTTTCCCGGTCAAACGATTTTACAATGACATCAAGTTCATCGCCGACTTTTACAAAATCCTCTACTTTCCGAACCTTTTCCCAAGACATATCGGAAATATGAAGAAGTCCGTCTGCGCCGCCGATATCAACAAAAGCGCCAAAGGTCGTCACCGAAATTACTTTTCCGCGGTATTTCTTTCCTTCTGCAATTTCGGCCCAGAGAACCGCCGCCTTTTCTTCTTTTTCCGCTGCAAGAACTGCCTTAATAGAGCCTACAACCTTGCGGCGGTTTCCGTCTTCGGTAGAAATAATTTTGAGAGAAACTTCTTTATTTGCATAATCCTCAAAATTAACATTTCGTCTCAATGCAACCAAAGAGCCGGGAACAAAAACACGGACGCCGCCGACATTGACGACCAAACCGCCTTTCACGATTTCGGAAACTTTTCCTTTGATCGTTGCATCGTTTTTCATTGCCTGCTCAATTTTTTCAAAATTCTTTGCCGCATCTATTTTCTTCTTCGAAAGAAGAACTGTACCCTCCACGTCGTTCACCTTGACAACAAGCGCGTCTACCGTATCCCCGATCTGAACGGGTTCCTCGTCGTCTGCAAACTCAATGGTGGGAATAAATCCAGAATGTTTTCCGCCGAGATCCACCTGAATCTCCGTACCGTTTATTGCACTCACGGTACCTGTCACCCGCTGGCCGTTGCGGATAATTTTGATTGTTGCTTCCATTGCCTGTGCAAAGTCGATATCTTCGTCCTTTACATCATCCTGAAAGACCTTTTCGTTTTCGCTAATCATCTTGTTAATAACCTCCTCGACCGCCTCCGCAGGAGTTGAAGCCCCGCAAGACAAGCCAATTTTTTTGTACCTGAACGGAATTCCGTCAGGTAATTCTTCTGTATTTTCTATATGAATCGTCTCGCAGAAGTGCGAGGCTATTTCAAATAGCTTATTGGTATTCGAACTGTTTTTCCCGCCGATCACAATAAAAAAATCCGAATCCTTTGCCAATTCTTCTACTTCCCGCTGCCGGTCTGATGTTGAATTGCATATCGTTTCACAAATCCGAATCCGGGAAGCTGCCGAACTATCTAAAATAAATGATTTCATTGCCGACCATTTTTTTTTATGAAACGTGGTCTGCGCCACAAAAGTATAATGATCTTTTTCCAAACCGGGCAAAATCCAAGCCAGTTCATCCAAATCCCGAACTACCCATACCTCTCCCCGGCAATAACCGACAATACCGACAACCTCCGGATGATTCTGATCACCGGCAACAATCAGATTTTCAGAATTTTCCGCAATCTGATGAATAAAACGAACCTTTGGGCATGTCACATCGATCAGGTACTCCGTTTTCGCCAAAAATCGCTCTTTTACATCGGGAGAAATGCCATGCGTTCGAATAAAAACTTTCGCACCGGCCGGGATTTTCTCGGGATCTTCCTGAATTTTCACATTACGCGCCTCAAGCTCCCGGTTAATCCGGGGATTATGAATAATCGGCCCGTATGTATAAATTTCAGAATCACCGTTTTTTTCAATTTCGGAATAAAGCCTGTCCATTGCCTTTTTCACGCCGAAGCAATAACCGCAGGTTTCAGTTTTTCGTATCGTCACGGCAGATCGTAAACTCCCTTCATCAGTTCCCCGCTGATTTGGGTATACTCCTCCGGCGTTTTCTCCTTCAGAGCAAGATCCGACGCAGAAATCGGTTTTCCGATCGTAACTTCAATACGGTTCAAAAAATGAATCTTTCTTTTATATTGAATCCGAACCGGCTGCAAAACCGCTCCGGTTTTCACCGCAATCATCGAAAAACCGCCTTTGGGATCGGATTTTTGCCGATCACGAACCCTTGTCCCTTCCGGAAAGATACCGAGGATTTTCTTTTCTTTCATCAGCTTAAGCGCTGTTTTTATCGCGCCGATATCGATGTTTTTCCGATCGACAGGAAATGCTCCGTAAGCCTGTACCACACTTTTCACAACCGGAACCTGAAATAACTCTTTTTTTGCCATGAAAAAAATCTGATCCTGAAAAACCAACGGCAAAATCATCGGGTCACAATCGGAATAATGATTGGCAAATACAATCATCGGCCGATCGTCAGAAAGATTTTCTTTTCCGGAAATCACCAGATGGTTCAATCCCCGGAACCAGAAAAAAAAGAGGCCTTTTGCAAATCTGTAAAGCAATGTCATATCGTCAATTTCTCTTTTATTAGATTTGTGATGAGTGCAACGGTTGTCTCCTCATCATAAGCAGAATTATCAAAAAGAACGGCGTCGTCCGCCTTTCGCAGCGGCGAAGCAGCGCGGTGAGAATCGTTATAATCCCGTTGATTGACATCAGCAAGAATCGTCTCATAATCACAGGGAATTCCTTTTTGAGATAATTCCAAAAAACGTCTTTTGGCGCGGACTTCCGCCGAAGCAGTAAGAAAAATTTTCAAATCGGCGTCAGGAAGAATCACCGTTCCGACGTCTCGTCCGTCCATGACGATATTTTCTTTCTCAGCAATAGCCCTCTGCGTCTGAAAAAGGAAAGAGCGGACCTCAGGAAACGGAGAAACATCAGATGCCGCCATAGAAACCGGCTGTGTACGGATATAATCAGAAACATCTTCGCCGTTTACATAAACCCGCTGTTCTCCGCCCACATAATCAAACGATACCGACAGCCCGTCCAGAAGAGGAACAACATCATTTCTTTCCGAAGGATTTTTCCCCTGCTGAAGAACAAAATAACCGATACTTCGGTATAGCGCGCCGGTATCTACATAAAGAAAACCGAGCTGTTCTGCAATTTTTCTCGCTGTTGTGCTCTTCCCTGCACCAGAGGGACCGTCAATGGCGATATTTATTGTTTTTCCCATAGAATAAACTCTTTCTTAATCGGATTCCGAAATTGCTTTGGCCGCCAGATTTGCCGTCGAAAAAGCAATCTGTAAATTATATCCGCCCGTATAGGCGTCCACATCAATCACTTCTCCGGCAAAAAACAACCTCTCCACGATTTTCGACTGCATGGTTTTCGGGTTGATCTCTTTTACAGAAATCCCGCCGGAGGTAATGATTGCTTCCTCTATCGGACGGAGTTGCCGAATGGTAAACGAAAAATTTTTCAACAAACGGACAAGCCGAAGCCGCTGTTCTTTTTCCACGCTGTGCACCTTTGTTTCTGGACCGATTCCCGAACAGGCAACCACCACGGGAATCAATTTGGCCGGAAGAAGATCGGCAAGCGCATTGGAAAAATTCTTATTTTTATATTTTTCAAAATCAGATAAAACCCGGCGATTCAGTTCCTGTTCCGAAAGAGCCGGTTTCAGATCCACCGAAAAAATATCGCCCTTCTCAGCAAAAGCGCTGGCAGACAAAACCGTCGGCCCGGAAATACCGAAATGCGTAAATAGCATTTCGCCAAAATCCTGATAAAGAACTTTGTTCTTTCGGATAAGTCTGACCGAGACATTTTTTAAGGACAATCCCTGAAGAGAACGGCAGACCGACAATTCCTCAGTGACTAAAGGAACCAAAGAAGGCCTGGGCGGTATCACGGTATGCCCAAAAGCTTCCGCAAAACGGTACCCGTCCCCGGTAGAACCGGTTAACGGATAACTTTTTCCGCCGGTAGCAATAACCACGTTTTCGGCAGCATATGTTTTGTTTTTTCCCTGAACCCGAAATTTCAGGTCTTTGGAAACTGAAACAACTTCGTCACAAAAAATCCGGTGTCCGTTATCCTGCACGCGATGGCAAAGAACCTCGACAACGTCGCGGGACAAATTACTGGACGGAAATACCCGGTTCCCCCGCTCCGTCTTTAACGATAGCCCTTCTGATTCAAAAAAGTCCATCACATCATAAGCGGAAAGAGAAGAAAAAGCGCTGTAAAGAAAAGGGGCGTTTGTCCGGACGTTCTTCATATGAACCGTCATATCGGAAGCATTTGTAAGGTTACAACGACCCTTCCCAGTAATCAAAAGTTTTTTTCCGAGAATCCGGTTTTTTTCGATTACTGCAACTTTTTTTTGGGGAGACAGCACCGAAGCACAGAAAAGCCCCGCAGCGCCGCCGCCAATGATAATGCAGTCAAACTGTTCCAAATCAAACCCCTGTAAAAGATGATTTTATTTATCATACCATATTTTAAAGAAAAAATCAAGAGGGAAAGTCAAAAGTTACAAAATTTTCTAAACTTTTTTTGTCATTCCATGACGAATCTTTGCATCTCAAACGAAAAATAACGGCAATAGCGTTTTTTAATCATTTCCAAACAATGAAGCCGCTTTCAATGTATTTTTCAAAAGCATTGTGATCGTCATAGGTCCCACACCGCCGGGAACCGGCGTAATATAAGCCGCTTTCTCCGAGACTTCAGAAAAGGCCACATCGCCGACAAGTTTGCCTTCCTTATTCCGATTCATTCCGACATCAATAACAACCGCGCCCTCTTTCACCATATCGGCTTTTACAAATTCTCCCCGGCCGATTGCTACGACAAGGATGTCTGCGTTTGCTGTAATTGAAGCTAGATCCTTTGTCCGGGAATGACAGATCGTAACCGTACCGTTCTCTTTTAAAAGAAGCATTGCCTGAGGTTTTCCGACAATATTGCTTCTTCCCAGCACCACGCATTTTTTCCCTTCAACCGATATATCATAGTGTTTCAGCAGTTCCATCACGCCGGCCGGCGTACAGGGCAGGAAATCGAAATCGCCGATCATAATTTTACCGACATTGTACGGGTGAAAAGCGTCAACGTCTTTGAATGGCGAAATTCTCTCCGTCACTTTTTTAAAATCGAAACCATCGGGAAGCGGCGCCTGAACAAGGATACCGTGAATTTCTTTTTTCTCGTTCAGCCTATCGATCAGCGCCAGAAGTTCTTCTTCCGAAGTCTTTTCCGGAAGCGCATATTCCTCCGAATAAATCCCAACTTCCGCGCAGGCCAGTTTCTTGTTGCGAACATAGACCTTTGAGGCAGGGTCTTCGCCGACAATCACAACGGCAAGACCGGGGACAATTCCTTTCGCTTTCATATTTTCAACTTCCGCAGCAATCTCACTCCGGACTTTCTGTGCGACTTCTTTTCCATTAATGATCTGTGCCATCTTTCTCATCCTCCGAATCTAATTTTTTTTCTATTTTCTGATTGTCCGAAAGAGGCTCTACCTTTTCCGAAGAACGGAGACTGTCGGCAATCGTTTTCTGATCTGCAATGTAAGCCTGTGGTATATCCGCAAGCAGCGGTTTGTATATATTTTGATAGGCCGGCTGCTTTTTCTGTTTTTTCTCTTCTTTCTTTTCCCGGAATGCCGCAAGAAAACCGAAACGAATCAAGAAGAACAAAATCAACCCAAAGACAGCGGCAAGCAGCGAGAGCACAAAAGGAAGATTTACACCAAAGAAAAAAAAGACATCCGGCTCAAAATTTACAGTAACGGCCTTTATGCTAAAAAATAAAATAACGGCCAGAGCAAAGGTTTCGCCGTCCCGCTTCCGGAAAATTTTATAATAAAGATAAAGCAGCAAAAAAGAAATAACCGCAAAAAGAATATGATAAAGAAACAGCGGATGAAACGGCCCTCTTCCGTCAACGGTTACGCCCCACAAAAGGCCGGCGCTGAAAGTTCCGATTCCGCCGCCGGAAAAGAAATCGGAAAAATAACCTAAAAGAAGTGAAGGACAGAGAGCCAAAACAGTAGCGTCAAAAACCTGAAACGCCGAAAGTTTTTTGACCCGGCAGCATAAAAAACCGGCAAGAAACGCGGCAACCAGACCGAAGGTAAGTGAAAGACCGCCGGAAAAAGGGTTTACAATATCAAGGAATGAATGTATTCCGGAACGACCGCCGGAAAAAAGTATGTAACCGAACCTTGCGCCAACAAGGCCGGCAAACAGAGAAGACAATACATAATCAAAAAAATCGATTTTTTTTCCGCCCTGTTTTTTCAACAGAAAGTAACCGTAGCAAAGCCCGGTAAGCAAAGCCAAAAGCAGAAGAAGCAGATTCCAGCCAATTTCAATCTTCCACCCAAAAGGTTCGGAAATCAGAACATTTTTGATCTCCATCAGAATGCCCATTTTTTGAAAAGCTATTGTAAACACAGGACTTTCCCTCCTTTTGTTTTGAGATAACTCAATAAATCCCCGTTTATCTCTGCTTTGGCAGAAGAATTTCGGCGAATTGCTTTCCGCAACCGAAGAACATTCGGAAATTCCGCTTTCTGTTCTTTTTCCATAACGACCCAACGGCTTTCCGAATATTCTTTTATCCACATTTTTATATTTATTTATTGTATCATAAACACATCCTAAAGTCAAGACGTCAAAGAGGAATATATTCGTACAAAATTGTATGATTTTTTCCGTCAAGAACAATTGTTTCCGCTTCTTTTCCGTCAACAGTTAAAGACTTCGAAAGTGATTTTCTGACTTCCAGCAGGATTTCTGCGCCTTCGATCCTTATCTCTGCTCGGTATTCCTTCCAGTCGCGCGGCAGTTTCGGATCCAAAAAGAGTTTCCCCTGACGGATACGGATACCGAGAAGCTCCTCGGTCACAATTCGGAAAAACCATCCTGCAGAACCGGTATAATGACTCCATCCCCCCATTCCGGCAACATCCGGATTGGAATATACATCTCCGGAAAGGACATACGGTTCCACGCGGTATTTTTTCACATCTTCAAGCGTTTCGGTCTTGTTGACAGGATTAATCATAGACAGCATCCGATAGGCTTTATCATACTGTCCGTCACAAAAAAGTCCCCAGACATACCATAAAGCACCATGCGTATATTGTCCTCCGTTTTCCCGGATACCGGCGATATAGCCCTGGATATAGCCCGGACTTTCTTCCGAGTTTTCATACGGAGGATCGAGGAGTTTTATAATCCCGTTTTCCGGGTCGACAAGCCGCTCTTCCGCCCGATCGAGAGCCCTCCTCCTGCGGTAGGGATCGAATCCGCCGACAACCGAAGCAAAGGCCTGAGGCAGGAGATCAATCTCACATTCGGTATTTCCTTTCGCGCCAAACGGTTTTCCGCTGTCAAAATAACCTCGGAGATACCACTCTCCGTCCCAGGCATTATCCTCAATTCCACTGCGGAGAAGCGCAATATGCTCCCGGCAGAAAGCTTCGGTCTCAGAATCCTGAAAGAACGAAGTCAGTATCAGAAATTTTTCCATTACCATCACGGCAAACATTGATCCCCATACGGTCTGTCCCTTGCCCTTAACACCGACATTGGTCAACCCGTCGTTCCAGTCGCCGCTGCCGATCAGAAGAAGGTTTTTATCGCCAAGCCGGATTCCCCTTTTCAAAGCTTTTACTGAATGAAGATACAGAGAATCCGAGGCTTCTGACTGGCGGACTTCCACATACCGTTCGCTTTCGCCTTCCTCCAGCAGAGGGCCTTTGATATAGCCGATGCATTTATTCAAGAATTCGGCGTCTCCGCTTCGTTCATAATATTCTGCGAGTGCATATGGCAGCCATAAAAGGTCATCCGATGAGCGGGTTCGGGAGCCTTTGACGGCGCTGTTTTTATCAACACGCCGATGCCACCAATGCAGGACATCGCCTTCTTCAAACTGATGAGCCGCAGCCTTCACTAACTGTTTTTTCAAATAATGAATATCAACGCTGCTCAGACAAAGCGCATCCTGTAACTGATCCCTGAACCCGACCGCTCCGCTGCACTGGTAGAAACCGGTTTTCGCCGTCATTCTGGCATAAACCGACTGATATACCAAAAACGTATTATAAAAAAGATTCAGCGAAACATCTTCGGTTTTTATCAGAATCCGGTTTTCTTTTTGGAAATAAGCAACCACCTTATCCAGTTCTTTTTTTGCCCTGCCATCTTCTTGCAGCAATTGAACCAAATCACCGGCCTGTTTCCGGCATACGCCATAGCCGAGATAAAAAGAACCTTCGGTTTTTTCCCCGGAAGGCGCGGTAAATACCGCTTCTCCGGAAGAAATGCTGCCGCTGTCGCAAAAAACAAAGGCAACTCCTCCCGGCAGAAAAGTATTCATCGGGTTATGGTAATAAGCAACGCCGTTTTCCATTGTTCTCGTCACTTTCCGGATAACCCTATCAGTCAGAATGATATTGGTGCAAAAACGAAGGGATACCGGCGTATCCGTCGGATTGTCAATAGAAACGGAGAGTATTTTTACCGGAAGATAAAGCGGAACAAAAACCGTGGTTTTCACTTCGATATCGCCGATATTGCAAGTATACACGGCAACGCCCTGATAGAACTCGGCTGTTGCCCTTTTAATGACGTCATACACTTCGTTTTTCAAAAATAGCAACAGCTTTTCACCGGTATTATCCGTCACAACGTCATTGCTCCAAGGCGTTATTTTATTCTGACTTGCATTTTTGCCAAAAGTGAAGCCAAGTGAAGAGTCAGAAACCACCGAACCGAATCCCTGATTGGCTAGAATATGACACCACGGCGGCCGATTCGGAAATAATTTCTTATCATCGATTCCAAAACCCGCTCCGTAAAGTTCATCCCGAATAAAGCCCCCCATACCGCTTTTATACAAATAATGAAGCGGTTCGGGCAAGCCCTGTTTTTCAGAACGGATTTCAAAAACCGAACATCGGCTTTCAGCCGTCCAGCCCTTTTCCAGATCGGCATAAAACGCGCTGACCGATCCGAGCAGAGAAAAATCCTCAATCGTTTCAATATTGCACAGAAAAACACCGTTTCTCTGATTGAAATATTTTTCCAGCCCGATATACCGGATATACTCTCGAATACAGGAATAAACCGGTCTTTCATAATTCCCCCCATCGGAAAAACAAACGGCGAGTTCACAGTCGATATGATTCATTTTCAACAAGGAAAACGCTTTTAAAAACGACTGCACTTTCTCTTTTGTCCGCTCGGTTGTTTTAATCAAAATCAACGGATAATCCCCGGAAATACCGTAATACCACAAACGCTCAATACCGAGCCGGTTTGTAAATTTAGGGAACGGAAATCGGGATTTTCCCGGCATGAAGATGCTGGAGGAAAGAATTTCGCACAAAATAACATCTTCCTTCTGGAAAAAATTATCCCGGTAAAGCGACCGTTGTTTCTGCTGACAGGAATTCCAGATTTGCCCAAACGAATATTTTTTAGTTTTTGCAAGATTGTTCAACGCCCGCTGCTCACTGGAAGCCGTTGAGAGAAAAAACGTAAAGGTTCTCACTTCACGCGGTTTTACCGAAAACGAAAAACGAACGGCGCAGCAGGGATCGACCGGCGTTTCTTTTCCGGAAAAAGGAACCGCAAACGCATTGGCAATACTTTTTACCCCTTCCATATGCGTCAAAATCCGGAAACGGGAAAGTTCATACTCAAACGAAACAGGTTTTCCGTCAAAATCCACGCAGCATAAAGCCGCAAAAAATTCCTTTTCCGAAGAATCCCGCCGTCTTCTGCCGAAAACAAGAGCCTTTTGTTCCTCCTCCCATTTTCCCGTCACAAACAAACCGGAAAAGGCAGGGTGCGCCGTCTCGGAAAATGAAGATGCTAAAATCGGTTCAAAATACAACATCAGCGTAAATTCTTTCGGTTTATACGAATTATTTTTGATTTTAATCTGCCGAGCCTCGCAATCGTATTTTGTGCTGACTGTCACAGAATAAAGCGCTTCCATCTCCCTCTGCCGGGAAGAATAGGTAACACCTCCCTCTTCGAAATAGGTTTTGTAGGATGTTCCCTTATCATAAAGTGGCGCTTTGGTCAGAGACATAATACGGTCTCCGTTTTTCACAAAAGCAAAAATTCCTTTCGGCTCTTCGTTCGATTCCCGGAAACGAGTCAGATTCAGGTCCGCATTTTTGATATACCCAATTCCGCTGTCGGACATAATCGACGTATGTCCGCCGTTGGATAAAATCCGTACTTTCGGAAATTCCGGATTGATTTCGAAGATTTCCTCATAGTGGGAATGGCAGTAGTGTTTCTGCCCGGAAACAGCAATTCCGCCTTCATAATCAACGGTCGACGAAGGAAGTTTTTCCTGTAGCAAGGCAGAAAAGGCCTCCATCTCCTCATCCATAAAACGAGTCTGCATAACGCCGTTAAAAAGAGCGTTGATCCCAGATAAAAAACTCATTCCGACATGGTGCGCCATATAGTTATGAATGATTGCCGGGCTTCCGCCCGTCCGTGAAGGGGTCTTGTCCACAGCGTCAAAAAAACCGTACTTTCCGGTCATTCCCATCTCTCGGAGAAGCTGCAGATTTTTTTCCGCAAGCCTTGGGAAAAAAGGAAGCGCCAGCCAGGAAGAATACGGTGAAATCACATTTTCCTCATTCATTCCCCGCTTTAAAGCCAATTCCTGAACCCCGAATGCTTTATACTGATAATTCAACGCAGGATCAAAAGAATAATACGCGCTTTCGGAATTTCCCCAAACTTCTTTTTTATTCCTTTTCATTTGTTGTTTGACAACGCCGCGCAGCATTTCATCCGAAAACGAACCCCCATAGTTCGGCAGCAGAATTTTCGGCATGAAATATTCAAACATCGTGCCCGTCCAGGATTTCACATAAAAACATCCGCCGCGGCTGACCGTATATTTTGCCAACTTCTGCCAATGACGGTAAGGAACCTGTCTTTTGGCCACTGAATAATATGAAGTGGTCAGCGCTTCCCCGGCATATAAATCATAGTGTCCTTCTGCATAGGCCTTTTTCTCACAGTCATAGCCGATAAAGAAAAGGTCTTTCCGCTCATCGTACAGCAGGGAGAAATCCGTTGTAGAAAGAATCTTTGCCAGCCGGCAGGACAAGCGTTCCGCTGATTCGTTTTCCATTGCAGAAAGACCGTTTTTCAGAGCGGAAAGCATGGCAATGAAATTTCCGTTATCTACCGTAGAAACAAAAGCCGGACGAAGCGGCTGAAGCGTTTCGGTCGAATACCAATTGAGCAGATGGCCGTTCCATTTTTCTAGTTTTTCGATCGTATCCAATGTCTTTCCTATCAGAAAAAACAACCGTTCTTCATCAATAAATCCGATATCGTATGCGCCAAGACAGGATAACATGGCAAGGCCGATATTCGTAGGAGACGTTCGTCTCGCTTCGATCCCCAGAGGCTCCTCCTGGTAATTATCCGGCGGAAGAAAATTATTTTTTTCATTTAAGAAATCGGAAAAATAACGCCACATTCCGGAAAGATCCTCGGTAATCTGGCCGACATTCAAAGAATATTTCTTTCGCACTTCCGGTTTGGAAAGAAAATATCCGATAAACGGGGCGGAAATCCAAAAAAGCGACGGAAGAAACAGCAGAGGAAAAAAAAGGAAACAGACAGCCAACCACTGCGGCCAGAGGCCCTTTATATACGAAATCAACCGGCCCCGGTTTCGTTTTTCCGATTGACCGGCCGTGACCCATTCCATCAGTTTTTTCCCGTGAAAAGACCGATAAATTGCCTTCACTACGGCGTCGGCATTTTCAAAAGTTATATACGGCAGAAAAAGAAAATTGACAAAAGTCTGTAACAGGCTTCGTTCTACCGCCGTATAAATACCCGAATGATAATGAATACTTTTTGCCCGTACCGGTTTCAGCAGTAAGGAAAGGAACTCAAAAACGCATGGTAAAAAAGAAGCGAGAAGCCCCAGAATAAACAAAAACGGTGAAAAAAGACCGCCGAAAAGCAAACAAAGAAGAATAAAGACCGGCGTTAGCGGACGACGGATATTGTCAAAGATTTTATATTTGGAAACAGCAGAAAGCGGGTTTTTTATTTTTTCCCCATTCTCGGTTTTGATTGTCCGGAACAGATACCGGATATTCTGCCAGTCCCCCCGAATCCACCGGTGATTCCGTTTGGTATAGGTCAAGATACTTTCCGGAACAGAATCGAAAAACGAAAGATCCGAAGCAAAAACGCAATTAAGAAAACTTCCCTCCAGAATATCGTGACTTAAAACCTTTCCTTTCGGAAACAAGCCTTTTATTACAGTATTAAACGCAGCAATATGAATCGCGCCTTTTCCGGAAAAAATCCCTTCCCCAAAAAGATCCTGATATATTGAGAAAAAAGGCGTTCCATACATTTCCACCCCGCCGAGGCCGCTGATGATCCGCGTAAACATATTTTTTTCGGCAGAATTTAGCGAAACATCAATCCGGGGAGCGGCGATTCCGTATCCTTTAACAACGGCTGTTCCTTCCGGATTGAAAACCGGCGCGGCCAGCGGATGTTCCAAAACCCCAACCAATTTTTTTACTGAATCGATATCGGGCCGGGTATCTTCATCCAAACAAACAAAATATTTTGCCTGGAAAGGATCGCCGCAGATGGTCATAAAACCGGACGAATCACAGGTCTCAACTGCATGAAGAAAATCAGCGACCGCTCCCCGCTTTCTCTCGTTTCCCGTATATTTCTTTTCTTCTTCAGAAAACGACCGTTTTCTGACTGCGGCAAAAAAACGGTTTTCTAAACGGAAATTCAGCCCGTCAATTTTTTTCTTAAGATATTCGCAAAGCGCCTTGTCCTCTTTTGTTTCTGGCGTTTCTGCTGCCGGAAAATCAGCCAAAATGCCGAAAAACAGACCTTTACAGGCATTCGAATAAGAATATTCCGTCAGTTTTTCACAAAGCGCGTCCACGGCCTGTGAATCGGGAATAAATGTCGTGACCGTCACTAGACTTTTCGGACAAAAACGTTCCGTATCCATTCGGGGAACAGGAAGCGGTTTTTTCAAACGGGAATAAAAGAAATCCACGGAAATTTTCCAAATCTCCCAAAAAGGAAACAGAAAAAGAAGCGCAAACCATATATTTCCGAAAAATAAAAAAACGCAAAAAAACGCGGTTATCGGTATCAGAATTGTCAGAGGAATATAGGCCGAAGGACGCCGTTCAAACAAATAAAACCCGAAATGTTTTTTCTGCCCAGTGGAATTTTTTGCTTTTTCAAAGGCAGCTGTAATAATTTCACGTTCGGAAACGCCTTTCTTTTTCGCTTTTTCCGATATTTTGTAGCGATAAAGGTTTTTTGATTCCTTATCCATCCGGGCATAATCGGGATCACGAAGAAGCAGCGTCTCATTCTTGCTGACCAAAGCATGTAAATCTTTGACCGTATAGGACGAAAGATACTGCAGCGAAGAAACAAGAACCGAAATATTTCTCTGTTTTTCATTCAGCATTTCGGAAAGTTCTTTAACAAGAACGACCTGAAAGATCGTCGGAAAAAGATTGATTTCATCGTTCTGCAACTCAATCTCTTCCCCAACCTTTTTCAGATATGCTTCGAGGGGTTCCCGGATCGCGCAGTTATTCAGCCGGCAATAATCCAATGCATATTCGTAAATCCGCGGCATATCCTGGTTCACCGCAGGAAGCGTTTTTACATGCGCGAGAGACAGCTGACAATCCAGACAAATCCGGTTGATCAGGTGATAATTATCTCTTAAAATATGTTTTGCCGAAGAGGATAAGTTATCTTTTTTCATCTGCACGGAAATATTTTTCATGCTCTTTTTAAAGTCTTTCAGGAGTTTTTTTACGGAAAGAAGAAAAAAATCTTTTCCGGTGTGTAAACGTTTCAGAACCGTCACCTCTGTAAATTCATCATTATCCGGGATTTTTCCGATTTCTTCTGCGACCAGAAAATCCACGGACGGATATTTTCTATTTTCCCCCTGAAAAACGCAGATATTCAGAAATTGCAGCAAAAGCAGGCGATTCGATAAAATCTATTTTTTTGCAAAATTTTTATTTTTTCCTTGCATTTGTTACCCGGATACACTATAATATTGCTGTAATCTTTTCGATTAACAAACCATTAAACCCAATGGCATTTTTCTCTAAAAAATGATTCCGGCCGATGCGGTTCCGCATTTTCCGACTGAAAAAAAGCTGCTTGATAAAAGAAAGGTTCATCAATATGGAACAAAAAACAAAGAAAACCACCTGGTTCCCTTTTTTAGCGTTAACAGCCGTAATCCTGCTTTGCTGCGCATTTCATTTTTCCCTGCTGTTTCAGGGAGAAAGTAAATTGCTCAATCTACTGAAAGCGCCGATACCGTTTGATTTTTTCGGAGGCAAAATCACCTATTCTGTTTTTTACGGTATTTTTTATCTTTCTTCCCTTCTCTTTACGGCATTCAAACCCCGGCTTCTCTCTATTTCCGCAATCTCCCTGCTACTTTTCGAAAGCATAATGATCTTTCTCCCCGCATATTATTATGCGGAACAATTTAACAGCCGGCACGCGGGCTATTATCTATCTTCTTTATTTTCCGACCGGCTCTCGCTGACCTTAAAGAGTCTTGCTGTTATTCTCTTCGGCGTAATTTTCCTGATCGGTGCATTTGTGAAAAAAAAGAACCGCCTGGTTTTGGGTGGATTTGGTATTCTAATTGCCATCCTGCTGCTGAGCGCCGAAAGCGTTTATCTGCTGAACCCGTCAGTCAACGCAGAAACCCTTTCATTCTGGATCAAATTTCCGTTCTCACTGATCTTTGATCTTTTCCGTCTGATTCCTTTCGTTCTTCTGCCATTCCTCTGTTTCTTCAGTCCGGCAGAAACAAAACAACTCCCCATTGAAAAGGAAAACAACTGAACAATTTGCCGTACCGATCCCGATTCTGAAACAGAATACCGATCGGTACATTTTTCACCGCAAAACCAATAGCCAATCCCCTTGAACGATATTCGACAGAAAATGGAATTGCTACCGTAAATTTTTCTTAAATTTTTTGCCAATTTTTGGAGAAAAGAGTTGAATTCATTCTTTATTTATGATATAATGTAGACTGATTTTATCTCCCATTTTTATCAATAACCAAACACTGTTTTTCCGGCGGACGGAAATATAAGGAGGACATAGATTTATGTATTATACCGGTATTGACGTCGGTTCAACCACCGTAAAGTTAATTGTCATGAATGAGAAGAACGAAATCCAGTTCAGTTGCTACAGACGGCATCTCTCGGATGTAAGAAATACGATTCTTCAGGTGATGAAAGAATGTTATGACATCATGGGAGATATTTTGACCACTGTATCCATGACCGGATCAGGCGGAGTTGGCATGGCGAACGAAACCGGCATCCATTTTGTTCAGGAAGTCATAGCCGGAACAGAAGCCGTAGAGACCTTTGCTCCCGGAACCAACGTTGCGATAGAACTTGGCGGTGAAGACGCAAAAATCACTTATTTTGAAGCGTCACCCGAACAACGGATGAACGGAACCTGTGCCGGCGGAACCGGCTCGTTTATCGACCAGATGGCTTCGCTCCTGCAAACCGATGCGGACGGGCTGAACGCTCTGGCGGAAAATTACACCGAAATTTATCCGATCGCCGCCCGCTGCGGTGTTTTCGCCAAAACCGATATTCAGTCCCTTCTGAATGAAGGCGCTTCCAAAGCCAATATTGCCGTCTCGGTTTTTCAGGCGGTTGTCACCCAGACAATCAGCGCGCTTGCCTGCGGAAAACCGATTAAGGGAAACGTTGCTTTTCTCGGCGGACCGCTTTATTACATGCCGCAATTGAGACAGCGTTTTATCGAAACGCTGAAACTTGCGCCGGAAAATATTATCGTTCCTGAAAATTCCCATATATTTGTCGCCATGGGAGCCGCAATACTCGGGAAAAAAACCGATCCGATCCAGTTTTCCGAAATGATGGCAAAAGCCGACGCCGTCAAACACGGCGGAAGCGAAAAAATCGGCATTCTGCCGGCGCTGTTTGAAAATGAGGAAGAATACCGGAATTTTTCGGAAAGACATGCACAGGCAAAAGCAAAAACCGCAGACCTTCAGACATACAACGGAGACTGCTATCTGGGTCTGGACGCAGGATCAACAACCACAAAAGCTGCCCTGATCGACACCGAAGGGAGGCTTCTCTGGTCTTATTACGGAAATAATAACGGCAATCCGCTGAAAGTCGTAAAAGGGATTCTGAAAGAGCTGCATCAACAAATTCCCAAAACCGCAAATCTCGTCTATACCGGCGTAACCGGTTATGGCGAAAAACTTTTACAGACCGCTTACGGCTTTGATATCGGCCAGGTTGAAACCATCGCCCACTGCAAAGCCGCGGAATTTTTTCTCCCCGGTGCGGAATTTATTTTGGATATCGGCGGGCAGGATATGAAATGTATCCGGATCAAAAACGGTGCGGTTGACAGCATTATGTTAAACGAAGCCTGCTCTTCCGGATGCGGTTCGTTTATTGAGGTCTTCGCCAAATCGATCGGGCTCTCGGTCGCCGATTTTGCCAAAGAAGCCCTGCAATCTAAATCACCGATCGATTTAGGGTCCCGCTGTACGGTATTTATGAACTCAAAAGTTAAACAGGCACAAAAAGACGGTGCAACCGTTGCCGATATATCCGCCGGTCTTTCCTACTCGGTTATCAAAAATGCGCTGCAAAAGGTAATTAAAATAAAAGATCCGGCCGAAATGGGCGAAAAAATTATTGTACAGGGCGGCACCTTTTATAACGATGCAATCCTTCGCGCATTCGAACAAATATCCGGAAGAAATGCCGTTCGTCCGGACATTGCCGGATTGATGGGTGCTTTCGGTATGGCATTGCTGGCAAAAAAATCCTATGAAAAACAAAAAACAGCAGAAAAGCCACCGGTCTCCGACCTGATTTCTCCGGAAGAGCTCGAAGCGTTTCAGGTAAAAAATTCGATCCGGAGATGCGGCGGCTGCACCAATAACTGTCTGCTGACCATTTCCCGGTTCAATGATGGGAAAAGCTTTATTTCCGGAAATCGCTGCGAAAAAGGTGAAGGCGTTGAAAAAAAGAAAAACAGCGCGCCGAATCTCTATGATTATAAATATAAAAGACTTTTTGGCTATACCCCGCTTTCAGCGGACGATGCTGTTCGCGGAGAAATCGGTATTCCGAGAGTACTCAATCAATACGAAAACTATCCGTTCTGGTTCACGCTGCTGACCACACTGAAATTCCGGGTCATTCTTTCTGACGATTCATCAAAGAAACTATATACGAAAGGGATTGATTCCATTCCTTCGGAATCAGCCTGTTACCCGGCAAAAATTGTTCACGGCCATATTGAAAATCTGATAGAAAAGGGAGTCAAAACCATTTTTTATCCCGGAGTTGTCTATGAAAATAAAGAAATACAGGCGGCCGGAAACTGCTACAACTGTCCGATCGTTACCTCCTATCCGGAAGTAATCAAGAATAATGTAGAAACGATCAAAGAAAAAAATATCCGCTTTATAGCCCCGTTTTTTGCTCTGGATAACAGGAAAAAGCTTCTGGCGCACATCTGCGATATGTTTGAAAAAGAATTTCAGATATCTCCGGCAGAAACCTCGGCGGCGGTTCAGGCGGCCTTTGCAGAAGCAGACCAATGCCGTGCCGATGTTCGGAAAGCCGGTGAAGATGCACTGGAATACATTCAGCAGACAGGAACCAAAGGAATCGTCCTTGCAGGAAGACCGTATCATGTCGATCCGGAAATCAATCACGGGATTCACTCGATGATTTCCTCCTTTGGATTTGCGGTCTTGACAGAAGATTCAATTTCCCATCTGGCCAATATTCAGCGGCCGCTGCGGATCGTTGACCAGTGGGCTTACCATTCCCGCCTGTATGCCGCAGCAGACTTTGTCTCAAAACATAAAGATCTTGAACTGATTCAGCTGAACTCTTTCGGCTGCGGAATCGACGCCGTGACAACGGATCAGGTCGCCGAAATTCTGCAGCAGAGAGGAAAACTATACACACTGCTTAAAATCGATGAAGTAAATAATCTTTCTGCGGCAAGAATACGGCTCCGTTCCCTGATCTCCGCGGTAGAAGACAGAGAACGTGTACAAGAAGAAAAAAACGAGACCGAAAATGAAAAAGCCCCTTCTTCCTATGCGATAAAACATATTCCGTTCACCAAAGAAATGAAACAGCGCCATACTATTTTGGCACCGCAAATGGCGCCGGCACATTTTGAACTCTTAGAAGCAGTTTTCAACAAATACGGATATAATTTTAAAGTGCTCAAGCAACCGACGAAACATGCCGTAGACGTTGGATTAAAATATGTCAACAACGACGCCTGTTATCCATCGATCATTGTTGTTGGGCAGCTGATTGAAGCGCTGCAATCCGGTGAATATGATCTGGAGAACACCACTGTAATCATTACCCAGACCGGCGGCGGATGCCGTGCGACAAACTATATCGGATTTCTCAGAAAAGCGCTCAAAGATGCCGGATTTGAAAAGATACCGGTTCTTTCACTCAATGTTGTCGGTCTGGAAAAGAATCCGGGATTCAAACTAACCCTTCCCCTTTTCAAAGATCTGGCTTTCGGTATCATTTACGGCGATTTTCTGGTCAGGCTCTGGCTGCGCACCCGCCCCTATGAAAAAAATCCGGGAGAAAGCGACCGGCTTTATGAAAAATGGATCGGCAAATGCAGAGAAGCTGTTGTTTCAGGAAAAGCCAGTCTGATCAAAAAAATCTGTTCGGAAATGCTTGCCGATTTCAAAGCGGTAAAAATCGGCGAACGGAATAAACCGAGAGTTGCAATTGTCGGTGAAATTCTTGTCCAATATCATCCACTGGCAAATAACGATATCATCCGGAATATAGAAAAAGAAGGCGGCGAAGCCTATCAGCCTGATTTGCTAAATTTCTTTTTATATTTTGCCATCCAAAGCATGACAAAGTATAAAGAACTTTCCGGAAGTTACTCCCATTATCTGGTAGCAAAGGCGCTTTTGAAATTTTTGGATCATTATCTGAAACCGGTCAAACACCTTCTTGCTCAAAATCCGGAATACGGACAATTATCCGATATTTACCGGCTTGCCGATGGCGCAAAAGAAATCCTTTCGCTCTGCAATATGACCGGTGAAGGATGGTTCTTGACAGCAGAAATGCTGGAACTGATCAGAGAAGGAATTCCCAATATCGTTTGCGTCCAGCCCTTTGCCTGTCTGCCGAATCACGTCACAGGAAAAGGCATGATAAAAGAAATCCGGAAACGCAATCCGCAAGCCAATATCGTAGCGATCGACTACGATCCAGGAGCCAGCGAAGTCAACCAGATTAATCGTCTCAAACTGATGATGGCGACAGCATTTAAGAACCAAAATCAGGAAACAAAATGAATCTTTTGCAAAAAACAGGAATCCGTCCGGCAGATATCATTTTAGTCCTGTGTTTACTTCTTGTCTCTCTTTCGGTTTTTATTCCTTTTCAAAAAAAGCAACCGGAGCAGGAAATTTTAGTCATACAGAAGGATCAGAAGCAACGATATTCTTTTGTACAGAATCAGCAAATCCCGCTTGACTGCGGTGGAATGCTTCAGATAGAAAATGGCGCCGTTTTTGTCAAAGACATGCCTTGCCCAGATAAAATCTGTGAAAATTCCGGGCGAATTTCGCAGCCTAACGAAAGCATCCTATGTTTGCCAAATCATGTTGCAATTCGAATTGTTCCTAAAGAAACTCCGGATTTAGACGGTATTTCAGAATAAAAAAACAAGCTTTTCCATATTGTAAAATACACAATATGGAAAAGCCGTTTTTTTCCCCCAGTATATTATATTCGAAGTTTTACATAATATAATAGTAAACTATGATTGAAGGAATGATGGTTATGGACGGAAAACAGGATTTCAACATTAAGAAAAAATATTGCCCTTCGGCCAAACAAAATGTAGTTTTTAAAATCAGCAATCTGGAACCGAAAAATGAAATCTGTATGGACAGCACCCGCTGCCAGAACCAGAATTGTGAATGGAAACGGCAAACACAGGAAGAAATGCTGTAACAGGAAATCAAAATCGTACATTTTTCCTGAAAATACAGGATTTTGTCCTGTCAGCAATATTTTACAGAAACTTCATTACCACAAAAAGACAGAAAAAATATCGTAGTCTGCAATAAAAAGCGGCTACGGTATTTTTTTCTGTCCCCTATGCTCAAAGATGTACCGTCAGACGGTATATCGGTATCGGGTGTGGAACGCTCCCTATCCGAATCGGCAATTCCGGCTGAAAATATCTT
>CAOJUB010000015.1 GCA_948443805.1 uncultured Clostridia bacterium | reverse complement strand
TATGAAAAATATACTCGATCAATTTAAACTGACAGGAAAAGTAGCGCTGGTTACCGGCGGAAGCGGAAATTACGGACGTCAGATGGTGATCGGGCTGGCGCAGGCCGGCGCCTCTGTCTGCACGGCCTCCCGAAACCTGAAAGCCAATCAGGACTTTGTGGAAGAATTGAAAGCGCAGGGAATGGATAACGTTTATGCCGACAGCTACGATCAGGGGGATGAACAGAGCATTCTTGCGCTTCGGGACCGGATGGTTCAGAAATTCGGAAAAGTTGATATTCTGGTGAATAATTCGGTTTTCCGGAAAATGGGCGATTTTAACGGCGATATCAATGATTTTGAACAAAGTATGCATATCAACGCGACCGGTTTGTTTATGATTACCCGGGCTTTCGGCAATCATATGGCGGAGATCGGAGGCGGCAGCATTATTAATATCGGTTCGTATATGGGAAATCTGGGGTCGAACGATACGTTGTATCAAGGGCTGCCTGAAATGGACGCTTCGGGTGCGCCGGACTACTTTTTCCATAAGGGCGGCATGCACAATCTGACCCGGCTGATTGCTTCTTATTACGGAACGAAGCAGGTGCGCTGCAACTGCATTGCACTGGGTGGATTTTTTAACCGGCAGGATCCGAAATTCCTGGAAAAATATTATGCCGCGACCTTTTTGAAACGGATGGCCAACGATACCGACGTGATGGGACTTCTGGTTTATCTGGCTTCTGATGCTTCGGCTTACATGACCGGCGCGGTTATTCCGCTTGACGGCGGATATTCCGCAAAATAAAAAGGAGGAAGAAGGATATGAAGATGAGAGAAAGCCGGATTCTCCGCCGGATGAAAAGCGGGAAAGTCGCAACCGGAATCAAACTTAATTTAAGCGATCTTCGCAACGCGGAACTTGCCGCTATGTGCGGGTTTGACAGTATCTGGGTTGATCTGGAGCATATTTCAAACGATCTGTCTTTTATTGAGAACGCCGTTCGGGCAGCGAAAAATTATGACTGTGATGTGGTTACCCGGGTAAAGCGGGGAAGCTACAGCGATCTGGTCAATCCGCTGGAGGCCGATTCCGCGGCGATTATGGTGCCGCATTTGATGAGCCTGGAAGAAGCAAAAAAAATTGTGTATTATACCAAATTTCATCCGATCGGCCGGCGGCCGCTTGACGGCGGCAATGCCGACGGTAAATACTGTTTGGTCGATGCCGATGAATATCTCCGTCAGGCGAATGAACAGCGGTTGGTGATTGTTCAGATTGAGGATCCGGAACCGCTGGACGAATTAGAGGAGATTTGTGCGCTTCCCGGTATTGATATGATTTTTTTCGGTCCTGCGGATTTCAGCCAGGGAATCGGCTGCCCGAATGATTTTTCAAACCCGAAGATTGCCGAAACAAGAAAACGGATTGCTGAAACGGCGCGCAAATACGGAAAATTTGCCGGTACGGTCGGCGGGCCGGGCAATATGGATGAACTTGTTGATCTGGGTTATACCTATATCAGTCTCGGTGCGGATGTTGTTGCTCTTTCGGATTATTATCTGGGAATTGTCGGGTCCTGCGGCGATAAAGATTGCAAAAGGTAGGTGGGGAGG
Source organism: uncultured Clostridia bacterium (assembly GCA_948443805.1). Taxonomy (GTDB): domain Bacteria; phylum Bacillota; class Clostridia; order Oscillospirales; family UBA644; genus CAOJUB01. The sequence goes on along the minus strand of CAOJUB010000015.1, from coordinate 40,398 downwards.
ATGGATTTTGTTACTGTCGGCGGAAAAAACATTTCCCGTATGTCGCTTGGCACGGTTCAGCTTGGCATGAATTATGGCATCAACAATACCTGCGGTCAGCCGGACGAAAAAAAAAGTTTTTCCATGCTTTCCGCCGCCTTGGATAACGGGATTTCTTCGATTGATACCGCCCGTGTCTACGGGAATTCGGAAGAAGTTCTCGGCCGTTTTTTTTATCAGTATTAAGGAAAAATTACGTATATTACAACGAAAATTCCGGATGTCACCGCATTTGAGCCGGTTCAGATAGAACGAGAAATTATTCGGAGCGCAGAGACTTCCCTGGAAAAGCTCGGTCTTAAAAAGGTTGACAATCTTATGCTGCACGCAGCGAAAAACCTGATTGCCTATGGCGACCGGATTGTGCCGGTCATGGAGTCGCTGGTCAAGCGGGGACTGACCGATACGGTCGGCGTTTCGGTTTATACCGGAGAGGATCTCGATAATATGCTGCGTTATGATGTTTTTACTTCGACCCAGGTGCCGATGAGTATTTTTGACCAGCGCCTGATTCAGAAGGGTTATATTTCCCGGCTAAAAGAGCGCGGGGTCACGGTGTTTGTCCGCAGCGTTTTTATGCAGGGGCTGTTTTTTATGGATCCGGAGCGGTTTACCGACCGGGATCTGATCGATTATGCCGCCGGTCCGATCCGGAAAATCCGGGAATATGCCGAGCGGGAAGGCATGACTGTGGCGGAGCTGGCCATCGCCTTTATCCGTGATCTTGACGGGGTTGCAAGTCTTGTGATCGGTGCGGATACCGAAGAGCAGGTTCGTAGTGATATTCGACATTTTCAAAGCCGCAGGATTTCCGAAAAAACGCTTGATGATATCCGGAAAACTTTTGAAAATGTTAATATTCCGAAAATTATGGAGGTCCTTTCCCGGCCGAAAAATTGATTTAGATACAGAAAGAAGTGAATGGAACCATGAGTTTTCCTTTGGGACAGAAAGAACTGAAAATCGGAATTCTCGGCATGACCGAGGGCAACGGTCATCCTTATTCCTGGAGCGCTATGCTGAACGGCTTTGATCCGGTCGCGATGAAAGATTGTCCGTTTCCGGTCATCCCGGAGTATCTTTCCAAGCAGCCGCCGCATACGTTCGGAATAGAAGGGGCGCATATCACGCATATTTGCTGCACCGGTTACGCCGATAGAGACGAAGCCGAAAAAATTGCGAAAGCTTCGAATATTCCGAATGTCGTAGAGGATCCGCTTGCGATGATCGGGCAGGTTGACGCCGTTATCTGTGCAACCGACGCCGGCGATGAACATGTACAACGCTGCAAGCCGTTTCTGGATGCGGGAATACCGATGTTTATTGATAAACCTCTGGTAAACAGGGAAGAGGATCTTCGCTGGTTTCTGAACAAACGGAAAAACGGCGCGCATTTTCTTTCCTCCTCTTCGATGCGGTATTGCAAGGAAATGGAGCCTTTTTACCGCAGCCATTATGAACTCGGCGATTTGGTTTATATCTGCCAGCCGATGCCGAAGAAATACGAGACTTACGGAATTCATGCGCTGGAGGCGGTATATCCTCTTTTGGGACCGGGTTTCCTTTCGGTTCAGAATACCGGAACCTATGAACAGACTTCGGTTCATCTGGAACATCAGAGCGGCTGCCGGGTAGATATTGCGCAGAACCTGCATATGGCCGGCGCGGGAACGCTGATAATCGGTACAAAGGGCACGCGGTATATTGATGACGGCGATTCCTATTACGCTTTTAAAAAGCAGTTGGATTTGTTTGTTCACTGGCTTCGTACCGGCGAAGAACCGTTTCCCTTTGAAGAAACGGTGGAATTGATGAAACTGGTGATTCTCGGTCTTCGCAGCCGGGAAGAGAACGGCCGGAAAATCCTGCTTTCCGAACTGGATCTATAGATGTATACTCCCAAAAGCCTTCCGCCACAAAACGGCGGGGGGCTTTTATTTTTATGGATAATTTCGGGTTAAATTCTGTTGAAACCGGAGTCTGTTAAAATTTTATCATGCAGTTAGGTTTTGACCGGCGGAATAGGCGGATTTTGTTTGAAAACTGTTACAAAAAAGACCTTGAAAATTCCGGAAGCCTTTGCTATAATGATAATGTAAAAGATTTGGCTTTCCAGATCGGTGATATTGAAGGTTTCTTTCAGAACCTAAATTGAACAATATCATGTTATACGAGGTGTTTTCTATGACAACAAACAAAGCGGTATTGAACTGGCTTGAAGAAATGAAAGCCCTTACCAAACCCGATAAAGTCGTTTGGATCGACGGCAGCGATGCACAGGCGGAAGCCCTGCGGGAAGAAGCTTGCTCCACCGGCGAAATGATCAAACTGAACCAGGAAAAACTTCCCGGCTGCTATCTGCACAGAACGGCAGTAAACGACGTTGCTCGCGTAGAGGGAAGAACCTTTATCTGCACTTCGAAGAAAGAAGACGCAGGAAATACCAATAACTGGTGCGATCCGAAAGAAATGTATGAAAAGCTGTACGCGCTTTACGATGGTTCCATGCAGGGAAAAACGATGTATGTGATTCCGTACAGCATGGGCGTTATCGGTTCTCCGTTCTCGAAGATCGGTTTTGAACTGACCGATTCGATTTACGTTGTTCTGAACATGCTGATTATGACCCGGGTCGGCAAAGAAGTGGTCGACGCTCTGGGCGACAGCGCGGAATTTGTAAAAGGTCTTCATGCAAAGAAAGATTTGGACGAAGAAAACCGTTATATCGTTCAGTTCCCCGAAGATAACACCATCATGTCGGTTAACTCCGGTTACGGCGGAAATGTTCTTTTGGGTAAAAAATGTTTCGCGCTGCGTATTGCTTCTTTTCTTGCGCATAATGAAGGCTGGCTTGCTGAACATATGCTCATTCTGGGAATTGAATATCCCAACGGGGAAATTCATTATGTTACCGCAGCATTTCCTTCTGCCTGCGGCAAAACCAATCTTGCTATGCTGATTCCGCCGAAATTCCTTCAGGAAAAAGGCTATAAAGTATGGTGCGTCGGTGATGATATCGCTTGGCTGCGGATCGGTCCGGACGGTAGACTGTGGGCGATGAATCCTGAAAACGGTTTCTTCGGCGTTGCCCCGGGAACCAACCTCAAATCCAACCCCAACGCGCTGCATACCACAGAAAGAGATACGATTTTTACCAACGTTGTTCATAATCTTGACGATAATACCGTTTGGTGGGAAGGCCTGAACAAGACGCCGCCGACCAATGCGCTTAACTGGAAAGGCGAAAAATGGGATGCTTCTCTCGGCGAAAAAGGCGCGCATCCGAATTCCCGCTTTACCGCAAGAGCCGTCAACTGCCCCTGCATTTCTTCTGAATTCAACAGCACGACCGGTGTTCCGATCGATGCGATTATCTTTGGTGGCAGAAGAGCAAAAACCGCTCCGCTGGTTTATCAGTCGTTCGACTGGAATCATGGCGTCTTCGTCGGTTCTGCTATGGCTTCTGAAACAACTGCGGCTGCTTCCGGCGCTGTCGGCGTTGTCAGAAGAGACCCGATGGCAATGCTTCCGTTCTGCGGTTACAATATGGGCGATTATTTTGCTCACTGGATTGAAATGGGCAAAAAAATCCCCAATCCGCCGAAAATCTTTAATGTTAACTGGTTCAGAACCGATGATGAAGGTCACTTCATCTGGCCGGGATTCGGTGATAACATGCGTGTTCTTCTCTGGATTCTTGACAGATGCGCCGGCAAAAAGGATGCGGATGAAAGTGCGATCGGTTATCTGCCGAAACCGGAAGATATCGATATTTCCGGCCTGGAAGCGGAAGGCGTTGACATCAATGTTTTGAAAGAACTGCTTTCTGTTGACAAGAATCTCTGGAAAGAAGATATTGAGAACCTCAAGGGCTTCTATGATAAGATCGGTGAGAGAATGCCGGAAGAGCTTCTGAAACAGCTCGCCGCGTTTGAAGACCGTCTGAAATAAGTTTTTTATCATTGAAAAAGCCATCCGTTCAACGGATGGCTTTTTTTTACTTTACTGTTATAAAGAGAGCGATAAAATCGGAATTTGAAGATAAAAGGGGCGTATAAAAAAGTGGAAATTAGAAAATACCAGCAATCAGATTGCAGAGAATGTACAGAGCTGTTTTATAATACAGTTCATACTGTTAATGTAAAAGACTATACAAAAGAACAACTTGATGTATGGGCAACAGGAGAAGTAGATTTAGAAAAATGGAATCAGTCACTACAAGAACATTATAGTATTGTCGCTGTTGAAAATAATGTTATTGTCGGTTTTGGTGATATAGATAAAACGGGTTACCTTGACCGTCTATTTGTTCATGCTAATTATCAAGGAAGAGGGATAGCAACTGCTATTTGCAATCAACTGGAACTGGCAGTTGAAGGCAATATAATAACACACGCTTCTGTTACAGCAAGACCTTTTTTTGAAAAGAGAGGCTATCAAGTTGTAAAGGAACAACAGGCAAAACGGCAGGGAACTTATCTAACAAATTATGTTATGGTAAAGGAACGATAAGTTCCAGTTTTGCGAGACATCTTTTATTGCTGAATACCCTGGAAATCAACATGAAATGTTATGTCTGTGAAAGCACTGAAAGTACAGCCCCAAATAGGATTTGTCGAGTGGGGATAATGAGAATCGGAGGAATGAAACGGTTCCTCCGATTTTTTTTACTTACTGTAATTTTTATTTTTCCAGAACCAGCTTTGCAAAATCTTCGATGGTATCGCCCTTTCGCTGATTGGCTTTCCCGGTCAGGTTAAAAAAGCAGCTTGGGATTTCACCGTTTTTTAGGTTTTTTTGAATGCACGGTGTGCATCCATCGGTATGATTTTTCGGATGCCAGCGGCATTTGGTTTGTGTACAGGTACAAAATTCTATATTTTGTTTCATCGTTTTTCTCCTGTTTATTTGTCTGTTTTAAAAAATGCCAGACGCATGTCTTTGAAGGTCACCAATTCTTTTCCCTTGTTTTTATGCAGAACAACGAGCGAAAGGCAAAGGCATCCAACGGCAACCGTTGCTTTCAGTCTGCCAAGGCAGAACATAAGCATATTGCCGGCTGCAAACAGAAAAAAGGTGGTCATCGTTCGTTTTTCATTCGGGTCGATAATAACAACAAGCGAGAAAAATAAGTACAGCCCGCAGAGAAGGATCAGGGGGAAGGGTTCCACCGCCGCCAGGCCGATCAAAACGCCGAATGTGACGGCAATGGCTTTTCCTCCGCAGAAATTATTGAAAAGCGGAAAGGCATGGCCGATTGCCGGCGCCGCCATAATCAGCGGGAACAAAACCGCTTCATATCCGCAGACAAGAATGGCCGACAGTACGGGTACAATTCCTTTTGACAGTTCAAAAATCAGACACAGGATTCCAATCCCGATTCCTGCCTGCTTAAAAGTGTTGGCAGTTCCCGGGTTATGGTCATCGCTTAGCGCAGCAACATCGATTCCCCGGATTTTTTTAGGAAACCATTTGCAGAAAAGCATGCTTCCGGAAAGATAGCCGAGCAGGACAAGCGCAATTTCTTTTACAATCATAGGTTGTCTCCTTTCTTTTTCTGAAACGATGGATTACTGCATTTGTTTTTCGATAAAATCGCATATCTTTTCGGCGGATTTCGGGTCAATATTTTTTCCCTGGCTTTTCAGCATAGCTTCTTTTGATCGATTCAGGGTTTCGACAATTTTTTTCATATTTTTTCCGTCATAAAAAACCGACATGCCTAAATTCTCAAAAAAAGCGCAGTTTTTGTCTTCGCAGCCGGGAATGGGTTTGGTGTGCACAATAGGAATTCGGCTTGCCGCTGCTTCTGTTGAGGTAAGTCCTCCTGGCTTTGTGAAAACCGCATCGGCTGCTTTCATATACAGCGCTACCTGATCGGTATATCCAAGAACCGTTACTTTTTTATCGTCTGTAAAGCGTTGTTCCAGCTCTTTTTTCAGCGGTTGGTTTTCTCCGGTTACGGCAAGGATGTAGGCGTCTTTTTCGGTTTCTTCAGAAAGCTGGTAAATCATCTCTCCGATATCTCCGTAACCCATGCTTCCCGACATGATAAGATAAATCGGTTTTTCCTGGGGCAGAGAAAGTTCTTTTCTTGCCGTTTCTTTTTTTATTTCCGCGCCGAATTTCCCGGAAACCGGAATTCCGAACGAAACAAGTTTTTCCCGGCGGATGCCGCGGCTGATATATTCCTGTTCTAATGCCGGGTGAGGGATAAAATAATAATCGGATTCGGTTTCCTCTGTGAAAGGAGTGCAGGTATAGTCGGTTGCGATAAAAAAGGTTTTGAAGGCTATCTGATTCTTTTTGCGGATTCTTGTCAGCGTTTCAGCAGGGAAGAGGTGCGGGGTTACAATCGCGTCATACCCGTTTTCCTCGATATACTGTTTGAGTTTTGGCGCGTTGAAAATATTGGCTGCATACACCGGTGATTTATATTTGCTTGAGGATATTTTCGCTCCCGCTTTATACGCATATTTAAAGACAAACGGCGCTTTCATGGTGCTCCATAAATAGATATTCTTCACTTTTTTTGCCGTGTTCCTGGACGTCAGTTCATGAAAATCTTTCATGGTGCAGTCGATATTTCTACGTAAAAATTCTTCTTCGATCGCCCGGCCGGCGGCATTGTGTCCTCCTCCGGTTCCGCAGGAAAGAATCAGTACTTTCATAGAATCATTTCCCCCCGCCGCTGACTGCGGCATGATTGTAATTATCAAATCGTATTTTGAGTTTCCGCCTGAATAAAAATCCGTGCGGCTTTTTGTTTCAGCAATTGATTTTCCGGTTGTTTATGCCATTCCGGGTTTTTCATAATCTCTTCGGCCGCTTCTTTTGCGGAAAGAAACAGATGCATATCCTGAACCAGATCGGCAATGCGGAACGGCGGAAGACCGTGTTGTCTGCTTCCGAAAAAATCACCGGGCCCCCGCAGTTCCAGGTCTTTTTTACTGATCAGAAATCCGTCGTTGGTCTGGCAAAAGGCCTGAAGCCGTTCCAGCGTTGCTTCGTTTCTGGTATCGGAAATCAGAAAACAATACGATTTTTTGCTGCTTCTTCCAACGCGGCCCCGCAGCTGGTGCAGCTGGGATAGGCCGAAACGTTCTGCGTTTTGTATAATCATGACTGTGGCATTTGGAATATTGACCCCGACTTCGATTACTGTAGTGGAAACCAGCAGATTGATTTTATTTTCCGAAAAATCTTTCAGGATCTGATCCTTTTGCTTGGCCGGCATTTTCCCGTGCAGATAGGCCACTTTTACCTGTTCCGGCGGCAGATATTCTTTTTGTAATTCTTCCGCAAAGCTTTCTACAGCTTTCAGATTCTCATTATCGCTTTCTTCAACGAGCGGACAGACCACATAGGCCTGGTTTCCTTCGTTTACCTGATCGGCAACATAGCGGTACATTTTTCTGTTGTATTCTGAATGGAGAAGAAAAGTAGATACTTTTTGTCTCCCGGGCGGCAGCTGATCGATTACGGAAATATCCATGTCACCGTATAAAATCATGGCAAGGCTGCGGGGAATCGGCGTAGCGGACATAACCAATACATGCGGCGCTTTGCCGTTTTTTCCTTTTGCCGAAAGTCTGGCTCGCTGGTTTACGCCGAAACGGTGCTGTTCGTCTGTCACGGCCAACACCAGGTTTTGAAACAGAACATCTTCTTCAATTAAAGAATGTGTTCCGATCAGCAGATGAATATTTCCTTCGGCCAGCGCCTGTTTGATTTGTTTTTTTTCTTTTGCCGGGGTGCTGCCTGTCAGCAGTGCGACTGCGATATGAAAAGTTTCTAAAAGAGGAGATAAGTCATTGTAGTGCTGAATTGCCAGAATCTCCGTCGGAACCATCAGGCAGGCCTGCCCGCCGTTTTGAAAGGCGAAATAACAGAGCGCCGCCGCAACGGCTGTTTTTCCGCTGCCTACGTCTCCCTGAACAACGCGCGACATCGGGACGTTTTTTTTCATATCTTCCATGGCTTCGTTGATGACCCGCCGCTGCGCTTCCGTTAAAGAAAAGGGAAGCGCCGAGAAAAACGCAGATAGGCTTTGGGTTTTCATTTGGGGCGCTGCCTGCTGCTGAATTCTTTTTTTCATCATTTTCAGGCAGATTTGAAAGAACAGCAATTCTTCAAAAGCCAGCCGTTTTCTTGCCGATTCTACCTGTGAATAATCAAACGGAAAATGAATGTCCAGATAAGCCTGTCCGGCGCTGCAGAGAGAATATTTTTTCCGGAGGTTTTCCGGCAGGACGTCTTCTATTTCAATTTTTTCAAGCGCTTTTTCTCTTTCCTGCGGAAGGGGAGCGGCAGAACCGAAAAGAAGGCATTTAACGGAATTGCTGATCAGCTTCCGGCTGATTCCTGCCTTCAGGGGATAAATCGCCCGCAGGCCGGGTTCCCAGTCTGTTTCCACTACCGGGCTTTTCAGATCGGCAAAACGGCCAAATACTTCTGCTTTTCCGTAAAGATAGATTCTTTTTCCTTTGAAAAGTTTTTCTGCCGTATATTTTTGATTGAACAGCGTTACCCGCACCGTATCCGGTTTTCCGAACGTTTCAGGGCTTTCGTCCTGCACATCAAAGGTATAGATCGTCATATTTTTGATTCTGCGGGTTTTGATATCAGAAGAAACCGTGCCGGATAACAGCACGGTTTCTCCGGCTTCCATTTCGGAAATCGGCGTAATTTTCGTCAAATCCAGATAATCCCGCGGAAGAAAGCCAAGCAGATCGTCGGTCGTGTTGATCCCCATGGCGTGGAGGATTTCTGCCCGTTTGACGCCGATCCCTTTAATTTTCGTCAGGCTTTTTTCCATTTTACTCCGGTCGGTGTATCTTCGAGCGTGATGCCCATGTCTTTCAGCTGATCGCGGATTTGGTCGGCTTTTTGGAAATTTTTTTCTTTCCTTGCGGCCTGCCGCTGGGCAATCAGGGCTTCGATTTCTTCATCAATAGAAGATTTACCCTGGTTATAAAGCAGACCGAGCACGCGGCAAAGCGAAACAAACTTTTCTTTGAGTTTCTGATAAAATTCTTTTGCATAAGAGGCGTCGGAAACCGTGATATTGATTTCCTTTGCAAAATCAAACAAAACGGAAAGGGCGTTTGCCGTGTTCAGATCATCGTCCATTGCTTCGGTAAACTTTGTCCGGTAAGCGTCAAAATTTTCGAGTATTTTTTCGCCACGGTCTTCCGAGACGGCGTTTTCCGCCAGATAATCCAGATTATCGGCGCAGTTGTAAAGGCGTTCCAGTGAGGCTTTTGCCTGCTCAATGATGTCCGGTTCATAGTTGATCGGGTTTCTGTAATGGGCGGAAATCGCGAAATACCGGAGCGGCTCATAGCCGTAAACAGAGGAAAGATCCCGGACGGTAAAGAAGTTATTTTTTGATTTACTCATTTTTTCATTGTTAATATTGACAAACCCGACATGGAACCAGAATTTTGAGAAAAGACAGCCGTTGGCGCATTCGGATTGGGCGATTTCATTTTCGTGGTGGGGGAATTTTAGATCGTTTCCGCCGCAGTGGATATCAATGGTGTTTCCGAGGAATTGTTTGGCCATAACACTGCATTCAATATGCCAGCCCGGCCTGCCGAGCCCCCAGGGAGATTCCCAGTACGGTTCTCCCGGTTTTGTTTTTTTCCAGAGCGCAAAATCCAGCGCATCTTCTTTTTTTTCATCTACATTGACGCGCGCGCCGGCTTCCAGGTCTTCAATCGACTGTTTGAAAAGTTTGCCGTATTCCCGATAACTCCGAACCCGGAAATAAACGCTTCCGTCGCTGGGATAGGCATGCCCTTTTTCAATCAGCGCAGAGATCATTTCAATGATGTGGTCAATGTTTTCTGTCGCTCTGGGGTTTACCGTTGCCCGCTTGATGTTCAGGCCGTCAGCGTCATGATAATATTCGGAAATAAAACGTTCGGCCAGTTGGCCGATGGAGATCTTTTCCTGATTGGCCCGGTTGATCATTTTATCATCGACGTCGGTAAAATTCTGAACAAATTCGACCTGATATCCTTTAAATTCCAGATATCGTCTCAGAGTATCAAAAATCAGAAAAGAACGTCCGTTTCCGATATGAAAATAATCGTAAACAGTCGGTCCGCAGGCATAAATTTTAACGGACGCGCCTTCCGGAGCAAATTCTTCTTTTCTGTTTGTCATGGAATTATATAAAAGCATACGATTTCACCATTCTCTCTTTTTCTTTTGCGGGGATTATAATTTGATAAATTCTTTACATTCAATGGCATAGGTAATGCCGGATATAACGGTAACGGCCGCGGTGATCCAGGCAAGCAGGCCGGGAAGATTCAGCAGATAGGCAGTGATGCTGCCGTCGCCCAGAATACAGGCGGCAAGCATCGAAAGAAAGGATATTCCGATCAAAATGGCTTGCGTCATGGTTTTTGCTTTTCCCCAGATATTGGCTGCAACAACCGTTCCTTTATTCATAGCGGCAAGCCTAAGACCGGTCACTAAAAATTCTCTGGCCAAGACAAGAATAACAGGAACAGCGGAAATCAGTTTCATATCTACAAATGCAAGCAAAATACTGAGAACCAGCATTTTATCGGCAATCGGATCAATAAATTTGCCGAAATCGGTAACCGCGTCGTATTTCCGTGCGATTTTTCCATCGAAAAGATCGGTCAGCATGGCTGCGGCATACAGCAAACCGGCCGTCAGTATCCTTACCGTTGCCGGAATCCTGCTGACAAGCGGATTTTCAAGCAAAAAGAGCAGGATAAAGGGAATCAGACAAATGCGGATTAGACAAAGGATGTTTGGAATTTTTTTTATATTCATATCATCAGCTTTCTTTCCATAACGCCTGACCGTAAAAGTCATAGCAGTCGTATTTGAGAAGGGTGACAGGGTAAAATTCTCCCGCTTTGCAGGGTTGGGGCGAGGTAAAATAAATCATGCCGTCAACTTCCGGCGCCTGGAAATACGCGCGTCCTTTATAGAGATTTTTTTCCGTGCTTTCTATCTCGGCTTCTCCCTCACAGAGAACGGTGTAGGTGTTGCCTACGAATGTCTGGTTGATTTCGTCCAGAATCCCGTATTGCAGCTGCATCAGCTGTTCTGCCCGCCGCTGTTTTGTTTTTTCGGACAGCTGACCGCAGTAACCGGCGGCTTTGGTTCCTTCTTCGCGGGAATAAGGGAAAACCCCCAGATTTTGAAAACGGATATCGCGGATAAACTGAAACAGGTCGGCAAAATCCTGTTTTGTTTCACCGGGAAAACCGGTGATAAAGGTTGTGCGGAGCGCCATCTGCGGTATTTTCTTCCGGAGAGAGGCGATCAGCTTCCGGTAGTCTTTTTGCGTTCCCCTCCGGTTCATCCGTTTTAAAACCGGATTTGCCGCGTGCTGCAATGGAATATCGATATATTTCACGATTTTTTCTTCTTTTGCAATCAGATCGATCAGTTCCGGGGTAATCTCATCCGGATACAGATAAAGAAGACGAATCCAGGCAACCGAATCAATGGCGCAGATTCCCTTTATGATTTCGATCAGACCGGGATGCCGGGTGATATCTTGTGCAATGATATTGATTTCTTTTGCCCCGTTTTGGGCAAGTGCTTTCGCTTCCTGCAATATATTTTCTACGCGCCGCGGCATAAAATCTCCCCGAATGGACGGGATAACGCAGTAAGCGCACCGGTTGGAGCAGCCTTCGGCAATTTTCAGATAAACGGAGTAGTTTTCTGTCGTCAGGCTCCGGGGGCCTTCCGGAGAGGGGAGGGTGAGCGGTGCAATTTCGGACAGGGCTTTTTCTTCGCGGAGCGCTTCAAGGATTTTGTCGAAGTTTTTGACGCCGAGCATTGCGTCGATTTCCGGAATCAGCTGAATCAGTTCGTTACCGTAACGCTGTGCCAGACATCCGGTAACAATCAGCTTTTTCAGCCCGTAGCTTTTGTAAGAAGCCGCTTCCAGTATGTTCTGGACGGCCTCTTCTTTTGCCGGCCCGATGAATGCGCAGGTATTGACGATGATGGCATCGCAGGCGTTGTAATCGTCGCATAACTGATATCCGGCGTCCAGAAGCTTCTGGATCATCACTTCACAGTCTACCCGGTTTTTTGCGCATCCCAGCGAGATTACGCCGATATTGTTAATTGTTTTATTCTTCATCATATTGTTCGCTATCTTCTTTGTATTCTCGGATTACTTGCCCGATTATCTCGGACGAGAAGCCTTTTCTTGCCAGAAAGGCATAGATTTTGTTTTCTTCTTTTTTGTCGGAAAACGGCCGGTTTCTCATTTTCTGCCGGAGAAGAAGAGCGGTTTTTTCCCATTCTTTTTCCCGGTCGGTCATTTCTTCTTCCACTTGCTGTGCCGTTTCCCGGTCAATTCCCCGTTTATAGAGCTCCTCGCGGATCCTTTTTTCTCCGTATTTTTCGGAATATCGTTCCCACAGGCGGCGCGCGTAGCGGAGGTCGTCAATATATCTCCGTTCTTCGCAATAATCCGCAGCTTTTTCCGCCTGTTCTTCCGGGTATTTTTCAGCAATTTTTTTTATCAGGTCTTTTCGGGAATAATCCCGCTTTTCCAACAGATAAATTGCGTATTTGATATAGGGTTCCATCATCAGTCTTCGGTGTCAAAGTCTTCGGCGTTGACATTGATATCTGCCTTTTTTGTTGATTTTCCTTTTTTTCCTGCCTTAACTGCCGCTGTGACTTCACTGGATTTCTCTTTTGCTGAAGCGGTTGTGCTGAGCGCTTCCTTGATTTTTTCTTCCAGTTCCTGCCGCAGTTCCGGTTTGCTTTTTATCAGTTTTTTTACGTTGTCCCGTCCCTGACCGAGCCGTTCGCCGCCGTAGGAGAACCAACCGCCGGATTTTTGGACAATTTCCAGTTTTACGGCGCTGTCGAGAACCTCGCCTTCTTTGGAAATGCCTTTGCCGTACATGATATCAAATTCTGCGTCCTTAAAGGGGGGAGCCACTTTATTTTTAACAACCTTGACTTTTGTTCTGGAACCAACGGCTTCCGTTCCGACTTTCAGTGTTTCAATCCTTCTGACGTCGAGACGAACCGAAGCATAGAATTTCAGCGCCCGGCCGCCGGTTGTGGTTTCTGGGTTTCCGTAAGCCTGCCCGACTTTTTCTCGGAGCTGATTGATAAAGATCGCAACGCAGGAGGTTCGGTTGATGATTCCGGCCAGTTTTCGAAGCGCCTGAGACATCAGACGGGCGTGAAGGCCGACATGGCTGTCTCCCATTTCTCCTTCGATTTCCTGACGGGGGACAAGAGCGGCTACCGAGTCGATAACGATCACATCGATAGCGCCGGAACGGACAAGGGTTTCTGTAATTTCAAGCGCCTGCTCTCCGTTGTCCGGCTGAGAGACCAGCAGTGAATCAATATCTACGCCGAGATTCTGTGCATAGATCGGGTCAAGCGCATGTTCTGCATCGATAAATGCGGCAACGCCGCCTGTTTTTTGCGCTTCGGCAACGATATGGAGAGCCACCGTGGTTTTACCGGAGCTTTCAGGCCCGTAGATTTCTACGATTCGTCCCTTCGGAACGCCGCCTATGCCAAGAGCAATGTCCAGAGAAAAGGAACCGGTTGAAATATGGTCAATATTCATGGTTTCGTTTTCTCCCAGCGTCATAACGGAACCTTTGCCAAAATCTTTTTCAATTTGGGAAATTGCCATATCCAATGCTTTTTTCTTGCTTTCGTTCATACCTGTCTCCATTCCGCCGCTTTGAGCGGCTATCAGTCGTTTTTCCGCATTCTCTGAAAGGTGCGGAACATGGGAAACCTATACAAATATATTATATCGTATTTTCGTTTTGATTGCAAGCATTTTCCTGAAAAAAAATGTTACTTTTATGTGAATAGCCCACGCGCTTTATCTGAAAGGGAATAGAAAAAAGAGGACGCGGTTTTGGCGTCCTCTTTTTCTGAAAATTTTATTTTTATACTCTCTTTTTGATTACAAGGGTAAGTCCTGCAACAGAGACAAGAGCAGCAAGTCCGAAAACATCCAGGTCGGAGGTTCCGGGGTTTGCTTTGTTGTCGTCTTTTTTATTTCCGCCGCCATTGGGCTGTTTGTTCGTATCCGGTTCATTTTTGTCGCTGCCATTCTGGTCAGCATTGTTATCGCCGTTGTTCTGACCGTCGTTGTCGCCCGGAGCGGGAACAACATAACCGTCTTTGTAAATCGGATCGCTGGGGTCGGGGTTATTCGGATCCAGAATCGTTACGGTATATTTTTTCGCGCCACAAACGCTGCAGGTGACATAGGAACGTCCTTCTTTCAGAGACGTTGCCTGAGATTCTACAACAACATCGGAGCCCCATGCATGATCGGCCATCTGACCGTATTTTACGCCGCATTTAGAGCAGACTGCTTTTGAGGTGCAGGTTGCCGTTCCGCCGATATGTCCTGCACATCCCAGTGCCGGAAGTACCGTTACGCAGGCTTCGTTGCAGTTTTTGCAGTATTTGGTGATAGCGCCGTCTTCAAATTCTTTTGCGTCAACAACCGTTGTTCTGCTTTCGTCAAAAGTATGGAAATCATAATATTCCGAATCGGCAAGCATAATATTGTCCATCTTCAGCTGAAGATTGTATTTGGTGAAGATTTTGTTCGCATTATCGCATTTGGGGTCAACCGTGAGCGGGAATGTCTGAATTACTTCGCCGGTTTTTTTGCTTTTAATTTCGCCCTGAAGGATATTATCAACATATTTCAGTTTGATCTGGTCGTCAACATACAGTCTGACTTCACCGTTTTTCGAAATCTGAAGAACAACTTCGTGCCATTCGTTCATCGTCAGTTCTTCCGGCAGGGTGATCAGTTTCTGTTCCAGAACTTCAGGGTCTTTTTCTTCCAGCATCCACTGATCTTCCGGATCGAGAACTTTCTTTTTGTCTCTCGGCTGATAAATCAATTCGTACTGCTTCAGTTTGAAATTGTATTTCGCATAGAAACAGCAGTTTTTTTCTCCGCCGAACCGGAACATAAAACTGGAATCGTAATATTTGAATTTGTTGGTGTTTCCGTTAACCGATCCGTTTCCGTCCTGGGTTTCTGTTCCATAAAGATACAGATCCATTTTCCAGGTATAAGCAGCCGGAACTTTTCCTTTGAGTTCATCCGGGGTGGTATAATAAGTTGTGGCCGCTTCTTTGTCAAAATCGAGAACGCCATCGACTGTTTTCGGATCCCACTGCATAGCAGAGGTTGCGGCAAACACGTCTCCGATTT
This sequence comes from uncultured Clostridia bacterium, assembly GCA_948443805.1. Classification (GTDB taxonomy): domain Bacteria; phylum Bacillota; class Clostridia; order Oscillospirales; family UBA644; genus CAOJUB01. The sequence goes on along the minus strand of CAOJUB010000015.1, from coordinate 25,115 downwards.
TACCATCTTCGATTGTCGTGCTGGCATAGATGTCTCCCGCTGCAAAGGTAGAGAGGGAAAATGCTGCCAGAAGAAGGACAACCACAAAAAGAGAAGTGAATTTTTTCATTATCGTTTCCTCCTGATATAGTAGAGTCATACTACAGATATATTGTAGCATTTTATTCGGTTTTTGTCAATCCTTTAAAAATGAACAAAATATGTCACAAGTATGTCGTATAATATGAGAAATAGTGTCCCCGAAGAAGGGGACACTATCGGTCCTTTAGTTTTTCTTTCTGGGAACATAGGAGGTGTGAAGCAGATGGTGTGCTTTATGTCCGCCGCATTCTCCCAGATAATTTTCGTAAATTTCCTTGACAATCGGACTGTTGTGAGATTTGCGCAATGTTTCCTTTTCGTCCGCGGTGTAAAGCGCGGCGGCGCGCAGTCCCTTAATATCGGTATTTGCTCTTGTATAAGCATCGTGGATCGGCTGACCGCCTCCGTTGATACAGCCGCCGGGGCAGGCCATTACTTCAATAAAGTGATAGTTTGCTTTTCCGGCTTTGATTTCCTCTAGCAGTTTTGCTGCGTTGGCCGTTCCGGAAACAACCGCGAGTTTTACCTCCATGCCGGCAACGTTGTAAGACGCTTCCTTGACGCCCTGCATACCCCGGACTTCGGTAAATTCCAGTTTTTCCAGCTCTTTCTTTTCCAGCACTTCAACCACGGTGCGGAGCGCGGCTTCCATTACGCCGCCGGTTGCGCCGAAGATGTGGCCGGCGCCGGTTGCTTCGCCGAACAGCGGATCGAAATCCTCGTCAGGCAGCGCGGTGAAATTGATTCCGGCGTTCCGGATCATTTTCGCCAGTTCCCGGGTTGTGATGGCGGCGTCGATATCCGGCAGACCGTCTACCGAATACCCTTCGCGGGTTCTTTCGAATTTCTTCGCCGTACAGGGCATAACGCCAACGACAAAGATATTTTTCGGGTCGATTCCCTGTTTTTCCGCATAATAGGATTTCATCAGCGCGCCGTACATTCCCTGCGGCGATTTGCAGCTGGAAAGATTCGGGATAAATTCTGGGTAATAGTGTTCGCAGAATTTGATCCATCCGGGAGAACATGAGGTGATGAGAGGAAGCGTTCCGTTGTTCTGAACCCGGTTGATAAATTCGGTTCCTTCTTCCATGATCGTGATATCGGCGGCAACGTCCACATCCATAACGGCGTCAACGCCAAGCCGTCTCATCGCAGCGACCATTTTACCTTCCACATTGGTTCCGATCGGCATGTCAAAACATTCGCCGAGGGTAACCCGGACGGCGGGTGCCGGAGCGATGACGACATGTTTTTCCGGATCGGCAATGGCATCCCATACCAGATCGGTATCGTCCTTTTCGGTAAGCGCGCCGGTCGGGCAGACGGCAACGCACTGTCCGCAGCCGATGCAGGAAACGTCCTTGAGTTCCATATCAAACGCAGAGCCGATGTTGGTGTCAAAACCTCTTTCGTTCGCGCCGATAACGCCTGCGCCCTGATTTTTGCTGCAAACCGCAACACAACGGCGGCAGAGGATACATTTATTGTTGTCTCTGACAAGATAGGCATTGGAATCGTCTTTGGTGTATTCCGGTTTTACGCCGTCAAATCTTCCGGCGTCTTCAATGCCGTATTCCAGCGCGAGAGCCTGCAATTCGCAGTTCTGGCTTCTGGAGCAGGACAGACATTTTCTGTCGTGAACCGAAAGCAGCAGTTCCAAAGTCATTTTTCTGGATTTTCTTACGGCGGGGGTATTGGTAAATACCTCCATGCCTTCCGCTACGGGGTAGACGCAGGAAGCGGCAAGGCTTCTGGCTCCCTTCACCTCAACAACGCAGATCCGGCAGGCGCCGATCTCGTTAATGTCTTTGAGAAAGCAGAGGGTCGGAATTTTTATGCCAACGGATTTTGCCGCTTCCAGAATGGTCGTGCCCGCAGGTACGGTTACCGGCAGTCCGTTGATTTTCAGATTGATATCAGCCATCTCGGTTCTTCCTCCTATTTCTTAATAATTGCTTTGAACGAGCAATTGTCGATACAAGCGCCGCATTTGATACACTTGTCCTGATTGATTACGTGTTTTTCACGGATTGCGCCGGAAATCGCGTCAACCGGGCAGTTTCTTGCGCACTTGGTACAGCCCTTGCAGGCATCGGTGATTTCAAACTTCACAAGCTTTTTGCATACGCCTGCAGGACAGGTTTTGTCCTGAATATGGGCGATATATTCATCACGGAAAAACCGCAGCGTCGACAGTACGGGGTTCGGCGCTGTCTGGCCGAGTCCGCAGAGGGAGTTGTTTTTAATGTAATAGCAAAGTTCTTCCATCTTGTCGAGGTCTTCCATGGTTCCTTTGCCTTCGGTAATTTTGTTGAGCAGCTCCAGCAGTCTTTTGTTTCCGATCCGGCAGGGGGTACATTTACCGCAGGATTCGTCAACGGTAAATTCCAGAAAGAATTTGGCAATGTCAACCATACAGTTGTCTTCGTCCATAACGATCAGACCGCCCGAACCCATCATGGAACCAATGGAGATCAGGTTGTCATAGTCGATCGGAATATCCATATGTTCCGCAGGAATGCATCCGCCCGAAGGGCCGCCGGTCTGTGCGGCTTTAAATTTTTTGCCGTTGGGAATGCCGCCGCCGATATCTTCGATAACGGTACGCAGGGTGGTTCCCATCGGAATTTCAACCAAACCGGTATGCGTAATTTTTCCGCCGAGCGCAAAAACCTTGGTCCCTTTGCTCTTTTCGGTGCCCATGGCCGCGAACCATTCGGGTCCGTTCAGGATGATCTGGGTGATGTTCGCATAGGTTTCCACATTGTTCAGCAGGGTGGGTTTGGCAAATAGACCTTTTTCGGCAGGGAAGGGGGGACGGGGTCTGGGTTCGCCGCGGCGGCCTTCTATGGAGGTCATCAGCGCCGTTTCTTCTCCGCAGACAAACGCGCCTGCGCCAAGACGGATGTCCATGTCAAAATCAAAACCTGTGCCGAAAATATCTTTGCCTAGAAGACCGTATTCTCTTGCCTGGTCAATAGCGATCTGCAAACGGTGTACGGCAATCGGATATTCTGCGCGGATATAGACATATCCCTGATTGGCGCCGATTGCATAACCGGCGATAGCCATTGCTTCAATGACCGTATGCGGGTCGCCTTCCAGAACCGACCGGTCCATAAACGCACCGGGGTCGCCTTCGTCGGCGTTGCAGCAAACGTATTTCTGATCGGCGTTAGGAACAATGTTTTTTGCCAGCTGCCATTTCAGACCGGTGGAAAATCCGCCGCCGCCTCTGCCGCGCAGTCCGGATTTCTTAACCGCGTCGATGACGTCGTCCGGCGTCATTTCTGTCAGCACTTTTCCCAGCGCTTTATATCCGTCCATGGCAATATATTCGTCAATGTTTTCAGGATTGATAACGCCGCAGTTGCGGAGCGCGACACGGTGCTGCTTTTTATAGAAAGCCGTGTCGTTGAGCGAAATGAGTTTATCCACTTCGGCTTTTTCTTCGGCGTCTCCGGTGTCTTTATAGATCAAACGGTCTACCGGACGGCCTTTCAGAAGATGCTCTTCCACAATTTCAGGAATATCTTCTTCTTTTACCATGCTGTAGAATGTTCCCTCGGGATAGACGATCATAATCGGACCGAGAGCGCAAAGGCCGAAACATCCGGTCTTTACAACTTTTACTTCTTCGTCAAGACCTTTGGCTTTCAGCTGTTCTTCCAGCACATTTCTTAAAGTGTTGCTTCCGGAGGAAGTACAGCCTGTACCTCCGCAAATCAGCACGTGAGAACGAATCATTACTCTTTCCTCCTTATTTGGCGTCTTTGTAAGCGCCGATGGTATATTCCGTGACGACTTTGCCGCCTTTGATATGTTCTTCAACGATTTTCCGGGCTTTTTCCGGCGACATTTTGACATAGGTCACCTTTTCCTTGCCCTGTTCGAAAACTTCAACAACCGGCTCAAACTGGCATATACCGATACAGCCTGTCTGCGTGACGGTAACATGGTCGGAAAGCTGCTGTTTGTCAACCGCTTCCGCCAAGGCGTTCAGCACCGGTCTTGCGCCTGCTGCAATGCCGCAGGTCGCCATGCCGACAACAACCCGAACGGTATTGTCCGCCGTGTCTCTGATTGCGACTTTTCCCTTCATTTTCTCTCTGATAGCTTCAAGTTCTGCCAGACTCTTCATTGAGAGCGCACCTCCAAAATATTTTAAAAATTCATGCACCTGATATATGAAAAAGCTCCGTTCCGTTTTCCGGAAGAAGTTTTATTCGTATTGTTGTTCTATATAACCGCGAATCCAAGCGATTACTTCGTATTCTGCAAGCGATACTTCGTTTCCGAGTATCTGCCGGATTTCCTCGGTAGAAAAGGCGACCGAGAAAGTCGGCGCTGTATGGATAAAGGTAAAATCAATTTCCGGATTGCCCTGAATCAAAACGCAAAGCGAGTCGGTAACGTTTCCCAGCGGGGTGAAATCAAGATGTCGGGTTTGAAAGGTTGCGAGAACTTCGGTTCCGTGATCGTCCGGATGCGTTTCTTTCGGCCGCGAACGGATCGTTACCGTGCCGCCGGTTTGTTCCGCGGCCAGCGTCAGCAGGGGAATCCCCATTCCGACTTTCCGGGTTGTTCTTGTAGTATAAAACGGGTCGGTTACCCGGCGGAGCGTTTCTTCATCCATTCCCTTTCCGTCGTCCTGAATCGTCAGCGTCAGCCAGCCGTCAGCTTCTTCGTGAAGCAGTATGCCGATATGTTTTGCGCCTGCCGTTACCGAGTTTTTGGCTATATCCAGGATATTCAGAGACAATTCTTTCATCGCGGCGTCGGTTCCTTTCTCCCGGGAGAGCCGAGATAATCGAGCAGGATTTTTGCAGAGGCCTTTCCGCAGTACGGATCGTCGTCAAAAGTAAAATAATTTTCCGCTTCGCTGATGTTTTCTAGATAATGCGCATCGGAACTGCAGACGATTTTCATGGTTTCCAGCCCAAAGCGGGAAATATAGGTCTGCGTGACGGTTCTGTCGTAAAATTCAACGCAGGTAAAATCATATTCTTTAGGAATTGTTCCAAGCGTTTCTACCATTCCGTTTGCCGGCCGGTCGATATGCGCGGGATAGACGATTCCGCCGAATTTCCGCACGGTTTCTGTCGCTGCCGCCATGTCAAGGTCGGTCGCGTTTATCAATAGCGTTTCTTCCTGACCGGTCAGACGGTCTTCTTCGTCCAAAATCTGCTGATTTCCAAAGATTTCCGGCCGGTTAGGTATTTTCTGCCGGTGTTTTTCGATTTCCCGGTCGAAAGCCATGGCCTGTTCCAGCGTATAAAACAGACAGACAATATGAATATCTTCGGCTGTTGTTAATTCCATGCCGGCAATCGGTATCAGGCCGAAATTTTCACAGGCCTTGAAAAAAGCCGGGCAGTTTTTGCAGGAATTATGATCGGTCAGCGCAACGATGTTCAGGCCTTTGAGCATTGCCATGCCGGCGATGTTGTTCGGCGTCATATCGTCGTTTCCGCAGGGCGAGAGACAGGAATGAATGTGCAGATCGTAATAATACCGGTTCATTCTTGTTCGGCAAGAAACGCGCTGATCTGCGCGGCGAGGGAAAATACCGGCTGTTCGCTTTTCAGGAGATTGATTCCTTTTTGAGCCGCTGTTTGAACCAGTTCTTCCGTCGTTTCTGAATTTTCCGCGATAATAATGCAGGCGGTGTCGGCAAGCGAAGCGACAGCAATGATATTCAGATTTGTCATAATGGTGAGCCATGCGTCGCCGCTCTGTGCTCTTCCCATCACCCAGCTTAACAGATCGCCTGCATAGCCTCCGGTGATTTCTCTGTCCGGCTCCGGCAGGGAAAGAGCCTGAAGTGAAAGCTTTTCCGCCAATTGTTTAACCGTCATTGCTGTTTTTTCCCTCCCGCAGGCTTTGCATTTTTTCTTTCCATTTCATCATGCAGCTGTCTTCATCGGCTTCTCCCCGGACAATATCTTCCGCCAGCGCACGGCAGGAGGGGGCGCCGCAGGAGCCGCAGTCCAGATTCGGAAAGGATTTGGTCAATTTTTGTATTTCTCCCATTTTCCGCATGGCCTGTATCGTGTCGTCGTCCAGCTGCAGTACCGGAGAATATTCAACGCCGGTTTCCCACATTGTTTCTTTCGGAATTTCTTTGTTTTGTTCGCCGCCAATATTCAGCGGTACATGGTTCATGGATACCGGCAAAAAACGTTTCAGGTTTTGCAGCCGTGCTTTGGATATGTACGGATTTTCCACATTCATTGTTCCGCCGACGCAGCCGCCGTTGCAGGCGTTTAATTCTACAAATTCCAACCCGGAAATGTTTCCGTTTTCAATAGCGTCCAGAACCTGAATGACATTTTCTATTCCGTCCGCAGCCAGGTATTTGTCGTTGAACAGCGCCGAAGCTTCGCCGCCGGTTCCCGCCCAGCCGATACCGATCAGCCCGGTTGAAGAAAGCGGCCACGGATTTTTAATCTTCGACATGATGGAAATCAGTTTAAAATAGATATCGCTTATAGAAAGGACTTTATCCACTGCGCTTTTTTGAACGCCGATTGGATTTTTTACATAGCTGACCTTTGCCGGGCAGGGAGAAATGAAAAAAACGCCGATATCTTCATCCCGGAGTTCAGGGTTCTTCCGCTTTGCTTCTTTTCTTGCCACTCTTGCCGCCAGTTCTACCGGAGGCAGGATCGGCAGCAGGTTTTTGCAGAGAGAAGGAAACCGCACGCTGATCAGCCGTGTGACAGCAGGGCAGGCGGAACTGATCACCAGATCGCCGGAAGCTTTGTTTCGCAGATACAGCCGGGTATATTCGGAAACCAGTTCCGCCCCTCTGGCAACTTCAAAAACATCGTCAAAGCCGAACTCGATCAGGCCGTTGAGAACGTAATCCAAATCGTTGAGATGATCGAACTGACCGAAAAGTGCCGGTGCTGGAAGCGCGATTTTCCAACGGTATTCCTGAATGGATTCCAAAGGATCATAGGTCGCCTTTTTTGCATTGTACGGACAGCGCCGGATACATTCCCCGCAGTCGATACACCGCTCCGTTTTGATTACCGCATGGCCGTTCCGTATCCGGATCGCTTCGGTCGGACACCGTTTTAAGCAGTTTGTGCAGCCGTTGCATTTATCTTCGGTCAGAGATACTGAGTGTTTGTACTGAGGCATAAGAACCTCCTTGGTCTTTTCCGGAAGTTTTTACTGAATAAAGACTTCCATAGTGACTTTTGTTCCTTTACCTAATTCGGATTCTATATCCATTTTATCTGTATACTTTTTCATATTCGGCAGCCCCATACCCGCTCCGAAACCGAGATTCCGCACATTTTCCTTTGCGGTGGACCACCCTTCCTGCATAGCCAGAGAAATATCCGCGATACCCGGCCCGGTGTCTTCCAGAATGATTCTGATTTTGTCCGGGAAGATGAGAACGTCGGCGGAACCGCCGTTTGCATGGATGACCATGTTGATTTCGCCTTCGTACATCGCAATGGATACTTTCCGGATGGTTTCGGGGTCGATATTCAGCTGCCGGAGTATTTTTTTGATGCTGACCGAGGCTTCGCCCGCAGAGGCGAAGTTATCCCCTTCAACGTCAAAATGAAAGGTTACCGGCTCGCTCATCAGACTGTCCCTCCGCCTGAAAGACCGGTGGCGTAGAGTTTGCCGCAGGCCGGATACATTCTTTCTTTTGAGGCGAGCAGAACAAGGCCGGTTTCCTTGGCCAATTCGATAACTTCCTGCGGCGGCGTTTTTCCGCGGACAAACACAATACAGCGCATATCCATCATTTCCGCCGTTCGGACAACCTGGGGATTGATCAGACCGGTCAGAAGAACCGCCTGTTCCTTGACGAAAGCAAGCACGTCGCTCATCATATCTGCTCCGCAGGCGGAATGGACTTCGTTTTCCAGATGTTCCTCGCCGCAGAGGATGTCTGCGTCCAGGATGGAAACAATCTCTTTGATTTTCATACAAATCTCCGTTCTGCGCTTGCGCGCGGCATAAATAAGCGGGGGCGGTTTTAGTTGTATTTTTTCAGAATTTCTTCTACCTGATCCGCCGTGATTTTTCCGTAAACATCGTCGTTGACCGTCATGACGGGCGCCAGGCCGCAGCAGCCGATACAGCGCGTTGCGTCAAGCGAGAATTTTCCGTCTTCGGTCACGTCTCCGCCCGTGATATGAAGAACGTCGCAGACTTTATCAAACACTTCCTGCGCGCCCTTAACATAGCAGGCCGTTCCCAAACATACGCCGATTTTGTATTTCCCTTTCGGATTCAGGGCGAACTGCGCGTAAAACGTTGCAACGCCGTACACTTCTTCCAGCGGAACGTTAAGGCCGTCGGCGATCATCCGCTGAACTTCGATCGGAAGATAACCGTAGATTTCCTGAGCTTTCTGCATAACGGGCATCAAAGCTCCTTTTGTTTCTTTGAGGTCTTCAATGACCTTCATGAGTTTCTGTTCCTGTTCGGGCGTTCCCGAAAAAGGAATTTTACACACTTTCGGTGCAGGCATGATTGTGTTTCCTTTCTATACTGAAAAATTTTGTTCAGGTGAAACCTGTTATGCTCAAAATGGTATAAGCATATCACAAATTGACATAATTATAACATAAGTGAAGGGGAAATTGAAGTTGTTTTTCTCTTTTGTCGAAAAATGTTCGGTTTTGCGGGGCGGCGGTTTCCGGATTTTCCCGGAGAAGAAAAAATGTTTCAGAAAAAACGCTGAACGGCTATGATTTTCCCCAGCAGTGTAAATTCTTTGCAGTCAATCTCTTCAAACGCTTCGTTTTCCGCTGTAAGGACAAATCCCTCATTCGACAGCCGGAAGGTTCGGATATACACGCGCCCGTGAACCAAAAACACGCCCGGATCGCCGCTTGCGATATCGTTTTTCTTTTCCGCAACGACAAAATCGTTTTTCCGTATACCGATTCCCGAAAGCGCGTCGTCTGGCACCCGTATGGCAAACAGGCCGTCGTTCGGCTGCCGGCAGGGAAGATACAGCCGTTCCTTTACCGCAGCGGGGAAACGGTGTTCCGAAAGTTGCTTTTCAGTATAGACCGGCGTTTCGGTGTATGCTTTTTCTGCAGAATCCGTGCGCTTGGCGGGAATCCAGCCTTCGCTTTCCAGAATATCGACATGGCGCTTGACCGATGAGGGGGAGGCTAATCCTACCGCTTTTCCGATTTGCCGTAATGACGGAAGATAGCCGTTTTTATCAATTTCTTTTTTTATGTAAAGAAAAATTTTTTGCCGGGTTGTCCGGCGCGTGTTGTTTTTCATCGGGTTTGCTCCGTTTTCTGCCGGCACCGGAATTTACAGACTGCGGCAATGGTTTTTCCGTCTTTGATTTCTCCGGTGTCGATCATACGGTAGAAGGTTTCAAGCGGAATTTTTCTTGTTGTTACAAATTCGTCTTCGTCCTGCGTCCCCTTTTCAAACCCCGTCACTTTGGCTGCATACATATAAATAATTTCATCGCAGAATCCGGGCGAGGAATAGTATTCACCCAGAAAAACCGGTTCTCCGCAGAGGGCGTTCAGTTCCTCTTTCAACTCTCTTTTCGCCGTTGAAACGGGATTTTCATGTTCCTCGCAAATCCCTGCCGCGATCTCAAGAACCGGTTTTCCTATCGGGTGTCGGTACTGTTCCGCCAGATAGGCGAAATCGTCGTCATAGGCGAAAATACAGGCTGCTTTTTTGTGCCGGACGACTTCCCGCTTTGCTTCCGAACCGTTTTCAAGCAAAATGGTGTCCTGATATAAATCTAAAATTTTTCCTTTGTAGATTTCTTTCGATTCGATTGTATTCGGTCGCATTTTTATATGGTTCCTTTCGTTTTTAACTAGCTTGCAGATACGATTTCTGCGGCGCTTCGGTCACGCAAGAGGGCGCGGTGAAACAAGGGCTTTGCCGCAACGCTTCTGTCTAACTTTTTCGCATGTATTATATCATATTTACACCGATTTGTAAATATGATAGTTTAGGAAAGGCGGGATAATCATGGAAACAATAAAAAATAAGGAAATCAAAGCCGGTTTTGATTCCGAGGGGATTTTTTGTCAGAAAATTGGTGATTCATGGCTCGGTCAGGAGATTTTTTGCGCGAAACTGGGAAACGGTCCGAAAAATCTTCTTTTTCTCTGCGATTATTCTTCGCTCTGCTGGGAAATCGGCGATGCGATGACGGCGTGGGGGCGCGGGCTTGCGGCAGGGAACGGAAAAAATCCTTTTTTTAATATAAAAGAATTTTTTTCTTATCATACTTTATATCTGATTCCCCGACCTAATCCCGACGGTGTGGATATTGTAAATGGGATATTTACAGCAAATAATCCGTTTGAAGAGCGAATGAAAAAAATGAATTGTTCCGGCGATTTTTCCGGTTGGCGCAGCAATGTCCGGGGGGTCGATCTTTCGTTGAATCACGACGGCGATTGGGAAAAAGCAAAAAAAATAACCGCGTCTGTCGGCCCCTCCGCCCGCGGCTACTGCGGCGAATATCCCGAAAGTGAACGGGAAAGCGCCGCGCTTTCCCGTTTTCTGCTTCGTATTCCGTTCGATTTTGTTTTTATTTTTTCCCGCGGGGAGCAGGACGGCCTTTCTTGCACCTACCGCGAGAATTTTGTGAAAAATTCCGCAAAAAGCGGCAAGATTATCTCGAAATATTTCGGGATTCCGATTTTTACGGACGACCGGCTGAAATTCAGTACGCTTCGCAGCTGGATCATGGGCGGCCTGGGAATTCCCTGCGCGGAACTGATCCTGTCCGACCGGATGATGACCAATATCCGGGAAATTTTTTCGGTTTGCGGGGTTGTGGCTTCCTGACCGGCGAAAACCGGCGCGGAAGATTACCTTTTGAAAACGATGACACCGGCGATCATCAGCGCCAGTCCGATATATTTTGTCAGCCCGAACGGCATCTGTTCGGTTCCGAACCACCCGAAGGCGTCGATCAGGGCGGCAACGGCCAGCTGGGAAATTAGGATAATGGAAATTGCCGTTGTCGGCGAAAGTCCCTGGATAGAGAACATGACCGTGACGGTGATGATCATGCCGAGCACGCCGCCGAGAAGGTAGATTTTGTTGACCGCGCCGATTTCTTTAAAAGACCCTTTCCCCAGAAACCATACGGCGATCAGCGAGAGGAGAAACGCCGTCCCCTGAACAAAAGTATTGGCTTCATATGTTCCTATTTTTTCTCCGAGCCGGGTGTTGAAAACGCCCTGAAGGCTCATGGCGGCTCCGGCAACGATTGAGAAGATGATTCCTGTCATGTTTTTATCCTTTCCTGTCTGTTTCTCTGCGACGCGAATGTTATTTTTTGTTCGTTTTCTTTTGCTTGACAGAGGGAAAATAATCTGATATGATTAAATACAGAACAAAAAAATGTTTTCCCCCGGTGGCCTGTTGGTTTATTCTTTGTAAAAAACGGCAGGATATTCATCGGGGAAAAAAAGATTGTTTTTCAATGGAATTGGATAAAAGCCGGCGCTGCCGGCAGATGGGAGTCTTTATGAAAAAATATGTGTCGCTGTTTCTTGTTCTGGCGATGATGAGCGCCTTTGTTCTTTCGGCTTGCGGTCCTCAGAAAAAAATCCGTACGCCGGAGACTGCGCTGTATTATTATGACGGTATCGCGGATCTTTCGGAATATCTGGAACTTCCCGATTATTCTTCTCTGACGCTGGATGTCAACCCTGAACCGACCGATGAGGAGGTTGAAAGCTATATTGCCAATATGCTCCGGAGTAATCCCGGGGTGAAGAAGATTACCGACCGGCCGATTGCTGAAAACGACGTTGTCGCCATTACGTTTGTCGGAACGGTTGAAGGCGTCAAAGCGGACGACTGCTCGTATGAAGACGCCGAGAAACTGTATGAATGCACCGTCGGCGCCGGCAATCATGTCGAAGGTTTTGAAGAAGCCTTGATCGGCCTTATGCCCGGAGAATCGGTCAGCGTTGATCTTGTTTTTCCGGAGAATGTCCGGAATGAGGCCTATGCGGGAAAAGCCGTCAATTTTGCGATCACGACATATGAGATCCGGGAATATTACACGCCCGAACTGACCGATGATTTTGTAAAAGGGCTGGCGCTTACCGATGGAGAGACTGCTGTGGAAACCGTGGACGCATATCGGGCTTATGCCAGAAAAACCGTTCAGAAATCCAATTCGGAAAGAATCCGGAACAATCTGGATTCCTATAAATGGAAACTGGTTTCCGAAACCGCTACGGTAAAACAGTATCCGCAGGAAGAAATCGACCGGTATCTGCAGGATAACACCGCGTATTATCAGAAAATCGCGGAACAGTACGGCATGGCGTTTGCCGACTATCTTTCTGCGTACGGCATGACGGAAGAGGCGTTTCAGGAATTGCTTCAAAAAGACGCGGAGGCGTATGTCCGGGACTGTTTTGTCGCTGAAAAGATCGCGCGGGATCAGGATATTTCCTTTACGGAGGAAGAATATAAAGAAATGCTGGAAGACTTGGCGCTGGATCAGTCTGTGGAAAACGGCCAGGCTCTTGTCGATCAATACGGAGACGGATTTATGCGGATGTATTTTCTGACGGAAAAGGTTGTTGCGTATCTGAAAGATCAGATTGCCGAGGTCAACGTTCCGGCTGAGGAAAGCGGAGAGAAGGAATAAAAACAGTCTGCTGTCCTGATCGGAGAAAAAATACAAAATTTTCATTTTTTTTGATTTTTTCCTATTGCAAAGAAATGGGAATTGTGCTATGATAGGGGCAGGCTGACCGAGCCGAATTTGAAAGTCGCACCGTAGTGCGGGAGGGATTATCGTGATAAGAGTTACGATCTGGAATGAATATTGGCATGAACAGACCAATGACGAAGTAAAAAAAGTGTATCCCGAAGGGATTCATGAACATCTGAAAAAAGTGCTCGGAGACGAAGAGGATTTCGAAATCACAACGGCTTGGCTGGAAAAAGATGAGGAACACGGCCTTTCCGAAGAAGTTCTCAATAACACCGACGTCCTGATGTGGTGGGGGCATATGCGGCATCACGAGGTTAAGGACGAGGTTGTCGAACGGATTATGAACCGGGTTATTTTCGGCGGTATGGGGCTGATTGCCATGCATTCCGCGCACTACAGCAAAATTTTTAAGAAACTGATGGGCGCGCCCTGTTCGCTGCATTGGCGTGCCTATAACGAAAAAGCAAGAGTCTGGACGGTAGCGCCGCTTCATCCGATCGCGCAGGGCGTTCCGCTGGAATTTCCGCTGGAATCGGAAGAGATGTACGGGGAGTATTTCAGTATTCCGAAACCGGACGATATCGTTTTTATCACTTGGTATAAAGGCGGCAATGTCTTCCGCGGCGGCTGCACGTTTACGAGAGGCGCCGGAAAGATTTTCTATTTTCATCCGGGACATGAAACCTGCCCGTCTTTCTACAATGAAAATATTATCAAAATTCTGAAAAACGCCGTTCGTTGGGCAACGCCCGGCATCATCCCGGATTTTGAGGGCGGTCATTTCAAAGAACCGCTGGAACCGGAAGTCACGGATCGGCCTCCCATTCTGGATGATATGAAGAAATAACATTTTACTGTCCGTTTGTCTGTTGCAATAAAAAAAGCCATCGTTTCCGGCTGTCCGGTTACCATGGCTTTTTTGTTTCTTAGCGGGATACGGTGTTTGGTTTTATTGCAGGTTTGTCGCAAATTCAGCGATGATTTCTTCCAGTTCCGAAAGTGTTTTGGCTGTAAATATCCGGGTTTTTGCCTTCGATGCTCCCCGCATCCCCTTGATGTACCAGGCCATATGTTTCCTGGCTTCCGGTATGGCGATTTTTTCTCCTTTTTTTTCGCAGGAAAGGCGGATGTGACGAAGGGCGGCGTCCAGCCGTTGCCGGCCGGAGGGCGGTGTATAGGGTTTCTTTTCAAAAAGACTTTTTATTTCTTCAAAAATAAAAGGGTTGCCGAGCGCCCCTCTGGCTACCATAACGCCGTCGCAGTCGGTTTTTTGCAGCAGGGCGCCGGCGTCGTCTGCGGAGAAAACATCGCCGTTGGCGATAACCGGAATAGACACCGCCTGTTTGGTTTTTCGGATGGTTTCCGCATCGGAAAGCCCGCTGTACATTTGTTCCCGGGTTCTTCCGTGTACGGTAATGAAATCCGCGCCTGCGCTTTCGATCACTTTTGCGTTTTCCGGCGCCGTTTCTTCATTTTCATAAAAACCTTTCCGGATTTTAACCGACAGGGGCAGGGAGGTTGCCTTTCGCGCCGCCGATACCACGGCAAAAATTTGTTTTGGGTTTTTGAGCAAGGCGCTTCCGTCGCCGTTATTGACGATTTTCGGCATGGGACATCCCATATTGATATCAATGAAATCGGGTTTGTTTTTTTCGGTGATTTCCCGGACGGCAAAGGCGACGATGTCCGGTTCGGAACCGAAAACCTGAATGCCGATCGGCCTTTCGCATTCTTCAAACCGGAGAAGATTGCCGGTTTTTTTATCGCGGTAATAAAGTCCTTTCGCGCTGATCATTTCGCTGACGGTATAATCGGCGCCGTATTCTTTGCAGGTCTGCCGGAAGGCGCTGTCTGTGATCCCTGCCAGAGGGGCGAGAAAAAGCGCCGGACGGTTTTCGGAAAACAATCTTCCACTTCCTTTTCGGTTTTTTACGAGAATATTATATCGCGTTTTTTTTCTTTTGTCAAGAAATTGTAAGGTATTGACATTCTATGGAAACTGTGTTATAATAATTCGGATATTGGGGTAATAATACAATATTATAATTTCAGAAAGCGGGGCTTTTTCGATGAAACACGGGGTAAAAAACGTTATTTGCCGGTTTTCGGCGCTGATTGTCTCCTTGTCTTTTATTCTGTCGGTTTGTCTGCCGTTGCGCGTTTCGGCTTATAACGACAGCGGAACGGTGATCGGAGAGACGTCTCCTCTTTCTTTTTCGGATTCGTTGATCGGAGGCGTTTCTGCTGAGGTTTCAGGGGGAACGCATATGGCGGAAAAAAATGCGTCGGCTGTTTTTTCCATGCCTGCGGAGGTTGCGTTACTTGTCAGCGCGCTGATTGTTGTTGAGGAGTTCGACGAAGCCGGGCTGGATCAAACCTTTACGGTGAATATGACCGAGTTCCCTTATATTACCGATGTCGGCAATCTTCAGATTCCGAACTGGGCAAAGGTAACCTACCGGGATTTGCTGTCTTTAATGCTTCTGTGCCGTTCTCAGGATGCGGCGGCCATTCTTGCCGTTGCGATCGGCGACCGGTATTCTTCCTATCTGGAACGGATGAATTATAAGGCCAGCGTTTTAAATATGAGCGGAACGTATTTTACTTCGGTCAACGGCGTTGCTTCTCCGGAACAGACCACGTCGTTTGCCGATATTATTTCGCTGCTGGAAGCGGTTGCTGCAAACGAAACGCTGATGAATATCCTTTCGCAGTCGTCCTATACGGTTTCGGAATCGGCGACAAGGCTGGAAAAATCGTATGACAGCGTTCTTCCTGCAACGGCAGTTCCCGGCATGGTTTCTGTGCTGTATGGGCTTTCTCCGGATGTCGGAACGGTCTATGCCTGTATTGACAGGCGGGACTTTACAACCTGTACTGCGGTTCTATTCCAGAATCAGGAATTTTCTGTGATTCTTCCTTCGGTAATTGAACTGCATCAGACGATATACGACCGGTATGCTGTTTCTACGCTGGCGGAAGTCGCTGCCATTCTGGCGAAAGAAGAAAAGGTCAGCTATTATGACCAGAACCGGGCCTGTTATATTCAGGCCGTCGATTATTCCAACCGCGTATTTCTCCGGGAAATACTTGAAAAAATCCGTTCGGACGAAGCGTTTGTCCGCGAAAAATTTTCTTTTGATTATCAGAGAAACTATATCTATTCCGAGTCGAAGGAACCCGGGCAGCTGATGGCTGTGGCCGATCTGAAGTATGAATCCCGGCCGCTTTGTTCCGCTCCGCTGTATGTTTCGGATGAAGTTCTTCCCGCCGAGGAGAAATCTCATTCTGTCAACATCGCCTGGGGAGAGCTTCTGACGCAGTATAAATGGTATCTTCTTGCCGCCGTTGGCGCCGTCGTTTTACTGATTGCTGTGATTGTGGTTATAGCCGGCAGCCGCCGCAGGGAAGAGGGTTTGCCGGATGAGGAAAAACCGGAAGACGTTTTGGAAGAAATGCTGGAATCTGCTGCACCTTCCGTTTCTGCCGACGGAGAGTCGGAAGAAACCGTACCCGATTCGGCGCCGGCAACGGAAGTCGCTCCGGAAGAGCAGAAAGAAGAGACGGAAAACACGCCTGCCGAGCAGCCGTCTTCGGCAGAAGGGAAGACGGAACAGAAAACGGCGGAAATGTCTGTTTCAGAGCCGGAAACAACGGTGGAACCGTCTTCGCCGGAAGAAGGAAAACCGGCGTTTTATTCTTCGGCAGAAAATACTGCTGAAGTTTCCGCTCCGGAAGCCGTTCGCGAAGAGAATGTGGCTCCGGTTCAAGAAAACAAATCGCAGAAATCAAAGAAAAACCGCAGAAAAAAGAAAAAATAATTCACGGTTTTTACCTGTATTTTGGCAAAAAGACCCGGATTTGAATAATTTATGATAGCGGGTTTTTTTATAGATCCTATCGAAAGATGAGCCAATCATGTTTTGATATTGATGAAAAATAACACAGTAGGAGTTTTTTGTATGGGAGAAGAGTTTATCAGTCACGGTATTACGAGAACGGAAATCGAGGCTACCGGCCGTGTATTTGGCAGAAAAGGTGAAATTACGGAAATTGTTCCTATTATTACCGGTCATATCAACGAAACGTTCAAGGTTGTTTACCGCAACGGAGACGCCGTTGAAAAATATACTTTTCAGGCGATCAATACCAATGTTTTCAAGAAACCGGATGAGGTTATGTCCAACATCTCTGCCGTTACCGAATATATCCGGAATAAATATGTGAGCATGGGTGAGTCCTATGACCGGCGGGTTCTTGAATTCCAGAAAGCGGAAGAAACCGGGTTGTATTATTACATCGATGAGGAAAATCATTTCTGGCGCGTCTATAAATATGTGGATAATGCGTCTACCTATAACGAAGCGCCCAATACGGATATTCTTTATAATGCCGGGCTTTCTTTCGGAAAATTCCAGATGCTTCTTTCCGATTTTCCGATGGATACGCTTTTTGAGACGATTCCGGATTTTCATAATACCGCTGCGAGATACAATCAGCTCGATCAGGCAATTGCTGCCGATCAGGCGGGGCGGGTTTCCGAAGTGCAGGAAGAGATTGCTTTCTTTGAAGAACGACGGAAGATTGCTTCCCGGTTCAACGATCTGCAGAAAGAGGGAAAACTGCCTCTCCGCGTAACGCATAACGATACCAAATGCAATAACGTGCTGATTGACGATCAGACCGGCGAAGGCGTTTGCATTATCGATTTGGATACCGTTATGCCGGGGCTTTCGGTCAATGATTTCGGCGATGCCATCCGTTCTTGTTCAAACTCCGCTGCCGAAGACGAGAAAGACCTGAGCAAAGTTTATTTCAAGCGGGAAAATTTTGATGCGTTTGCCCGCGGTTTTCTGGAAGCATCCAGCCAGGCGCTTACGCCGTGCGAGATTGATAATATGGTTTGGGGCGCCATTATGATGACGCTAGAATGCGGCTCCCGGTTCCTTGCCGATTATCTGAACGGCGATACCTATTTCAGAACCACCAGACCCGGTCAGAATCTCGACCGCTGCCGCACGCAGATGAAACTGGTTTCCGAGATGGAAAAAATGTTTGATTCTCTCAACGAGACGGTACATACCGAAGCGGCAAAACATATCGGAAAATAAAAAAAGAAAAAAGAAAAACTCCCGTTTTTGTACGGGAGTTTATTTTTTTGTGAAACAGAATGGTTGTTGTATATTTTTTTCTTTTTCGGAAAAGGTAAAGTTAAATGGTTCGGAAAGGAAGAAAATGAATGGGAAAACAAAAGGAAAACAGCCGGAAGAATCCGGATTCCCGGCTTCACAGCTATAACAGTCACCGGGGAATCAGCCGGTCTCCTTCGATGTCTGTTCGGATGGACGCCGCTGAAGAAACCGAGGCGTTCGACCCTGCCATGGAAGGCTTTGATTACGATAAAAACAAAAATGCGGACTGACCCTTTCAAAACCCCTCTTTTGAGGGGCTTTTGAATTTTTAATATTTAATGACATTTTGGCTGCAGCTCTTTACATCTTTTGGAAAAAGTGATAAAATAAAATGTAAAGAAAAATTGCAAATCATTTTATTCGGAGGTAAATATATGGCAAGAAAAATGAAAACCATGGACGGCAACAATGCTGCCGCTCATGTGTCCTATGCATTTACCGAAGTCGCAGCCATCTATCCCATAACGCCATCTTCCGTTATGGCCGAGGTGACCGACTCCTGGTCTGCCGGAGGACAGAAAAATATTTTCGGACAGCAGGTAAAGGTTGCGGAAATGCAGTCGGAAGCCGGTGCTGCGGGCGCGGTTCACGGTTCTTTGTCCGCCGGTGCTCTGACGACGACGTATACCGCTTCTCAGGGTCTTCTCCTGATGATCCCGAATATGTATAAGATCGCGGGAGAATTGCTTCCTAACGTTATCCACGTTTCTGCCCGTGCGCTGGCTACGCACGCTCTGTCTATTTTCGGCGATCATTCCGACGTTATGGCTTGCCGCCAGACCGGTTATGCCATGCTTTCTTCAAGCAACGTTCAGGAAGTTATGGATCTTGGCGCCGTTGCCCATCTGTCCACGATCAAAGGCCGCGTTCCGTTTATCCATTTCTTTGATGGTTTCAGAACTTCTCATGAGATCCAGAAGATCGAAGTCTGGGATTACAAAGACCTTGCCGAGATGGTGGATATGGACGCTATCGCCGATTTCAAAAAACGTTCTTTGAATCCGGAACACCCGGTTCTCCGCGGTTCTGCGCAGAACCCCGACATTTTCTTCCAGGCAAAAGAAGCGGCCAATACTTACTATACCGCAATTGTTGACGTTGTTGAAGATTATATGAATCAGGTCAACGCCAAAACTGGAAAAAGCTATCATCTCTTTGATTATTACGGTGCGCCGGATGCGGACAAGGTTATTATTGCAATGGGTTCGGTTTGCGATACTGCGGAAGAAACCATCGATTATCTGACGGCGAAAGGCGAAAAAGTCGGCTTGGTTAAGGTCAGACTGTATCGTCCGTTCTCTGTAAAACATCTGCTTTCTGTTTTGCCGAAAACGGTGAAAAACATTGCGGTTCTGGATAGAACGAAAGAACCCGGTTCTCTGGGCGAACCGCTTTATCTGGACGTTGTTACTGCCCTGAAAGGGTCTGAATTTGAAAAATGCACCGTTGTCGGCGGCCGTTACGGTCTCGGTTCGAAAGACACGACTCCGGGTCAGATTATCGCCGTATATGAGAACCTGAAATCGTCGGCTCCCGTAAACGGATTTACAATCGGTATCAACGACGACGTAACCAAACTCAGCCTTCCGGTAACCGAACATCCCGTTACCGCTCCTGCCGATACGGTTGCCTGCAAATTCTGGGGTCTTGGTTCTGACGGTACGGTCGGTGCGAACAAAAACTCCATCAAAATCATCGGCGACCATACCGATATGTATGCGCAGGCCTATTTCGCTTATGACTCGAAGAAATCCGGCGGTATTACCATTTCTCACTTGAGATTCGGAAAATCTCCGATCAAATCGACTTATTATGTCAATAAGGCTGACTTTGTCGCCTGCCATAATATTTCTTATGTCGGGAAATACGATATTACGGCCGACTTGAAAGACGGCGCTTCGCTTCTTCTGAACAGCGATTGGTCGGTAGAAGAACTTTCCGAGCGTCTTCCCGCAAAATTTAAGAGAGATATCGCGGAAAGAAACGTAAAACTGTATACGGTTGACGGTGTGGGCATTGCCAAAGAGATCGGCCTCGGCAACCGGATCAATATGATTCTGCAGTCCGCTTTCTTTAAGATTGCAAACATCATTCCGCTGGAAGATGCCGTAAAATATATGAAAGAAGCCGTTGTGAAATCTTACGGCAAAAAAGGCGAAGCTGTTGTCAACATGAACTATGCCGCTATCGATAAGGGCATTGAAAATGTGAAAGAGATCGCTGTTCCCGCCGACTGGGCGAAAGCCGAGGGATCTGTTGCGGCTCCCGCTGTGGAAGCTTCCGACGCTTTCCTGAAAGAATATGTGGAAGAAGTTTTGATTCCTTCCAACAGCCAGAAGGGCGACGATATCCCGGTTTCGGTTTTCGCAAAACATGCCGACGGAACGCTCCCGCAGGGTACGGCAGCTTTTGAAAAGAGAGGCATTGCCGTTGATGTGCCCGAATGGATTCCGGAAAACTGTATTCAGTGCAACCAGTGTTCCTATGTCTGCCCGCACGCGGTTATCCGTCCGTTCGTTCTGAATGAGAATGAGCTTTCTGCCGCTCCCGAAGGCTTTAAATCCAAGCCGATGATGGGAAAAGGCGCAGAGGAATACAAGTTTGCCTTAAACGTTTCGGTTCTTGACTGTACCGGATGCGGAAGCTGTGCTAACGTATGCCCGGCGAAGAATAAAGCGCTGGTTATGAAACCTCTCGATACCCAGAGAGCCGAGCAGGCGAAATTTGATTATTCTTTTGCAAAGGTTTCCGATAAAAATGTTCCGTTTGCTGAAACCACAGTAAAAGGTTCGCAGTTCAAACAGCCGCTGCTTGAGTTCAACGGCGCATGTCCCGGCTGCGGCGAGACGCCGTATGCCAAGCTGATTACCCAGCTCTTCGGCGACAGAATGTATATTGCCAATGCAACCGGATGTTCTTCGATCTGGGGCGGTTCCGCTCCGTCTACGCCGTATACCGTCAACAAAGAGGGGAAAGGTCCTGCCTGGGCAAACTCCTTGTTTGAAGATAACGCAGAATACGGTTACGGCATGTTCCTTGCGGTAAAACAGCGCAGAGACAAGCTTGCCAGCGTTGTTTCCGACGTGGCTGCCAACGCGACGAATGCGGATGTCAAAGCGGCTGCGGAAGAATGGCTTACCGGTAAAGATGATGCGGCTGCTTCCAAAGCGGCTGCCGATAAACTGCTTGCGGCGATCGATGCTTGCGGATGCGGTTGTGAAAACGGAAAATATATTAAAGAAAACGCCGATATGCTGGTGAAGAAATCCATGTGGATCTTCGGCGGCGACGGCTGGGCTTATGATATCGGCTTCGGCGGTCTCGACCATGTTATCGCTTCGGGTGAAGACGTTAATATCATGGTATTTGATACCGAGGTTTATTCGAATACCGGCGGTCAGGCCTCCAAATCTACGCCGATCGGTTCTGTTGCACAGTTCGCGGCGGCCGGTAAAGGCGTAAAGAAAAAGGATCTTGCGGCGATCGCCATGAGTTACGGCTATGTATATGTTGCGATGGTTGCTATGGGCGCTGATTTCAATCAAACCATCAAAGCGATTACTGAGGCGGAAAGCTATAAGGGCCCGTCGATCATTATTGCTTACGCTCCCTGTATCAACCATGGTATCAAGGGCGGTATGAATAATCCGATGGCAGAAACCAAAGCTGCGGTAGCTGCCGGTTACTGGAATATGTTCCGCTATGATCCGCGGCTTGCGGCGGAAGGCAAGAATCCGTTTGTTCTCGACAGCAAGGCTCCCACCGGCGAGTATAAAGACTTTATTATGAATGAAGTCCGTTACTCGGCTCTTGCCCGGTCCTTCCCGGAAAGAGCGGAGACGCTCTTCGAAAAGGCGGAGGCCGACGCGAAGGAAAAGAGAGCAAAACTGGAAAAAATGAGCGAAAAATAATTTCTTTTTCGTAATGATCCGGAACCCCCCGTTATCGAGGGGTTCCGCTTCCTCTTTTTATTGTTTTTATGGATGAAACGATGACGAAATTTGATAATTTTATCAGTCTTTTTCAAAAGAAAACAACGGAGTCTTCCATCCGGTACGATTATGATTTGGAACATGCCGTTTTTCAGGGAAAAGTCTGTGCTTTTACCGGACACCGTCCCGAAAAAATGCCGTTTGACGGGGAAAAAGACCCGTCCTGTTTGAAATTGATGGGCGAAATTCATCGGCAGATTGCGCTTGCCGTCAGCCGGGGATACCGGAATTTCATTTCAGGCATGGCGCTCGGCGTTGACCAATGGGCTGCCGTAGCGGTTTTGGATCTGAAACGAAGTTATCCGGATATTGCGCTTTATGCAGCGCTGCCGTCCCTTTCTCAGCCCGCCCGTTGGATGAATTGGCAGAAGGAACGGTATCATGATCTGCTTTCTCAATGTTCGCATGTCTATGTGGCAAGCGAAAAATATACCCGTTCTTCGCCGAATATCCGCAATTCGTTTATGGTAAAGCATGCCGATCTGCTGATTGCCGTTTATGACGGAGACGCATCGGGCGGAACGCAGAATACAATAGAGATGGCACTGCGCAAGGGCATCGAAACGATTGTTCTGCATCCGGGAAAAAAGGAGAAAGGGTGAGGGTTTTGGCGGAAGAAAAAACAAACGTCATGCGTCTGCTGGAGAGTAAAAAAATACCTTATCAGGGGCATTGCTATCTGCAGTCCGGCGCGGTGGACGGTTTATCGGTTGCTGCTGCTTTGCAGCAAGACCCCGCCCGGGTTTTCAAAACGCTGGTTACGGTGTCTGCTTCGGGAAAACACTATGTTTTTGTCGTTCCTGTCTGCCGGGAACTGAATTTGAAAAAAGCGGCGAAAAGCGTTGGGGAAAAGAAAATAGAAATGATCCGGCAAAAAGATTTGCTGCCGTTGACCGGTTATATACACGGCGGTTGCTCGCCGATCGGAATGAAAAAGTTTTTTTCGACAGTTTTCGACGAATCGGCTGAAAAATTTGATACGATTATGTTCAGCGCGGGAAAAATCGGCTATCAGGTTGAACTTTGTTTCAAAGACCTGAAAACGGTTTGTCCGGCTTCGCTTTTTTCAATCTGCGACTAAGTTCTGTTGTGAAAAATGGAGATTTTTATGGAGTTTGTCATTCAATTTTTGGTTTGCTTTGTCGCCGGTATCGGCGCCGGTCTGGGGACCGGCTTTGCCGGAATGAGCGCGGCGGCGGTTATCAGTCCGATGCTGATTACCTTTCTCGGCATGGATGCTTACACCGCGGTAGGGATCGCTCTTGCCAGCGATGTTCTTGCCAGCGCCGTCAGTGCGTATACCTACGGGAAAAATAAAAATCTAGATATCCGCAACGGTATTGCGATGATGCTGAGCGTTTTATGCTTTACCGTTGTCGGCAGCTGGGTTTCCAGCTTACTGCCGAATACAACCATGGGAAGTTTCAGTGTGTTTATGACCATGCTTCTCGGCTTGAAATTTATTGTGAAACCGGTGATGACAACCAAGGAAAAAATGGCTTCGGTAAGTCCCAAGAAACGGATGATCCAGTCTCTTTTCTGCGGGATGATGATCGGGTTTATCTGCGGCTTTGTCGGCGCCGGCGGCGGAATGATGATGCTTTTGATCTTAACTTCGGTAATGGGATATGAATTGAAAACGGCGGTCGGTACCAGCGTTTTCATTATGGCTTTTACCGCCTTTACCGGGGCTGCCAGTCATTTTGCCATGGGCGGGGCGCCGGATGTCTTTTGTTTGATTGTCTGCGTTCTTTCAACACTTCTTTGGGCAAGAATTGCGGCAAAATTTGCAAACAAAGCCAAACCTGAAACTCTGAACCGGGCAGTCGGGGTGATCCTTTTGGTATTAGGCGTTCTGATTCTCAGCGTTAAATTTTTTGTCCGGTAAAAATTTTATCGGGCGGAAATCCGATTGGCTGGATTTATCAAGAAACGGAGAGACTTTTTTATGCGGGCAAACTGTCTGAAAAAAGGAGACACCATTGGTCTTATATCGCCAAGTCATGTTGCGGAGGCCGAACAGTACCGGCCGATTATTTCCTGTCTGCGTTCCCTGGGTTTTCCGGTGAAAACGGGGAAAAACCTGTATAAAAACACTGTCGGCTATCTGGCTTCGGAACAAGAACGGGCTGACGATTTTAATGAAATGGTGGCCGATCCGTGCGTGAAATTGATTTTTTTCGGCGGCGGAAACGGCAGTATTGACCTTCTTCCGCTCATTGATTATGCACAGATTATAAAAAATCCCAAGTTGTTTTTAAGTTACAGCGACGGAACTTCTCTTTTAAACGCCATTTATATGAAAACCGGTTTGATTACGTATTATGGGCAGACTCCCGGAAATTATGCCCCGCCGGCGGTTTATACCCAAAAACAGTTTTTTTCTCATCTGGTTGACGGCGCTGCGGAAAACTTTGTTTCGAATAGTCAATGGCATACCTTGTGCGGCGGTGTCGGCGAGGGGATTCTGATCGGCGGATATCTGCTGAATTTTGCTCTTTCGTTAGGCAGTCCTTTTTTTGTTTTTGATCAAACGAAGCAATATGTGCTGTTTCTGGAGGATCATGAAATGTTTTCGAGTGTCCCGGAAATCAGCCCTCTTTTATCGCATATTGAACAGAGCGGTTTTATGAAAAATGTTTCCGGGCTGCTGTTCGGACATTATTCTACGCCTCTTTCTGAGCCGTTGTTGGATCGGTTAAAACGTTTGGGAGAAAAGAACCAGATTCCGGTTGTATATTGCGATGATTTCGGCCATGGAATCAATCATGCCATTCTGCCGATCGGCGGACGGGTTTGTCTGAATGCCGTAGATAAAACAATGAAATTTATGGATTGAAATCTGTTTTTGAAAAAGCAAAGAAACGATGAAAAGCAGGGGGCGATCTGGCCGAAGAGAGCAGAAATAGTCAGGAAACGTTTTTTTATTTCCGTTATAATAAAAGCGTACGGAAGGGAGTGGCAGGGATGGACTGGATTACCGGAATGCAGCATGCGGTTGATTATATTGAAACCCACCTGGCGGACCACCTGGATATTCAGGAAGCGGCACGCCGCGCGGCCTGTTCGCCCTTTTATTTTCAGCGGATTTTCGGCATTTTGTGCGGGATGTCCCTCAGCGAATATATC
>CAOJUB010000014.1 GCA_948443805.1 uncultured Clostridia bacterium | reverse complement strand
TAAGCAGACTTCGGGTATTTCCATTCAACAGATAGCAATGCGTTTCCTCCCAATGGCGGTATTCACTGATAATATATGTATTTGCATCAATTTTATCTATTGTAAACCAGTTATCCATTACTCCACGCTTAAAATCCCAATTAATTTACAGCTTCTCAATCGCGGCAAGTTCTTGTTTTGCCAAGGCGGCGTAACGGGAATCTCCCCCCTGTTCGGCGACGGAGAAAAATACTTTTTGCGCCTCTTCGGTTTTTTCTGCGTGTAAATACGCTTTTGCCAGTTCATACTGCACGGCGATTTTGGTCAGCCGGGTGTTTTGTTTTTCTGCCGCCAGCTGAAAATGCTGTTCGGCGCCCTCAAAATCTCCTTTTGCCATACGGAGAGAGACGGATCTGTTTGCGTAAAAGTCAAAAAGCCAATTTTTCTGCTGTTGGGGCAGCCGGGGATTTTCGATTGTCTTTTTTAGTTCGGTCAGCGCAAGTTCTGCGTTTTCAAAATCCCGGACCAGCAGATGGTAAAGACAGAGGTTGTTCAAATAAACCGCTTTTTCATAAGCGCCCCGCGCCGAGTCCGGAAAGGGCATAAGACGGTCGAAAATCTGCCTTGCACAAGTCACGTTTCCTGTGTTTAAGTAACCGGCCGAAAGGTTGAGAAGCAGAAGGTTTCTCGCTTTTTTATTTTTGCACCGGTTCAGGATTTTGTTTGTCTGTTCGATATATTCGGCAATCCGGCATTCTTCGTTCATCAGTTTAATAACGCCGGCATATTTTCGTTGTGCGATGACGGAGAATAAAACCGCAAAGAAAAAAATCCATAAAACGGCAAAGAGAAATAGGATCGGTTTTCTTTGCAGCACGCTGCCCGCGGCGAGCGGAATGCCGCCCAGAGAGGCGGTAACCATATAGGCGACTTGTATATTCCGAAACCATGCGATCATGCGGCTTTCTCCTTTCAGGATACGGTGTTTTCTTTTTTCATTAATTTTTTAATTTTATCGGTATCTTCCATATAAATTTCGATATAACCGCATTCCGGACATACCGCGCAGTTGAGTTTTCCTAAACTGTCTTTGAAAATCCCCTGCTGCGTCACTTTTATTCCGTATGCTCCGCCTTGCACTTTTATATCTAAATTTTCTGCCATTTCCGCATGGCATCTTAAACATTTTCTCATCGTTGTTTCCTCCTTAACAAAACCGGAATTTTTCTGCTCAATCAAACCTTTTTCTGAATCCAAGCGCATCTACGAAATCAAAGTGTTTTTCAAAACATTTGCTCCATTGTCCGATCATCCAGCCGTTTATCAGAGCACACAGAACCGTTCCCAGTTTTACTCCTTCAAAATGCCAGAAACCGAGAAAAAGAAATGACATAGCCACGGCGATAATACAGCTGCAGCAATCATATACTGTTTTTGTTTTGCTGATATCCAAATTAAATTTTGAGGATATTTCTTTTACAAACAGTTCATAGGCTTCAGGCGAAATATAAGTATGGAATAAGAGCGATACGCCGACTGTGCACATGACAAAGCCGACACTATAACACGCTGCCCTTTGCAGAATTCCGTTTCCGGGAATCAGATCTACAGCCTTCATCATAACATCGAGTATGCTTCCATAGAGAAAAGCTGTTATAAACGAAAATAAATACGTTCGTTTAAATCTGCGTAAAACGATTGCAAGAATAATAATGAGAAATGCCTGAAAACAATATTCTGCCATTCCAAAGGAAAACCAGCTCAGCGAGTCTGACACTTTCAAATAGATAAGATATGCCGGTGCAACAACCATTGACATGCCAAAATCTGCCCGCTCCATGAAGGCGGTACCCAAGGCAAGTGTTATTAACCCAATAACATAAGCGGTTTCCGTATAAAACGTCCTTTTCATATAAACTCCTTCTGCATAAATGACGTTTGATACAGAAACGGCAAAAGATATAATTGGAAATATAAAAAATGTCTAAATCGTTAAAATCCGATTTGCTGATTTATATATCGTTCCATGAAAAAGAAAGATCAATGAAGATCGATGAATTTCTTTCAATTTTTTTACAAAAGTTATTCTTCTCCCCGGTTTTTCATTTCATACCATTGCTGTTTAGTAATCAGAACGGAGCGGGGTTTGCTGCCCTGGAACGGGCCGATAATGCCGCGAGCTTCCAGCTGATCCACAATTCTTGCCGCGCGGCTGTAGCCGAGCTTGAGTTTTCTCTGCAGAACCGAGGTGGAAGCCTGTCCGCTTTCAACAACAACTTCGATTGCTGCCGGCAGCATTTCATCTTCTTCCCCGTCGGCATCGGCTGCGGTGGCTTTTTTGCCTTTGTTGGCCAGCTCTTTTGCATTGCGGTCAACTTCCTGCTGGATTTCCTGATCGTATTCGAAATCTGATGTTTCTTTGATAAACGAAACAACTCGTTCTACTTCATCGTCGGTGACCAGGCAGCCCTGAACGCGGATGGGTTTCGGCGCGCCCATCGGGCTGTAGAGCATATCGCCGCGACCGATCAGCTTTTCCGCGCCCTGCGTGTCCAGAATGATCCGGGAGTCAATTGCCGCCGCAACGGCAAAAGCGATCCGGGACGGAATATTGGTTTTAATCAGACCGGTGATGACGTCGGCCGACGGCCGCTGGGTTGCTACAATCAGGTGCATTCCCGCCGCTCTTGCCATCTGCGCGATCCGACAGACCGCGTCTTCGACTTCTGTCGGTGAAGTCATCATCAGGTCGGCCATTTCGTCAATGATGATAACGATCTGCGGCAGCGCTTCTTCGCCTTCATCCAGCGCAGCGTTATAGCCTTTAAAGTCCCGTACGCCCTTTTCTTTGAACATTTCGTAGCGTTTCAGCATTTCCCCGACCGCCCAGTTCAGCGCGCCGGCAGCTTTTTTCGGGTCGGTCACAACCGGGATAAGCAAATGCGGAATTCCGTTGTAGACATTTAATTCAACCATTTTCGGGTCGACGAGAATCAGTTTTACTTCTTTGGGCGAAGCGCGGAAAAGCAGACTCAGAATCAGCGAATTGACACAGACCGATTTTCCGGAACCGGTAGATCCGGCAATGAGCAGATGCGGCATTTTCGCAAGATCGACAACCACTTTGCTTCCGCTGATGTCTTTTCCGAGGGAAACGCCGATCGCGCTTTTTTCCGCTTTGAATTCCGGAGAGGCGATCAGTTCTTTTAAATAGACCACGCTTGTGATGTTGTTCGGGATTTCAATTCCGATCGCGGCTTTCCCGGGAATCGGCGCTTCGATCCGGACGCCCTTTGCCGCCAGACTAAGCGCGATATCGTCGGCGAGGTTCGTGATTTTATTGATCCGGACGCCGGCCGAGGGCTGCAGTTCATAACGGGTCACGGTCGGCCCTTTTGACACGTTGATGACCCGCGCTTCTACATTGAAACTTTTCAGCACTTCAATGAGTTTTCTTGCCGTATTTTTCATTTCCGCGTCTCCGGCAGCGGAGGTGGAAGGCTTGAAATTCAGCAGTTCCGGATCCGGGTACTGGTATGCGGCTTCCGGTGTTTCTTCGGCGCTTTGAGAGGCCGCCGTTTCTTTCGGGGAAGCCGCTTTTTCAGCGGGTTTATTGTCGGCAGACAAGATCGTTGCATCCTTGAGCGGATCGTCTTCTTCGGTTTCGAAATCGGACGCGGAAACGGTCAGTTCCGGTTCTTCTGCGGTCGGTTGTTTTTCAGAAAGGAAACTCCATTTTTTGTCGGCTTCGGTTATATCAACGTCGGGAATGACAAATTCGGTGCGTCCGTTGGTTTTTGTTTTTTTCTCCTCTGCCGGCTCGGTTTTTTCTTCCGGTTCTGGCTGCGCTTTTTTCGCTTCATGTGCGGCGAGGAGATCGTCTTTTTTCCGTACGGCTTTTTCCCGGCCTTTTCCGATCAGTTCGGTAAAGGAAAGTCCGGAAAGGAAGAAGATCAGAATTCCCAACACGAGAATCAGAACAAACCCCGCGCCGAAGCTGCTTAAAAAGGAAGAGAGAAACACGCCCAGAAGCCCGCCGATCGCACCACCGGAGGAAAGCTCCGCGCCTTTGATATACAGATCTGAGGTCAGTTTGGCAAAATATTCGAAAAAATTCAGCCCGCCCCGAACCGGAGGCTCGTAGACCACGACATTCATAAACGCGGAAAGGCAGACAAGCAGCGTGCCGGTAAGGACGGTTTTGGAAATGAATTTTTTCTCCCGGAAAAAGAGAAGTACCGCCGTGCAGATCAGAAACAGCGGCAGGAGATAACCGCAGATGCCGAACAGACCCGTTAAGATATTTTTAAGAATATTTCCTGCGCCGCCCATCAGCCCGGGAAGGCATAAAAACAGAAAAATTCCCGAAAGCAGAAGGCCTGTCGACCACAGGATTTCCGCAACCTGTTTTTTATCGGTTTGCTGGTTTTTTTTATTTTTTTTCGTTTTTTTGCCGGCCATTGGTTTTCATTGCTCCTTTTTTGTTGTTTTGTGTGTGGTTGGTTTTCTTTTAAAAGATAAAACTAAGGACGATCGCCGTGGTTCCTGCAATCAGACAATAAGCTGAGAAAACAATAAATTTTTTTGATTTCAGAATATATTTCAGCAGACGGATGGCGAAAAAGCCGGAAATAGCCGCAGTAAGAAACCCTGCGATATAAGCGGGGATCATTTCCGGATGAAAAGACGAAGGGGCCTGGATCATATCGATAATTTCAAGAAGGATGGCTGCAAGAATGGTCGGAATGGAGAGAATAAAAGAATATTTTGCCGCATAGCTTCGTTTCATACCGGCGGCCAGCCCTGCTGTGATGGTCGAGCCGGAACGCGAAATCCCGGGCATGATGGCGACGCATTGGGCAGCGCCGACGGCGAGCGCCGCTTTCCAGCCGGTTGTTTTTGCCGTTTTTCCGCCGGAACGGATCCGGTCGGAGAAAAAAAGAACAATGCTGTTGACCAAAAGCGCGATTCCAACGGCAAACAGCGAAGAGTACAGCGATTCCAGCTTGTCCTTAAAGGGATAAACAACGAGCAACGGCAGCAGCGATACAAATAGACAGCCGATTATTTTCTGTTCGCCGGTCGCCGTTTTCAAATGAAATTGTTTTTTCCCGATCTGAACAACGGTTCCGAAAAAGGCGGCGATCAGTTTCCCTATCGTTTTCCGGAAGGCAAGAAATACGGCGGCAAGCGTTCCGGCGTGAAGGATCATGTCAAAGAATAAATCGGCGGCCGCCGGGTCTTCCAAACCGATCTGCTGCGCAAGAACCAGATGTCCCGACGAGGAAACCGGCAGAAATTCGGTAATTCCCTGAATCAGTCCGAAAAGAATCGCTTGAAAAATATTCATAGAAGAAAAGACACCTCTTTGTGATTTTTTAATAAAATCCGCCCCTAAAATTCGTCATTTTTCTGGTAAAATAACGGTTGAAGGCTAAAAAGATATGTAGTATAATAATATAGAATAGAGAAAGTGCTTCTTTAAAAACCATTATAGCATAAATTTTTAGAAAAGTAAAGTGCCGCCGATAAAAAATCCGTCTTCTTTCCGGAAAGCGGAACGGTTTGCGGCGAAAAGAGCGGAACGGTCTTTTCTCTTCCAGTTATTACATAAAATCGGGGGTTATCTTTCATGGAAAAGGTGTATACCGTAAGAATCGCAAACATGGAGCTTTCGCTGTATTCTTCCGAGACGGAGGAATACACGCAGTCGATTGCGCGTGATGTTGATGAACGGATCAAAGAAATAATCGGGGACAACCTTTCGGTTTCCGTTGTGAACGCCGCTTTGCTTGTGGCGATGGATTACTGCGACGAGGTCAATAAGCTTAAAGAAGGCGCGGAAAATATGCGTACGCAGCTGAAGTCCTATATGGATGAAACCAATCGGGCGCTGGCGGAACGCGACGATGCGCGCCGCCTTGCCGACAAACTGAAGGATGAGCTGATGAACATAAAGCTCGACAGAAAAGATTGATTTCCCGAGAAATGGGAAAAAACGTCTGTATTCCAGCCGGTGTCCTTTTCGGGCAGCGGCTGCTTTTTTTGCAGACAGAAATAGAGAACCGGCAGAAAGGTGGAGAATATCGATGGAGATTCTTGCTCCGGCGGGATCGCTTCCGGCTATGAAAAGCGCGGTTTTTTCCGGCGCTGACGCCGTTTATTTCGGCGGCGGTGATTTTAATGCCAGAATCCGGGCAAAAAACTTTACAGAAGAAGAGATTGCATCGGGCGTTCGCTTTTGCCGGGAGCGGGGTGTAAAATGCTATGCGGCGATGAATACTCTTGTCACCGACCGGGAACTGCCACAGGCGATGCGGCTCGCGTCTTTTTTTGCCGAATGCGGCGTGGATGCCTTTATTGTTCAGGACACGGGTCTTGCTTCTCTTTTAAAGCGAGCCACGCAGATTCCGCTGCATGCCAGCACCCAGATGACCGTTCATACGCTTGACGGCATTTTGGCGCTTGCAGAAGCCGGCTTTTCCCGCGTTGTTTTATCCCGGGAGCTGTCGCAGGCCGATCTCCGTTATATTCTGATGCACGCGCCCTGCGAGATTGAGGTTTTTGTTCACGGCGCGCTGTGTATGTGCTACAGCGGGCAGTGTTATATGAGCAGCCTGATCGGAAACCGGAGCGGCAATCGGGGCGCCTGCGCGCAGCCCTGCCGTCTGCCGTATCAGGATGGTTATTCGCTGAGTTTAAAGGATCTTTGTCTGCTGAAATATGTAAAAGATCTGGAACAAATGGGGGTTTCTTCGTTGAAGATCGAGGGGCGGATGAAGTCCCCCGAATATGTTGCCGCCGTTACCGAGGCCTATGCCAGGGTGCGGGACGGAAAACCCTATTCTTCCACCGATGAGGAATTGCTGGCGAAGATTTTTTCCCGCGGGGGATTTACCGATGGTTATTATCAGGCGAAAAAAGGAAAAGCCATGTTCGGCATCCGTTCGGAAACCACGGCGAAAATACCGCTGCCGCATAAAGAATATAAGCGGCTGTCTCTTTCTGTTTCGGCGGTTGCCCGCGGAGAGACTTTGTTTGTTACCTATACTTCATCGGACGGATATTCGGCGCAGGAGGAGCTTTTTTTGCAGCCGGCAAAAACGCTTTCTCTTGACCGGGAACGGATCCGGGAAGCGCTTGGCCGGGTCGGCGACAGTTTTTATACCGTTCGGGAAATTCGGATCGATATCCCTGACGATATGTTTGTTGCCGTTTCGGCGCTGAACCGTGCCCGCCGTGCCTGTATCGAACGGCTTTCTTCCATGCGGCTGATTTCTGGAAGCGGTTTCCAGCTGCCGGCGATGTCTTCGGGTTCGGGGGAAAAACCCAAAAACCAGACGCTGCGCGCGGTGTTTCTGAACCCCGCTTCTCTGCCGGAGGATGTTTCCGCGCTGGAAACGGTCTGGCTTCCTCTTTCGTTCGCAGCCTCGAAAAAAGCGCCGGTTATGCTTGAAAAACTCGGACGGAAAGCCGGTTGTTTTCTTCCCCGGATCTTTTTTGACCGGGAAACGCCTGAAATTCTTGATTTTGTCCGTTCGGCAAGGGAGCGCGGCGTTGAAAAGTTCCTTTGCGGCAATATCGGACAGATTCGTCTTCTTCAGCAGGAGGGGGTCGAGATTCACGGCGATTTCGGACTGAATGTGTTTAATTCCGCCGCCGCGGAGTTTTATGAAGAAGCGGGACTGGCTTCTCAGGTGTTATCGTTTGAACTGAACGCCGCACAGCTGCGCGCGCTGCGGGGAGAAAACCGGGGCATGATTGCTTACGGCCGCTTGCCGTTTATGGTTACCGAAAACTGTGTGAAAAAACAGCATCATAAACCGGAAGGCCTGACCGACCGGATCGGAAAAACTTTTCTTGTTACCTGCGAATACGGCTGTCGCAACGCGGTATGGAACAGCGATCCGCTGTATCTTGCCGACCGCGATCTTTCAGACGCCGCGTTTTTGCAATTGATTTTTACCGATGAAACGCCCCGGACAGCGGCGCAGATCCTCTCGGAATATGCCGGCGGAACCCCCTGTTTCCGGGAAGGCATGACTCGGGCGCATTTTTAGAATTGGAACCAAGAGAACGATTTATGGAATCTCTATAAAAAACAGAGACGGGATTTTTAGCTGAATATAATCGGAGGTAGGCATATGACTGAGAACGCAATAGCATATTGTGGATTAGTTTGTAGCTTCTGTTGTTCTGACGGAAAGTGCAGTTGCAAATCAGAAAACAATTGCGGGAAAAGATTGTCTCCACAAGGATGTTACCAGTATGAGTGTTGTACCACCAAAGGGATAAAAGGTTGCTGGGAATGCTCTGATTTCCCTTGTGATAAGGATATGCTTGCGCCTGATAAAATAAAAACACGGGCGTTTATTCGGTGCATTAAAGAAGATGGAATGAAAGAATTCATCGGTTATTTAGAGCAAAACGAAAAAGACGGAACTGTTTATCATAGATCGGGTGTTCTGGGCGACTATGATTTGTCAGATGAAAATGAAGTTCTGAATTTGCTTAGACGAACAAACTGAATATCATCTCCCACATGACATCTTTTCGGTCTCCGGCCGAAAGTGTCATCATGGGTTCCATTCTTTCGGGCAGTAATATATAGCAAAAATCGAGGCAGCGTCAACAGACTCTGCCTCGATTTTTTAAACCTTCGTTACGGCGCCTTATCATTCAGTCCCGTCTCTGTTTTTTTGTTTCTAATTAACTGACATAAATATCTGTGCAAGCCGGCTGTTTTGCGGCAGAATCAATACTTTTTTGTTTTCCCCGTTTTTGGTTACCGCTGCTTTGGCGGCTTCCAGTTCCCGGTAAAATTCATAAAAGGCGCGTTCTCCTTCTCCGCTGTAGGCGGAAGCGAGGATTCGCATGTATTCGGCTTCGGCTTCGCCGCGGATGGTTTCTGCCTGTGCGTTTGCCTGGCTGACGAGAATATCGGCCTGTTTGTCGGCTTCGTTCCGGATTTTCGATGCTTCAAAATCTCCTTCGGCAATATAGGCCGCCGCAATTTGTTCCCGGTCGGAGATCATTCGGTTATAAACGGCTTCTTCGTTGGCTTCGGGAAGATCGAGTTTTTTCACTTCAATTTGCAGGACGTCAATGCCGTAAGCCGCATGAAGCTGTTCATTTACTTTTTCTGTAATCAGATTATTGAGGGCGTTACGGTTGTTCTGTGTGTCGGATCCGGCCTGAATAATGTCGGACTGCTCCATGGTTCCCATGGTGTTTTTCACCACGCTGAAGGTAGACGCATCAAGTCTTCTTTCCATTTCTTCAACCGTTGCTACCGTTTGCACAAAGGCCAGCGGATCGGTAATTTTCCAGATAATATAGCTGTCGATAACCAGCGCTTTTTTATCGGAGGTCAGCACATCGCTGGGGGTTACATCGTAAAAACGGTTGTTTTTCGGCATATAGGAAACTTCGTCGATAAACGGTGTTTTCAGATAAAGTCCCGGTTCGCTTTTGATCTCAACCACTTTTCCGAACTGACGGATAATGCCGTAATCGGCCTCTCCAACAGTATACGTCATAGAAAAGACAAAAATAAGTGCTATAATGACCAGAATGCAGGGGATGATGATTTTCAGATATTTTTTCATACGATTTTTCCTCCTTTCCTACTGCTGATTTCCGTTGTCGGCCGCCGGCGCTTGCGGAGTCGAAGAAAACTCTCCGATGGGAAGCAGTTTTTGTGTGCTGCCGCCAGCATCAATATAAAGATCAACGCCGGGAAGAACCTCTTCGAGCATTTCAAGATACATTCTTTTTTTCGTCACTTCGGGATTCAGCGAATATTCTTTATACATTTCTGCAAATTTTGCCGCAGAACCGGTTGCTTCGTTGACCCGCTGTTCTTTATAGGCTTCGGCGGCGCGGAGAACCTTATCTGCTTCGGCCTGTGCGTTGGGCAAAACGGAATTTTCATAGGATTTTGCCTGATTAATCGCCGTTTCCATCTGCTGTTTGGCGGTCTCAACTTCTTTAAAGGCGGCGACCACTTCTTCCGTCGGGGGTTCTGCATCCTGAATTTTTACATTCAAGACCTGGATTCCGATATCGTAAAGGTCAAGTTTTTGTGTGATTAATTCTTTGATGCTGGCCTGAATTTCGGCTTTTCCTGTGGTCAGAACATCGTCTACGGTTTTTGAGCCCATAATGTCTCTGGCTGCGGCCTGCGCCACATATTTAAAGATTTTTGCGGGGTCCTGCGACTGATACAGGAATTTCTGCGGATCGGACACTTTCCATTCGATAAAGAAATCAACGGAAACAACGTTATAGTCTCCGGTAATCATTTTGGCTTCATCGGTTTTTACGGTAACGCCCGCTGAATCTTCGTAATAACCAAGCATCAGTTTTCTGGTGGTCATGTCCACCTTTTTTACGCTTTGAATGGGATACGGTAATTTAAATTGCAGCCCTGCGCTCTGGGTGGAAGAAACTTTTCCAAAGGTTGTTACCACGGCCCGTTCGGTTTCTCCGACCGTATAAAAGCAGGTTGCCGCTACCGCCAGGATCAGAAGTACAAGCGGGATGATCCAGATCAGGTGCAGTTTTTTTGATTTTTCCATAATGAAACTCCGTTCTGCCGCAACTCGGCGTTGTCAGGGGCGCTTTTTGCGCTTCCCTATTGTTCTATTACAACAAGTATACCATATTTTGATATAAAAATCAATATCTTTTTTTAGTCCGCTTATCCGGACGGAAAGGAGAACTATGATCGACGCGAAAACAATGCTTTTCGGTCTGCTGGGCTGGCCGATTGATTATACGATGTCTCCGCAGATCCACAATCAGCTTTCTGAAAAGGAAGGGCGAAACGCCGTTTATCTGGCATTCCCGACCGAAGAAAAAAATCTGGAAACATTCGTCGCTTTTGCCCGGGTGTATCTGAAAGGGTTTAACGTAACGGTTCCATATAAAGAGAAAATTCTTCCGTTTCTTGATTCCGTTGATTTTTCGGCGAGCGTCTGCGGCGCGGTCAATACCGTCAGGGTTGCAGACGGAAAGCTGATTGGGTACAACACCGACGGCGGGGGCGGAAAACGCTGTATCGAGGAAAAATTGTCCCTTTCCGGGAAAACCGCGGTAATCAAAGGCGCCGGCGGCGCCGCGCGGGGTTTGGCGGCGGCGTTGCTTCCGGAATGCCGGGTTTTGATCGACGCGCGCCGAAAAGAGCAGGCCGAGGCTCTGGTTGCTTGTTTAGCGTCTTTTTATCCGGAACGGGAGATTTCGGTCTATGCAGGGCAGCGGGGCGATATTTTAATCAACGCCACGACTCTAGGCAGCGAAAGCCAGCCGGGAATGCCCTTTACCGAGGAGCAGGTCCGCCATAGCCTGCTGGTGTATGATGCTGTGTATGCGCCCCGGAAAACCGAATTGATTTTAACTGCAGAGAAGTTTGGTATACCAACGGTTTTGGGTATGGATATGCTGACCGGACAGGCGTTGCTTGCCCGGGAGATATTTTTTGCAGAGGAACGTAAAGAGGAGGATTCTGAAAGATGAAAATCTTGGTGTTGAATGGGCCGAATCTCAGCCGCCTCGGGAAAAGAGAACCGGCGATTTACGGCAGCGAAACCCTGTGTGAAATCGAAGAAAGACTGAAAAAAACCGCCGCGGAAAACGGCGTGGAACTGGTTTGCCTGCAAAGCGAAGTGGAGGGCGAAATGGTGCAGATGATTCACCGACACGCCGATTTTGACGGCTTGATCCTCAATGCCGCCGCATATACGCATACTTCGGTCGCCCTGCGGGACGCGATTTCCGCCGTTGGGATTGAAGCGGTTGAGGTGCATATCAGCAATATCTATAAAAGAGAAGAATTTCGTCACCACTCGTATCTCTCCGCTGTCTGTGTAGGCGGAATTTTCGGCCTTGGCAGCCGGGGGTATGACCTTGCGCTGGAATATTTTCTTGCGAAGAAAAAAGCCGAATGATCCGTTTTTATTTTTTGCGAATGCTGTGCATTTTTCTGCTGTTTTTCCCGGCTGTACTTTTGTTTCGCCTCTTTCGGGTCCGACAGCTTCACAGGCAGAAAACCGGAACCTCCTGGCAGCATGAAACCGGTGTTCTTTGTTTTCTCCTTTTCTGTGTAGCGCTGGCGTCTCAGACAGTTTTTCCCGATTTTTCTGCCGGCGTATGTTATTCCCTGCCCGGTGCCCGGAGTGATATTAACCTTTCGTTATTCCGGGTATTTCCTATAACGGCTGCGGATTTAAAAAACGGGAATTCCGTTAGCTTTTGGATTAATTTCCTGGGGAATATCGCCGTTTTTATTCCGATTGGTTTTTTGTTTCCGCTTTTGTGGCGGATTTCGCTTCCGAAGGTTGTTGGATTTTGTTTTCTTTTTTCTTTGGCGATTGAGACGGCGCAGCTTTTTCTCCCCCGGACGACCGATATCGATGATTTGTGGCTGAATACGCTCGGCGGGTTCTTTGGTGTATTGCTTTACCGGCTGTTTCGCCGTTTTTTCTACGGCGCGGCCGAAAAATGCAGGACTTTTCCGAAAACAGAATAAAAATAAAACTGCCGTATGAAGAATATCTTTCTTCATACGGCAACTTTTTATCTGCATTTTGAAAGGAAAGCCTTTCCTGTTTAAGGCGCTTTTTGGCAAAATCCTCTTTTTTTGCAGCTGGGACATTTTACGAGGCGTTCGTTTCCTATATGGATACAGACGGATATTTCATACCATTTTGGGCTGAATTTAGCGCCGCATTTCGGACACTGATAGGTTTGCTGGATAAGGAGGATATGCGCAATGACCAAAATAACGAACGCTGGCGCCGCGATGACCCACCAGGATATTTCACCACGAGCGTTGCCGAAAGAGACGTTACAGGCGGTAAGCAAGGCGCAGCATACGGTGATGAGAAGAATGGAAACAACGCCTTTTATTCTGGATTTTCTGAACATCCGCAGCACTCCTTTTTGTGTTATTTTAGGAATATCTTGTTCGCACCGCAATGTTTTTTTAGTTTTCGTATTCTATTTCCGCTACGCGGACGACCAGATTTTCTCCGTAAGAGTAACCTGTGCAGTCAACGCAGAGCAATCCGTTTTCCGGATTCTGTGCAAATTCGAGGGGGGCGCCGTTATCGGTCCACCGTATGTTTTTTACTTTGCGGAACGCATTTTTGAAGGAGCGCGGCCCCTGGCCGGATACGCCGACGACGACGTGTTCCTGTGCCTGCACGGCCAGGTCGTGGATATACAGATAGCTTTTCTGATCTTTATCCAGCATAAAATCTTTTCCGCCTGAAACGGCTTCCGAAGGTTTTCCTTCATAAAGCGCATCGCCGGTAACGGAAATCCAGCGGCCGATTTCTTCAATCGTTGCTTTTTGAATCGGCGTGATTTGTCCGGAGGCGTCCGGCCCAACATTGAGTAGGTAGTTTGCGCCGTGTTTGCGGCAGTAACAGAGCGTTTCAATCAGTTCCGGCACCGGTTTGGTCAGAAAATCCCGGCTGCCGTGTCCCCAATGGGTATTGATTGTCTGGCACATCTCCGAGGCGACATATTTAGGCGCTCCCTCCCGGTTCATTCTGGAGGGTTTTCCCTGTTCAAAGGTTACGCTGTCAATATAAGAATTACCGATAAAGCCCCGGGCGTCGAGGCCGGTATTATTGATGATCATGGCATCGGGCTGGTTTTTCCGGATCAGCGAATAGAGTGCGTCTTCTTCCCAGTCGACATCGGTTCTTGACCAGTTTCCGTCGAACCAGAGGCCGCCGATTTTCCCGTAATTGGTGCAGAGAATTTCTACCGAACGGCGGAGATATTTCTGATATTCCTTAAAATCGGTGCGGAAAGATTCCTCTCGCCAGTCGAGCGTCGTGTGGTAGAAAAACGGAAGGATTCCTTCGCTGTTGCAGCCGTCAACGAAATCCCGGACAAGGTCTCTTTTGCAGGCGGCGTGGGGGGCGTCGAAATCGTTCAGGCCGCAGGTATCATAAAGCGAAAAGCCGTCATGATGCCTTGTTGTCAGCACCGCGTATTTCATACCGGCTTTTTTTGCCGTTCTGGCAATTTCCCTGCCGCTGAAATTTTCAGCTGTAAATGTTGCCGCTAATTTTGCGTACTCTTCTTTGGGGATATCGGCAAGGTTCATGACCCACTCGCCTTTTCCGATCTGAGCATAAAGTCCCCAGTGGATAAAAAGACCGAAGCCTAATTTTTCAAAATCCGCGATTCTTTTTTCAGGTATGGGAATCATTGTTTTCTCCGTTCCGCCGCCGCTGTTTTCGGGCGGCTCGATTATTTTGCACCGTGTCGTTTCTTGATGTTATTGTAACATAAATCTTTTTTCTTGTCAAGGTAAGGGAATAAAAAAAATCAGCACCGCATAGGCTGAATTGACGGAAGGCTTTGGCCGAAATTTCAGGGGGGTGTTTTTTTGCGGAAAAAGATTTGGGCTGTGGTGAAGAAGTATGACTCCATGCTTTTCCTTTTTTCTCTGTTTGTCGTTTTCGGCTGTCTGTCCCGTATTTCCGCTTTTTATACGGAAACGGTTCCCCCGTCTTCGGAAACGGCAGTTTCTGTCTCCGGGGAAGAGACGGTCGAAGTTCCGATCATTATGTATCACGGTGTGCTGAAAGATTCGAAATATTGGGGGAAATATGTGGTTTCTCCGGATTTGTTTGAGTCCGATCTCCGGTATCTGACCGAAAACGGCTATACGACGATTGTTGTCCAGGATTTGATCGATTATGTGGAAACCGGCGCCCCGTTGCCTGACAAACCGGTGATGTTGACCTTTGATGATG
This sequence comes from uncultured Clostridia bacterium, assembly GCA_948443805.1. GTDB lineage: Bacteria > Bacillota > Clostridia > Oscillospirales > UBA644 > CAOJUB01. Next base: position 31,387 of record CAOJUB010000014.1, on the reverse strand, counting down.
GGTATTATAACAATTATCTGTATGCCTATCCGCTGTTAAAGCAATATAATTGCCGCGCGGTGATCTCGGTGATTGGCTGTTACAGTGAAAAATTTTCGGAGACGGAGGATTTCAATCCGTTTTATTCCCATCTCAGCTGGGATCAGATACGGGAAATGGCGGAAAGCGGACTGGTTGAGATTCAGAACCATTCATATAATCTGCATAAAAATTCCACCCATATCGGCGCGAAAAAAATCCGGGGGGAAAGCAACGCTGCCTATGCCGGACGGCTTTCGGAAGACGTCGGAAAATTACAGGCTCTTTTAAAGGAAAAGACTGGTATCGTCCCTACCGCCTTTACCTATCCGTTCGGCGCGATCAGCGATGCTTCGGTGGAAATCCTGCGCCAGGCGGGTTTTAAGGCGACGCTTTCCTGCGAGGAAAAGGTAAACCGGATTACCAGGGATCCTAACTGCCTGTATCGGCTCAACCGGTTTCTTCGACCCTCCGGCAAGACGAGTGAAGATTACTTTTTTAAAATACTTCCCGCCAGCGAGACGTTTTTTCATAAATAGCGGCCCTGCGGGAGAATGGAGTTTGTTATGAGAAATCTAGGAAAAGCCGCCGGACGTTTTCTGGACCGGCATTGCGGCGAGATTACGCTTTGTTTTTTGCTTGCCGCGCTTGTCGGCGTTTTTCTGACCCTGACTGTTCCGGAAGCGTCTTCCGCGCTTGCTGTTTCGGCCGGCGACTGGGGGCTTTCTTTTGACCAGGCGGGGCAGCCGCCCAGAGGAAACATTTCGCAGGAAGAATTGAAAAAATATGACGCTTATTTTATCGATTCTTCGGGTGAAAAAACGATTTTTTTAACTTTTGACGCAGGTTATGAAAACGGCTATACGCCGAAAATTCTCGATGTTCTTGCTGAGGAGCAGGTTCCGGCGGCGTTTTTTCTCGTCGGGCATTATCTGAAGACAAACCCGGAATTGGTTCAGCGCATGGCTGATGAAGGTCATATTGTTGCAAATCATACCGCATCGCATCCCGATATGGGGAAAATCAGCAACCTTGCCGATTTTCAGGCCGAATTGGAAACGGTTGAAAAGCTGTATACGGAGATTACCGGGCAGCCGATGAAAAAATATTACCGTCCGCCGCAGGGAAAATTTTCGGTTTCGAACCTGGAGCAGGCAAAGCAGCTGGGATATAAGACGGTTTTCTGGAGCCTTGCCTATGCCGATTGGGACGTAAACAAGCAGCCCTCTGCCGATTATGCGGTGGAAAAACTGTCTTCCCGGATTCATGGCGGAACCGTGCTTCTTCTGCATTCCACCTCCAAAACCAACAGCGAGATTTTACAGACGGTTATCCGGAAATGGAAAGCGGAGGGATATACCTTCCGGAGTCTTGACGAATTGGTATGACGGATCGTTTTACATGGTTTGATGCCTTGATTGTCGCGCTTTGCATCCTGGCCTTTTTTCTTTCCCTGTTTTTCTTTCCCCGCGGAGAGATTGCCGAATCGCTGCCATCGGACGGCGATTTTATCAAATGGGTGGAATTTCATGTCCCTGCTGCCGCTATGACAAAGGCTTATAAGCTTTCGGTTTCTTCGGCGGAAGACGTTTCTTCCCAGATCGACTGGGTCGATCTTCTTGCCTATTGTGCTGCAAAAGACGGGGGAACTTTTAAAAACGGCTGGGTTTCCCGTATGGAAAGCGTTGCTTCGGAACTCCGCGCGGGAAAAAGCATCGATAGTCTGACGGCAGAAATGGAATATTTCGGCTATTATCAAAAAGCCTACGCCGCGGTGCTCGGCGGTTTTGTCGGGGATTTTTGGGAGGATGCCGGCAACGATGCGCTGGAGAAAAAATACGGGCTTTATGCGTATTCTCCCATCGCCGCCGGTTACGGATTTTCTCATTATGAGGATTTCGGCAATTCCCGTTCGTTCGGTTACCGCCGCCGTCATCTTGGAAACGATTTGCTGGCCTCTGTGGGAACGCCGGTTGTCGCGATTGAGGGCGGTTATGTTGAAGAAATCGGCTGGAACCGTTATGGCGGCTGGCGGATCGGGATTCGGAGTTTTGACCGGAAGCGGTATTGGTATTACGCGCATATGCGAAAAAATCATCCGTATCATCTTTCTCTTTCACAGGGAGATATTGTTTATCCGGGACAGGTGATCGGGTATGTCGGAATGACCGGCTACAGCGATCAGGAGAATGTGAACGGTATGCAGAAGCCGCATTTGCATCTCGGTTTGCAACTGATTTTTGATGAAAGCCAGAAAGAAGGCAACGGCGAAATTTGGGTCGATGTGTATTCCATCGTAGAATTTCTTCAGAGAAATCAGATGAAAACGCGAAAGGACGAGGAAACCAAAGATTATAACGCGCTTGTTAAAATCTATCCGGTGACCTGGAATGCCGAACCGGAACCGTAAAGAAAAAACCGGGACTCCTGAAAAAGAGTCCCGGTTTTTGCCGTTATTCTCCGAGATAGAGATTCCACGGTATTTTTTCGCAGGAAAGAATGAAATAGCCGTCATTCTGTTCATGAATACATAAAATGCAGTCGGTTTTGTTTACAAACAGAATCCGTTGTTTTTCGGTGCGGAACATGACGGTGTCGTCGCCCGGCTCGGGGAGCAGGGTTGTGGCTTTGAAGGACAACCGGTATTCTTCGCCGTTGTTTTCAAGCAGCCCTTTTTTTGCAAGTTTTTCCATGGCTTTTCGGAACAGATCCTGAGGGATTTTTGCATGCTGCGCAAGCTTTTCTTCCGCTGTTTTTCTAAACCGGGTTTTTCCGGTCAGATACAGCGCCATCAAAACGGTAAACGTTTCTTTTTGGAACCGTTCGCTGATCGGCGTCTTCAATTTTTCTTCGTGTTCGGAAAAGTCGCATAACCCTTTTCGGAGAAAAGCGGCGGTTTGTTTTTTTGTCAGCGCGCCGGAAAAACGGCCTTCGTCGCTGAGAATTCGGGCGGCGTTTTCAAAAAAACAGATTTTGTAGCCCGGTTCTCCCCGTTTTGCCGCCGTGTAGATTTTTTCGGGCGTAAGAATTGTTTTTGCTGCGGATAACCCTTCCTGCGTTAGTGATTCTCTGGTCGCCAGCGTTTGCGGAAGCGGTTTTCTGGGCGCTTCGGTATTGACCGGACATTTCCTGTTCGGCGTCAGGCCGGCGCGTTCCTTCAGTTCTGAAAACTGTCCTGCCGAGAGACGGAACGCTCCCAGTTCTTCAAGCAGATCCGTACGTTTCCGGATGTTCCGGCTGATCCATTCTTCTGCCGCTTCATAGGCGTCAAGCGGCGGGATTTCAGAAATATCGACCGGAATCGGAGCGGTTCGGCCTTCGGTTTGCGGAAGGGCTGGTTCCGGCGGCATTCTTTCCTCTTTTTCATTTGGGAGAGGTTCTTTTTTTGCTGGCAGCGCTTTTCTCGCCTGTGCGGTAAGCGCAAAGTATAGCGCGGCAAGGAGAAAAAGGAGAACGACGGATATTGCCGCGAAAGAAGTGGGCTTTTGCAGACCGAGCGGAGACAGCGACCCCTCGGCGATCTGTTTTTCCCGTTTCAGCAGAATTTCTTTATCCGCACAGATACATTCGGTGCAGCGGTTGTTGCAGCCGTTGCAAAAGAGGGGCTGCCCTTCGCCTTCGGTTTCCGTGTGGGTTTCGGCGCCGCACCAGCAGGCGCACCGGCAGAGCAGGTAGTTTTGGCGGCATTTTGTGCAGTCAAATTTGCTGTAGCCCTGCCCGCTTTCGGCGTAAATCGGTCTTCCGCAGATGCAGAGTTCGGTTTCTTCTTCCGATTGTCCGGTTTCAGCAGGCGGTTGTTCTGTTTGGACCGGGGTGGTTTCTTGCGCTGGTTGCGCTTCGTTTTCCGCCCGGGCAGAAAACGAAAAAAGAAAGAGAAACAAAAAAAACAGAAGCAGGTTTTTCGGTTTCATAAATACACCCCCACAACGGCGCACAGGCCGATATAGATCGCCGCGGCGGCCAGAACAACGGCAAGAGGCAGAATATGACTGTAAAGCGGTTCCCCCTTTTTCTCCGGCGGATTCATGGCGAATCCGGAAATCGTCATTGCGCCGTAGCCGCAAAGGATGAAAGGCAGGAGAATATCCCATCCGAAAACGATTTTTGCGGCGACCGCCAATAAAGAAAAAGGAAGGATCGAAAGCCAGTAGGCGCCGTTGCCCCGGGGAAAAGCCTTGGAAATAACAAAGACCGAGGCGATCATCAGGACAAAGCCCAGTATAAGAAAAAGAATATGTTTTTCAATTCCGTCCCGGATATTCAGCATGGAAAGAATCAGAAAAATCAACAGCGAAAAAAGTCCGGCGCTTTTATTCAGCAGTGTTTTGCTCATGCAAAAGACCTCCTTTGGTTTTGAAATCCGGTTTTGTCAGAGTTTCATGTTCAGGAAAATATGGGCAATCCCGATCCGGAGAAGGCCGGAGACAAAAACCGACAGGATGGCCGGAAGCTGTTTTCCTTTGTAATATCTTGTCCAGAACGGCAGCAGGAAACAAAGCGGTAAAAGCAGCGAAACGGGTACGAAAAGAATGCTTCCCCATCCGAAAAGCAGCCGGAATAACAGCCCGCCGACAGAAATCGGAATTGTCAGCATGGCGGGAAAGCAAAGGGCTCCCGCCAGTGTTTGCGGCGTGTTTTTTCTTCCGGTTTTCAGCAAGTGGGATATACCGAATGTGATTGCGGTGTCCGCGGCGGTAAAAAGGAGTCCTGCGGCCGCACCGGCAAACAGGTACAGGAACAGGAAAGCTGCCGGCAGATAAAAAAGGCTGATTTTATCCCAGGCAATGTGCAGGAAAGCGCATAAATAGGAGGACACCGGAAAGAGGAGCAAAAACCAGAACGGGCAGGGCATTTTTTTTAGCGTGGGATAGGGGTCTGCCGCAATTTCTGCCAGACGGAAAAGCGTGGCCGCTCCTTTTTTTATTTGTTTCTGGCCGTTTGGCGCAGGCTTCCGCCCTGCCAGTTTCTTCTTTTCGGGTTTTTGCGACTCCTGAGGAGAGTTCTTTTGAAGTTCGGCGTTTTGTCCTTCTGACGGCGCAGTCTCCGGCGGTGCGTTTTTCTGCTCGGAGAGAGGTTGGTCTTTTGCTGTTTCTTCTGTTTTTTCTATCGGATCGGAACGGTTTGGTCGGCCGGATACTTCTCCGCTTTCAACCGTATTATTTTCGGCTTTATTTTCATCCATTGTTGAAACTCGTCCTCTCTTTCTTTATTTATCTTGTAAAAATAACAATATTTTTCAGGTCGGTTGCTTTGAATTACATGGAAGCGGTTTGCTGTTCTTTATTATACCATGAAGCAAAAATGTTTGCTTGCAAGGGCATTTTTGCGAGGCCGTCAATAGACACAACTGTGCTCCGCACAGAGCGGCAAAGCCGCTAAATCAATGCGCAGCAATGATTTATGTGTCTATTATACCACAGTTCGTTCGGTTTTTCAAGTCGTTTTCTTTCGCTGGAAATAAGTGGCGAGCCGTAGGGCTGCTTTTTTCCTTCCGGCGGTTCATTCTCGGGGAAGAATACACAAACAGTTTACAAATCGCCTCTTGATTATTCCGGGCTTTTGTAGTATAATAGTAAAGAAAGCGGGTCTTGCGTGACTTTGCGTTGCGAACCATGTCAGGCAGGGAACTGAGCAGCATTAAGCAAATGTCGGAGTGCACAGCAAGTAACCCGTTTTCTTTTTTGTTCAAAACCCCTTTTCGGGTCTGAAAATTCGGTTTTCAGACCCGGTTATCATATCAAATTCTTTCTTTTTTAAAATGTTTGTGGCGGAACGGAGGCAAACATGTATTACGCTTTATACCGCAAATATCGGCCGAAAACCTTTTCGGAGGTTATCGGACAGGAGCATGTGACCCAAACCCTTCGCAATCAGGTTCGGAACCGGCAGTTTGCCCACGCCTATCTCTTTACCGGAACGAGGGGAACGGGAAAAACTTCATGCGCGAAAATTCTTTCCCGGGCCATCAACTGTCTTTCCCCCCGCGACGGGGAGCCGTGCAACGAGTGCGAGATCTGCCGGGGGCTTTTAAACGGCGATATTTATGATGTTTCCGAGATTGATGCGGCGAGCAACAACGGGATTGACGATATCCGCCGGATCAGCGATGAAATTGTGTATACGCCGTCGAAGGCCGCCTATAAAGTATATATCATTGACGAAGTCCATGAATTGTCGGTCAAGGCGTTCAACGCTTTGCTGAAAACGTTGGAAGAACCGCCGTCCCATGCGGTTTTTATTCTGGCGACGACCGAAGTCCATAAAGTCCCCGCAACGATTCTCTCCCGCTGCCAGCGGTTTGATATGCACCGGCTGAATCCTGCAACGATCGGGGAACAGCTGAAAAAAGTGATCGAAGCCGAAGGCCGGTCGATGCCGGAAGAAATTGTTGCGCTGATCGCAACGCTTGCCGATGGTTCGGTTCGGGACGGCCTTTCCATTCTGGATAAAGTGCTTGAGCTGGACGACCCGGAAGAGATCAGAAAAGTGCTTGGGATTTGTGAAGACCGGCTGCTGTTTTCCCTTGCCGACGCCGTTGCCGGGGGCAATACCGATCTGTTGTTTTCTTCGGTTGCCGAATTTTATGCGTCTTCGCGTGATTTCCATGTTCTTTGCCGGAATCTGCTGGCGCATTTCCGCCTTTTGCTGGTGGCAAAAAATACGGCGGCTCCTGAAAATCTGATTGAAAAGACGCCGGAAGAGATTGAACAGTATAAAATTCAGGCAAAAGCCTTTTCTTCGGAACATATTTTGTATGTAATGGAACAGCTGCAGGCTTGTATTCAGGGGCTTTCCCGCAGCTCGGACAAGCGCGCCGATACAGAAGTTTGTCTTTTAAAATGTGCGCGGCCTGCGTTAGGCGGATCGCTGAAAGCGCTGCAGGCCAGGATCGCGACGCTGGAATCCTCCGTTTCTTCGGGTGATTTTCGGTCTCCGGTTCGTTCCGGAGGAACTGCCGCTGTTGCAGAATCGCGGCGGGAGACTGCCGTTGCAAAACCGGAAAAGCGGCAAGATTCCCCTCTGTCCGTTCCGGAGAAAGAACAACAAACAGCGCCGGAAGTCTCCCCGGAACCTGTTCCTAAAAAAGAATCCGAAGCGGAAATTTCGGTATCGTCTCCTGAAAAACCGCATATTTCTGTCGATGACGGCGGAGAAGGTTACCGGGAATATATCGGTTTCAATGAGGTCTCCGCACTTGTCCAGGCTAAAAACCGGATGCTGTCGCTGCTTCTTTCGCGTTCCTGCTGCGCGCTTTGCAGGGGTCGGGAAGTTTTGATTCTCTGTCAGAACCGAAGTGATTTGGAAGAACTCCGCAAGCCGGAAAACCGGGCGTTGATTCAGGCTGCGTTGGAAGAAGACCGGAAAGGCGACTGCCTGCTCCGCACCGAGGTCGGGTTGAAAGCCGATTATCTTTCAGACGGAGAGAAAAATTATGAAAATATCCGCGAAAGCGGTATCTTTAATTTATAAAAATCGGCTGTTCGGCCGTGAAAACCAGACAGATTCAGGCTTATTAAAGCCGGCAACAGAAAGGATTTTGTGATATGAAAGTAAGAATTCCAAATCAGGGCGGAAGCCAGAAGCAAATGCTTCAGCAATTTCAGCAGCTGCAGGAAAATATGCAGAAAAAGCAGGAGGAGCTGGAAGCCAAAGAGTATGAAGTAACTGCCGGCGGCGGTATGGTGAAGATGGTCATCTCCGGAAAAAAAGAGGTAAAAAGCATTAAAATCGCGCCTGAAGCAATTGATCCGGAAGACATTGAAATGCTGGAGGATATGCTGACCGCGGCGGTCAACGAGGCCATTTCCAAAGTGGAAAGCGAAGCGGAGCATGAGATGGGCGCGCTGACTTCCGGCATGAATCTGCCGAATATTCCCGGACTGGGTCTTTGATTTACTGTAAAATTTCCGAAAGGTTTTAAAAACCATGGCTTATTATGTAACCGCGCTGGAAGAACTGATTGATAAATTCCGGACGCTGCCGAATATCGGCGCGAAAACTGCGCAGCGGCTGGCGTTTGCCGTTTTGAAAATGAGCAATGCCGAGGCCGAGGGGTTTGCGGCGGCGCTTCTGCGGGCTAAAAAAGATATTCATTTCTGTCCGGTCTGCCAGAATCTGACGGACAAAGATCTGTGTTCGATCTGTTCGAATCCCAAACGGGATCGGAGCATTATCTGTGTTGTCGAAGGGCCGTCGGATGTTCTTGCCATAGAGAAAACAGGAAAATTTAACGGTTTGTATCATGTTTTGCATGGCACAATTTCTCCGATGGAGAATGTCGGCCCCGGCGATATTAAATTAAAGGAACTGATTGCCCGCCTTTCCGACGACGCCGTAAAAGAACTGATTATCGCCACCAATCCGACCGTAGACGGCGATACGACGGCAATGTATATTTCCCGGATTTTAAAAGAACTGGATATTGTCGCTTCTCGTCTGGCTTTCGGGATTCCGATCGGCGGGGATTTGGAGTATTCGGATTCTCCGACGCTTTCCCAGGCCTTGGAAAACCGGCGGGTTCTTTGATTGTGAGCAGAAAACCGGAATGGTTTTTTCGGTTTTGCGGGAGGGCTTTTTTTGATTGAAAATAAATCCCCGGTTTCGCCTTTGGAAGCGGCGCAGTACAGCCCGCTGACGCTGGCGTATCTGGGAGACTGCGTATATGAGATGTTTGTTCGGGAAATACTGGTATTGCGGGCGAACATGTCAAACGGAAAATTACACGGCATTGCGAAAAATTATGTGAGCGCCGCGGGGCAGAGCCGCGCGGTGGAAATCCTCCGGCCGTTATTGACGCCGGAAGAAGAGGCTGTTTTTCGCCGGGGAAGAAATTCCGGCGCCGTGCCGAATAAAAATAATGACGCCGGGCAGTATCATGCTGCAACCGGGTTGGAAGCGCTTTTTGGATATTTGTATCTGACGGGCGACTGCCGGCGTCTGCATGATTTTGTAACGTTGGTTTTTGAAGAGATTTCTCTCTGACTCTCTATCGGTTCGCCGTTCATTTTTACAGGCCGGATTATCCGGCGGAATGGGAGAACCGTATGAAAAAGCAGATTTGGGATTGTACTTTTATTTTGATCGGCGGAATAATCTGGGCTTTTGGCCTGAATACCTTTTTGATTCCGAACGCCATTGCCGCCGGCGGCATTACCGGTCTTGCCGCGGCTTTCTGCCAGTTTGTTCCGATTTCGGTCGGAACCTTAATCGTTTTGCTGAATCTCCCCATCTTTCTTTTTTCGATTGTAAAAAGAGGGATGGGCTTTTCTGTCCGGACTTTTCTTGTCTTATGCGTGACCTCCGTATTAATCGATGTTTCCGGGATTTTTATGCCTGTTTTTTCAGAAGATAAACTTTTTTCTGCGATGATCGGCGGCGTTCTGTGCGGCGTTGGGCTGGGACTTATTTTTATGCGGGGGTTTGCTACGGGCGGTACGGATTTGCTGGCAAGCCTGATCTCGGATCGGCTTCCGACGGTTTCTTACGGACGGCTGGTTTTGATGCTTGATGCTGTTGTGGTGCTGATTGCCGCGTTTTGTTACCGGGATTGGCGGTCGGGTCTTTATTCGGCGCTTACCGTTTATGTTTCAGGTGAGGTGATCGATAAGGTCCTTTCGGGAGCGACAACCGGCAAAAGCGTTTATATTATTTCGGAAAAGCATGCGGAAATTTCGGCGGCAATTTTGGAGCGTATGCAGCGGGGGGTGACGCTTCTGGACGGCGAAGGCGGTTTCAGCCGACGCCGGATGCCGGTTCTGATGACGGTCGTGCGCAAATATGAGCTGTATCGGATCAAAAATATTGTGACCGAGTATGACCGGGAGGCCTTCGTTACCGTCGGGGATGTGACGGAAATCCTCGGCCGCGGGTTTTCTCTGGATATCCGCGCTTGACAAAGCGATAGGTTTATGGTACAATAAAAAGCACAAGCCTTCCCGGTTTGCGTTTTTTTGAAAAATATTTTTCGGCCGAACGGCGCAAAGCCCGGTCGGTGTTTTTCGGTTCCGGGTTCATGATCCCAGAAAAGAAGAAGGATGGTTGTTCTCTTTTTCCGGAAAACAGGAGGCTTTTATTAAAAAAGAAAGGGAGGTGAAAGAGAATCAGCAGTATCATAGAGAAATTATTTGGGAAACAAAAGCAGAAACCGGTTGCAGTAGCGTTTGTCGATTATGAACACTGGTATATATCCATGGTGAAGCTTTACGGGGAAAAACCGGATCTTCATGGATGGGTCAAAGCGATGAACAAAGACTATAATGTAAAAGAAATCATATTTTTCGCCGATTTTTCCAATAATACGCTTGCGCGGGAAATCAACCGGATCCGGGAGGTTTCAAGCAATATTGTTCAAACGGCCAACGCCAGTCAGAATCATAAAAAGGACTTTACCGATTTTATTATGCTCGATCACATTTATCAGCGGGCGATGTCGGCTGACGGGATCGATACGTTTATTATTTTTTCCGGCGACGGACATTTCAGTTCCGTTGTCAGTTTTCTGAAAAATGTCTGCAAAAAAGATGTTGGCGTCTGCGGTGTAAGAGACGCGTTCAGCCATCAGCTGAAAAACTGTTCTTCATGGACGGTCGAACTGCCGGATGACAAACTTCTTTACGGCGAATATTATAAAATGATTCTGGATAATCTGAAACGGATTGAGGGCAACGGTTACAAACGAAATTCCATTACTTTTGAACGGACGGTAGATGCAGTTTCTTCCTACTATAAAGTTCCGGCAGAGAAGATCAGCCGGGCGCTTGTCAGTTTGATGAATCAGGAATATATTGCGGAACATGAAGAATTTACCGGTGATGGAAGAAAGATTCTTTCGCTGGAGATTTTGTGGCCGAAACTGTTGCGGGACGGCATATGGCAGCCTTCTCCGGAATGGAAGCGGCAGTCTTCGCATCAAAACGGCCGGAAAACGGCACAGGTTGTTGCTTCCGGAGCGGAAAGCCGAAAAAAGCCGGTAGCGGCAAAGCAAAAGAAAAAAGAACCCCCGGTTTCCGTTTCGAAACCGGAATCAGGCGAAACGAATAAAAGCAAGGAAAAACCGGTTTCCGCAAACCGGCAGCCGAAAAAGGAAACAGTGCAGAAAACAGCGGCTGTCAAAGTGGTTTATCCGGTTGCTGTAGAAAAAGCGCCGGAGGAAAATTCTGTTCCTGTTCCCGAAAAAAAGAAAAAGAAAAAACGATATTATTATCCCCGAAAACCAGCGAATACGGCGAAAAACAGCCATTAATAAGAAAACGGATGAATTGAAAAATTCATCCGTTTTCTTTGTTGTAAAGATTCGTGTTTCTTGCCGATCAGAAGCAAAGTCCGGCAGCCGATTTTCATTGATAATGCTATAGGGGAAGATGTTGTTCTTTTTTTTCAATTTTCTCTGTTCAGAACAGGGAATCGGATTTTTTATTTTGGGCTGAAAAGACCCTTTTCGGGGCACGATTATTGTCTATCCCAGAAGATCAGGAGCGTCCCGTTTTTGACTTCAACGCTGGCGGGAACGCTGGTAAACTCGTTGCTTACCCCGATGGGAAAAGCGGAACGGACGACCGCGTTTTGAAGCGGATACAAAAGTCCGGTTTCGGTTACGCCTTTCGCTGTGCCATCGGCAAAAACCGAGATGCCTCCCCGGGGAGAACCGGGGAAAAAGTATTTGCTGTTTGTAATGGCGGTGATTTTCTGCTTTTCTCCTTCAAGGACGCCGTTTCCTCCGTTCTGTGCTATATAGATCAGCGTTTGCAGGTTTGCTATCGTATGTTCGAGTCTCCCGCCCATGCCGCCGGACAGTACGAAATGCCGATATCCCTGTTCAAAACCGATTTTTACCGCCAGAAGCATGTCGGTATCATTTTTCATGACCGGATGGCGAATGGTTTCAATCCCTTCCGGAGGGGCGCCGAGAGAATCAAAATCGCCGACAATCAGCGCCGGGCGGATGTCGTTTTTTTTCAGGTAACGGTAGCCTCCATCGGCGGCGATGACCAGGTCGTCTGTTCGGGGAGAGAAGGGCTGGAATTCTTCCCCCGCGCCAATGATATAGCAGGTTTTCATTGTTTCCTCCTTTGTTGGTTCCGTTTTGGGGAGCAGAGAGTTTTGGCAGGAAAAATACCGCCGAAATTCCTCGGCGGTATTTTTTTTTGAAAACAGCGGAAAACCGCCGGTATTGGTTTGATTTTCCGGTCTGTCAGATGTTGATTGCGTTAGCCATATTGAACCGTTCCCTATCGAACGGTTTTTTCATCTGCAGCGCTTCCAGGATATCGTAATCGGTAATTTTATTGTCTTTCATTACCACGACCCGGTTGGAGATGCCGTTTTTCAGCAGGCCGACAGCATAATTCCCCATTTCGGTTGCGATAATGCGGTCTCTGGCCGTCGGCGATCCGCCGCGCTGAACATGGCCGAGAATGGCTTCTCTTGCCTCAACGCCGGTCATTTGCTGAACCTTTGCTGCAAACGCCGCCGCAGAATCGATTCCGTGTTCTTTTACATATTTGTAGTTTTTATTGGAAGGCACATCGAAGAAAACGCCTTCGGAGACCAGAATAATAAAGTGGTTTTTGCCAAGAGCCTGGCTTTTTCTGATTCTCTGCACAATATCTCTTTCAAAATCGAATTCCACTTCGGGAACGACCATGGCGGTAGCGCCGGTGGAAATCGAAGATTCCAGTGTGACCCATCCGGCATTTTTGCCCATAATCTGAACCACCGAGCAACGGTCGTGCGATTCGCAGGTGTCTCTGAGCCTGTCTACCATTTCTACAACGATATTCAGTGCGGTGTCAAAACCGATGGTATAGTCACTGCATACGATATCATTGTCAATTGTTCCCGGAAGGGCAACGCATTTGATTCCGTGCAGGCAGAGGTCTCTTGCACCCCGGAACGAACCGTCGCCGCCAATGACGACAATGCCTTCGATTCCGAATTCCTTACAGGTTTCCACCGCCTTGAGAATGCCGGCTTCCTCTTTGAATTCGAGGCATCTTGCCGTTTGCAGGAATGTTCCGCCCCGGCTCAGTTTTCCGGAAACGGAAGAAGCAAAAAGTTCTTCTATCTCTCCGTTGATCAGGCCGTTGTAGCCTTTTTTGATCCCCATGACCCGGAAGCCTTCGTCAAGTGCTTTTCTTGTTACGGCGCGGGTTGCGGCATTCATACCCTGGCTGTCGCCGCCACTGGTTAAGATACCTATTGTTTTCATAATCTCAGAACACCTTTCATATAATACCTTATTCTATGATCTTTTTTATCGTATAAAAATTACCCGGGCTGATCTTTTTCCGGAAAAGCCAGATATTGCAGTTTTCTTTTTATTTTATCATATAATTCGAGAAAAATCAATAACAATTCTATGAAATTATGCGTAATTTTCGAGAAAAGTGCAGGGGAAAAGCGAGAGGGGCGGCGGTTTTGGTGATAAGAGAAAAAAGGCTAAGAAAATTTTCGGAGATTCTGCCTTCCCTGCTGGTTGGCGCATGCAGCGTTTTTCTGTTTGCCTTTCCTGCCTATGCTTCTTCCGGCGCCAAGCAGGGAATGGAACTTTGTCTGAATGTTGTCGTTCCTTCCCTGTTCCCTTTTTTTGTATTGTCCAATTTGATCCGGGGCGGGAAAATCGCCGGCGTTCTCGGAAAAATTTTTGCGCCGGTTATGAAGCTTTTTTCGCTTCCGGCGTCCTGCTGCGGCGTTTTTGTCCTCGGCCTGCTTTCCGGCTTCCCTGTTGGGGCGGAGGGGAGCGCCGCGCTTTATGCTTCGGGCGGATGTTCGAAAACGCAGGGGGAGCGGCTTTTGGCTTTGTCGAACAATCCTTCGCCGGCCTTTGTTATATCGGCGGTCGGCGCCGGGATTTTCAAAAGCGCCGCCATCGGGTGGGCGTTGTTTTTCTGCCAGCTGTTTTCGGTTTTCGCCGCGGGGATCGTTACGGCTCATATATATAAGGAAGATCATCTGGTTTTTCCGGTGAAAAAGGAGGAGAAGGAAAAGCCGTTTGCTCTCCTTTTTACCGAAAGCGTAACCGATGCGCTGTTTTCGGTAATGAAGGTTTGCGCGTTTGTTATTTTTTTTATCATGCTGACCAGTCTTCCTGTTTCGATGGGGCTTTTGCCGGAAAACGGGGTCGGAAAAATTATTTTTTCCGGCTTTTGCGAATTGACTTCCGGTTTCGGTTCATTGGCATTCCTGCCGGTTCCATTGGCTTTCGCCTTTTCCGGTCTGTTTCTTGGCTGGGCGGGAATGTCGGTTCATTGCCAGGTGGGGGTATTTTCTCTGAAAAGCGGTTTGTCTTTGCGTCCGTATTTTTTTTCCCGCCTGCTGCAGACCGTTTTCTGCGGCGGATTGACGGTTCTCTGTTCTTTCCTTTTTTTCTCTTGACAATTCTGTTTTTTTCAATTATAATGAAAGAAACGGGGTCGAGAGTTTTTTTCGGCCGGAGAGGAATTTTTCGGGATCATGAAAGATCGGTTTTTATATGAGCTGCATTTTCATACAAAAGAATCCAGCCCCTGTGCTGTCACGCCTGCGGCGGAGATGGTCAGGGCGTATAAAAAAAGGGGATATACCGGTGTTATTGTGACCGACCATTTTGTTAACTGCAACCGCTATTTTCATACGGAGCAGCCCTGGGAGGAAAAGATAGAACGGTATTTGCAGGGGTTCCGGGAGGCAAAGGCCGAAGGGGACAAGATCGGGCTGGATGTCTTTTTTGGATGGGAGTATACTTTCCGGGAGACCATGGATGATTTTGTGACGTTTGGCGTTGCTCCTGAATTTTTGCTGCGGCATCCGGAACTGTGCAGCCTTCCGCTGGCGGAATATACGGCGCTGGTTCGTTCCTACGGCGGCATGGTCTGGCATGCGCATCCTTTTCGCCGCGCGCCCTGGCTGGGAGACAAAAAGATTTTTCCCCGCGCCTTCCCCGAGGTGGACGGCATGGAAATTCTCAGCGGCAGGATGAATCATGAAGAAGCCAACCGGCAGGCGCTGTGCTGGGCGGAAGAACATGCCCTTCCCGGCTTTGCCGGCTCTGACGCGCATGATACCGACGATATTTCAGCCGGAGTATTGCTTTCCCGCCGTGCAGAAAGCACGGAGGATCTAGTATCATTGTTGAAAGCCGGCGGTTTTTCTTTTTATTGTTCCCGGTATGATGTGACGGATTTTGACGCTTATTTTGTGAAAAAGGTGTGAAATCGGCTGATTTCCGGCCGATTTCACGAAAAGTTCGGAGTTTTTTTTGCAAAAAAGTATTGCTTTTTGTTATGCGGTGTGGTATAATTTGCAAGCATGGCAATCAGCATAGATGCCGAAGGTTGCTGCATTTGCAGGGAATTTCGGCGGAGCTTTGTTCCGATTGAAAATCGGATGAAACCAAATTTAGCCGATGTAAGCCGTTTTTCTGCGGTTTACCGCTCGACGCACTTTGATTTCGGAGAGGTTTGCCCTGTTCCGATTTTTTTTGTTTCAAAATGTGAAACGCCCGGCTTCGTGTTTGGTCTTTCATCGCCTGATTTACTGATCGGCTTGTGCCGCATTTTCGGGGTTTTCCCAGTGTGCGGCAGATCCCGTAGGGGAAACCCTTTCAATATTATAAGGAGGCGAAAAAAATGGCAGAAGAGAAAAAGATGAGAATACGCCTGAAGTCGTACGATCATAACCTGATCGACCAGGCCGCCGAAAAAATCGTTGAGAGCGCGAAGAGGCTCGGAGTAAAATATTCCGGACCGGTACCGCTGCCCACCGACAAGGAGATCATCACCATTCTGAGAGCTGTTCACAAATATAAGGATTCCAGAGAACAGTTTGAATACAGAACGCATAAAAGAGTCATCGATATTCTCAAACCCACCAAGAAGGTTGTTGATACGCTGATGGGCGTAGAACTTCCCGCGGGCGTGGAAATCGAAATCAAACTTTAAGCAACATACGCCATGCAGCAAAAAAAGAACCGTAGCGAAGACGCCATGCTTTCTGCTGTTCAGCGCCTGCGATAACGGTCCGCAGCGCCGGCGAAGAATCGCCGCCGAACTACATTCTTATTCATTACTCTGAGAATGCAACCGGAAAGGCCGTTTCGGTATCCCGAAATATGCTGTACGCGGGATACACGGTCAAGTTGGCAAAGCCAACCAATAGCCGAAAGGAGAATATAAAATGGGTAAAGGTATTATCGGAAGAAAAGTCGGCATGTCGCAGCTTTTCACCGAAACTGGCAAGGTGATTCCCGTAACCGTTCTTGAGGCGGGTCCTTGCGTGGTCACACAGAAAAAAACCGTGGAAAACGACGGGTACGCGGCTGTTCAGCTGGGTTTTGAAGATATTCGCGAAAAACTCGTGACAAAACCCCTGAAAGGTCATTTTGATAAAGCACAGGCAGCGTATAAGAGAGTTTTGAAAGAATTTGATCTGGACGAAAGCCTGAGCGTGGGCGATATTGTCAAAGCTGACGTTTTCGCCGCCGGAGATAAGGTTGATGTAACCGGTATTTCCAAAGGTAAAGGATACCAGGGCACCATTAAGCGCCACGGTTTCCACACCGGTCCTATGGCGCACGGTTCCGGTTATCACAGACATCAGGGTTCTATGGGTTCCAACACCGACCCCTCCCGTGTATTCAAGGGAAAAGGCATGCCTGGCCACATGGGTTCCGAGCAGGTAACCGTTCAGAATCTTGATATTGTAAAAGTTGACGCAGAGAAAAATCTGATAGCCATCAAGGGCGCCGTTCCGGGCCCCAACGGCGGTCTGATCGTGGTGAAATCCGCGGTCAAGAAAGCGTAAGGGAGGAGGAGAGTCGAATGGAAGTTAAGGTTTATAACATGGAAGGCAAGGACGTTGGAACCGTCAATCTGAAAGATGAGATTTTCGCTGTTCCCGTGAATGTTGCTTTGCTGCATGAAGCGGTAAAGAATTACCTTGCAAATCAGAGACAGGGCACACAGAGCACCCTGACCCGTACCGAAGTCAGAGGCGGCGGCAAAAAGCCGTGGAGACAGAAGGGCACAGGCCGTGCAAGACAGGGTTCTACCCGTTCGCCCCAGTGGCGTCACGGCGGCGTGGCTCTCGGTCCGAAGCCCCGTAGCTATAAATATTCGATCAATAAAAAAGCGAAGAGACTGGCAATGAAGTCTGCGTTCTCTTCGAAAGTGGCCGAAGGCAAGTTTATCGTTCTCGATACGCTGGATTTTGCAGAGATCAAGACCAAGTCCATGGTAAAGGTTCTTGACGCGCTGAAAATCGATAACAAGGCTCTTGTCGTTCTCGACGGTCCGAACAAGAATGTTGTTCAGAGCGCGAAGAACATTCCCGATGTGAAGACGCTGTATGTCAACACGCTGAATGTTTACGATATCATCAAATACGATAAGTTTATTGTTACCAAATCGGCCGTAGAAAAAATGGAGGAGGTATATAACTGATGAAATTCGCGCAGGACATTATCTTGACTCCCGTGATTACCGAGAGAAGCATGGACATTATGCGTAATCAGCGTAAATATACCTTTAAGGTAGCAGTCGACGCAAACAAAATTGAAATTAAAAACGCGGTTGAAGAACTGTTTAAGGTAAAGGTTTCCGCCGTCAACACCATGAAGTATGAGGGCAAGGAAAAGAGAGTCCGTTACAAGGCGGGCAAAACGGCTTCTTACAAGAAGGCGATCGTGACCTTGACCGAAGATTCCAAAACGATCGAGTTCTTCGATAACCTGATGTAAAGGAGTGTGCGAAAATGGCTATAAAAATTTATAAACCGACCACTCCCGCAAGAAGAGGCATGTCGGTATCGGCATTTGACGAGATCACCACCAATAAACCTGAAAAATCCCTTCTTGCTCCGCTGAAGAAGCATTCGGGAAGAAACAGCTACGGCAAGATCACCGTTCGTCATAAGGGCGGCGGGAACAGAAGAAAGTACAGACTGATCGATTTCAGAAGAAACCGTCTGGACGACATGGCAACGGTTCTTTCGATCGAATACGATCCGAACAGAAGCGCCAATATCGCTCTGATTCAGTATGAAGACGGCGAAAAAAGCTACATCATCGCTCCCCAGAAACTTTCTGTCGGCGATAAAGTTGTTTCCGGCGCCAATGCGGATATCAAGCCCGGCAACTGCCTGATGCTTGAAAATATCCCTGTCGGTACAATCATTCATAATATCGAACTGAACCCCGGAAAGGGCGCGCAGATGGTTCGTTCCGCCGGTATGGGCGCACAGCTCATGGCAAAGGAAAACGGTTATGCGCAGGTAAGACTTCCCTCGGGCGAGGTTCGTATGGTCAGACTGAACTGCAAAGCGGTTATCGGAACGATCGGAAATACGGATCATGAAAACGTTAAGCTTGGTAAAGCAGGAAGAAAACGTCATATGGGTATCCGTCCGACCGTAAGAGGTTCTGTTATGAACCCCTGCGATCACCCGCACGGCGGTGGTGAGGGTAAATCCCCGATCGGCCGTCCCGGTCCTGTAACGCCTTGGGGCAAACCGGCTCTGGGTTACAAGACCCGCAAAAAGAAGAACCGTACAAATAAATTTATTGTAAAACGCAGAAACGCTAAATAGGAGGTGCGATAAGAATGGGAAGAAGTGTTAAAAAGGGCCCCTTCGTTGAAAAATCTCTCTATAAAAAAGTTGTTGAGATGAACGAAAAGGGTGAAAAAAGAATACTCAAGACATGGTCACGCGCATCGACTATTTTTCCTGAGTTCGTTGGTCATACTTTTGCCGTTCACGACGGAAGAAAGCATATTCCGGTTTATGTTACCGAGGATATGGTCGGCCACAAGCTCGGCGAATTTGCGCCGACAAGATTATTCAGAGGTCATTCGGGTTCCAAAACCTCGAATACCGGCAAATAGTCGCATGAGGAGGTATAATTGAAAGATGGAAGCAAAAGCATATCTCAGAGGTCTTCGCATAAGCCCCAGAAAGGTGAAAATCGTTCTTGACCTGATTCGGAACAAGCCTGTGGGCACGGCGATGGCAATCCTTCGCAATACCCCCAAAGCGGCAAGCGAACCTCTGTTTAAACTGGTAAAGTCCGCAATGGCAAATGCCGAAACAAACCACCATATGGATGTTTCTAAACTCTATGTAAAGGAATGTTTCGTCGGCCCCGGCAGAATTATGAAAAGAATGATGCCCCGGGCAAGAGGAAGCGCCGATATTATTCTTAAGAGATCCTCGCATATCACGATGGTTCTCGCAGAGAAAGAGTAAGGAGGAGAGTTATGGGACAAAAAGTTAATCCGCACGGCCTGAGAGTCGGCATTATCCGCAACTGGGACTCCAGATGGTTCGCCAGCGACGAAAAATTCGGAGATATCCTGGTTGAAGACAATAAAATCAGAAAGTTCATTCTCGGCAGAATCAAGAACGCCGGTATTGCCCGGATCGAGATTGAAAGAGACGCCGCCGGTAAGATCAGAATTATTATTCACTGTGCAAAACCGGGAATTATTCTCGGAAAAGGCGGTCAGGATATCGAGAAACTCCGTCAGGCGATCGATAAATTTATCGGCAAAGCCGTTTATATTACAATCATGGAGGAAAAGAGACCGGACCAGAACGCAATGCTCGTTGCGCAGAGAATCGCGAGCGATCTGGAAAGAAGAATTTCCTTCCGGAGAGCGACCCGTCAGGCGATCGACAGAACGATGAAAGCCGGAGCAAAGGGTATTAAAGTTCAGGTTTCGGGAAGACTCGGCGGCGCGGAAATCGCCAGAAGCGAGCACTACCATGAAGGAACGATTCCCCTGCAGACTCTTCGGGCCGACATTGACTACGGCTTTTATGAAGCGCACACGACCTACGGAAGAATCGGTGTAAAAGTCTGGATTTATAAAGGCGAGGTTCTGACTTCCGGAAAGAATTTCAAAGCAAAGGAGGTAAATCGCAATGTTAATGCCAAAAAGAACAAAGTATAGAAGAGTTCACCGCGGCCGCATGAAGGGCAAGGCGACCAGAGGAAACCGCATTTCCAGCGGCGAATTCGGTCTGATGGCGCTGGAACCCGCATGGGTAACGTCCAATCAGATTGAGGCGGCCCGTATTGCGATGACCCGTTATATAAAGAGAGGCGGTAACGTCTGGATCAAAATATTCCCCGACAAGCCCGTCACCGAGAAACCGGCGGAAACCCGAATGGGTTCCGGTAAAGGTTCTCCCGAGTATTGGGTAGCCGTTGTAAAGCCCGGACGCGTCATGTTTGAAATGGCCGGAATTCCGGAGGACGTTGCGCGCGAAGCAATCCGTCTTGCGATGCATAAGCTCCCTCTGAAATGTAAATTCGTTAAGAAATCCGATTTCGAAGATGCTGCCAAGGACAACGGAGGTGAAGCATAATGAAAGCAACAGAAGTAAGAGAAATGTCTGTAAAAGAGCTTGAAACAAAGTTAAAGGATCTCAAGCAGGAACTTTTTAATCTTCGTTTTCAGCATGCTACCAATCAGTTGGAAAATCCGCTGCGCATCCCTGCAGTGAAAAAAGATATAGCCAGAGTGAAGACCGTTCTTCGCGAAAAAGAAATAAACGGTTGAGCGTGAGGAGGTAAAACGATGAGTGAAAGAGCATTGAGAAAGACCAGAGTCGGTCGTGTCGTATCCGACAAAATGGATAAAACCATCGTCGTGGCTATATTTGAGAATGTCAGACATCCGATCTATAAAAAGGTTGTGAAACAGACCTACAAATTGAAGGCTCATGACGAAAATAACGAGTGCGGTATCGGCGACAAGGTTTTGATTATGGAGACCCGCCCCCTTTCGAAAGACAAGAGATGGCGTTTGGTCGAAGTGATCGAAAAAGCGAAATAAGCAGAAGGAGTATTGAGATATGATTCAACAGCAAACTTATCTGCAGGTAGCCGACAATACCGGAGCCAAGGAGATCATGTGCATCCGTGTCTTGGGCGGCTCGGGCAGAAAATTCGCCAACATCGGCGATGTTATCGTTGCTGCTGTGAAGAAAGCAGCGCCCGGCGGCGAAGTGAAAAAGGGTGAAGTCGTAAAGGCTGTTGTTGTTCGTTCGGTAAAAGGACTCAGAAGACCGGACGGAAGCTACATCCATTTTGACGAAAACGCCGCGGTTCTTATAAAAGAAGATAAAAATCCCAGAGGAACCCGTATTTTCGGGCCTGTGGCGAGAGAGTTAAGAGAAAAGGAATATACCAAGATCCTTTCGCTTGCTCCCGAAGTACTGTAAGGAGGTTGAACTGATGAGTAAGTTGCATATTAAAAAAGGCGATTTGGTCGAGGTGATCTCCGGTGTCAGCAAGGGCAGCAGAGGCAAGGTTATGGAAGCTTCTCCCGCTGACCAGCAGGTAATCATCGAGGGCGTGCATCTTGTTTCCAAGCATGTAAAGCCCAGAAACGCGCAGCAGGCGGGCGGAATCGTCAAGGCTCCCGGTCCTGTCCGCGCATGTAAGGTTATGCTTGTCTGCCCCAAATGCAGCAAGACAACCCGCGTAGGCCGCAGAGTTCTTGCAGACGGAACAAAAACCAGATATTGCAAGCACTGTAACGAGAATTTTTAATGGAGGAGTAAAGAGATGTCAACACTGAAAGATTTGTATGTAACCGAAGTTGCTCCTGCAATGATGAAAAAATTCAATTACAACAGTCCTATGCAGATTCCGAAATTCGACAAGATCGTCATCAATGTTGCCTGCGGCGATGCCAAGGACAATTCCAAAGTGATCGACGCTGTTGTGAATGATTTGACACGCATTACCGGCCAGAAAGCGACCGTGTGCAAGGCGCGCAAATCGGTTGCGAACTTTAAGCTTCGGAAAGGAATGCCCATCGGCGTAAAAGTAACCCTTCGCGGCGAAAGAATGTACGAGTTTATGGACAGACTTTTCAACGTGGCGCTTCCCCGTGTCCGCGACTTCCGCGGGATTAACCCCAACTCTTTTGACGGCAGAGGAAATTATTCCTTCGGCATTAAAGAGCAGTTGATTTTCCCCGAGATCGAGTACGACCAGATCGACAAGATCCGCGGCATGGATATTATGTTTATTACGACCGCCAAGGCCGATGAAGAGGCAAAAGAGCTTCTGACGCTGATGGGCGCACCGTTCAGCAAGTAAAGGAGGAAGCGACATGGCAAAGAAAGCTATGATTTTAAAGCAGCAAAAACCTGCAAAATTCTCAACCAGGGCATATAACAGATGCAAAATCTGCGGAAGACCTCATGCCTATCTCAGAAAGTTCGGTATTTGCCGTATCTGCTTTAGAGAACTTGCATACAAAGGGGAAATCCCCGGCGTAAAGAAAGCAAGCTGGTAAAATCAGAGAAACATAAAAAATCATTAGGAGGTTTCGCATAATATGCATATCACAGATCCTATCGCCGATATGCTGACCCGTATCCGCAACGCGAATGCGGCAAAGCATGAAAGCGTCGAAATCCCCGCTTCGAATATGAAAAGGGAAATTGCCCAGATTTTAGTCGACGAGGGATATATTAAGTCATACAATGTCGTTGATGACGGGAAACAGGGCGTTATTAAGGTCGCTTTGAAATACGGCCCCGGAAAAGCAAGAGTTATTCAGGGACTGAAACGTATTTCTAAACCCGGAATCCGAGTATATGTAAGCTGCGAGGATATGCCGAAGGTCATGAGAGGCCTGGGTGTAGCCATCGTTTCCACCTCGAAGGGCATCATGACCGACCGCGCCGCAAGAAAAGCTAACGTCGGCGGCGAAGTCCTTGCTTTCGTCTGGTAATGGCGCAGAACATTTTGGAGGGAAATCATCATGTCAAGAATTGGTAGAAAACCTATTAATATACCCGCCGGCGTCGATGTTTCGCTGGCGTCCGGAAACTGCTTGACCGTAAAGGGGCCGAAAGGCGAGCTTGTTCAGGCTTTTCATCCCGATATGCAGATTGCAGTTGAAGGAAACGTTATTCACGTAAATCGTCCGTCAGAGGACAAAAAACACAAGTCCCTGCACGGCTTGACAAGGACACTGATCGCAAATATGATCGAAGGCGTTACCCAGGGTTATTCCAAGGCTCTTGAAATTCAGGGTATCGGTTACAGAGTTCAGAAACAGGGAAATAAGGCTGTTTTCAACATCGGATATTCTCATCCTGTAGAAGTTGAGGAAATCCCCGGTATCACTATTGAGGTTACCGGCCCGACAACGCTTGTTGTCTCTGGTTCTGACAAACAGAAGGTCGGACAGTTCGCGGCTCAGATCCGTGAAAAGAGACCGCCCGAACCGTATCATGGCAAGGGAATCCGATATGCCGGCGAGTATGTCAGAATGAAGGAAGGAAAAGCCGGTAAGAAATAAACCGTAGGAGGGTAACACTATTATGGTAAGCAGAAAAGATTCCAATATTGTCCGCAAAAAGCGCCATCTGCGCATCCGCGGAAAAATCTCGGGCACGGCTGAATGCCCCCGCCTGAATGTTTACAGATCATTGAAAAATATTTATGCTCAAATTATCGACGATAAAGCGGGCGTAACTCTCGTAGCCCTTTCTTCTGAAAGCAAACAGTATGAAGGCCAGTACGGCGGAAATATGGAAGCGGCAAGAAAGGTCGGCCAGGATATCGCAAAACTCGCGCTTGAAAAGGGAATCAAGGACGTTGTTTTCGACAGAGGCGGATATGTGTACCACGGAAGAGTTCAGGCTCTCGCCGAAGGTGCAAGAGAGGGCGGACTTAATTTCTAAGTCTTAAAAGGAGGATTTTATACTATGTATGATAAAATTGACGCATCCACTTTATCTCTGAGCGAAAAAATGGTTTCTCTCGACCGGGTTTCCAAGACGGTTAAAGGCGGAAGAAAGATGAAATTTTCCGCGTTGATGGTTGTTGGAAACGGCGAAGGAATCGTCGGCGTCGGTATCGGTAAATCCACCGAAGTTCCCGACGCGATCAATAAAGGGATTGAAGACGCGAAGAAAAATCTTGTGAGAGTTACGCTGAAAGGCACGACCATTCCTCACGAGACCGTTTCGGAATACGGCGCGAGCCTGGTTATCCTGAAACCCGCTGCGGAAGGTACCGGTGTTATTGCCGGCGGCGCCGTCAGAGACGTTTTGGAAATGGCGGGCGTAAAAGATATCCGTACCAAAGCGCTCCGTTCCCGGAATCCGAAGAATCTGGTCAAGGCAACAATTGCCGGCCTTCAGGGCCTGAGAGACGCAAAACAGGTTGCTGAAATCAGAGGCAAGACTGTTGAAGAAATTTTAGGCTAAGGAGGGGTTCTACATGGCAGACAATAAGACAGGTAGTACTCTTGAAATCACACTGAAGAAAAGCCTTATCGGAAGACTCGAAAGCCATCAGCTTACGGCAAAATCTTTGGGACTTCGCAAGATCGGGCAGACAGTCGTTCAACCCAAGAATGATGCTACCATCGGAAAAATCAAAAAAATAAGCTATATGCTTGAAGTAAAAGAATAGGAGGTATCTGCAATGCAATTAACCGATCTTTCTCCTGCTTTCGGCTCGGTCAAAGAACCGAAAAGAAAAGGAAGAGGCGCGGGTTCCGGCAACGGAAAAACCGCAGGCAAGGGCCATAAAGGCCAGAACGCCAGATCCGGCGGCGGCGTACGTCCCGGTTTTGAAGGCGGACAGATGCCTTTGCAGAGAAGAATGCCCAAACGTGGTTTTGACAATTCCGCTTTTGCAAAAGTGTATCAGATTGTCAATGTTTGCGATCTTTCTTCTTTCGCGGCGGACAGTGTAATTACTGCCCAGGAACTCTTTGAAAAAGGTCTGATTAACGACCCCAACAAAGCGGTTAAGATTTTAGGTTTTGGCGAGATTGAGGTAAAATTAACCGTGAAGGCTGATAAATTCTCTAAATCCGCCCAGGAGAAAATAGAGGCGGCAGGCGGGAAAGCAGAGGTGAAGTAAAGTATGGGAATACTTGAAACACTGAAAAACGCCTGGAAAGCACAGGATCTCCGGAAGAAGATTCTCTACACGCTGTTTATTATCCTTGTGTTCCGAATCGGCTCCAACATCCCCGTTCCGTTTATTAATGCAGACACACTGGCTGCGTTTTTCAACGGTTCGACGGGTTCCAATGTCGGAGAAACACTTTTGGGATATCTGAACATGCTTTCAGGCAGCGCCTTGTCAAGCGGAACTGTTTTTGCTTTGACGATCCAGCCTTATATTAATGCAAGTATTATCATTCAGCTTCTGACAATCGCCATCCCGGCACTGGAACGGCTCCAGCGTGACGGCGGCGAAGAAGGAAGAAAAAAGATTTCTCAGATTACCCGTTGGGTTACCGTTGCGATCGGTATTCTTCAGGGCTTGGGTTTTTACATGATCCTGAAAAACGCCAATGCGCTCAAGACGTATGACAACGGCGGGTATGATTTTCTTGTTGCGTTTACTGTCGTCGCGGTTCTTGTTGCCGGATCTTGCCTTGTTATGTGGCTGGGCGAAAGCGTTAATGAGAACGGAATCGGCAACGGTATTTCCATCATCCTGTTTGCTTCCATCGTTTCGAGAGGCATCGACTTTGTGATGTATCTGGGCGTTGAAATCGTAAGCGGACGCTGGTATATGGTTCCGATCGTTCTGGTTCTTGCGGTAGCCATGGTTGTCGCTATTGTGTTTATGGATACAGCGGAAAGACGGGTTCCGATCCAGTATGCGAAAAGACAGGTCGGCAGAAGAGTTTACGGCGGACAGAACACGCATCTGCCTATCAAGGTTTGTATGGCCGGCGTTATGCCGATCATCTTTACCTTCGCTATTGTAAACCTTCCCGCAACAATCGCTGCGTTTTTCCCGAATTCCGGTTTTGCTTCGGGCGTGAAGAATTATTTCTCGCAAACCACCCCGCTGTATATGATCGTTACCTTCCTTCTGATTATTGCTTTCAACTATTTTTATCTGTCTATTCAGTACAATACGGTTGAAATCGCGAATAACATCAAGAGCAACGGCGGTACGATCCCCGGTATCCGGCCCGGAAAACCGACCAGCGACTTTATTCACAAGACCGTAAATCGGGTTACTCTTTCCGGTGCGCTCTTCCTTGGCGTCATTGCCGTTTTGCCGTATATCTTCGGCGTGATTTTCCCGGGAAGCTCGAATCTTGCTCTCGGCGGAACGTCGGTCATGATTCTGGTAAGCGTTGCACTGGAGACGGTAAAGCAGCTGGAATCTCAGATGATTATGCGGAATTATAAAGGTTTCCTTGAATAAAACCGAATTTCTGCCGTTTGGCTGAAATCGGCAGGCGGAAAGCTCCTTTCCCCGGCAGCGCGGATGCTTTTCGCCGAGGAAATTTCTGTTTTGCTGCCGGAGAAAGTGGGTCAGATATGCTCAGACTGATTCTTCTGGGGGCGCCGGGCGCGGGCAAAGGCACGCAGGCGGATCTGATTTCGCAAAATTATGGTATCCCTCAGATTTCAACCGGCGTTATTCTCCGGGAGGAGATCGCCAAAGAGTCGGCTCTTGGGAAGAAAGTGAAGGGCATCATCGAAAGCGGGATGTTGGTTCCCGACGAAGATGTTGTGGAGATCGTTAAAAACCGTTTACGGCAGCCGGACTGCAAAGACGGATATATTCTGGACGGTTTTCCCCGGACGATTCCCCAAGCTGAGGCGCTTGACGGTATGCTTTCCGAACTGGATTCGAAAATCGACCTGGTTATTTCCATTGAGGTTTCCGACGGCGATATTGTCCGCAGGATGTCGGGGAGACGGATCTGCAGAAATTGCGGTTCGACTTTCCACACCGAATACAATCCTTCCCGCAATGGGAATTTGTGCGATAAGTGCAATGCGCCGCTTGCGGTTCGGGATGACGATACGCCGGAGGTCGTGGAAGAACGGCTGCGGGTTTATCATGAAAAAACCGCTTCTTTGAAGGAGTATTATGAAAAACAGGGAAAACTCCGCAGAATTCAGGGATGCGAACAGCTCGCAGAGACAACGGCAAATATGAACAAAGTTCTTAAAGAGGCGTTATAAGATGGTTACCATAAAATCTGCAAGAGAAATCGATTTAATGCGGAAGTCCGGCGCAATTGCCGCAGAAGCCCTCCGGCTTGGAGGCGAAGCGGTAAAACCCGGGGCGACGACAAAAGAAATTGATCGTATCATGCATGATTATGTGAAGAAAAAAAACGCTGTACCTGCGTTTCTTAACTACGGCGGATTCCCGGCTTCGGCGTGTATTTCGGTAAACAACGAGGTGATTCATGGGATTCCGTCGGGGCGCAGGCTGAATGACGGAGATATCGTGAGTATTGATTTCGGTGTTCTTCTGAACGGTTACTATTCCGACACAGCCGCTACTTTCTGTTGCGGAAACGTCAGCGACGAGGCCAGAAAACTTGTAGAAGTTACCAAACAGTGCTTTTATGAGGGCATTGCCGCGGCGGCAGCGGGAAACCGGCTCGGAGACATCGGATACGCCGTAGAGCGTTACGCTCTGAAAAACGGTTTTTCGGTAGTCTACGATTTCGTCGGACATGGGGTAGGAACACAGTTGCATGAGGATCCCAGCGTTCCGAATTACGGCCGGAAAGGGAAAGGCCTCAGGCTTTCAGAGGGGATGACGATCGCCGTTGAACCGATGATAAACCAGGGGGTTCCCGAGGTCGAAGAATTGCAGGATGGCTGGACAATTGTGACCAGTGACGGAAAATTGTCTGCTCATTATGAACATACAATTGCCATCACCGATAAGGAACCGTTAATACTCACATCTCTGTGAACCCGGAGTGCCGGGTATCTTAGGAGGTTATTTAATTTATGAATGATACTGTCGACAGGGGGGGTATTGTTCTTTCGTCCGCCGGACACGACAAGGGAAAGTTTTTCTTTGTTATCGGGACGGACGGCGACAATTATCTGCTTTTGGCAGACGGCAAGTTCAGACCGATAGAAAAACCAAAAAAGAAAAAAATAAAGCATTGCAGGCTTTGCGCGCAGTGCGGCAGCGAGAAAATTGCAGAAAAGCTGGCCGGCGGCGTAAAGGTTGAAAATGCGGAATTGCGCAAAGCATTGAACATGTTCTTGAGTGAGGAGGGAATGAAGCTTGGCAAATAAGGACAATGTAATGGAGTTCGAAGGAACGGTTATGGAAATTTTGCCGAACACAAGATTCATTGTCGAGCTGATGAACGGACACAGAATCACAGCGTATATTTCAGGCAAACTGCGATTCAATAATATCCGTATTCTTCTCGGCGATAAAGTAACGGTAGAGATGTCTCCGAACGATCTCACCAAGGGCAGAATAACATGGCGCGGCAAAAAAGCCGATGTATAAAACTTTTCAAAGCGGCTTTTTGAAAGCCCTGTAATCAAAAGGAGGTATTTATTATGAAGGTACGCCCTTCTGTAAAACCCATGTGTGACAAATGTAAAGTCATTAAACGCAAAGGCAAAGTAATGGTTATCTGCAAAGAACCGAAACATAAACAGAAACAAGGATAAATTGGAGGTGTATCTAGGATATGGCAAGAATAGCCGGTGTTGATCTGCCGAACAACAAACGTGTCGAGATTGCTCTGACATACATTTACGGTATCGGCATCAATAAATCGAAAGACATACTCGCAGCGACAGGAGTAAATCCTGACATCAGAGCGAAGGATTTGAGTGACGACGACATCTCTAAACTTCGTGAATATATTGATAAACATCTGGTTGTGGAAGGCGATCTTCGCAGAGATATCGCGCTGAATATCAAGAGACTGGTTGAAATCGGATGTTACAGAGGAGTTCGCCACAGAAAAGGTCTGCCTGTCAGAGGACAGAGAACCAAGACGAACGCAAGAACCCGCAAAGGTCCGACCAAGACAGTTGCGAACAAGAAGAAGTAAGAGGAGGATATAAGTTATGGCTAAAGTGGCAAAGAAAGCCCCCATCAAAAGACGCAGAGACAGAAAGAATATCGACAGAGGTTCTGCACATATCCGTTCTTCCTTTAATAATACGATCGTTACTGTTACCGATGTGAACGGCAATGCAATTTCCTGGGCGTCGGCCGGTGGACTGGGCTTCAAAGGTTCTAAAAAATCTACGCCGTTTGCCGCACAGATGGCTGCTGAAACCGCAGCAAAAGCGGCAATGGAACACGGCATGAAATCTGTTGAAGTTTTTGTGAAAGGCCCTGGGCCTGGAAGAGAAGCTGCAATCCGCGCTTTGCAGACAGCAGGGCTGGAAGTCAGCATGATCAAAGACGTAACGCCGATTCCGCACAACGGCTGCCGTCCGCCTAAGAGACGTCGCGTATAATTTTAGTGGAGGTATAACGATATGGCAAGAAGTACAGAGCCGGCTTGCAAACAGTGCAGGCGCGAGCATCAGAAATTATTTTTAAAAGGTGAAAAATGCTATTCCGAAAAGTGTGCCATCACTAAAGAGAGACCTTTGCCCGGACAGCATGGCGCACGTCGGCAGAAACTGACCGAATACGGTATGCAGCTTCGTGAAAAACAGAAGGCAAAGAGATTTTACGGCGTTTTGGAAAAGCAGTTTGCCGATTATTATGAAATGGCTGCGAAAAGAAGAGAAGGCACAACGGGTGATAACCTGATGCAGATTCTCGAGACTCGTCTCGACAATGTGGTTTACCGTCTGGGCTTTGCTTCTTCCCGCGCGGAAGCCAGACAGCTTGTTACACACGGACATTTTACCGTAAACGGCAAGAAAGTAAATATTCCTTCCTATCTGATCAAAGAAGGCGATCAGATTGCTATCAAGGAAAAGAGTAAGGATTCTGCCAAAATCAAGGCGATTTTGGAAAGTACCGACGCTAAGCCCGTACCGAAGTGGCTTGATGTAGATAAAGCCAACAACAACTACACCGGCACGGTTACCGCTCTTCCGACGATTGAAGATGTGGATCTGCCGCTGGAAGTTCATCTGATTGTTGAGTTGTATTCAAAATAAGGCTTTAATTCTATACACACTAATACCGCTGAAAATGTTTGTTTTTCAAATGTTTTCGCTTACATTAACCGGTTTTAACCGTATAGAAAGGGTGCGTTATATTTGATAGAAATCGAAAAGCCAACAATAGAAGTTGTTAAAGTCACAGATGACGGCAAATACGGCAAATTCGTAGTTGAACCCCTTGAAAGAGGTTACGGTATAACCCTTGGTAACTCGCTGAGAAGAATTCTTCTTTCTTCCCTTCAGGGCGCTGCTGTTACTTCGCTGAAAATCGATGGCGTACAGCATGAGTTTTCTACGATTCCCGGTGTGAAAGAAGATGTTACCGAGATCGTTCTGAATATGAAGGGCTTGATAACACGCCTTCACGGCGGGAAAACTTCAAAGTTCGCTTATATCGAAGTGAACGACGAAGGCGAAGTTACTGCGGCGGATATCAAGGCGGATTCCGATATTGAGATTCTTAACCCTGATATGCATATTGCTACACTTTGCAAAAAAACCCGTTTTTATATGGAAATAACCATAGGTATGGGCAGAGGCTATGTCCCTGCGGACAGAAATAAGCCCGCGTCTTCTCCTATTGGACTTATTGCCATAGATTCCGCACATTCTCCTGTTGTAAAGGTAAATTACAACATCGAAAACACCCGTGTCGGGCAGATTACCGACTATGATAAGCTGACGCTTGAAGTCTGGACGAACGGAAGTATTTCCGCGCCGGCGGCGGTTTCGCTTTCTGCAAAGATCATGAGCGAGCATCTCTCTCTCTTTGTTGATCTGGCGGGTGATGTTGAGGTTTCCGACGAAGTCTGGAAGGGCGACGACTCGGAAAATAAGGAAAAAATCCTGAATATGACAATTGAAGAGTTGGATCTGTCGGTTCGTTCCTTCAACTGTCTGAAACGTGCGGGAATCAATACTGTTGATGATCTTATTAATAAATCTCCCGAAGAAATGATGCGCGTCCGTAATCTGGGTAAAAAATCCCTGGAAGAAGTTATTGAAAAACTGGAATCGTACGGGCTGAATTTCATGGAAGAGAAAGAATAGAGGAAGGAGGCTGTTTTAAATGGGAACTCGTAAATTGGGCAGAAAGACCGATCACAGAAAAGCTATGCTTCGCGGCATGGTAACCTATCTTCTGGAACAGGGACAGATTGAAACCACCGTTACCAGAGCAAAGGAAGTTCGCTGTCTTGCTGATAAAATGATAACTCTCGGAAAAACAAATACGCTGCATGCCAAAAGACAGGCACTCAGCTTTATTACCAAGGAGGATGTTGTCAAAAAGGTTTTTGATGAAATCGCTCCGAAGTATGCCGACCGCAATGGCGGTTATACCAGAATTATCAAAACCGGCCCCCGTCGCGGCGACGCTGCGGAAATGGCGATTATTTCTCTGGTATAAAAAGAACACAAACGTGGTCGTTTGTGTTCTTAGGGAAAAACGGTTCTCGTTTTTCCTGGGTAT
>CAOJUB010000013.1 GCA_948443805.1 uncultured Clostridia bacterium | reverse complement strand
CGTCAAAGATAATCCCGTTTTGGCGGTTTAGTTCCTTATAAATCTTTAACAGCTTCGGATATGCGACGGCTTCAGCGGACATAACAGGTTTGGGAGGTATATTTGATATTTCCTGCTCTGTTGCTTGCGTTTTGGATTACAGAAACATATTGTGTTCTGGGTGAAGAATGGAAGTGCAAAGAATTGATTATCGAAAACAGATAAATTCCAGTTTATCGAAGGGGTTTCACCTTTTGGGTGAAACCCCTGACCAATAGGCTCTTAATATCACATAAAGGAATACCCGCCGAAAAAATGAACTTTTCGGCGGGTATTTTTACATCATGCTATGATTCCCTTTTATTATTAACTTCTCTTTTTCCGTTCTCTGCAAAAAAAATTCTTTTACCCGGCTCATTTCCGCGTCCAGGTCGAGGGAGAAAGAGCAAAAAGAATCGGGTAAATCTCCAGCCGTCCGAAAAGCATGGCAAACGAAAGCACCATTTTTGAAAAGGCAGAATAATCGGCGTAACAGGCCGCAGGTCCTACACCGCCCAAACCCGGGCCGACATTGTTGAAGCAGGCAACGACCGCCGAAAGATTGGTTTCCAGCCCGAAAGGCTCAAAGCTCAGCAGCAAAAAGGAAAAAACCAATACCACAGCATACAGAATGAAATAGGAGCCGACGCTGCTGAGAGTCGCGTCAGAAACGGTTTTCCCCTCAAAGTGAACCGTGCCGACCGACCGGGGATGCAGCAAGCGTTTCAACTCCCGGCGCATGATTTTAAAAAGAAGAAGAATTCTTGAAATCTTTAACCCGCCCGCAGTAGAACCGGCGCACGCGCCGACAAACATCAAAAAGAATAAAATACTTTTGGAAAGATCAGGCCACAGATTAAAGTCAGCCGTGGCATATCCGGTCGTCGTCATAATGGAAGAAACCTGAAAAGCCGAAAGACGCAGCGATTCGGAAAAATTCCGGTAAAGCGGATAGATATTCGCGGTTATCACCCCAACAGAACCGGCAAACAGACCGATATAGCACCACAGTTCCGCACTTTTGAAAACCGAACGAAAGTGACGGACAAGCAACAGAAAATAAAGATTGAAATTGATCCCGAACAGCAGCATAAATATCGTAATGACGTTTTGCAGATACGGACTATACCCCGCAATGCTGTCTACTCTTGTAGAAAAGCCTCCGGTTCCGGCCGTACCGAAGGTATGCACAACACTCTCAAAAGGAGACATACCGCCGCAAAGAAGAAAAATAATTTCGGCGACCGTCATCGCGACATAAATCAGATAAAGGATTTTCGCCGTTTCCCGGATTTTCGGAACCAATTTGCCGACAATCGGACCCGGAATTTCAGCCCGGAGAATATGAATACTCCGACCCGAATCGTTTGGCATAATCGCCATAATCAGCACCAAAACGCCCATGCCGCCGATCCAGTGGGTAAAACTTCGCCAGAACAGCAGTCCCCGGCTCAACGGCTCGGGGGAGCGGAGAATCGAAGCGCCGGTTGTCGTAAAACCGCTGACCGTTTCAAAAAAAGCGTCGATATAGCTGGGAATTTCACCGCTGAGAAAAAACGGAAGCGCCCCCAAGGCAGACAGAAGCAGCCAGGCAAAAGCGACGATCACAAAGCCTTCTTTGGCATAAATCAGCTTATCCTTCGGTTTAAAAAGCAGGGTCAGACCAAAACCGAAAACGACGGCAATCCCGGCGGTGATCAAAAAAGACCAGAGACAGCGTTCCCGGAAAAACAGGGAAACCAAGACAGGAAACAGCAGCAAAGCCGCTTCCAGCTTGATAATCTGACCGATCATATAAAAAACCATTCTGCGATTCATATCAAAAAAGCCAACCTTTATTTTAAGATATCGGATAAATCATTCAACCGCTGCCCGGCTGAAAGGACGATCACCCGATCTCCGGGAAGAATCATATCCTCGCCGACAGGAATAACGGTCTTCCGGTCACGGATAATCCCGGCGATCAAAATATTCGATTTCAAACGAAGTTCCTTCAGCGGAATGCCGGTCAGTTTCGGGTCGGCTTTCACATTGAATTCCAACGCCTCCGCTCTGTCCCCCATTAATTTATAGAGTGTTTCGACATTGCTTCCAAGCGAATTTTGCAGCGCCCGTGCATACCGAACCATAACGTCCGAAATAATTTTTTTCGGAGAGATAAGACAATCCAGCCCCAGTTTTTCCGCCATGGAAAAAAGTTCATCCCGGTTGATCTTTGAAATTACTTTCGGAACATTCTGCAGGGCGGCAAAGATGGAAATCAAAATATTCTCTTCATCCATGCCCGTCAGCGCCACAAAGGCATCGACCGTCCGAATCCCTTCTTCCAGAAGCAATTCCTGCTGCGCGCCGTCACCCTGAATAATAACGGTTTTCGGAAGCGCCTCACAAAGCTCGCTACAAACCGCGGGATCTTTTTCGATGATTTTCACCGAATTTCCGATACTGCCAAGCATTTTTGCAAGATAATAAGCGGTTCGGCTTCCGCCGAGAATCATCACATTGCGCGCCTGTTTCTGCAGCACGCCGACCGAACGAAGGAATTTCTGCATTTCTGCAGGAGAAGCCGTCAGGCCGATTTTGTCTCCGTTCTTTAATTCAAAATTTCCGTCCGGAATAAAGACCTGTTCTCCGCGGCGAACGGCGCAGATAAGAAATTTAGTTTTGTATTTATCCCGGATCTCGCTGATTCTTTTGCCATCAAGAACCGAATTCTTCAGCCAGAGTTCTATAATCTCAAAGCTGCCCTGAGAAAAAGTTTCAATTTTAACAGCCGAAGGCAGTTTCAGAATATTCAGCAGCTCTCTTGCCGCCATCAGATCCGGGTTAATCGAGAGGGAAAGATCCAGCTGCTGCCGCATGAACGCCAGCCCTTTATCGTTGTATTCCGGATTCCGAATACGTGCAACGGTATGTTTGGCGCCCATTTTTTTCGCCATAAAACAGCTCAGCATATTCAGCTCGTCCGAACCTGTCACGGCAATAAACATTTCCGCCCGTTCGGCCTGCGCTTCTTCCAGCGATTCCATATCCGCGCCGTTTCCGCAAACCCCCATCACATCGTAAATATTGACAATTTCAGAAACAACGGCCGGATCAGAATCCAGCGCAACAACGTCGTGCCCTTCAGAGACAAGACTGGCAAGAATAGTTGTTCCGATTTTTCCGCAGCCGACAACAACGATATTCATAACGATTCCGCACCTGATTTCACAAATAAAATATTTCTGCACTATTATAGCACTTCAAAAAGAAAAAATCAAGGGGTATTTTCGACAAAATCGGGAACAAGCATATTTTTGACAAAAGAAAAAGAACCGTGTTTCAATCACGGTTCCATTTTCGTTCAAAAAACAAACTTCTCAGCCGAGAATCATCCGGTCGTTGGCAAAACCGCCGTGGCTGGCTTCTTCAAATTTCTCAAGCAGATCATTCACGGTCAGCTTCTTTTTTTCTTCGCCCGAAACATCAAAAATAATCTTTCCGTCGGCCATCATAATCAGCCGGTTGCCAAGACGGATCGCGTCCTTCATATTATGCGTAACCATCAGAGCGGTAAGCGCATGTTCCCGGATAATCGTCTCGGTCAGCTCCAGCACTTTCGCCGCAGTTTTCGGGTCAAGCGCTGCGGTGTGCTCATCCAGAAGAAGCAGTTTCGGTTTTTGCAGCGTAGCCAT
This sequence comes from uncultured Clostridia bacterium, assembly GCA_948443805.1. Classification (GTDB taxonomy): domain Bacteria; phylum Bacillota; class Clostridia; order Oscillospirales; family UBA644; genus CAOJUB01. The sequence continues at coordinate 42,544 of CAOJUB010000013.1, read as the reverse complement.
CAAAAGCGTAATCGCCTGCCTCTGCCCCCCTGAAAGAAGGCCGACTTTGGTAGAAAGACGGTCTTCCAAACCGAGATTCAGTTCTTTGAGCATTTCTTTAAAAAGCGCGCGGTCTTTCGATGTAATCGCCCAGCCAAGTCCACGGCGTTTTCCCCGCCGCAGAGCCAGCGCCATATTTTCTTCAATCCACATATCGCCGGCCGTTCCGGTCATCGGATCCTGAAAAACACGCCCGATAAATTTGGCCCGTTTATATTCCGGAAGACGGGTAATATCCGAATCATCAATCCGGATATTACCGGCGTCGACAGGAAACGTGCCGGCAATCGAATTTAAAAGCGTTGATTTTCCCGCGCCGTTTCCGCCGATAACCGTAATAAAATCCCCATCGTGAATCGTCAGGGAAAGATCATTGAGCGCAACCTTTTCATTGACGGTGCCGGCGTTGAATATTTTGGTGATACGACTGATTTCAAGCATCCTGTTTTTCCTCCCCGGCCTTCGGCAATTTTGTTTTTGAAAAGAAGTGTTTTTTCCAATAAGGAATCGCAAGGAAAACGGCAACGACCAAAGCGGAAAGCATCTTCAGAAGGTCGGTATCCAGCCCGAAGAAAATAACCGTCTGATACACCAGATAATAAATCACGCCGCCGAGAATCACGCCGAAAAGCCGAAGGATAAAATTTTGAGAAAGCCGGGAGATCAGGGCTTCGCCGATAATCACAGCCGCAAGCCCGATAACGATCGCGCCCCGCCCGTCGTTAATATCCGCTTTTCCGGAATACTGTGCGAGCAGCGCGCCCGCCAGGGCGACAATTCCGTTGGAAAGAATAAAACCGAAAACTTTATTAAACTGGGTGTTGATTCCCTGCGCAACGCTCATTTTCGCATTGCAGCCCGTCGCCCGGACAGAAGCGCCGAACTCCGTGCCGAAAAACCAGTACAGCAGCGCGATAATCACAACGGCAAAAAGGATCAGAACAAAAATTGCTTCCTCTTTCCGGAGAGAAGTTACAAGAACACCGTAATTCCGGGCAGGAAGCGCCTGATTGGCTTTTCCCAGAATCTTCAGGTTAACCGACCAGAGGATCAGCTGTGTCAAAATACCGGCCAGGATCGCAGGAATTCCCATCAGCGTATGAAAAATTCCGGTCAGCAGCCCTGCTGCCATTCCGGCAAGAAGAGCTGCCAGCATAGCGAACCATACGTGATGACCGGAAACAATCATCATCGTACAGACCGCCATTCCGGTACAAATCGAACCGTCGACCGTCAGATCCGCCAAATCAAGAATCTTATATGTAATATAAACGCCAATCGCCATAATCCCCCAGATAATTCCCTGAGCGGCAGCGCCCGGCAAAGCATTTAACAACCCCATTTTCCAACTCCGTTCCGCCGCATTGCGGCAGGTAAAAAATGACGGAATTTCCCGAAAACAAGGCAGCCGTCTTCGGGAAATCCTCTTTTTATTTGATTTTTAAACCGTCTTCTGCTGTAAAACGATTACTCTCCGATTGCAACGTAATCCGAAGGAACATTAATCTGCAGTTCTTCGCAAAGCGCTTTGTTATATTTTTTGACAGGATTCGGATCATAGGCAATCGGCATTTCAGAAATATCGGCTTCACCGGTAAGAATCTGCGCCGCCATTTCACCGGTTTTATAACCGATTTCATAGTAGCTGATCGAAAGCGTTACAATGCCGCAGCCCTTTGCAATTCCCTCTTCGCCGGCAATAATCGGCGTTTTAGTCGGAAGAACAACATTGTTGATCGTTTCCGCACAGGAAGCAGCGGTATTGTCGGTCGGAACATAAAGAACCTCACTGTCAGCCGCAGCCTTTTCGGCAATCATTGCCACATCGTTGGAATCGGCAAATTTATATTCGGTGCAGGTAACGCCTTTTCCTTCCAGAAACGCTTTTACCACATCGATCTGATACTGGGAATTCGCTTCTCCGGAACAGTAAAGAAGGCCGACCTTTTTCACACTGGGGAAGAAATCAAGAATCATCTGAGCCTGCTCGTCAAGCGGCGCAAGGTCGGAAGTTCCGGAAATATTTCCGCCGACAGTACCGTTAAAGTTCTCCAGTTCAAGAGCTACGCTGTATTCCGTAATCGATGTGCCGAGAACCGGAATTTCCGTCGTCGCATTATAAGCAGCCTGAAGCGCGCCGGTAGCATTGGCCATTATCAGGTCCACTTTCTGAGAAACAAAATTGTTCACAATCGTCGTGCAGGTATCGTTCGCACCGGCGGCATTCTGTTCGTCAATAACAACGCCGTCCTCGCCGAATTTGTCAACCAGCGCCTGGCGGAAACCTCTCGTTGCCTCGTCCAGCGCCTCATGTTTTACCAGCTGGCAAATGCCGACTTTATAAACCTTTTTCTCGGAAGGCTGCTGATTGCAGGCCGCCAGAGAAAGACAAAATACGACCGCCAAAAGCATTGCGAATATTTTTTTTGCGTTCATGGTAACACTCCTCTTCTTACTTTATCAGAGCAATCTGATAAATGATTTACTTTATTATACTGTATATCTTTTTTTTTGTCAAGAGCCGACATCCGTTTTTTTACAAAAAGTCCACCATTTTGAAACAAATAACAGCAAACTCCGACAGAAAAAAGGTTGACAAAAAAAAACGATGATGGTATAATAAAGAATAGCAAGCTGCTCTAAAGAACAACAAGTTGTTCTTCGAAAAAACATCTTTCGGCTATCCAGCCGAACAGCGCGCTGCGCCGCCGGTGTTTTTCCGGTGCTAAAATTTATTTCAGCCATCTCTCCTCTTCCCCGAAAGAAAACGGTTTCTTTCAAAATTTTTAAAACAAAAGGAGTATTATCAATGAACACGAAAAATCTTTCCAGAATCCTGTTAACCCTGCTTGCCGCAGCCATGCTGTTTGCCGCCTACGCCTGCGCTCCCAAACCGCAGGAAAAAGAACCGACGCAGACAACGGCGGAAGATATCGGCCAGGGGGAAACGGTTTTCACTTTCCAAATCATCAAAAAAGATAAAACCGAAAAAGTATATTCGGTCCACACCGATAGCCAAACCGTCGGACAAGCGCTGCAGGAAAACAACCTGATCGCCGGAACCGAAGGCGAATACGGCCTGATGGTGGAAACCGTCTGCGGAGAAACCCTTGACTATAACACCGATCATATGTACTGGGCTTTCTATATCGACGGCGAATATGCCATGACCGGCGTTGACAGCACCCCGGCGGAAAACGGCAGAACCTACCGGCTGGAAGCAACGGCCGGCTAATTTCTGATGAAGAAAAAAATTCCGATCAAAGAATGGATTTTATTTTCCGGCTTAGGAACCATCATGTTCCTTTCAAAAATCCTTCTGGAATGGGCGCCGAATATCCATCTACTCGGCATGCTGACCATGACCTACACCGTAGTTTACCGTAAAAAAGCACTGATCCCAATCTATATCTATGTTTTCTTAAACGGGCTCTACAGCGGATTTTCGGCCTGGTGGCTCCCCTATTTATATATCTGGACGGCTCTCTGGGGCGTTACCATGCTGCTGCCAAAGCAGATGAACGGCAAAACCGCTTCGGTAGTTTATCCAATCGTATGCGGCCTGCATGGCCTTGCTTTCGGAACCCTTTATGCGCCGGTGCAGGCGCTGTTGTTCGGTTTTTCTTTCCAAACAACGCTTGCCTGGATCGCAGCAGGGCTTCCCTGGGACGCGCTTCACGGCGCAGGAAATCTGATAACCGGTCTGTTGATCGTTCCCCTGGCGAAACTGCTTCGAAAACTGAACCAAACCACAGGAATTCCCAACGGGAAGGAATCATAAACTATAAAATTTACTGAAATTCCCCTTCTGCTTTTTGTTCTTTCACTGTGAAGCCAAAAAATTCAATGCCATTTCTTATCCTAAAAAAAAGAGATTCCGGAATCCGGAATCTCTTTTTTTATTCTCTGCCATTTATTTTTCTAAAAACAACAATCAGTCCTTCAGAGGAACGCCCTGAGCATCGGTATTGATGGTACCGGTCAAAATCTGAATGCCTTCCACCAGACCCCAAATCTCCATAGCAACAGTCGCCAAGCCACAGGTTATCACGCCGCCTATCAGGCTGACGAGAAGCTGAATCAAAGCCTTATTGGTAAAGCCCAGATAAAAATTATGAATCCCAAAACCGCCGAGAAAAATACCCAAAAGCCCCGCGGCCATTTTGCTTTTTGCCTCCGAACCCGGCGCCGTGGTATAAACCGTTGTATTCTGCGGCGGCGTATAGCTATACGAAGACCCGCCGTTTGGCATGCTCTCCTCTACTGCCTGTCCGCAGTTAGCACAAAATTTCGTTCCCTCAGGAATCTCGTTTCCGCAATTTTTACAAAACATTTTTCAACCTCTTTTGCTTTTATTCAGAATATTTTATTTTTTCGCTGTTAAATTTTCGGCGTACGGCGAAGAATATAATCCCGGCCGGGGCCATTTGACACCAAAGTGATCGGATAACCGAGCTGGCGTTCAACAAAATCAACGTAATCCCGCGCTTCCTGCGGCAAATCCTCATAGCGCCGGATTTCCCGGATATCGCTTTTCCATCCCTTCAGGCGCGTAACAACAGGCTGACACTTGTTCAGCGTAGGCGTTGTGGGGAAATCCGTAATCTCCCGGCCATCGCAGAGATAGGAAGTCACAACCGGAATCTCATCCAAATATCCCAGGACATCAAGAAGCGAAAATACAACATCGGTCGTTCCCTGAAGCATACAGCCGTAGCGGGAAGCGACACAGTCGAGATAGCCAACGCGGCGGGGTCTGCCGGTCGTCGCGCCATACTCGCCCTTATCACCGCCCCGTTTCCGGAGTTCTTCCGCTTCGTCACCGAAGATTTCGCTGACAAAAGCGCCGGCTCCGACAGCCGAAGAATAGGCTTTGACAACGGTATAAATCTTTTTAATAGCATGCGGCGGAATGCCCGCGCCAACGGTGGCAAAACCGGCAAGAGGAGAAGACGACGTAACAAAGGGATAGATTCCGTTATCGGTATCTTTCAGGGTGCCGAGCTGCCCTTCCAAAAGAATATTTTTATCCGCGCGGATCGCATCGTTCAGAAATTTCGCGACATCGATCATCATCGGAGCAAGCCGTTCCCGGAAAGAAACGACATAGTCATACATTTTCTGAACCGACAGAGGTTCATGGTGATACAGGCTTTCCAGCGTGACATTTTTAATTGAACAAACCTTTTCCAGACGAGCCCGGAGAATTTCATCGTCAAAAATTTCGCAAACCTGAATACCGATTTTCATATATTTATCAGAATAAAACGGAGCGATTCCGGATTTGGTCGAACCGTAGCTGTTCTTTCCAAGACGAGTCTCTTCCAGTTCGTCAAAAAGCACATGATACGGAAGAACCAGCTGCGCCCGGTCGGAAACATACAGCTGCGGCGCGGGGACGCCGTTGGTGACCAAAGCGTCGTATTCGGAAAGAAGTTTCCCGAGATCCAGCGCAACGCCCTGGGCAATCACGTTCGCAACTTTCTGGCGGAAAACACCCGAAGGAAGAATATGCAGAGCAAACCGGCCATATTCGTTAATAATTGTATGACCCGCATTGGCGCCGCCCTGAAAACGGACTACTATATCGGCGTCTTCGGCAAGAAAGTCGGTAATCTTTCCTTTTCCCTCGTCGCCCCAGTTACCGCCGACTATCGCTTTTACCATTTTTTAATCATCCTTTAAAATAGAATTTTTATGCAAATTTTTTACAAATACAGTATACCACACCAAACCCGGCAAGTCAAGAAATTTTATTGAAAATTCAAATAAATATAAAAAAGACGACCCGTTTCACAAAAAGACCGTCTTTTTTTATCCTACCGCTTCGAAAAACCGGTCGCACCGCAGATATCGCAATCAAATAAATTTGGAGGCAAACCGATAAAACAAGTAAACGCCAAGCCCTACCAAAAAGACCTCGCCGCCGATCATTCCCCAAGCACCGCGTTCCGCAGCAGCAACCGCGGCAAAAAAGGTAAACAGCGTAACCGCAACGGTCACAGAAGAAGACAAAACAGGAAGCGACAGAAAAAACCGCTTCGCTACGGAACAGGCCTTGCGCTCCGCCCGGGAAGCTTCTAACTCTTTCATCAGCGAATGCCATGCTTTCTGCAATTTTTTCCGGAACAACCGGCCGTTGCGAACCATTCTGAGAAGAAAACGCCGCAGAAGATTCACATTTTTTTTCTTCCAAGCGGAAAATGTTTCTTCCATCAGCTTTCTTTCAAGTCCGATTCCCGATGACGGCATCGTAATCCCCTTTTCCAAACACAGCGCTCCCTCTCTATTATAATGATACACAGGTCTCGGCATTGTCATCTTCCTTTCTACCGTAAACGATTAAAATTCTCCGCTTCGGCACTTACCTTCTCTTTATTGTGATAAATATCTTCTACAAGAAACATCTCATATCGTGAGTATATCACATTTTGCAAATAAAGTCAATGTCTTTTTTGTGAACTTTTTAAAGGGAATCGCACAATAACACCTTTCAAAAGTGATATTTGAACTTTTTATGTCAAATCAATATCACATCTTGACAAATCACTTGAAGTGATATATAATAAAATCAGAATTTATCCTTCACCCTGCACAGCAAAGAAAAACTTTTTTTCCCAAGCCAACGAGTTTGACTACCTATTTATATAATAAAAAGTTCCGGGCGCCCCCGGAGGAATGGAGTTTACGATGGCCATTAAATTCAACGAAAACCTGAAAAAAGCAAGAAAAAGCAAGGGGTTGACCCAAAAAGCGCTCTCTGAAAAATTAGGCGTGGCGCTTTCCACCGTTGCCATGTGGGAGACCGGCAGCCGGCAGCCGGATTATCAAATGCTGAACCGTATCGCTGACTTTTTCGGCATATCGTTTGACGACCTTTTGGAAGACAAGGAAGAAAAAGAAGCGCTTGACAGCGATGAAATTTATGTTGCCTACGAAGACGACGAAGTTTTTTCGATCCGGGAACTGCTCCGGACAAGGCCGGAAATGAAAATGCTCTTTTCCGTATCCAAAAACGCAACCAAGGAAGACATTGAAAGAACCGTTGCTATTATTGAAGCATTAAAAGGTTCTGTTCCGGAATAAAATCAGTATATTGAAATCCGGAGAAAACCTATCCGAAAGGACAACACCAAAAGGATGAACGATATTTTCGTACGGACGATCAGCCTTCCGCATACGGTCAGAGGCGTTACCGTGATCGACGATGAAGGAGACTTCAATATTTATATCAACAATAAACTTGCGCCCTCCCAGCAACGGGAGGTTCTTGAGCATGAAAAAAGACACATCCACTACGACGATTTTGCGTCTTTTGAAGATATCCGAAAGATTGAACGCCGCGCCGAAAATAAATAAGCCCCTCCGGCACTTTTGCCGAAGGCTCCCTTTCCGCAGGGCTTCCTGCCGGGAAGGGAGCCTTTTTTATGCAAAAAATTTTCCAAACAGCCGTCATAAAAAACCGGAAAAAAGAAATTTTCAAAAAAAACAAACCGCCATTCAGCCGATCCGACAAAAAACGACGGAGGAAATATGCTACAATAAAAAACGTCCACCTCTGCATGCTGTTTTTTTCCAAACAGCCGCCAATTCATCGGCACATCAGGATATGTCTCTCAAGAAAAGATAGGCCGTAGAATCACACGGACATGCCTCTCAAGAGAAGACGAGCCGTGGGAACATCCGGACATGCCTTTCAAGAAAAAACAGGGCATGGGAAAATACGGACATACCAGACAGGCCGTTGACCCATACGGACATGTTTCTAATAGATGACAAGCCGTGCCGTGGGATCATACGGACTAGCCGTTGAGACATCCGGACATACCTCTCAAAAGCAGGCCTGTTACAAGGCTCACAAAAACGCGGAAAAAAGAGAGGGGAAAAATCAACCGGAAACCAAAGCAGCACCCCCTCCATGAAAAAGACAGCCCTGAAAAACAAAAAAAGGATCAAAAAAAAACAAAAAAGGAGAAAAAGAATGATCGAATATCAGACAAAAAAAGAAAAAACGGTCATTTTTCTGAGCGGAGACATCGACCACCATTCCAGCGAGCTTCTCCGGAAAGAAATCGATGAAATCATACGAAAAACCGAGCCGGAAGAAACCGTCCTGGACTTCAGCGGCGTGACCTTCTGCGACAGCAGCGGCATCGCGCTGGTTTTAGGGCGGTATAAACTGATGAACGCCGCCGGCGGCAAAGTAACCCTGTGTTCCCTGCCGAAATCCGCAAAAAATATTTTTCTGATGGCGGGTCTTGACCGGTTTGTCAGAATAAAGGAGGAAGTGTAAACTTGAAACGGGAAATACTTAATTTTTTTGAAATGAAAATCCCCAGCAAATCGATCAACGAAGGGTTTGCCAGAATGGCGGTTTCGGCTTTTGCCTCGCAGACCGACCCGACCATCGAGCAGTTAGCCGAAATCAAAACCGTCATCTCGGAGGCCATTACCAACGCCGTGGTCCACGGCTATCAAAACGAACCGGGAATTATCCATGTGAAAGTTTCGCTGCTGAAAGAAAAGACGCTGAAAATTGTGGTGAAGGACAAAGGGGTGGGAATCCCCGACATCCACAAAGCTATGGAACCCCTTTACACTACCGGGAACGCCGACCGCGCCGGCATGGGCTTTACCATTATGCAAACCTTTACGGACAAGCTGAAGGTGGTTTCCAGACCGGGCAAAGGAACCACGCTGACCATGGAAAAAGCCCTTTGACGAGGTTTGTATGGATCAGAATTTAGAGCTTCTTTCCCGCCTGAAGCAGGGCGAAGACGTGGAAGACGAAATCATCCGCCAAAACACCGGGCTGGTTCTCTCGGTGGCCAAACGGTTTCTTTACAGCGGCGTTGAATACGAAGACCTCGCCCAGATCGGTTCGATCGGTCTGTTAAAGGCGCTGCGGAATTTCGACCTGGAACGCGGCGTGATGTTTTCGACCTACGCGGTTCCGGTCATCGCCGGGGAAATCAAAAAATTTCTCCGGGACAACGGCAGCGTAAAAATCAGCCGGACGCTCCGCGAACAATATATGAAACTGCAAAAAGCCCGGGAAACCTTTCTTTCCAAAAACGAACGGGAACCCACTTTAAGCGAACTTGCGGAAAAAACCGGCATTCCGCTTGAAAATATCCCCGAAGCGCTGGAAGCGGGCAACCACCCGGTTTCCCTTGACGCGCCGATTGCCGGCGACTCATCGGCAACGCTTTCCGACACGATCAGCACCACCGATGACAAACAGATGGACCATCTGGCGCTTAAAGACGGAATCTCTGCCCTTCTGCCGGAGGAAAAACAGCTGATTTCGCTGCGCTATTTTCTTTGCAAGACCCAGCAACAGACGGCCGAACTGATGGGAATGACGCAGGTGCAGGTTTCGAGAAAAGAAAAAAAGATCATTGAAAAGATGAAGGAACGGATGATCTCCTGACCCGGCGCAGAAAGGATTCATCCAGAAACGGATTTTGCCGTTTTTGTTAATTTCCCTCCGCAAGCCCCAAATCCCCTTGACATTTTTCTCCTTTTCCGATATAATGATAGGCGGCGGACAGGATCCGCCCGCATATTTTTTTCCGAAAGGAAATATCATGATGACAGAAGCCGGCGTTTCCGGCTCTGATTCTGCATAAGGAGAAAAACGGATGAATTTGATTGAAATACTGAAAATAATTTTCCTCGGCATTGTTGAAGGGATTACCGAATGGCTTCCCATCAGCAGCACGGGGCATATGCTGCTAGTAGACGAATTTATTCCGCTGAACATGAGCGAAGCCTTTAAGGAAATGTTTTTTGTTGTGATCCAGCTGGGCGCGATTCTGGCGGTTGTGGCGGTGTTCTGGAAAAAAATGTTCCCGTTCCGGTTTCAGGAAAAACCGGTGATTCAGAAAGATATTTTTTCGATGTGGTTCAAAGTGGTCGTGGCCTGCATCCCCTCGGCGGTTCTCGGGCTGCTGTTCGACGATTTTTTAGAAGCGCATTTCGGCAACGCACCAACCATTGCGGCCATGCTGATCCTTTACGGCATTGCGTTTATTGCGGTGGAAAAATGGAACCGCGGCCGGACGCCGAAGGTAAAAACGCTGGAAGAAATCAGTTATAAAACAGCGTTTGTCATCGGCCTTTTTCAGGTTCTTGCGATGATTCCCGGAACATCGCGGTCGGGCGCAACGATTGTCGGCGCGCTGCTGATCGGGGTATCGAGAACCGCCGCGGCGGAATTCACGTTTTTCCTTGCGGTGCCCACCATGCTCGGCGCAAGCCTGGTCAAACTGCTGAAATTCGGCTTTGCCTTTACTGCCGCAGAGCTGATTACGCTGGTTCTCGGCATGGCGGTTGCGTTTACGGTTTCGGTTCTCGCTATCCGGTTTTTGATGAATTATGTGAGAAAGCACGATTTTCAGGCGTTCGGGTGGTACCGAATCGCGCTGGGCGCACTGGTTTTGCTGCTGTGCCTGACCGGAATTCTGTAACCAAACGGATAACAAAAAAAGAACCCGCTCCGGCAAAAACCGGAGCGGGCGTTTTTTCAGGGATTTTCATTTGATAAAAAAGATTGGGCAGCTTTCTTCTTTTTTTGATTTTCCCGGTCTTCCCGGATTACTTCTTCACGCAATTCGGGCGTAACTTTGATGGATATTTCCAAACCGAACCATTTTCCCTTGGACAGCCTGGTATAGTAACTTGCCCCCAGTTTATCGAGATAGGCCACAAACGTTGGATTGTGAATCAACGCTTCGGTAAAAATCAAGCAGGTATAATACACCACACTGTCCTGTACGGCGCCCATCAATAACACCGGCTCATTCCCTTTCGATGCTTTGAGCAGCCCTTTGGTTACACCGGCAAAATGATCTCCCAAAGCCGTGGCGGCCTCCAGTTCCTCTTCTTTCGACAACCCCGTTCCCTTCAGGTCATAGGCAAAGGCTTTCCGGCAATTGCTGCCGAGTATCTCCATCTGCGCTCTAAGAAGACCGTTTGCGAACGTTTCATAAAAAACTTCCGCTTCTACAAACATCCCAAAACCTCCTGTCCTTTTGTTTTACACAAGCCTAAAAAACAGACAGACCGCATCCCCTGCGGCCTGCACATTTGCAAGACTTCCCCCAAAAAAAGAGGAAATCCTTTATCACCCGGCTCGGCCGCTCTTCCGAGGAAGGCAGCTCTCTCCGCCTGAGAGGGCGCCCGCCGCAGAAAAACGGCTTCACCGCCGGGCCAGTTAAACTTCCGGACAACCTGAAACAGAAGCTTATGAACAACAAGGCTGTGGAACTATCGGGCGAAAAACCGCCCGGCATACGAAAGAAGCGATCAAAGAAGGCTTCCCCTGTCGTCGTATATTCATTCCTCTATCGACTGCACAACTACTTCTGTAAAACGTTTTTTATACCGCCGCCCCCCTTGACAAATGGGGAGAAATATGGTATAATCATTCCGTCGTAGAAGTAACGCAGGCGTTGTCTCTAGCAACCCTGTCGTTCCGGCGTAAGAGTTGTCGTCTCTTACGTCGGCTACGGCTTTTCTTTTGCCCGGAAGGATTTAACCCTTGCAGAAAGGGGCTTCCGGCAGCCAACAGTCGATTATTCTATGCGATTTTTACTCCGATCGGGATCCGACATTTTGCATTCACACCCTATATAAAAAAATAAAACCGGACACCTGCGCCCCCAACACAGCTATCCGATCGGCAACAATCGATAGAAAAACCGGAAAAACCCCTTTGCAAATTCATGGCAACGCGATAACGCCGCCGGGGTTCCGGTTGTTGTTTCTGTGTCTCTAGCACATAAACAGCCGGGAATTTTGATTGTCGTTCAAACTTCCCGCCGGCGTTTGTTTTTTGTCCCCGCCGAAGGACTGATTTCTATTGTCAGTATAGCACAGATGGAAGGGATTGTCAAGAGGTTTTGGGAAAAAGACAAAAAAATCTCCTTTTCCTGCCGGGGAAAGCCAATTTTGCAGAAAAACACCCCTTGTTCGCAGGAAATCTTGACATCAGCCCACCGATATGATATACTATATCCACAACGCCGCCGCCGGGGTTCCGGCAGCTGTTTCTGTGTTTCGAGCACAGAAACAGCTGGGAATTTTGATTGTCGTTCAAAATTCCCGACGGCGTTGTTTTTTGCGGCCTGTTTTTAAAAAGAAGGGCGACCCCAAAGGCCGCCCTTCTTTTTACTCAGTTTCTGATTTTATCGTTTGTGATGCCATACCATGCCAGCGGCGAAGCGGTGACTTCATCGGTTTCGGGGAGAACGCCGTTCCAGCTATAGGGAACGTTATGATCTTTCATGAACTGAACGAGTGCGGAGTAGCGCTGCTGATAGGCCGCTTTCTGTTCGGCCGTTCCGTTTTCGAACATGGTTTTGTAATCGGCGCAGAGAGCGAGATATTCCATATGGCAGCGGAATTTGCCGATCAGCTCGGCCTGTTCGGCGGTATCGGCGTATTTTTCCGCATTGTCGAACAATTCGCACATTTTGGCATAATTTTCGGAATAATATTCGAAGGACACGATTTCCTGCGGTTGGTTATAGTTGCCCATCCAGCAGCCGGAAGCGTTGCCGGCGGCGGTCCAGAGATCGAGATATTCGCGGAGATAACGCCAGCCGGAGCCGTAGGCTGCGGCGAGATATTCCTCGGTTACCGCATTGTATTCGGATTCGGACATATAGGGGTTCCAGGCCAGTTTTGCCAGGAGATAAACGTTCATCCGGTCGAAGCCGTAGCCTTCGGTCGGGTCAGACCCGTAGAAGCCCTCGGCGTAAATGCCCTGGATGCCGGATTCGGCAAGATAGCGGTAATTCTGGCGGTGGACATCCCAGGCAGGCATCGGGCAGAGATAGAAAAGATATTCCTGCGCATAATACCAGCACCAGACGTTGTCCGCTTTTTCCAGCCAGCCGTGCATATAGGAATCGTAATTGGTGTTCTGCTGCGGTTCAAAGCCGGTCATCTGAAGACCGATCCCCTTTGCGGAGCATTCGCCGGCGTTCAGCGGATGGTTATAGCAGCCTTCAAACGCCCACATGATGGTCACATCATCGCTGACCTCGGTCTGGGTGGGTTTGCGCGACCACTGGTAGGAAAGCGTCCAGATATCGGTATCGGGGTAGACTTCCGCCACCGCGGCGGCCATCCGGTTGATAAAGCGAACGGTTGTTCCGGCATAGGAATATTCCTGCTGATTAACCCGGGTGCATCGGGGGCAGGTGCAGTATTTATAGTTATCCATCTGGGAAACGGAAATCAGCGGAATGGGATAATTCCGTTCCTCATGGCTGCGCAGTTTTTCCAGAACGCCGCTGAGACATTCTTCGTAAATGCTTTCGTCGCTCAGACACGGCTGCGCTGTGTTGTTGATGCTCTTGATATAATCCTGGTAGGTGTGCGCCGTGCCGATATAGCCGACGCCGAGGCCGTATTTGGTTGCCGATTTATGCAGAGCCTCGCGGTTTTTCCAGGAATTGATCTTTCTTTTTACCGCGGCGTTAAGATGATCGCCATCGTAGCTGAGGGACTGGCTGTCGCGGCTGTAGAAGGAAGGCAGTTGGGTATCCTGAATGCCGTCCGGGACATTGATTTCATCGGCAGGATAAACAAATTCGAGATCATCGAAAATAAAGCGCCAGCCGATATAATCTTCCAAAAATTCATATACGCCGTATAAAACGCCCCGTTTTGCCGCGCCGGAAATCGTGACTTTTCCGTTCTGGCTGCGGAGGGTAAAGCCGTCGTCGCCGTATTTTTCGTTGGTATCGGCGGCCAGTTCGAAGACACGGTCAGAAGAAGATTCGGCAACAACCGGAAGGGTTATGCCCGTTGCCTGGCGGATATAAGAAACCAGTTCTTCGGCGGCAAAGGTCATGCTTTCCGAAGCGCCGGCCGGGCAGACAACCGAATAATCCGAAAGCGGGTTGCCGTTTACCGTAACTTTTTTAACCGGAACACCGACCGACTGCATATAAACCAAATTTGACGGAACGGCAAGGGTTTTCGCCGTTTCATCCGCATACTGGTTCAGAACAAAGCGGACGGCACGGTCTGCGCCGCTCTGGGTTTTCGCCAGGCAGTACAGGGTATTTCCCGACAGTTTCAGAATAAAACCATCGTCCTGCATTTGTGAAACTTCAGAAGTCAGGCCGAGAGAGGCCGCCGTCTCCCCTTTCAGGTCGACGATAAGCGCATAAGACGCTGCATCCAAAGAGGGTTTCGAAGAAACCGTACCGGTAAAACCGAGCCTGCTGCTGATCCCGGAGGAAAGCGTTTCGGCAACGGCCGCGCCGTCATCGGCAAGAACCACGGCGGAGTAAGCGCCGGAAACGACCTGGGTTTTCGCGGAAGAATCGATGGCTTTGACCGATACCGAAGCGCTGCCGACCAAAGTCTTGCCCGTTTCGGGATAATACGCTCTGACATAAACGGTGATTTCCGTTTCCGCCCCGCATTTGGCGGTAACCAATCCATCGGGAGAAACCGAAACCGCATCGGCATTTTCAGAAAAATAAACATAGGTATATTCCGGGCTGCCATCGGCTTCCGCCAGACACGTCAGCTGAACCGGCGTGCCGACCTGAACGGTTGTTTCTGCCGGAAAAGACAGGGAAACCTTGATATCGGAAAGTTCCGCCGGCGTTGTCGGTATCGGCGTGCCGACTTTGTTTTCAAAAGTCCATTTTGCCAGATAACGGGCAAGAATCACCGCATCGGTAGAATTGACTTTTTCGTTTCCGTCCACATCGGCGGCGGTAAGATCGACCGTTACGTTCCATTTGGCCAAATGCCGCTTCAGCAAAACGACGTCCAGCGATGCAATTTTCCCGTTGCCGTCAACATCGCCGTAGAGACTGCTGGCAGCCGAAGAACCGGCGGCAAAAACACCGAGCATTGAAAAAACCAGCGCGGCCGCAAGAAAGACCGAAAGTTTCTTTTTCATAAATACCCTCCGTATTTTTATTTTTTAAACGAAAACCGCAGTCAGGAATAACCCGAAAAACCGGAAAATTCCCGCTGTTTTCAAGAGAACCGTTTGTTGTTTTTCATTTTATCATAAAATAAAGAAGTTGTCAATCTTTTTTTCAATATTTAGTCACCCGGTAGCGGTTGATATACACCTTCCGGCGCATTTCGCCGGCCGGCATTTCCCCGGTCCGGTTTTCGGTCTCGTCAAACAAAAGCAAAATTTCGTTCGGAGAGACTTCCAGCAGCGTATTATAGCCGGACGGGCCTTTATCCCACTGGCCGTCGTTGTCGGTCACATAAAACGGATCCTGCCAGGCGTAGCCGTCTTCGCTGACCAGAAGGAAAATCCCCTTTTTCCCGGAAGCGCAGAGAATCGCGCCGTTCTCGGTTTGCAGCAGGCGCGGAAAAACACCGTCCGGATGAACAATAAACGGTTTCTGCCAGGTTTTTCCGGAATCCAGAGAATGCGCCATATACAGCGGCGTATAAACCTCATGCCCCATCGTCCGGAGCGAACAGAGCAGATGACCGCCGCCCAGATCCAGCAGATCGCCTTCACAATACCCCTCCGCCGTCGGATCGACCGGATGGGTATGAGTATCGGCTATCACCGAAAGAAATTCCCAGGTCCGGCCGTTATCCTGTGAACGGATACACCACGACCGGTATTGATAAAACGGATATTTGTCAAAATAGTCTACCCGGTTTTTATCGCACTGGAACTGGCCGTACATGGTGGCGATCAGGTCGCCGTTTTCCAGCTGGATCAGACCGTGGTCAAAAATCGAACAATGATAATCATCGGCCTCGCCGCTGTCGCCGTAGCCGATCCCCAGCCCGGGGATATCGATCAGGGCAAAATCGACTGAATACCGTTCCGCTGCAAGATCCTCCAGGCTGTCCGCCCGGAAAACCTGCGCAACGCAGGGAATTTTTTTCTGCGCCGGATTGATTTTTCCGGTTGCCAGATTATGCATGGCAAGTCCGAGAAACGTGCCGTCCTTCAATTTTTTATAGCGAATATTTTCCCGGTTCGGATTTTCCCGGCGCGCCCAGCTCTTTCCGCCGTCTTCCGAAAAAAGAGAATACGAGCCGTCCAGCGTCAGAATCCCGACATTGACTTTCTTTCCGTCCTGCGTATCATGGCAGGGATAGTGCCCGTCTCCGTACCGGACGGAAGAGAGCAGTTCCAATTGATAAGGCATACTGTCATCACCATTCTTTTCTTTTTTTCGTCTCAATCTACCAGCGGCCGGGCGTTTCTTTTCTCAGACAAATATGAATCTCCGCCCGAGGATTGACTTTTCCCACCTTAATCAGCGTCCGGCAGTTTTCGGTGTCCAGCACCACTTTGACCTTCGGGCTGTCGCACCGGTAGGAGTCGCACAGGCCGTTAATTTCAATCAGAATATTCCGCGACGAAACCTGTCCGTCAAAAACGTTCCCCGCCGGCAAAAACGACAGATTGATTTCATTTTCCAACCGTTCATAGCACAGATCGGTCGTCAAAAACGCTCCGTCCATATACTTCTCGCTGACGCCGTCGTCTTCATAAAGCGTAAAGGTACCGGTCCGCCCCGGATCGCAGTCGAAAATCTTCACCATCAGATTTTTCAACGGTTCCCCGGCCGCATAGTCGGCATAGGGCTGCATGGGAACCGGAACGCCGACCCGAACAAAAAACGGAAAAGAATCCCGGCCGCAGCAAATCTCGGCAGACCCGCCGCCCTGATACCGTTCTCCGCTAAACCAGTCCACCCACTGTCCTTCCGGCAGACGCACCGTTTTCGTTACGGTGAAATTCTCGTCCTTCCCGGCTTCCGTAATGGGAGAAACAAAAAACGAATCGCCGAAATAATAGGAATCCAAACACTGACCATTCTCTTTATTTTCCGAATCTTCCCAAGATAGCGGACGAAGAAACGGCGTCTGATTATCATAACAGGCATAGGCAGTAGAATACCGGTACGGAGCCAATTCCGCCCGAAGCGCCGTCATTTTCCGGAGCGAATCACAATTTTTTTCTCCCCAGAGCCACGGACGGCAATCCACCGTATCGCCGCCGAAATCGCGAAAACAAAGCGCCGCGCAGGTAACGCCGAACTGCACCCGGCGGAGAAAAAATTCCGGATCTTTTTCGGCAGGATGAACGCCCCCCATCCCCAAACCCCTAAAAAAATTCCCCGACGCGCCACACCAACAAAACCATACACCCTCCTGCGCAAAAGAATCCCAGCCTGAACAGGAGCTTCCGGAAAAACAAAGCGGCCGTTTATGGTCGCCAATCCCGCCAAACGCACCGGAAACCTGTCCGCGCAGCCCCGTTTTGCGGCTGTTTTCATAATACAGGGTTTTCAGCCACGGCAGCAGTTTCTGTCCCAGAATCCCGGGAATATCGGAAGAATATTCCTCGCTTCCGGAATCAAAACAGAAGAAATCAACGCCGTTTTCTGTCAGCCGTTGCTGCACCTGAGAAAAAAAGCAGCGCATATAAGCGCTGTCGCCGGCGCGGAACGGTTTTAGTTCCTTTGCTTCCGGAGAACAGCACATCGCGCGCATAAAATCGCCGTAAGCCTCTTCTTCCGGCCGGATTCCCCCGAACGGACGGTCGCACAGAGAAAAAGAAATCCCCCGCTTGGAAAGGCCGGCAACAAACGCCGAACAATCGCCAAACCGGTCTTCATTCCAGGTATATCCGGTCGGCTCGCCGGGAAACCCGGTATGCCATGTTCGATCCATCACAAAAACATCCAGCGGAAACCGATAGGCTTCATATTCGCCGATAATCCGGAGAACTTCTTCAGAAGAAAAAAGTTTCTCGCTGCCGTACCAGAAACCAAGCGTTTTCTTTCTGGGCAGAACAAAATCACCGCTGAGCAGCGCCAGATCGCGCAGCGCCTGCCGGTAATCAGCGCCGTAAGCAAACAAATAAAAATCTTTTTTATGACTTTCCGGACGGTTGGTCAGCCAACCGTCACGCAGCACGGGAGTTCCGGTATCCTCCAGAATGTACCAGCCGTCGCGGGAAAAAATGCCAACGGGCGGTACGGACGGTTCCTTCCGGTAAAACCACCGGACAATCCCATCCCGGTAAACAATCTCCGCCCTCAGGTTATCCTGATGCGGAAAATTCCCGTCGTTATTATGTATCAGGCGGATATGCGGGGTTTCAATCACCAGCCGGCTTTCGCTTTCACTGACCGAGAACCGTGCGGGAATCCCCCGTCTTTTCGCAAGAAGCGTTTCCTCATCGACAAACCGTTTGTCGGAAGACACCTCTACACGGATCAGCGTTTCGGAAATCACCGAAAAACGGCAGTTCCCGGAAATAAAAGTTCTGTTCATCATCATCGCCACCCATTCAGAAAATTTAGGTTCATACAGTGAAAGTATACGCCAGTTCAAGCGGAAGCCGCGGATTAACGTCCGGCATTTTTATCTCCCTACCATTCTCCAGAGTAAAAGACCCGGAAACAGCCGGCTCAAATTCCGGAAATCCTTTGAAAATAAGGGTAAGATTCCGCTTTTCGGGAAGGCTGGAAAAACCGTTGCCGGAAGGCCGGAACCGGAGAATCAGGCGATCCGCTTCCCGGACGGTTTCAATTTCCGTTTTCAAAAATGCGCCGTTTTCTTCGCAGCAGGATTCTCCGTCATCTTCATATAAAAATGTGGTATGCGTTCCTTCTCCGCCGTCAAAAACTGTCACAATCAGTTCGCGAAGCGACGAGGAAGCCATTCGGTTCGTATAGGGCTGAGACACAATACCGGCATTGCCCCGGACAAAAAGAGGAAACGTTTCCAGCGGTGAAGAAACCGTGACGGTCGTAGAACCGGCAAAACGGGCGCCAGAAAACCAATCATACCAAATGCCGTCCGGAAGATAAATCTCTTTTTCTGCCGTACAATCTTGACCGGCGCCTTTTTCGGTAACCGGAGAAGCAATCATATCCGGCCCGAAATAATACTGATCGGGATACCGGTAAGCCTCTTCGGTCTCCGGATTTTCATAATACATCGGTTTCAGCAGAGGAAGCGCTTCTTTTGCACTGCGATAAGCCGATGAATAAATATACGGAAACAACCTGCTTCGTAGGCGGAACATCTCCCGCATTACGCCGCAGGCCCGTTCTCCCCATGTCCACGGGCGGCGGTCGAAATTTTCCTCGCCGCACATATGCAGCCGCAACGCGGCCGAAACGGCGCCGAACTGTACCCAACGCACATACAGTTCATCACTTTTCGTTACATCCTGAAAACCGCCGATATCATGGCTCCACCAAAAACAACCTGCATTAGCGGCGCTTACGGTCATCTGCACCTCATAGGCCAGCGCTTCCCAGGTACTCACGCAGTCTCCGGAAAAATACGCCGGATGTTTATGGTCGCCAAAACCGCCCCACCGGCTGAACGACTGCCCCCGGCGTCCCTCCCGCCGACTGTTCTCAAAATACAGACGGTTCAGCCACGGAAGGTGTGAAAGCCCTTTCACCCCGGGAACTTCCGGGAAAAGATAATCCTGCTGCCAGTCCAGCCACCAAAAACTAACGCCCTGTTCTTCAAAATGATGATGCGCGTTCCGGAAAAACGCTTCCATATATTTCCGGTCACCGGCATTAAACGGTATATTTTCCTTTTTCTCGGCGTTCAGCCCCATATCCGCCGCAAAACCGGGATATACTTCATCGGTATCCCGAACGCCGTCGGCCGGATGATCGTTCAAAGTAACGCGAATCCCCTTTTCCGCCAGTTCCCGCAGCAGTTCTTCCGCATGCGGAAGATAACGCCGCTGCCAGGAATAGCCGGACCAGCCCAGATTCCCCCCTGCATGGCCGTGCCCGTATGTCGGTTTGGGATCCCCTTCGGCGTAATGCCAGTCGGAATAATGCCAGTCCATATCCATAACCAGAATATCCAGCGGAAAACCGTGTTCTTCATATTCATCGACAATTTTCCGGAAATCGTCCTCGGTATAGGCCCACCAGCGGGAATACCAGGAACCGAAAAAATATTTCCGGGGCAGCGCAAAATCGCCCGAAAGAACAGCAAAATCACGCAGCGCCTGTTTATAATCCAAGCCATAGGCAAGCAGATAAATATCCTGTTTATGGTTTTCAGAACGATTGGCAATCCAGCCGTCGGACAGAACCGGCGAACCCGAATCGTCAATCACAACCCAGCCATCGCGGGAAATCAGCCCGTCCGGCGTGTCGCGGAAACCGTCAACGCCGTCCAGCGTCACCAACGTCCCTTTTAAATTTTTCGTCTGTGGTTTTCCGAAATACCAATCAAAGCAAAAATCC
Organism: uncultured Clostridia bacterium; assembly: GCA_948443805.1. Classification (GTDB taxonomy): domain Bacteria; phylum Bacillota; class Clostridia; order Oscillospirales; family UBA644; genus CAOJUB01. Next base: position 22,244 of record CAOJUB010000013.1, on the reverse strand, counting down.
CCGCAGGTGATCTGTGCGGAAAGATTCTCTTTTTCAAACGGTTTTCCGTTTTCCGTATAGGAAAGCCTGATCTTGCCGGTACAAATCGTCACGCAGCCGTCGGAAACCGTGCCGGCGCAGGGGGAAAAACCGGTTCTGTTCGCCAATAGAGTCGGCGCGTCAACAAAAGTTTCATCGGCAGAATATTCGCAGCGGATAATCCCTTCGGTTATAACCGTAAAACGGGCGCAGTTCAAAGTATAAACAGAAGACATCAAGAACTCTCCTTTTTCCTTCCGCTCAGCCTGAAAAAAATGATCGGACAAAAACGTTTCGGAAATCCATATTTAGATGGAATAGTTTAACATATAAATGTGAACTTTTTTAAAAATCAAAGACGGAAAAACAAATTTTATTAGACAATAAAAGCCGTCTAAAAGCTGGCGGAAAATTTCAGACATTTTTTCTGAAAACCAACGTATAAAAAAAGTTTTTCTGGAGAAACTCTCTGATGAGGTGATTTTTATGATGATAATTGATAGAATTGCCTTGTTTCTGGTTATCATAGGAGCGCTTAACTGGGGCAGCGTCGGAATCTTTTCTTTTGACGCGGTAGCTTGGCTGTTCGGCGGCGAAATGTCTGCAATCAGCAGAATCATCTATACCCTCGTCGGCTTGGCGGGCGTATGGTGCGTTTCCCTGCTGTTCAGAGAAAGACACAATGAAGACCCTGATGTGCTTCACCAGTAAAACAGCTTCGCCAGAAGCAAGATAAAAGCAGCGGCCGGAACTTTCTTTCTCCGGCCGCCGTTTTTTATACCCATAATGATTGTTCTATTCGTATTTTTTTATTTTTCCTTTTTTGGGGCAATCCGTTTTATCTCACGCAGAAAAATTTCACACTCTTCCTGCTTGTTGAATGCACCCAAGCTAACCCGGACAGCGCCTTTTCTGGAAAGCGTTCCCAGTTTTTCATGGCAAAAAGGAGCGCAGTGCAGTCCGCCCCGGACGCAGATTCCGCGAAGGCTCAGAACCTCGGTAACCGCTTCCGAAGAAAAACCGGCAACATTAAAAGAAAGAACCGGAACGGAATTTCCGGAAGAAGAATACACTTCGATCCCGGGCATAGCCAAAAGGCCGTTCAGCAAAAAATCCCGCAACCGCGTTTCCCGGGGACGGAAAACCGCAGCTTTTCTTTTGACAAAGGAAATTCCTTCTCCCAGCCCGCAGATTCCCGGCGTATTCAGCGTTCCGGCCTCGAACGATTCCGGCAGTATTTCCGGCGGAAAAAGATCGGCAGAATCCGTACCGGTCCCGCCGGCAAGAAGGGGTCGGATCCGCGGAAGCAGTTCCCGGTTCCGGAAAATCATCAGCCCGGTTCCCTGCGGCCCGTACAGACCTTTATGACCCGGCATACAAAGGATATCGCCCGGTTCATATTCCAAAAATCCCGCCGTCTGCGAAGCATCATTAATCAGCGGAATCCCGGATTTCTGGCAAAGCGAATACACCTCTTCCAGCGGAAGAATCTCTCCGGTAACGTTTGACGCATGGCTCATGGCGACAAAGGAGATCCTGCCGGCGGAAAGTTTCTTTTCTAGTTCGGAAAACATGTTTTCCCCGGTTTTCAGCACAAAAACGGAAGTTTCTCCCCGCTGTTTCAGGCGCATTACGGGGCGGATCACGGAATTATGCTCGATATCGGAAATCACACAGGTTTTTCCCTTTTCGGAAAGCCCCGCTATCGCACAGTTAAGGCCCTCGGTCGCGTTTTTGGTAAAAACAACACTTTCCGGATCCGCCGAAAAAAACGAAGCAGCCAAATCCCGAACCTCAAAAACCGCTTCCGAAGCCTGAGCCGAAAGAAAATGGCCGCTTCTGCCGGGATTCGCCCCGTTTTCTCGAAGAAAAGTTACCGCGCGGGAAACAACGGACTGGGGTTTGGGGAAAGACGATGCGGCATTATCGAGGTATATCATCGAAAATTGCATCCCCTTTTCTTTTTACGCCGTTTTTTTCCATTACCGACAGCGCGTCGCCGACAGATTTTTCCGGAACCCTCACACACCAGGCGCAGGAATATTCCGGGCCGATATTCTGTTTGGAAATAAAAACCGAGATTCCTTTTTCCGCCAGTAATTTTTTTGCCTTTTGAGCATAAGTCACAGATTTTACTAAAATACATTTATAATTCATAGTCATGACCGTACCTTTATCGATTTTCCGCAGTCTCCATATCTCCCCCGAAAGAAAGACAGAGATGCGGAGATGAAATCTTTCTTCCTATCTTTTCTACAATCTCACCCCTATATCATATGAAATTCGCCGCCCTGAAGTTTCTCCCAGCGGCGAATTTTTTTCACAAAAAGATAAAAACCGGAAAAACGATCCTGTTTGGGGGTACATTTATCAAAAAAATCAGGGATAAAACTCTTGATTTCTCCAAAGAACTGTGCTATACTATAACAAATACAGAATACGGCTCTGCCGGAAAAACAATTCAACAAAAAATTGATCGGTTGCCTCGCTGTTTTTTTAGACCGGCGGCGCAACGAAGGGGGGAATTTTTACGGAACTTATTTTCACCGCCGGCGGCGCGTGGATTTTCTGGCTGATTTTATTTGTGGCCTTTGTCGTGATTGAAGCGGCAACCATTAATCTAGCCACCATCTGGTTCGCCTTCGGCTCGCTCACAGCGCTGGTAACATCGCTGCTCGGAGGGAATGTCTGGCTGCAGATCACGCTGTTTCTTTCGATCTCGCTACTGACGCTGATCTTTACCCGGCCGGTGGTCAAAAAATTTCTGCTTCCGAAAAAAGAAGCGACCAATTTAGACCAGATCATTGGCAGGCAGGGAAAAGTAACCGAAGAGATTAACAACCTGCTGCAGACAGGCGAGGTCTTTATTGACGGGAAAACCTGGACCGCCCGCTCGGAAGACGGCTCTGTAATTCCGGAAGGAACAACCGTTTCCGCCGTAAAAATCACCGGCGTGAAACTTATTGTAAACCAATCAGAGGAGGAAGCTTATCATGTTTAATCCATTGTTTATTCTGGCAAAAGGCGCTGAAAATTTTAACGCGCTGTTCATCACCCTGCTGATCATTCTCGGGATTCTGATCCTCTTGATCGTCGCGAACATTAAAATCGTCTCGCAGGCGCACGCGATGGTTGTGGAACGGTTCGGCGCATATTTAAAAACCTGGTCAACCGGCCTTCATGTCAAAATCCCGTTCATTGACAAAATCGCCAAAAATGTTTCGCTCAAGGAGCAGGTGGTTGATTTTAAACCGCAGCCGGTTATCACAAAGGATAACGTAACCATGCAGATCGACACGGTGGTTTATTTTCAGATCACCGACCCGAAGCTTTTTATCTACGGCGTTGACAACCCTATGGCGGCCATTGAGAACCTCACGGCAACCACCCTGCGGAATATCATCGGCGATCTGGAACTCGACGCAACGCTGACTTCCCGCGACCTGATCAATACCAAAATGCGTTCCATTCTGGACACCGCAACCGACCCTTGGGGGATTAAAGTAAACCGCGTGGAACTCAAAAACATTATTCCGCCCAAAGAAATCCGAGACGCCATGGAAAAACAGATGAAAGCCGAACGCGAAAGAAGAGAATCCATACTCCGCGCCGAAGGAGAAAAGAAATCGGCAATCCTTGTAGCGGAAGGACAGAAAGAAAGTAAAATCCTCGCGGCGGAAGCCGAAAAACAAGCGGCAATCCTCCATGCGGAAGCCGAAAAAGAAGCCAAGATTAAAGAGGCGGAGGGTGAAGCCGAAGCTATTCTGAAAATCCAGGAAGCCACCGCAGAAGGAATCCGGAAAATCAACGAAGCCGCGCCTTCGGAAAAGGTGATTGCCATCAAATCGCTGGAAGCCTTTGAAAAAGCAGCTGACGGGAAAGCAACCAAAATCATCATTCCCTCTGAAATTCAGGGACTGGCCGGCCTTGCAGCTTCTCTAAAAGGCATTGTCGGCGACGACAAGTAAAGTTTCTGCAATGAAAAAATGGGCGACAATCCTCCTTGCAGCCATATGGATTATTGTGATTTCGGAAGCGTTTTTGCGCCCGGTAGCCCGAAAAGCAAACAGCAACGAATTTTTTATCCTGGTCAAAAACAACTGCAAGGAAGAAATCAACGGCCTTCGTTACCGGTATTCACTCGGTGAAACGCCTGCCGGCGGAGGCACCGTACATTCAGCCAACGGCAAAACGGAAACCGGGCATTTTTTAAAGATTTCCTTTACGGAAGAAGATTTTGAAGCAGAGGCGATTCTTTCGGACTTTTCCATAGAATTCTATCTTCTGGCTGAAAACGGCGAAGAAATTTTTGCCGGCAAAAAAACCTTTGCCGCATCCTTTGCCGAAGGCTATCAGATGGGGGTTTCCGGAGACCGGAAAACCGGCTACAAAATTTCTTGGATCAAAGATTAACCCGATTCTGTTCCGGAAAAATCAAGACAACAGAAAACCGTTCGCCGACAGGCTCGGCGGACGGTTTTTCAGCAAAAAGAAAGGAAAAACCCCGATGAAAATCAAAACGGTTGCTCTTCTCGGCGCGGGCGCAGTCGGCAGTTACTTCCTTTGGGGGCTGACCGAAAAATTGGGCGAAAACCTCTGGGTGATTGCCGAAGGCGAACGCAAAAAACGGCTGGAAACAAACGGCCTTTTCATCAACGGCGTCCCCTGCCCTCTCCACCTGAAAACGCCGAATGAAGCCTGCGGCGCCGACCTGCTTCTGGTAGCAACCAAATACGGCGCGCTGACGCAGTCCCTGGAGGCGATCGCCGCCGTCACACAAAAGCACACCCTCGTCATGAGCCTGCTCAACGGGATCGGAAGCGAGGAACTGATCGCCGAAAAGATTGGCAAAGAACATCTGATCTATTCCATGATTAAAATCGCCGCCGAAAGAAAAGGAAATCAAATCACCTTCGATGGACCCAATACGCAGGGAATTTATTTCGGAGAAGTCGGCAGCCGGCAGCCGACCGAACGGATAAAAGCGATCGAAGAACTTTTTTCCGGCACGCCGCTGCACTGGTTTTTCTGTGAGGATATCATCCGGGAGCTGTGGGGGAAATTCGCGCTGAACATCGGCTATAATCTGCCGCAGGCAATCCTTGGCGTAGGCGTGGGTGCTTACCGGGACAGCATTCATGTAAAAAATCTGATGGAACAGCTCATCGACGAGGTTACCGCTGTTGCCGCGGCGAAAGGAATCGACATTGCCGATCTGGCGGAAGACCTGAAAACCCGGCCGCTACTCTTAAAAAGCGCAAAATATTCCACCCTTCAGGATCTGGACGCCAAACGCCCCACCGAAATTGAAATTTTTGCCGGCGCAATGAGAAAAATGGGCGGCGAATGCAAGATACCCACCCCCTACAGCGATTTTGCGTATCACGCAATCAAAGCGCTGGAAGAAAAAAATCAGGGAAAATTTCAGTATGAAGAATCTTCCCTTCGGAAATAAACGAAATCAGTTTCGCTCTGTTTTCTGAAAAAAAGACCGCCCGGTTTTCCGGGCGGTCTTTTTTTCAGAACGCGACATTCGCGTTGTTGTCGCTGTTTTCTTTTTTGGCTTTTTCCAGATTTTCCTGCCACTGCCGATACATTGCCTGGTAAGCAGAATCGGGAATTTCCGGCCGGTTTAAACGGTCGGGGCTGACCCACTGATCGCCGGCAATCTCCTTAAAGGTACAGAAATTATCGTTCCGGTACTGTTCTCTAACGGTTTTATCCCGGAAGTCGGGAACATCAAACGGAACATTTCCGTTGCAGATCGATTTAAAAGCGAGAATCCCGGGCGTACACATATCCAGCGCCTGATAAACATCAATGCAGTTTTTCTTCGCTTCCTCATCACCGAGAATCTGGCGGATGAAATAATAAACGGTAAAGAAGTCGCTTCCGCCGTGGCCGGCCGCCTCGACCAATTCTTTAGCCACGTCGAACTCCGGTTTGAACTCAAGATGTTCTCCCTTGCAGAGTTCTTCTCCCTCAATATAAGTATGCAGCTTCTGGAAATCCCAGCGGTCGGTTTCCATCACGCCTTTTTCACAATACATTTCATAGTTGACAGAAAACGGTTCGCGTTTCAGGGAAAAATGAATGCTTTTCAGGGTTGCGCCGTTTTCCAGTTCAATAATTTCCATGGCATGGCCGCCGCCGTTCATGCCATACTGACGCATGTAGGTGTTCGGATTCTCAATCCCGATTACCCGTTTGGGACGGAGACCTGTGGAAAAGAGAATCGGCCCGATAGAATGGGTGCAGTAAAACGAAGAATAGCACTGATTGCGCCAATGGTTTCTCTCGCCGTAGGTGATATCCGGCCAGATGGAAGAGCAGTCGTGAATATACTCGCCTTCCGCATGCAGAAGTTCGCCGAAATCGCCTTTCATATAACGTTTTCTCATCTCGGTCGTCGTGTTGAAATAGCAGTAGTTTTCCGCATAGCAATAGATTTTCCCGGTACGCTCCACCGCCTCGGCCAAACGAAGCCCTTCGGCCATGGTAGCGCAGGTCAGAACCTCGCTCATAACATGCCGTCCGCTCTCCAGCAGCCGGATGGCAAACGGAACGTGTTCATTGGCGTAGTTGGCCAGAACTACCGCGTCCATATCGCACTGAATAAAATCTTCAAAATCTTCGAACAGCTCCAGTTTCAGGCCTTTTTCCTCGGCCAAAGCCCTGCATTTATCAAGCAGCGGCTTATATTTATCACAGACAGCCACCAGCACGCCGTCCTGGCTGTTGGCAAGCTGTTTAATCATCGTCATGCCCCGCGCGGCGCCGAAAACGCCGACTTTTACTCTTCCGCTCATACTGTAAAACCTTCCCTTCGGATCGTCAATTTTCTTCTAATCCATATCCTATCATATCTTTCCTTTTTTTGCAAGCGATTTTGTCAGAGTTTGATTTTTTTTAACATTCGCACATTTTTCGGCCGCAGCATATACTGTAACGTCGGCAAATTCTCGCCGTCCGGCGGATTTTGGCAGCCGATATGAATCTGAGCGTTAGGAGTGACGGATATGAACGGGAAAACGATACGGACCTTCCTCGGCGCAAACACGCCGAACGGATTCTTTTCTTATTATGAACCGTTTATCGAAGGAAAGAAAGCATACATCATCAAAGGCGGCCCCGGCACCGGGAAAAGTAGTTTTATGAAAAAAGTGGCGGCGGAAGCGGTTAACCGAAACTATTTCACCGAATACGCCTATTGTTCTTCAGACTACGAATCGCTCGACGGCGTGTTCGTCCCGGATTTAAATCTGATTCTTGCCGACGGAACGCCGCCCCATATTCTCGAGCCGGCCGTTCCCGGCGTATTGGGAGGAATCATTAATCTCTCCGGCTTCTGGAATGAAAAAAAACTGGAGGCGTCGGCTGAAGATATTTTAGACCTGAAAAAAAGAATCTCTGCATCCTTTGCCCGCTGTTACAGCTACCTTTCTGCCGCCGGAAGCATCCGGGAAGATATTTCGGTCACAACGTCGGAACATCTGCAGAAAGAAAAGGCCGACCGCTACATAAAAAATCTCTGCGCAAAAAATTTCCCGAAAAAGCAGGATCAAAAAGCCGTGATTCAAAAACGATTTCTTTCGGCTTTCACCGAAGACGGAATCGTCTGTTTCAAAGATACCATCTATACGCTCTGCGACCGGGTTCTTGTGCTTCGCGACGACTGGTTCATCAGCGGATATTTCATTGAAAAAATCCTGGAAAAAGCAGCCGAATCCTGCCGGGAAGTCTATGTTTTTTATTCACCTTTTGATCCGGCGACGCCCGAACATATCGCCATCCCGGAAATCGGCCTTGCGGTGGTAACGTCTTCCAAAACCCAGACCTTCCGTCCGGAAAAAACAAAAGGAATTAACCTCAACCGCTTTATCGATGACGATATCTATTTTTCCGCCAAGCGGCTGGCATTCGCAAAAAAAGTCATGGCCATGTGCATCGAAGAAGCCTGTGCGGCGCTGAAGGCAGAAAAAGCCTATCACGACGACCTGGAAGAATTCTATATCGCAGCAATGGATTTTGAACAGGAAAACGATCTTGCCGAAAAGACGATTGAAACGCTGCTTCTCCCGAAAGAAAAAGAAACGCGGCGGTAAAAAAACTACGAAAGAGGCGGATATTCGCCTCTTTTTTTTGTCATTTACCGGCTTGACATTGCCCGCATATTTGGTTATAATATAAGTTAAGGAAGATTTGACTGCGCATCTCTTTCACAGCGCCGAAAAAAACGGAAAGGAAAAGAAAGGCCATGTACCGGATTTTAATTATTGAAGACGACGAACGGATCGCCTCCGCAATAAAAAAGCATCTGGAAACCTGGGGATTAGAAGCCGCCTGCGCGGAAAACCTGCGGGATATCATGCCGCAGTTCTCCGCTTTTTCTCCGCACCTGATCCTGCTGGATCTTTCCCTGCCCTTTTACGACGGCTATTATTGGTGCGAAAAAATCCGAAAAATATCAAAGATTCCGGTCGTATTTATTTCTTCCGCTTCGGAAAATATGAATATCGTTATGGCCATGAACATGGGCGGCGACGATTTCATCGCAAAACCGTTTGATTTTCATGTGCTTATGGCAAAAATTCAGGCAATCCTGCGCCGGACTTACGATTTTGCCGGCCAAACAAAGCTGATTGAACACCGGGGCGCGATCCTCAACACTGCAGACGCGTCGCTGACCTACAATGGAGAAAAAATCGAGCTGACAAAAAACGACTACCGGATTCTTTCGGCGCTGATGGAAAATAAAGGCAAGGTCGTCAGCCGGGACACGCTGATGCAGAAACTCTGGGAGACCGATAGCTTTGTTGATGAAAATACCCTGACCGTCAATATCGCGCGGCTCCGGAAAAAACTGGAAAATGCAGGACTTACCAATTTTATTGCAACCAAAATCGGGATGGGGTATATCGTGGAATAAAAAAACACATGCCTTATACATGCGTTTTTCCAAAACTATTTTTCGGCGATACGGGGCGGCCCGCTGTGCCGATCCTGTTTTTCCGGTATGAAATCCATATCATTTGAGTCACAAAAGCTTTCCTGCCAATATTATAATGTATGGAATCAGGGGTATCAACCGGATTTCTTTCCGGAAAGAAAAAAAGAGGGGATGACATGAAACTTTTCTTTGCGTATCTGAAAGCGGCGAAAAAAAAGATTTTCCTGTCAGCCGTCTGCGCGCTTACCGCGGCCGTGGTCTTGCGTCTGTTCCAGCTGCCCCTTCCTCCAATCTTCTATACGCTTGCCCTCTGCGCCTTTCTTGGCTTAATGGCAATGATCCTTCAGTTCAGGCAATTCCGGAAAAAACATCTTCTGCTTCAAACCCTCGCCAAACAAAACGATCTGGCCGCCGACCGCCTTCCCATACCGGACAATCAACTCGAAGAAGATTATTTATCCCTGATCCGCCGCCTGATCGGCGAAAAGGAAGACCTCTCGGAAGAAATCGGCAAAAAATACGGCGCGATGATCGATTACTATACTCTCTGGACGCATCAGATCAAAACGCCGATCGCCGCCATGAAGCTGATCCTGCAAAACCGCGAACAGCCCGATCCGGAACTAAGCGAAGAACTGATGCGCATTGAACAGTATGTCGAAATGATCCTTGGTTATCTGCGGCTTGACGCCAACGAAACCGACTATATGATTGCAAAATACGACCTGGATTCCATTATCCGCCAGGCCGTCCGCAAATACGCTTCCCAGTTTATCCGCCGGAAAATCCGGCTGGAATATCAGCCGGTCAACACCACGGTTCTAACCGATGAAAAATGGTTGCTCTTCGTTCTGGAGCAGGTTCTGCAAAACGCTCTGCAATATACTCCCAAAGGGGCGGTCACAATCGCCATAGAAGCGCCCAAGACCCTGATTATCCGGGATACGGGGATCGGGATTGCCCCGGAAGATTTGCCGCGGGTTTTTGAAAAGGGATACACCGGTTATAACGGCCGCAAAGAAAAAAAAGCCAGCGGAATCGGCCTGTATCTCTGCCGGAGAATCTGCCAGAACCTGGGTCATACGATCAGCGCCGCGTCTTCCGAATCCGGAACAGAAATCCGTATCGAGCTGCAGCACCGGGAGCTTCAGATCGAATAACGTGCGGACGACCTTTCAAAACTGTAAGATTTTACGGAGAATTGTAAGCCGAATCAATGGCGGACGGTTCTCCTTTTCTGTTATAATACAACAGGGCTGAATCATGCCGCGCCTTTTTCAGACGCGGCTGCCCGCAAAAAACAAAAAAAGGAATGAAAAAATATGGCTCTGTTGGAAGTATGCAACCTGAAAAAAATCTACACCACCCGTTTCGGCGGACAGCATGTAGTAGCGCTGAAGAACATCTCCTTTAACGTAGAAAAAGGCGAATATGTCGCTATTATGGGCGAATCCGGTTCCGGAAAAACAACCCTGCTGAATATTCTCGCGGCGCTCGACCGGCCCTCGGGCGGTTCGGTGCTGCTGGAAGGCCGGGAACTGTCCAAAATCAAAGAATCACAGATTGCTGCTTTTCGCCGGGATAATCTCGGTTTTGTCTTTCAGGATTTTAATCTGCTCGACACCTTCACTCTCCGGGACAATATTTATCTGCCTCTTGTTCTCGAAGGCAGAAAACCGGCAGAAATGCAGCAGAAAATTCTGCCGATCGCAAAAAAACTGGGAATTACCGAATTGCTGAATAAATATCCCTACGAAGTTTCCGGAGGACAAAAACAGCGCGCGGCTGTGGCAAGAGCGCTGATTACCGAACCAAGCGTCATCCTTGCCGACGAACCGACCGGCGCGCTGGATTCCAAATCCACCGGAGAAATGCTGGAACTGTTTTCCCAGATCAACCAAGACGGGCAAACGATCATCATGGTCACCCATTCCGTTGCCGCGGCAAGCCACGCGGGCAGAGTTCTGTTTATCAAGGACGGCGCGCTGTTTCATCAGATATTCCGGGGCGAAAACAGCGATACCCAGCTCTATCAGAAAATTTCCGACACCCTGACAATGCTGGCGACGGGCGGTGAACAAAAATGAACGCAGGATTTTATCCGAAACTGGCCTGGAACGGAATCAGAAAAAATAAAAAACTCTATCTCCCCTATCTTCTGACCTGCACGGGTATGATTACCATTTTCTATATTCTGGCTTTCCTTTCGGAAAACCGCGCCACCGCCGGAATGCGCGCGGGAAATATTGTCCAGTACATCCTCTCCCTCGGAACCTGGGTCATCGGCGCCTTTTCCCTGATCTTTCTGTTTTACACCAATTCTTTTCTGATCCGAAAACGGAAAAAAGAATTCGGCTTGTATAATATTCTCGGCATGGGAAAACGGAACCTGGCGATCATTCTTCTGTGGGAAACGCTGATTGTTGCAGGAATTTCCCTAATCTGCGGACTCTGCTGCGGCGTTCTGCTTTCCAAAGCGGCGGAACTCTGCCTAACCAATATCCTTAACGAAGAAATCACCCTGACTTTTTCTGTTGAACCCAAAGCGCTGGTCAATTGCGCGCTGCTTTTTTCCGCGATCTTTATCCTGATTCTGCTCAATACCCTGCGGCAAATCCGTGTGGCAAAACCCATCGAATTGCTGCACAGCGAATCGGTCGGAGAAAAGCCGCCGAAAGCAAACTGGTTTCTGGCGATTCTCGGCGCGGTAATCCTGGCGGCGGCATATACCATTGCCCTGATGATAGACAACCCGATTCAGGCGATTCTCAACTTTTTCCTTGCGGTCATTCTGGTCATCATCGGCACCTATATCCTGTTTGTATCCGGATCCGTGGCGCTCTGCAAACTGCTGCAAAAAAATAAAAATTACTATTACAAGACCAACCACTTCGTTTCGGTTTCCTCCATGCTGTACCGGATGAAGCGCAACGGCGCCGGACTGGCTTCAATCTGCATCCTTTCCACCATGATTCTGGTCATGGTTTCCTCAACGGTCTGTCTTTTTGTGGGAACAGAAAACAGCCTGAAAGAAGTTTATCCGAGAGATATCATCATCTCCACCGAAAACACTTCTCAGCCGGAGCCAATCAAACATATAGCGGCTGACATCCTGAAAGAAAAACAAGCCGAACCGAAAGACGAAATGGAATACCGGGAACTGAGTTTTACCTCCTATCTGGAAAACGGAACGCTGATTCTCGACACCAATTCGATCCAGAATATATCCTTCACCAATCTCCGTCTGCTCTGTATCTACACACTGGAAGATTATAATCGGATACTCGGAAAAGAAGAAACGCTTGGGGAAAATGAAGTGCTGCTCCACACATCCAGAACCGATTTTGCCGAAAGCAGCATTCGGATTGAAGGATGTCCGGAACTGCAGATTAAAAAAACAGTAGACGATTATATACCCGACGGAGAGGCCTCCACGATGTTTTCCTCCTCGCTGTTCCTCATCGTTCCGGACGCAGAAACTATGGAACAGATTTCCCGCATACAGGCAGAAGCATACGGCAAAAACGCATCGGAAATCACCGATTACTATGCATTCAATCTCAACCTGAATGATAAAAAACAAATTGAAATTTATGAAGAAATCTTTGCTCGGATGAAAGAAGAGTTCTCCAAAACAGAAACGCCGTATCATTTTCAGATCAAATCTCTGGCAAACGAGCGGCCGGGACATTATGAACTTAACGGCGGATTTTTCTTCCTCGGAATTTTCCTCGGACTGATTTTCCTTGCGGCAACAGTACTGATTATGTACTATAAACAGATATCCGAAGGCTATGAAGACCAGTCGAAGTTCGAGATTATGCAAAAAGTCGGCATGACAAAAAAGGAAATCCGAAAAAGCATCAATTCCCAGATTCTCACCGTATTCTTCCTGCCGCTGATTGCCGCCGGCGTTCACACGGCGCTGGCTTTCCCGATCATCTCTAAAATGCTGATGCTGTTTTCAATCGAAAACACGCCGCTTCTGGCAGGATCAACCTTCGTGACTTATCTGATTTTCGCCGTTTTCTACATCTTTGTCTACCGGATCACTTCCCGGGCCTATTACGGAATTGTCAGCGGCAGAAAAGAGGATTCCGTATGAAAAAAATACTCTGCGCTTCGCTGACGCTGTTTCTGCTGCTGTTATTTTCCGGCTGCAGTCTTGAAAAAGCAGTGACCGTTCTCGGAAAAACCCAACTGACCAAAAGCCAGAATCTGGCCGGAGAACGAATCCTCGGAAACAATACCTATACCGGGAGCTATACCTCCGAAGCCAATAACCGAAACGGCCGGGAAGTAATTTTCGGCGGCGCTTCCACAAAAGAAAAAGCGTTGATTCTTTCCGGAACAATCGAAACCGAAAGCGGAGAAGCGTATATCCGGATCCGGCAAAACGAAACGGTCGTCTTTCCCACGGTAAAGGAGGACGGAACCTTCCGGACAGAACTGCTTTTCTCTTCCGGCGGAAATTATATTATGATTGAATATCACAACTTCACCGGAACCGTTACGCTGACTTCCCAGCAGAATTAAAAAGGAGCGGATTATTCATGACAAATGGAATCAATTGGAACGCCGTCTGGCAGTCTATTACCGAAACCTGGCTGCCCATAGCGGCGGTTGCCGTGCTTCTTGCCGGCATTGCAGTTACCGTTATCTGCATGATGAGCGGAAAGAAAAAATAAAGAGAAAAACGCGGAGGAATAAAAATATCCTCCGCGTTTTCTTATCCAAGGATTTTTTTCAGGTCGGCAAGATACCGGTTCAGCGGGAAATCGATTCCCGGACAGTTTGGAGCCTCCGAAGGCTCTATCTCATAGTGACCGATAAAATGTTCCCGATCCAGCAGAAAACCGCCGTAAATTTTCCGGATTCCGTCAATGACCGAAAGAAAAACCTCCAACCCTGCCCGATATTGCGCGATCGTCAGAATCCCCGATTTTTCATTTTCAAATTCTACCGAAACCGTATACCGGTCGGGCGCCGCCAGACGTTCCCTTACGGTCCGACAAAGCGGCTCTTCTTCGGGATGAGGAAAAGCCATAGCCGAAAACCCGATTTCCGCAATCTGATATACCGCTCCCGATTTTGCCACGGCAAAATGCACCGATTCCATGCTTTTCGGATCAGAATAAACGCGCAGCCGATCCTGTATCGGCGCATTTGATTGATGGCAGCAGATCACATCCGGAACCGACCCCTTTCTCGACGTCCGGTTCGGTGAAAGAATCATAGTCAGATTTTTCACAGGCAGCCCTCCGTCAAATCTCTCCCATCACCGTACGATAAAATTCTTCATCACTCATTTTATCATAACTTCGGCTTTCCGCCCGGCCATGCGGCCTGGCCGTCGACACGGTATAGCCGTCGTTTTCAAAAAGCCAGCTGTTTTCTTTTCTGAAATCGGCGATATAACCGTCAATATCCGCCTCGCCGTCTTCTCCCTTGGCTATTTTTTCCGGCTGCAGAATCGCCATTGCGGCTTTGATATTTCTCACCCGGTTTTTGGCCAGCGCCAACTCAATTTTATGCTCTTCTTCTCTTCGCTGAAATTCTTCCCGAAGCAGTTCTGTTTCCTTTTCCATAGGTTCTCTCCCTTCCGCCGCTTTGCGGCTGTGCAAAGTCCGGTCTCCCCGGACGTATTTTTAATTCTCTTCATAAAAATGAAGCTCTTTTATCCTTGCCGGACGAATAATGCCGGCAGTCATCCGTTCGGCAAGAATCCGATGGGTCCATTTCCCTTCGGAAAAACGGGACTGCACGCGGGAAATAAAAAACCGCGTCAAATTCGGATAACCATATTCCGCTCCCTGCACCCGCAAAATCTCAAAGAGCGCGGGACAGTAATCATCCGAACAAAATTGCACGCTCTCCGGCATTCCTTCTGCTTTCTGCAAAAGATTTTCCGCCATTCCCGCCGCCTGCGCCGCCGATTCAATATGAGAACTTTCCATGATTCCGTAATACTTTCCGGTTCCCAAATAGGGCTCCATTTTTGCAATTTCCGCAGCGTTTTCCGCCACCCCGAACACCATTCCCCGGTCGGAAGCCACCTGGCAATTCCGGTAGCTTCCGATTTTTTTCCGGAATACCAAATCGCAATACGAGAAAGTGGACTGCCCGTCCGGCCGCAGGCGGTTTCCGGTCTCGGTTGCCGGCATGGAATCCCGAAAGAAAAAGTTTTTCTGTTGATCCACCCACCAGCAATGGCCGTACAAATCCGCCAGCTCGTCGAAAACCCGGAAAAGCATTTTCCACTTTCCGCTTGCATATTCCGTAATCGTGCCGGACATACTGAAATTTCCAGCCGACGCTTTCAACCCTTCCGGCAAAAGATATCTTGTAAAAAGAACCTGCGCTGCGCGGCCGACATTGGCGGCTTTCGCATAAAAAGGTTCAATCGCAAGCCGGTAAAGAATCTGCTCATAGCCATAGCATGAAACCCGAAACTCCCGAAGTCTCCCGCTCCGTTTGAAGACCGAAAGACGGTCCACTACGCCGCCCCAGACAACCGTTTCTTCATCGCCGTACAGTTTTACCTCCATCCCAGCTTCTATAACGGGGCTGCTTTTCCCCGAATCAGAAAACACGGCCAGTGCAAAGGAAAACGAACTCCGGTTTGCCCCATACCGGTCCAGCAGAAAGCTGTCGGTCAGAAGAAACGAACTGATATCCACCCCATGAACTGTAATTTTCACTCTTTTTTCTCTCCTTGCACCGTATTTACAAACCGGCCTCCGGCAGCTGAAACCGGCCGAGCGTCTGCTCTCCCGAAAGAAGAAGTTCGCCCTCTATCCGCGTTTCTCTTCCCGCCCGGGTAATTTCTGTTATTTTCACGGCAGCCGTCCAGAAATACGCATAATAAACGCCGTTCTGCGGGGAAGAGTTTTCATTGATCTGAACAACTGTTGCCTCGCAGTTTTTTCCAGTCTTCCGGGCAAAGGATGCAAGAAACATACCCACCGGATCATTTTTTTTCAGAAACCCTTTAAAACACAAACGAGACCGACACCCCGTTGTTTCATAAAAAAAATTATTACTTTCCCAATAGCGTCCTGAAAAAATCTGAGGATCCTCTTTTTCGGAAAACTCAGTCATCCAACGGCCGAGCGGACGGTATGCCGCGAGGGAAGACGATGGGGTGATGTTGATATAATACCGGAACATTACCAAGCCCCCTTCCGGTCATAGCGCGCCAGCATTTTTACCGCATACACCTCGTCGCCGTTAATCCCGCGGGAAACCAACCGGAACCCGGTGCGGACGTCAAAATACAAAAAATCATATTCGTCTCCGGGTGTAAAATCTTCGGCTTCTTTTAAGTTCGCCACGATATAATCCAGAATTTCACAAACTCTATACCGGCTTTCCGACCGGTCTCCTACCGTCCGCATCATCAGCGTAAACAAGAAACTTTCCCGAATCCCGCCGTCCACAAAATCGACCCGGTCGCAAAAGCCCTCCGGAAATACTGCGACATGCCCCCCGTCTTTCAGAAGCTGGCCGGGTCGGAAACGAAGCCCGTCGTCAAGAATACCGGAGAATCTGGCGTTTAAATACGCACAAATCCGCCGCAGAAGCGATTTATTCAAGGATACGCCCACGCCCGCTCACCTCCCAATGATGCAGCCTCTTTCCCGCATATACCGGATTGACCGAATTGATCACAAATACCTGCTCATACTTCCGGATGTCGTCCAGTTCTTCATCCTCCTGCAAAAGGGAAACTTCTTTCGGTATCAGATAATCGCCTTCCGCAAATGTCCAATGGGTCATTTTAAAAGAAAACGGCGAATAGGAAAAACTCTGTTTTTCCCAATATTCTAACTTCGTATCCACCCGACAGGCTTCCGTTATTTCCGGATCGGCGAAAAGCTTGAACGTATCATGAGAAAACTGCCCGTCTTTCTGCTGAAAAATACCGATCCGCTGTTCAATCCGAACATTTTTGAGCCAGATGCCGCGGAGTCGCTCCGTCCCGTCGTCGTCCTCCAACCGGTTAAAAACCGTTACCGTATGGCATAACAGTTCTTTCGATAACGCCATTCAAATCCCCTTTCCCGCACTTTTTCAAATCAGTCCGCACCGCAGTCCCTCCGAATCAAGATAAGAAACCGCCAGCGGCGAAACCGGGATTCCGCCGATCGTAACCGGCGTTTTCCCGGTTTTCTCATAACTGTATCCGCCGATCGTTTCTTTGAAAATATCGCCCTCAGGGAAGCCGGTATAAGCCTTCATTCCCCCATGACGCGCTAAATACTCCACCTGCGCTGCCACCGCCTTTTTCACGGCTTCCGGCAGTTCCTCCTTCGAAAAAGAAGCGCTTTTTCCATGCGTCAGCAGGTCAATCATTTCCGAAGCCCGTTCGGCAAGTTTTCTGAATTCCGACAGGTCGACGTCGGAACCCATATACTGTGTCATGTAGTAGAGTTCATTGATATACGCCATCAATCGATCCCTCTCTCCGTTTTTTTGTCAGCCCAGAATCCGGACCGCCAATTCCGGATAAAGAGTCTTGAAACCGTATAATGTGTCAATCGAAAGCGTCTGTTTTTTCGTTATGATGTCATAGCCCATCGTTACCCGCAGCGTCAGTCCGCCAAAAGAGGTTACATAGCTTTCAGCTCCTCTCGCCCGTTCCAGCGGTCTGGTAACAAAACCGAACGCATTCTTATGAAAAGCAAGATTCGCCGCATGGTCACCGATCATCTGAACTTTTGTTTCCGCTGCTATATTTTTTTTAAAAGCAGGATAAACCCGAACCGTTGCAACCGAACTGCTGCAGTTCAAAACAGTGGTAACAACATGGCTCTGACCATCGACGACCAGCAGATCCCCCTTTTTCACCGTTCCGGTAAGCTGCCCGCCGGACGAAGCCTGGAGTATCAGAACAACACTGTCGGCAGGAGAAATGGAAGATGTCTGCAATTCACCGCCTTTGGCTGAAAGCCCGCCGGAAACATGATTGCAAACCTGCTGCGACATATAATTATCCAGCCCGATGACCCGTCCGACGCTCCCTTCCCTGAGTGCGCTGGTGCTGCCGGATTTTTCGGCATTGATAATCGCCGGAATCTTCTGAAAATTCAGCAGCGCTTCACTGTTCCAGACGGCGCTTCGTTTCGTCGTCGGCGCTTTATTGTCATTCAGTACTTTCGAAGCTTCCGCAAAAACATCGATCGAAGACGGTGCCGTTCCCGCCGTTCCGCAGCAATACGGAATATCTTCATACAGCGCCAGTCCGTCGGCATTTATTTTTTCCGCAAGGGCAACCGCCGCAGGTTCGATGACCTGCTTTGAAAAATCCTCCAGGTTCAGCGCCATCTCCTTGGCGGTCAGCGTGACCGAAACGTCAGCTATTTTATCCAGCTTCACCAACACGCTTTCTTCCTTGACATCCTGCACGGTAATCTGGGAAGAAAACTCATCTGCCACATACACCGGAGGTTTTTTTACCTGAACGGTATCTCCTTTCTTGCTGAAATCATTGGAATAATCCGTATAGGCAAGCGCCGGAAAAATCAGATTATTCCGAAGAATCGGCAAAGCCGATCGTGCAATATCCTGAATTGATATAAATTGATTTGCCATTGATGATCTCCATCCTTTCTGATAATACAATCATTTTTGTTATTGGTTCCATTCTGGGGTCGCAGCCAAAAACCCTGTCATTTCTTTGGCTTTCGTCTCATCTTCCCCAAAATACTTCATTCGAAATTCCCATTTCTGCATTACGCCCTGCCGCAGTAGCTCCAGGTCTCTCGTCTGT
Source organism: uncultured Clostridia bacterium (assembly GCA_948443805.1). Taxonomy (GTDB): domain Bacteria; phylum Bacillota; class Clostridia; order Oscillospirales; family UBA644; genus CAOJUB01. The sequence continues at coordinate 3,504 of CAOJUB010000013.1, read as the reverse complement.
TCCGCCGCCTTGTCCTCCACCACGCTGTCGTCAAAAGCAATACTGATACAGGCATCGCTGTTGACCCGCTTGCCCAGCTTGTTTTTCGCCACGTCAAGTATCGCTCTTGTAATCGAAATCAACGGTTTCTCTATTGCGATCTCATGTTTTTTGATACTCCGGTAAAGGTTTGAATTTTCACTGACAATCTGCGTCGCCGTAATGACTGTGCCGGAAGTAAACCGGTAAAACCGCTCGCCGAATCCGCATTTGGAAGACAGCAGATTCAACTGCTGCTGCAACGCCTGGATATGCTCGTCCACCCGCAAAACCGGATTGAATTCCTTCGGCACCATATCCCCGTCGAACGCCTTGTCACCGATATACATAAACAGCTGACGCTTTGCGTCCTGCGGCGGAAAGAACAACCCGCTTTCATCCTTGGCAAGCAAATCCTTTCGCATAAAAACCATCTTCCGTCCCAAATAAAATTCGGTGTTCAGGCTGTCGTAGCACAAATCGATCCCTTTCAGAACGTCAATGCTGTTCGCAAATACCGACATACCCATTCCGCAGTCGGGATTCAGCGTGTTCACAATATTCGGCCGGAAAATACAAAACCACGGAATACCGCTTCCGGTTCGGATTACCGGCGACAGGCCGGCAGGCAGCGCCGCTTCGGTCAGCTTTCCCGAATCGTTCCGGAAATAGCGGCTGACAATCACATAGCCGTCCTTTTCCTTTCGGTGAATCTGCAAATAAATATATTTCCCATCGCATTCGCTGACTTCACTGACAAAAGCGGCTTCATACACAACGTCCCCCTGGCAGGACAGAGGAATCACCGCCTGCGCAGGCAAAAAATCCAGCCGGATCTTCGCTTCCGGAGACGAAAGCAAACTCCCATCGGAAGAAATCGCGGCATGATCCAAATAAAGAACCACCGCACCGGTTCCCAACGCAAAAACCTTCTCCAGAAGCCGGTTCGCCCGGGTCCAGAAATCGTTTTCTCCGAAAACGCCGCCGCAGCCGTCTGTTCCCTGCAAAAATTCTGAAGAAACGCTGTCGTCAAGCACAATATTCGTTTTCTCATTCAACAGCATATTCGCCCAGTCCTCCGCGACCTTTTTCGCCATGTGCAGCCGGAACATCTCCCGTTCCCCGGTCGTGATCCCATTATTCACCGTCATCCGGTGAAAACTCTCGTCAGTCCCCCGGTACCAGTCGTTCCAGGTTTCGACCGTCCGGTAAAAAACAGGGTCCGGCGGTGAAGAGCGGTATTCTTTCCGCAGATACTCAAAAATTTGTTCCATATTCAGCATGGAACCCCTCCCATACATTAAAATTTTTTCATAAACGCTTCCCATGAATACTCTTCTGCATCGGCAGTATCAATATCACGGGAACCATTGTCAAGCCGCCGGTCCGGATTTTTCGGATCCCAAACCTGCGTTGCCGTGGAATCAATCACCTCCCGGCATCCCTCCAGCGCCTTCCATCGATTCTCTGCAATCAGCCGGGACTTACAGGCAATTCGGTCTACAATCCGGTTTTTCCGGCAATCCCCAATTCGCAGCGAAAGCCCTGCTTCTGCCGATGCCCGAACTATCCCGTTGGTCAGATACTGCCCCTCTCCATCCATAAAGGCATAGAAAACCGGCCAGGGAAACACCGAAAGGCTTCGGACAAAATCAAGGAACTCCGATTCAATCTTTCCGGGAGAAATTTCCCCCTTTTCCCCCGCCACTTTATGCGACCGCAGCACGCAAACCCCTGCGAAATTTTTCCGGATTCCCGTTGCGACAAACACCGTTTTCGAAAGATTTCCGCCATAATCTCCGCCGATCGAAATAAATTCAATATCCTCCGGCGGCGAAGAACAAATCCACCGTTCCGGGGAATCGGCAAATTGCCGGAATATCAGTCCCTCCGCCGCCACACGAAGCCCTAATATCGAACGCTTGTACCATACGCTTCCGGGATCATACTGCGCTTCAATCTCCTGCCGGCGCTTCTCGCTGATCGATAAATTGTCCGCCATCGTAAACCGCCGGTAATTAACCGGCATCCCCAAAGAAAGATATTTATCAATATACTCCGTATAAATCGGATGCGTAGGATAATCCGGATTCAAATCCCAAAAAATTTTTCGGTTCTCCGCAGCCAGCTGGCGGTTGAACGCCTCATTGAGAAACGAGGTATCGTCATTGGATAAATAATGTTTGTTCACCTCGGTGGCAATCCACATGCCATATGAATTCCCCCGGATTTTCTTATAACTATCCGATAAGCCGCCGCCGGTAAACAGAACCACCTTCCGCCCTGTTTTCGTTCGGATATACAGACTCTCGCAGCCGTTATACCGCCCCCAGCGGCACCGTCCGCGGAAAAGATGTTCCAGCCCGAAACCGTTGCAGTCGCCAAGATTCAGCCGCGCGGCGGAAAGCGTCACCCCGCTCGCCAAATGAAGGGTATCCGGCGTCTTTTCCAATTCAAAAGCAAAAGCCAGCAGATTCGCGATCGTCTTTCCCGACCGCACCGCCCCCTCCGCAATGTTAAACGTAGAAAAAGCACATTTTGAAATATACTCTTTGTGCGCTTCCGAAAATTCTTTGAACCGAATCATTTCCTTCCCTTTCTGTTCACGTCTTCTTTACCATCTGCTCAATCGCTTCCAGGTCTTCCCACTCCGCCGCAGTGTTTTCCTTTGCGTTTTCTTTCCAGATTCCCAGATACCGCGCCAGCCGGTCGATTGCCCGATCCTTGCTGTACAGTTTGACATTCACCCCGTTTTTTCCGCTGGAAATTTCCTTCACATTGCTGAGATCCGTCATTTCCGAACGCCGGAGCCGAACCGTCGTTTTCCCCTCTTCTTCCGTCAGGTCAACATAATTGTCCATGCTGTCAAACGCCGTATGACAAAGTTCCTCCAGCACTTTTTTCTTCATTCTGTCCTGATTCTTCATCAGGCTGGTATAGCGGCAGCGCCTTTTTTTCTTTCTCTCCGCCAAAAAATCGCTCCTTTCTTTCCGGCGCCCCTATTATATCACATTTACGCTATATCAATTCTGCTGTTTTATTAATTTTTATTCATTATTTGTTCGTATATGTTCTAGTTATAAAATAAAAACACAGACAAATCCTCTCGAATTATCACAGAAACAAATCATTTCAAAAAGTTCCCAAAAAGCCGCTTGCTTTTCTCCTGATTTGACTTGACAAAAAGGAAAATATACAGTATAATAAATAGTAGAAAATTTTGCTTTCTTTTCTTCAATTTTTCTATTTCACCGAATGTCTCCCCACACAGTCACCGGTCTCCCTGTAAGGGAAAGCCGAAAATCCATTTGAATCTTTCCTGAAACGCCCGGCAAACGCCGTCGTTTTTTCCATATCGGAACATTCTGTTTCCGAAAACCCAGACAAAGAAAGGTACGATCGAACCATGACAAAAAAAATAACAGCCGTTTTCTCTTTCGTTCTTCTGTTTGCGATTCTTTTTGCCCAGCTTCCGCTGAATTTTGC
>CAOJUB010000012.1 GCA_948443805.1 uncultured Clostridia bacterium | reverse complement strand
TGCTGAGTGAAGTGAACTGGGGCGTTGTGTGTTCGGCCGCCCTGCTGGCCGGGGTTCTGTCACTGCTGACCAGTATCGCCGGACTGCCGGAGATTCAGACGGCGGATGAGGATGAATGATGGGACAGAAATTACATATAACGGATCGTTAAAAATATTTTCCTGAAAAAGAAAGACCTCTATTCGCGAAATTAATCGCGAGTAGAGGTCTTTTTCTTTGTTCTTTTTCTGATAAAAAATCCAGCGAGAAAAGACAATCCAAGAATGAAAATAAATCCGAATATCGAGATAAATATTTGATAGTTTTCACGGAATTGAACAAACCATTGATCTATATTCCTGCTGCTTATATAATAAAACCATGCGCTTAATAGAAATAAGGTAATCAAGATAAGGTTTGACCATAAAGGAATTTTTCCTTCGCCAAATAGGATAGAAGATTTGTTTTTGGTAAGGATTCCAATACAATAGAGAAGAACATAAATACAATTTGAAATTGAAATTCCCCACAAAAGAGCCAACATTATAATTTTAGAAACCGGCGTATTGTTGATTGATGAAAAAACGCTTGATAAAGATGTGATTCCTCCGAATACAACAAAAGCGATAGCGGTAAAAATTCCGACTAAAGTAATAAGCTGCGACGACATATCTTTCATTAATTCTTCTTTGAATGGCGAAACTTTTTTATCTACTATGTTTACGATAGAATCGTCTGTCCTAGCTAATTCTCTTTGTGCTGTTGCCAGGTTGAAATGATCGTATAGCTTTAAAATACTTCGTTTCGTTCTTTGAACTAATTCTTTCTTTCCGTCATCTTGAATTTTGCTGCTATAAGCATATTCTACGGCAGATGAGATATTCATCTGAATACTTTCTATCTGAGCCGGATTTAAATTAAAACATCGGGAAGATAGTTCGGAATATAAAAGACGGTCATAATTATTTACATAATCCGTTACTATTTGAAAGAATTTTTTTTCATCAAATTCTTTGTTCGGTTTAAAAACTTCTTTTAAAAGATCTTTCATCCCTCTTTCCATAGGACTGAGGGAATCTAATGTTCTTTTCTCTTTTGCCTTTTGGGTTTGTTTGTTTTGTTTGTTTATATCTGCTTTCATAACTTATTCTTCAGTAAAAAATTTTTTTATAGAATCATTTGTTATATCCTTACAAGGTTTTGTGTGAACATTAAGCCAGGGATCTTGCTTATGTGTAAGATCTACAAGTTCTACAGTAGAGTATCCCTCACAAGTTTGCACGACATCTTCAATCATTTCTTTGTCTGCATTGCGGATAAAATAAAATTTGTCTCCCCTTCCTTCAGAAAAAATAGAGGAAGACCCAAATATTTTATATTCGCGGTAGACTTCTGGTACGACGGGACCGTATTCCCATGCCTGAATTGTTTCTTCGAAACATGGATGCCCGGTAGCTACAAGAAATTCGGCCTGTACAAAATATAAAATTTTCTGTAATCTTAAATTGCTGACAGAATTATTTCGGTCGTAAGAATAATCAATAATATATTTTGCTATGTCTAATGCCGAATACATACAGCTCACCTCTTTCTTTACTACTATTATTATATTATATAATTTTTATAATGTCAAGCATTAAGTTATTCTTTAGAAGAGTTCTTTTTTTGACTACTCTTTTGACTACTATCAATCTTAAAAAATCGTAACAATTATGAAAAAATCGAAAGTGCCACTTTTATTTTTATCTATAGCAAAAGCCCCCTGGAATACCGTAATATGCGGATTTCAGGGGGCTTTTGCTTTGGCAGGGGCAGAAGGAATCGAACCCTCGACACGCGGTTTTGGAGACCGCTGCTCTACCGGCTGAGCTATACCCCTATATTTTGTATTCGGTTGTTTGGATCATTCCGCTGCGAAAAGGAAAGTTCCTTTTCGCAGACGGTTCTGGTGGAGTATAGGGGACTTGAACCCCTGACCCCAACACTGCCAGTGTTGTGCGCTCCCAACTGCGCTAATACCCCGAATCTGGTTGCATAATGCCTTTTTCAGGAACATTTCTGCGGTTTGTGCTCTTTATTCTACTATGAATTTCGCACCAGAAAAACACCGGCGGCGCAACGCGCTGTTCGGCTGGATAGCCGAAAGATGTTTTTCCTAAGAGCAGCTTGCTGTTCTTTATTCTACCATGAAAACAGAAAAAAGTCAAGACCCAATATGGTATGTTACAAAAAATTATGTTTTTTCCGGAGACACAGCTGAAGACAAGGCAAACAAGAGAAAATCTGTGCCTATAAAAAGGGCGCTGGGAACAAGGCGCGGTTCGTTTTTCCGTATCTTTCCGAAGGTTTTTTTCTGAACGGAAAAGCAAAACCGGGTTCATCGCCTAAATATATTCTCTCGTTTTTATTGCGTGGGTTCTTACCATAACCGTTCTCCTAAATACTTGTCGTGGGGCGCGATCAGGCATTTTTCGATGGCTTTCCAATAACTGTTATATAGGTTTTTTTGCGCTGTTCCGTAATTTTCTTTTGTATCAAATTCCCAATAAAGCACATATTTAACGCTTTTTACGATACGGGTGATTTCCAGTGGGGGAAGTCCTTCTTTTATTTGCGCCATGTCGATACGGTGCCCTCTTTTTATCAGGCGGAGCAGAAGCATTCCTTCTTGTTTTTCTAAAAAGTTTTTTGCTTCCTGCATGATTTTTTCGAACTCTTCCGTTTTCTGGGGTTTGACCTGATAGATACAGATTTCGGTAAACGGCATCTTCCTGCCTCCTTTTTTTAGATCGGGGTTTGGTGAATGTTTTTCTTCGCTGACTGCTGAACCGTTTATAAAAATGGCCCGCCGAGAATCATTTCTTTCCGGCGGGCGTAAGGCTCTCTACAGCCTGTTTCAGCGGCCGAACCGCTTCAGAACAACGACCGCTACCGCACCTGGGCCGATATGGCAGGCGATGCTCAGAGAAAGGGGCTCATGGGCAAAGGGGATTCCCGGAAATTCCTGCTGGAGCCGGGCGTTCCATTCTTTTGCTTCTTCGTTATACTGCGAATAAACGCCGTAGAGCAGCAAATCTTTTTCCGGGGACAGGCCTTTGAATTTGGTTGCGATGGTATCTTTTACGGCCTGGATCATCACGTCTTTTGCCGCAGCTTTTCCCCGTACTTTTTTATAGACGTCGAGTTTTGCGCCGTCGATTAACAGAACCGGTTTGATGTTCAGCAGCGTGCCGATTGCCGCGACGGCCGGAGTGAGCCTTCCGCCTTTTTTCAAATAGTGCAGCGAATCCATGGTGATATAGATCATCCCGTCGGAAGCAGCGGCTTCCAGTTCAGCTTTGATTTCTTCGCCGGTTTTGCCCTGCTGTGCGAGATCAAGTGCGTCGAACACCGATTGTTTCAGACTGGCGGAAATTCTGCGGTTATCCACGACGTGGACTCTTCCTCCGTATTCCGGCGCGAAACTTTCCGCCGCCGCGCAGGAGGAGGATAAGCCGGAGGACATGGGAATATAGACCAGTTCTTCATATTCTTCCAGAATTTTATCCCAGAAGGCCAGAAGATCGCCGGTCAGAGGCATGGAGGTCTTGATATCCTCATTGTCGCTGAGACGCTGGTAAAAATCGTCAATTGTCAGGTCGATATCCTGAAAATACAATTCATTGTTGATATAAAAGGGCATGGGAAGCACATAGACGCCCGCCGCTTTCGCCTCTTCCGGCGAGAAACCGCTGTTAGAGTCGGTGCATACGGCTATTTTTTTCATACGGTTCCCTCCTGCATACGGACTTTAACCACGATTTTTTCAAATGTAATCGTTTCTCCGTTCACGTTTCCCGCAGAATTATGCGCTTCCTCCGGAAAACAGACGCAGAAGGTCTTGGGCGTATTTTCAAGGGAAAGTTCGGTTTTTCCGCCGACGGCGTAATAATCCGCTTCTTCCTGATATTCGGCCAACCGGTTCATCCCTTCGGGCGAAGAAATTTTAACGATTTCTCTTCCGGTAAGCGGAATGAAAATATCGGCGTATTTTTTATGTACTTCAAAAAATGAATCGGTGATGTCCGAGGTGGTAATGGATGCCTTGGTGAAATAAACGTCATCGGAAACCTCGGTTTTTCCCTCGGACGCTTTAGTGAAATCGGTGGTTTTAATCAGTGAAATCGCCCTGTCAAACGCTTCGCTGATCCCGAGATAGCGGTCAATATTGTCAAGTCTGTCAAAAATCATTGTCTGTACCTATATTCCTGTCCGCGCCTATATGGCGACGGTACATATTATTCCGCCAGAAGGCGGTTTATTTCTTCTCGTTTCTTTATGATCCACGCCGGATCCGTTGGATATTCTTCCATCGTGACCGGGGGGATGCCGGCTTCGAGTACTGCCAGCGTTTTTTCTCTGCCAATTTTTTTCTCCAGCGCGTTGAGCGCGTTCATATCCTGAATAGCCTCGTAAAAAATTTCGGTCCGCAGCGAGGCGATTGCACTTCCTCCTTTCCCAGGATAGACGGTGAAGGGATCTCCTGAGGGGAACGCCCCGCCGGAATCGGTCGTTAGGTAGGGATCGATTTCCGAAAGGGAGAACTGGGAATACCAGAAATTGTACCCCCACTGTAAAAATCCCTTGATATTATATTTATAAAGCTGTACGCCGAGAATCCGGTTTCTTGCGGAGGGCATGGAAAAAAATCGGTTCGCCACTTTTTTATACTGTCCGCAGCAGTAATAGGTCCACAGATCGCCTTTTACGCCATTGTCGTAAAAAGTCTGAAAATGATCGGTGGAGGGAACCGGCGTTGTGACGAGCCCTGTCTGATAAAAATCGTAATTGGAAAGCGCGTCAATGATCGGATATTTGTCTCCGAGAATTTCGCGGACGATTCCGCTGGCTTTGGAATACGCTTCCAGGTGTTCTAAAGCCGGTTCGTCCGAAATATGGAAGTATACGTTTTTGCAGAGCCCGTTTTCCGTCAGGAATCGGTCGAGTCCGGTCAGAAACTGCCGCAGAAAGTCCCGGTATTCTTCCGAAGCCGCATCGGTCTGCCAGCCGAAATATTTTTCTCCGCCGACGATGATTTTCGGCGCGTGGCCGGCGCCCCACTGCGTAAAGAGGTGCGACATTTCAAAATAAGAGATGCCGGAGGCTTGGGCAAGGGTAATCCACCGTGCAAGAAGCGAAAAATCAAACCGGTATCCGTCTTCTGTTTTCTCCACGCCGATCAGCTGAATATCCGGGCGCTCTCCGCCGACGGCGGTGTCCAGCGGCGGTGTGAAAAGCGGCGTAAGGATCATGTTCATTCCCCGCGAAGCCGCGCATTTCATAAAATTACCGATAATCCGCCAATGTTCTTCGGAAAACGGAGCAACGCCGTAGTGGGTATACAGGCAGTCGGCATGAAACCAGTTGGTGTAAATCAGCTGTTGCTTTTCCGGCTGCGCAGGCAGAACAGTGATTTCAAAATGCGAGGTCTGGCTTTTTTTTCCGTCGCCGATTCCGTTTTCTATGGTGATTTCGATCGGATAAACCCCGGGAGCCAGCCTGTTGGAATCGATGGTGATCCAAAGGGCGTGCCATTGTTCTTCCGCTCCGTAAAGGCCGCTGCCGTCCAGTTCAAAAAGCGGATCGGGAAAAAGCCCGGCTCTGGTTCTTTCTACATTTTCATCACAGTCTTTGTAGGCGGGCAGCTGAGAGGGCACATGCCCGACCCGCCGCAGGGTGACGCTGTCTGCCGCCGGTGAAGAAAGAAAAACCTGTGCGTTTAGCCGGCCGCCGTTCAGCCCGTCGTCGGATTCCGCATGGCTGCATACGGCGATCTGATATGAATAGATTTCGTTTTGGAGCATGGTTGCCCCAGTTTGTTCGCCGCCGTTGGGCGCTTGGTCATGGTAAACTTTATGCAGGGATGAGATTGTTTTTATTTCAAGAGTCACGGTTCTGCTTCCTTTCGGAAAAACGTTTTATTGTTGGCTTTTTGCCTTTTTTTTTGCTAGCCGGATATCCACATCCGGAAAACCAAAGGCGTCCGATTCATAAATCATCCGGGAAACCAGCCGTTCATGATAGGCTTCTTCAATTTCTTCCAGATTCAGATTGGTAGAGATGATAAACGGTTTGCCGCGGTTCAGGCGGGCGTTGATCAGATTATACAGCGTCGTGTCGGAAAAAGAGGTCTGAAATTCGGTGCCTAAATCATCTAAAATAAGCAGGTCGCAGTCGGTGTAATCGGCCGTGGTGATATGATCGCCGCCCTTGCCGAACCGTTCGGCTTCAAAAGCCGTAACGATTTCCTGAACCGGAGAGTACAGGACGAAATAGCCTTCTTCAATCAGCGCTTTTCCGATGGCTGCCGATAAAAAGGATTTTCCGCACCCCGGGTTTCCGTAGAAGAGAAGATTCTTTCCGCCTGAGGCAAAATTGGCGACATATTGTTCGCAGTATTTTTTCAGGTATTCCATTTTCTGGTAGGGAGAAGGACGGCCTTCCTTGGCATAATAATTCAAGTCAAAATCGGAAAAAGACTGCTTTTTCAAGATACGTTCCAGTCCGGAAAGGCGCAGATATTCCAGAGAGATTTCCTTCTTGTAACAACGGCAAAGCCCCTCGTCCAGCGCGCCGGTATCCTTGCATGCGGCGCAGGTGTAAACCTTTTCCAGATAATCGGTCGGAAACCCCGCTTCGTAAAGCAGCTCGATCCGCTGTCCCTGCAGAAGCATGGCTTTTTCTTTGAAGGCGCGGAATTTTTTTTCGTTCCCTTTTTCGTTTTCTTCAAAGGCAAAGGTCATAAACGCAGACATATTTGCTTCCATTTCCTGTTCCAGCGCTGCCATCTGCGGAATTTTGGCCAGCACCTCTTCTTTTCGTCTGGTTTCTTCTGCTGCATTTTGCTGCCGCCTTTTTTCAAAGGTTTTATTCACCGCTGTGATACATTTTTTTCTCAGACTCATAAAGAAGAGTTCCTTTCTGGTTGAAGGTCTTACTTTTCTGTCGCTTTTTTGTTCTGGTCAGCATATACTGGCATTATGAAGCGTCCGGCGAACCGGAAGATCCGTTGCCTGCATGGCTGAGAATCTCCCATTCGATCGACGATACTGCGTCTTTATCGATAGTGACTTTCTTTGCAGTTTTCCGGCGGTTTTTTTGTTTTCCGGCGGTTTTCGGCTTTTCTTCAGAGGTCGCAACGTCTTCCGCGGTGCGGTATCCTGCGCCGACCCAGGCGTCAAGAATTTTATCCATATAATTATACGCGTATTTTCCGGTATTTTGCACGCTGCGTTCGTAGGCTTCCGCAATCAGTGACAGATCAAGGTCTTTCCATTTGTCAAAAAGCCGTTTTTCCGCGGCAGTCAGGGCGCGTCCGCTGATTCCGAGCAGTTTTGCAATTTTGGCGGACGCCTGTTTGCGGAGATTCGCTTGCTCGATCTCCTGTTCGGCAAGTTCATAGGAAGTAATTCCTTTTTCGATCCATTCAACGGCGATTTTGTGGATCGCGCGCAGACTTTTTCCCTCGCTTCCGTAATATTCAATAAGAAGGAGGGCGGCTTCGGCCGGAAGGCCGATCCAGTCGGTAAGAGAAAGAATCAGTGAGGAATCTTCGGCCGTCAGAGGCTTTTTCAATACTTCCTCTGCTTTTTCATAAAGGAATTTCAGGCCGTCGTCATTCTGCATCCGTTGGGAGACGCTGTCGGCAGAATACCGCATAACGTCCGAAGTGGAAACCTTCGGCCGTTCCAGATAATACCGCCCGCCGGCACGGAACAGCACGCCGGCTTTGATCCAGAAGGAGAAATATTTTTCAATCTCTTCCTCCGAAAGGGCAAGCGCGGTTTTAAGGTCTTCCAGCAGAAACGCTCGGGTTCCGTTCCGGAGAAGAAAGAGCAGTAATTTTAACGCTCCTTCCGGCGCTTTCTGCAAATGATGGTCTACGACCGCACAGGGAACCTGAAATGTTTCGTTTCCTTCAAATATAACGGTATTTTCCATAAAAGCTCTCAATTCCCGCCGTTTTCGGCGATGCTGCATATTTAAAATCAAACACGGTAAAAAAACAAAAAGCCCGCATGCCGAGGAAAAAGCTGCCGTGCCGGAATGGCTCCGGAAGACACTGCCCTTTTCTTTCTTTGCAAGGGGTATAAAGTCAATGTTACTTTTATTTTATTATACACAAATCGTCAAAATAAGTCAAGGGGGTATGCCGGTGATTGTATGAAAATTCTGTTAATTTCAATTGTTTTCCGGGGACGGACTTGACAAAAAAAGCGGTTTGTGTTATGCTATAACCATACCGACACACATCTTTCGGTACCCCGGCTGCGTCTGTAAAAAAGAAAAATAAACGGGGAAAACCGGTTATAAAAGAAGGAAGGACGAATCGTCATGATTGCTGTATTCACTGCATGGAAGAATTGGATTACCGATAAAGTTTCGGCCTTTGCCGCCAAGGTAAAAATAAGAAAAAAACTGGATGAAATTGAAAAGCTTGCGGTAAATACCGGGAAAAACATGAAAACCGGATTAAAAAAACTGCTGCCGAAAAAACAGCCGCCGGTGCCTGCCAAAAAGAAGAAAAATCCCTTTGCGGTCGCCGTTGGCGTGCTTGGCTCTGTGGCTGCGCTGTTTTTGGTTCTGGTTTCGGTCTTTTATCTGTGTTTTTCATTGGCGCACGGACGGAAGCATTCCCGCTATGTTTCGGTGAAAAGAAAATAGAATTGTTTTTACAGAACAGACGGCAAAGCCGTCTGTTCTTTTTTTAGAATCCGTTGGCTGATTCTTGCTTTAAAGTGCGCTGTGGGAGAATGAAATATGATTTTTTTGCAAAATCTTTTGTCCGGCTCTTGACAAAACGGTTAGATGGTGCTAACATGTATTTGGTTAGAATTGTCTAACCGGTTTGTTTTCATTTTCGGACGGATCCGTTTTGGGGAAGAAGGTGTTTGAATGCCGTTAACGTTTGCCACTGTCGGCGAAGATAATATTATAAAAAAAATCGGCGGTAATCCTCAGGTCAAGCAACATTTGGAAAATCTCGGTTTTGTAACGGGCGGGATTGTTTCCGTTGTTTCAACGATCGGAGGGAATCTGATTGTCAACGTCAAAGATTCCCGGGTTGCAATCAGTAAGGAAATGGCAAGCAAGATTCTGATTTGAACCGGATTTATAAAAAGTAACGCGATTCGTTTTCCGGGGGAATTTTCCGGAAAACAGTGTGATAAGATCAATTATTTTTCAGAAGAAGGGGTGGGAAAACAATGAATACGTTGAAGCAGGCGAAAATCGGGCAGGACGTTACGGTGGTGAAACTTCACGGCGAAGGCGCAGTAAAGCGCCGTATTATGGATATGGGGATCACCAAAGGCGTGCAGGTTCATGTCCGCAAGGTTGCTCCCCTGGGCGATCCGATTGAGATCACTGTCCGGGGATATGAACTTTCGCTCCGAAAAGCCGATGCGGAAATGATCGAGGTCGAGTAAAAAACGGCGGGCGCCGGTTCGGAGAAAAACAATTTCCGTTCCCGGCGGTCTTTTTCGCGGTTGTAGTTAGTTTTGGCTAATCAATAAAAGGAAAGGATTGGAATCTATGGAAATAAAAATTGCCCTTGCGGGCAATCCGAATTGCGGAAAAACAACGCTGTTCAACGCGCTGACCGGATCGAACCAGTTTGTCGGCAACTGGCCGGGTGTTACAGTAGAAAAAAAAGAGGGAAAGCTGAAAAAACATACCGATGTGATTATCATGGACCTTCCGGGAATCTACTCTCTTTCGCCTTATACGCTGGAGGAGGTCGTTGCCAGAAATTATCTGATTACCGAACGTCCCGATGCGATTCTAAATATTATCGACGGAACGAATCTGGAGCGGAATCTATATCTGACCACGCAGTTGACCGAATTGGGAATCCCGGTTGTCGTTGCCGTCAATATGATGGATGTGGTCAAGAAAAACGGAGATCAAATCAATATTGAAGAGTTGTCCCGGGCAATCGGGTGCCGTGTGGTAGAAATTTCCGCCCTGAAGGGAACCGGAATCACCGAAGCCGCCGAAGTCGCCGTTGCCGCCGCTGCGCAGACAAAAACCGTTCCGCAGCACAGTTTTTCCGGCTCGGTCGAACATGCGCTGGCGCATATTGAGGAAGTAACCGTGCATAATCTGCCGGAAGAACAGCAGCGCTGGTATGCTGTGAAACTGTTTGAACGGGATGCCAAGGTTCTCGAGCAGCTGTCGCTGGAACCTGCCGTTCTGGAACATATCGAAAAGGATATCAAGGCGGCTGAGGAGGAGATGGACGACGACTCCGAAAGCATTATTACCAATGAGCGGTATATTTATATTGCATCAATCATCAAAAGGTGTTATAAGAAAAAAAATGCGGGAAAGCTGTCGGCTTCGGATAAAATCGACCGGATTGTCACCAACCGTTTTCTTGCGCTGCCGATTTTTGCGGTGATTATGTTCTTGGTATATTTTATCTCCGTATCTACGGTCGGCGGCTGGGTTACCGACTATACGAACGACGGCCTGTTCGGAGACGGATGGCATTTGTTCGGAATCGGTTCTGCTGATTACACAGAGGCGATAACCGATTATGCAAAAGAAAATCTCTGGACGGATGATTTTGTTCAGACTGTTTCGGAGGCTGCCGACGCCGGCGTCGTCGGGGCAGGCGATCTGCTCGAAGCGATAAAGGAAGAAGATTTTGGCGCTTTTGACGAAAATTACGGCCTGTATGCCGATGCGCTTGAAGATGCGGGTTACGGCCTTGCCGAAGCCTATGATGCGGCCATGGACGGCGCGCCGGATACTTCCGAATTCGGCGTATGGGTTCCCGGAATTCCGGTTCTTGTGGAAAAAGGCCTGACGGCGGTCAACACGCCCGAATGGCTGAACAGCCTGCTGCTTGACGGAATTGTCGGCGGCGTGGGCGCGGTTCTGGGATTTGTCCCGCAGATGTTTGTGCTGTTTATTTTTCTGGCTTTTCTGGAGGCCTGCGGATATATGGCCCGGATCGCCTTTGTTATGGACCGGATTTTCCGGAAATTCGGTCTTTCTGGAAAATCCTTTATCCCGATGCTGATCGGCACCGGCTGCGGTGTTCCCGGTATCATGGCTTCCCGGACGATCGAGAATGACCGAGACCGCAAAATGACGATTATGACAACGACCTTTATTCCCTGCGGTGCGAAGCTTCCGATTATTGCGTTGATTGCCACCGCGCTGTTCGGGGGCGCATGGTGGGTTGCCCCGAGCGCTTATTTTATCGGCGCGACAGCGGTGATTCTTTCCGGCATTATTCTGAAAAAGACAAAAATGTTCGCCGGTGATCCCGCACCTTTCGTTATGGAACTTCCGGCATATCACTGGCCGACTTTCAGCAATATCATGCGTTCTATGTGGGAACGCGGCTGGTCGTTTATCAAAAAAGCGGGAACCATTATTCTGCTGTCTTCGCTTGTTATCTGGGCGGGATCTCATTTCGGTTTTTCTGACGGTGCGTTTTTGTTTGATGCGGAAATGGAACTGGAAAATAGTCTGCTCGGCCTTTTGGGCGGCGCTGTCTGCTGGATTTTTTCTCCGCTCGGTTTCGGCAACATCAAAGCGGCTGTCGCCACGGTTATGGGGCTTGTTGCCAAAGAAGAAATCGTTGGGGTTTTCGGCGTTCTGGATTTCGGCGGTATGGGGCCGCTTGCCGCTTATTCGTTCCTGATTTTCAATCTGCTCTGTGCGCCTTGTTTTGCGGCGATCGGTGCGATCCGCAGAGAAATGAACAGCGCGAAATGGACCTGGTTTGCCATTGCGTATCAGTGCGGTTTTGCCTATGTGATTTCTTTGATTGTTTATCAATTCGGCAGTTTGTTCAGCGGCAACGGAAATTGGATCGGCATGCTGGCGGCGGTTCTTCTTCTTGCGGGGCTGGCGTTTCTTCTGTTCCGGCCCTATCGGGAAGCAAAAACGCCGGTGAAACAGGGCAAACTTTCTAACGTTTAACGGTTTTCCGGGATATTTTCCGAAAGAAGAAAGAAGGGATCGATATGTTTTCCTGGATTGTTTCCAATTTGGCTACGATTGTTATTTGTCTGGTTCTTGCCGCAGTTGTCTGCGCCGTGATTCTTTCTCTGCTTCGGGCGAAAAAGCAGGGAAAAACTTCCTGCGGCTGCGGCTGTTCGGGTTGTCCGTCGGCCGGGATCTGCCATAAAGAGAAGGATTGAAAGGGCAGACAAAATATTATTGTTTTATAGAAACCGGACGTTGGCATAATGCGGCGTCCGGTTTCTTTCAAAACATTTTTGTAACATTTTTCTCCGTCGGCTTGACAATGCGGTATGGATATGATAAGATAAGGGAAAATAGTTCACTTTGTTTACTATTTTCCGTTGTGAAAAAGGATGGGATAAGCGTGGCAAAAAACAATGAAAGATTGTTGTCTGCATGGCTCCGGCTGTCGGTTATTGTCTGCAATGAGCGGGTTGTTTCCGATATGCCGTATAATGAAGCGCTGATTTGCAGTCTTTTGGTGAAGGCCGGGGAATGCCGGATGACGGCGACCGAATTGTGTGAAAAAACAAAAATGTTCAAATCGCAGATGAACCGGACGCTGCATTCTCTGGAAGAAAAGGGGATGCTTGAGCGCCGGCGTTCTTCGGCGGATAAACGGCGGATTGATCTGTCGCTGACGGCAGCCGGCCGCGAAGCGTATGAAAAAGAACATGCCCGGATTCTTAAACTGGTGGATGCGGTGATTGAAAAATTCGGCGGGGAAAAAACCGAAACACTGATTGATTGTCTGGAATCGGTTTCGTCGGCCGCCGATGAAATTTTGTTCTGAACCCGGTCTTTGCCCGGATTGTGACGGAAACCTGCCGGCCGTTTTTACCGGCAGCAGAAGGGAGTTTTTATGATACGGATTCTTGTGGATACGGGGGCGGATTATCTGCCTTCAGAAATGAAAGAACAGCAGATTGAGTTTGTTTCGCTTCAAATTGCTTTCGGCGAAGCCAATTATTATGACGGAAAAGACTTGTTTCGTGATGATTTTTACCGTATGCTGACACAGGGGAAGATTTTTCCGAAAACTTCACAGCCATCGGTCAGCGCTTTTTTGGAAATTTTTGAGGATGCTCGGCAAAAAAAGGACGAAATGATTTGTATTCTGATTTCTTCCAGCCTGAGCGGTACTTATCAGAACGCCCTTCTGGCCAAAGAACTTTCCGGATATGAGGGAATTTATCTGGTCGATTCTCTTTCCGCATCGGGCGCAATCCGGTTTTTGGCCGACCGGGCTTGTGCGCTTCGTTTACAGGAACGGAGCGCGCAGGAAATCGTCCGGGAGCTTGAAGCGCTCCGGAACCGCCTGACCATTTTTTTTCTTGTCGACACACTGGAATATCTTTACCGGGGCGGCCGGTTAAGCAAGACTGAGGCGGCTTTGGGGAAAATTGCAAACATCAAGCCTCTGCTGCGGCTTGACCGGGCGGGTAAAGTTGCGGTGGCGGAAAAGTGTTTCGGCATGACGCGTGCGTTGCACAGCGTTACGCGGCAGATTCAGGCATGCCCGGCAGATCCTGCGTTTCCTTTTTATTCTCTCTGGTCTTACGGCGCTGAAAACTGTGAAGAACTGGAAGCAAGGCTGAAAAACGCCGGGATTTCGGTAGACCGCCGGCTGCAGGTCGGCGCGGCGATCGGAACGCACATCGGTCCCCGCGCCGCCGGGGTGGTATATGTTTCGGCAGAGAAGGCGGAAACGGAACGCCGGTAGGCGGAAGCGCGGCTATTCTTCGCGCGGGTTTAAAATAATGATATTTTTTCCGCATTCTTCGGCGTACCGTACCGTTTTTCCCGTACCGCTTGGTTTGCCGTCCCATACAGCGATGATGATGTCGGAACAATCGACCATATAGCGGTTTCTGTTCTGCATGCAGTCAGCGGTATAGGCGTCCTGAAGAAGGGTCTGTTTATCGCAGAGAGAGAGAATATCCCGGTATCGGATCCGAAGCGGTTCCGACCATTTGCAGGCTTGGGAACGGCAGGGAATCGCGGCTTCGAGCGTGATTTGAGGATACTGTTTTTTCAGTTCAAGCACCAGTTCTGCGGCATACATGTCGGTTCCGATAGCCATCCCGGTGATGAAATGCGCAACGGAATTTTTCATAATCTGCCGTTCAATTTCATGACGGAGCCTGTTTTTGAGGCGGAGGCAACGGGGATCGTTTTCGTTTGCGCCGAAGGGCAGTTTTTGCGGACGGTGTCCGGTAAAGCAGCAAATTTTGTTTTGTTTCATGCCAATCTTCCTTCCGTTTGGTTCGGTGGGGCGATTGCTTCTGTTCCGACTCTGTTTCCGGAGAAAACGGGCAGGTGGGATGAGGAGGGTGAAAAATTGGACGGTAGGGCCGTTCTGCACAGAAAGTTGTGGTTGCTCTTTTTACAGAAAGTATATCGCTTATACATATTATACTGTTTTAAATGAAAAAATTTTGTCGAAAATTGTCTGATAAGAAAAAAACTGCGGAAAAAATCCGCAGTTTTTGAAAATTTAAAGGGAATTTTCCGTTACATCCTGTTTTGCCTGCATTGCTGAATCATCAGTTTCATCACCTCGAGGATTTTCTTTTTTTCCTGCGGCAAAAGCAGGTTGAGTTCGGCGGAAATTTCGGCCTCCTGGCGGGGCGTCAGATAAGACAAAACCCCTTGGAAAACCCCGTCCGGCGGAGCTTTCAGCGTTTCAAAAAGACGTAGTAGTATCTCGATTCTTGGAAAAGAAATTCCCCGTTCAATGCTGGAGAGATAGTTGATGGAAATACAGGATTTTTCGGCTACCAATCCTTGGGTGAAACATTTTTCTTCCCGGTATTGCTGCAGTTGTCTTCCGATAATTTCTTTTTCGTTCATTTTGTTTCCTCCTCAATCGAAAATAAATAGGGTATATTGCTACCTTATATTGTAACCGATAATAAAGGAAGATAAAATCAACGTTACTGATGAAAATACAGGGGAGAGAATGACTAAAATGTAAAATAAAAAAGAAAAATACGTTTTTTTCTTAGGCGGCGGGATCAAACTGGCTGTTGTATAATTCGGCGTAGAATCCGTTTTTTTGCAGCAGCTGTTCATGTGTGCCGCTTTCGATAATATCGCCGTTTTTCATGACCAGAATCAGGTCTGCGTTTTTGATCGTGGATAACCGGTGCGCGATGACGAAGGACGTTCGTCCCTGCATGAGCTGATCCATGGCTTTTTGGATTTGCTGCTCGGTTCTTGTGTCGACCGAACTGGTGGCTTCATCGAGGATCAGCATGGGTTTATCTGCAATCATGGCCCGTGCGATTGTCAGCTGCTGTTTTTGCCCCTGAGACAGGTTAATCTGGTCATTGAGCACTGTGTCATATCCTTTGGGCAGTGTCCGGATGAAATGATCCAGCCCGACGGCTTTGCAGGCTTGTTTCATTTTCTCGTCATCAATTCCTTCCGCGCAATAGACCAGGTTTTCCCGGACGGTTCCTTCGAACAGCCAGGTGTCCTGCAAGACCATGCAGAACTGGGCGTGTACGGTTTCTCTTGTCAGGGCTTTGGTGGAAACGCCGTCGATCAGGATTTCGCCGCCCTGAATTTCGTGAAAGCGCATGAGCAGATTCACCATGGTGGTTTTCCCTGCGCCAGTCGGCCCGACGATTGCAATTTTCTGTCCGGGTTCGGCTACGGCGGAGAAGTCGTGGATAATCGTTTGGTCGGAATCTTCATAGCCGAATTGAACATGGCGGAATTCTACTTTTCCCTGTCTGTTTTCCAGAACGGCGGTTTTTCCGCTTTCATCTGTCATTTCCTCAGCCTCGAGAAATTCAAATACGCGTTCTCCGGCCGCGGCGGCGGACTGGAGAGCCTGCATTGCCTGTGCAATCTGGGAGAGCGGCTGGGTAAAGTAACGGACATACATGGTAAAGGCAACGATAACGCCGAAATGAATGGTGCCGTTCAGCGCCAATGCGCTTCCGACAACGCAAACCGCGACATAACCAAGGTTTCCGATAAAATTCATAATCGGCATCATCATACCGGAAAGGCATTGGGCTTTAAAACCGCTGTCCCGCAGCTTTTCGTTTCTTTCGTCAAAGGCTGTTATGGCGTCGGCTTCTCCGTTATAGGCCTTTACAACGGTATGACCGGCATAAATCTCTTCGATATGTCCGTTGAGTTTCCCCAGATGTTTTTGCTGACGGCTGAAATATTTCTGGCTTCTGCCCATGATGGCGAACATCAGCATGAAACCAAGCAGGCTGGAAAGAACCGCCGTGGCGGTAAGAATCCCGTTTGTTTTCAGCATCATGATAAAACTGCCGGCAAAAAGGATGACCGATGTTACCAGATTTCCGATACTTTGGTTCAGGGACTGTCCGATGGTATCAACGTCGTTTGTTATGCGGGAAAGGACATCGCCCGTGGTCGTCCGGTTATAGTACCACATCGGCAGCCGGTTGATTTTCCCGGAAATATCCGCCCGCATTTTTTCAGAAACCCGCTGGGTGACGGTCGCCATGATCCAGCCCTGCACGGCGGAGAGAAGATACCCGGCGGCGTAAAAGCAGACCAGCGTTATGCCGATTGTTGCCACGGCGTTCATATCGATCCCCTTCATGATTCCCTGTGTAATCAGTTCTGTCATTTCCGAGAGTTTATCCGGTCCGATCAGCGTCAGCACGGTGCCGGCGATAGCGCAGAGAATGGCAATTGCCAGAGCCGCGCCGTATTTTTTACAGTAGCGGAGAAGCTTTTTCCAGGTTCCGATCAGGTCTTTTGCTTTTTCGCCGCTATGTGCGCGGCGGCCTCCGGGAGGCCCTCCTGCCGGCCGATGGGTGTTCTGCGGTTCGTAATCTTGATTTTTCATCAGGCAAGTTCCTCCTTTGAAAGTTGTGACAGGGCGATCTGCTGGTAAACGCTGCAGGTCTGCATAAGGTGTTCGTGTTTTCCCATACCGACGATTTGTCCTTCGTCCAGTACGATGATTTTATCGGCGTCGCGGATTGTGCCGATACGCTGGGCAACAATAAAGCGGGTGGCGTCTGCGCATTTTTGATCCAGCGTTGCCCTTAGTTCGCGGTCGGTTTTATAATCCAGCGCGGAAAACGAATCATCGAAAATAAAAATTTCCGGTTTTCTGGCAATGGCGCGGGCGATGGAAAGACGCTGTTTCTGTCCGCCGGAAAAATTGGAACCTCCCTGCGCCACATAGCCGTCGTAGGTGTTGCCGATCTGTTTGACAAATTCTTCCGCTTTCGCGGTTGCCACCGCGTCTTCTACCTGCGCTTCCAGCGCTGTATGGTCGGTTCCGTTGTCTCCGTATGCGATGTTGGAGCGGATGGTTCCCTTGAAAAGAATTGCCTTTTGTGAAACATAGCCGATTTTATTCCGAAGCGCGTGCTGGTCATATTCCCGGATATTTACGCCGTCAATCAGAATTTCTCCTTCGGTTGCATCATAAAAGCGGGGAATAAGATTGACAACCGTGCTTTTGCCGCATCCGGTTGAGCCGATCAGGGCAACGGTTTCGCCTTTTTCTGCGGTGAACGTGATATGATTGAGGACGTTTTCTTCCGCATCCGGATAACGGAACGAGACGTTGCGGAATTCAACCGTCCCTGTTTTTCCCGGCTGTCCCTCTGTGCGGGAACCGTTGCAGATAGCGGGCGTTGTTTCCAGCACTTCTCCAATTCGTTTGGCGGAAACCGAGGCGCGGGGCAGCATAATAAAGATCATAACCAGCATCATAAACGACATGACAACCTGCACCGCATATTGGGAAAAGACCATCATATCGGAAAACAGCGCGATTTTTTCCGTTAGCCCTGTTTCATTAATCAAGATAGCGCCGATCCAGTAGACGGCAAGAGACAGGCCGCTCATAACAAGCTGAATACTGGGCATTAAAAACGACATGGTCCGCATGGCGAACAGATGTGTTCCGGTCAGCGCAGCGTTTGCCCGGTTAAATTTTTCCTCCTGATAGGATTCTGCGTTATAGGCGCGTACAACACGCAGCCCGTTCAGGTTTTCCCGGGTTACCCGGTTGATATCGTCGGTCAGTTTTTGCAGTTTTTTGAATTTTGGCATGGCCAGCAGGACGCAGACGCCGACAACCAGAAGCAGAAAGGCAACGGCCGCGGCTGTTGAAAGCGTCCACTGCCATTCTTTTCCGGAAATTTTGCAGATCGCCCACACGGCCATAATCGGCGCTTTAATCAGCATTTGAAGCCCCATTACAATGAGCATCTGTACCTGTGTAACATCGTTTGTTGAACGGGTAATCAGGCTTGCAGTTGAAAAACGGCCGATTTCTTCCATAGAAAACGACTGTACTTTCCGGAATAGCCGGCTGCGCAGCGCCGCGCCGAAATTGGATGCAATCCTTGCCGCGCAGATGGCGGTAACGGCGGAAGCGCACAGACTGCCCAGTGCGCAGAGCAGCATTTTTCCTCCGGCAAGCAGTATTTCGCCCATTTCGCTGCCTTCGGTCTGCACCAGCGTGGTTATTTCATACATGTAATCAGGCATTGTCAGATCAAGCCATACCTGTGTTACGATCAATGCAATCGAAACAACGGCCAGAAGCCATTCCTGTTTTTGAAAGTTTTTGAAAAGTTTCAGCATTGTTCAGACTCCTTTACAAATTGTTCATAAATTGTTAACCTGGTTAGGTAATAGAGGAAAAGAAAAAGCAGCGGTGGTGTCTGCTTTTTCCTGAAATATCAAAATTTTTTCTCCGGTTTTCCCATGATGGACTGGATTTGCTCGGAAAGAGAAATAAATTCCCTCATTTTATCCATGCCGATGGTATCAATCACTTTTTCGGTTTTTTTCCTCATTTCCCGGTTGATCTTGTCGATCATGGCTTTTCCGGAAGCGGAAAGGCGGACGATTGTAATCCGGGAATCGGCCGCATCATTTTCTCTGGTAATCAGACCCTTGGCCGTCATTTTTTTTAGCAGGACGGTTACTCTTGCAGTGCTGACCTTCATAAAATCGCTGATTTTTCCGGCAGTGAGAAGGCCGGAGGATTCGTAAAGAAGGCAGAGAACCGCGCCGATCCCGGCATTGATTTCATCGACCTCTTTAAAGGTTCTTGCCGGATGGATTTCTTTTAGCCGTGCCAAAATTTCGTCAATCTGTTTTTCCGTTGCCATCTTGGTCATCCCTTTGGTCTGAAATTATCTAACCTGGTTAAATTATAGCGCAGTTTTTCTTCTGTGTCAATGAAAAAAGAATGAATTTTTTTGGTTTTTTGTTTTGGCATCCTATCGAAATCGGGCTGAAACGGTGCAAAAACCGGAGAATTCTGCGCTTTATGGAAGAACGCGATATGCTGCTTACATGATATCAATATATGTTTTTGATATTTTACATATGAGGAAAAATGTGGTATAATATACGCAGAAAGCCTTGCATAGCAAGACTTTGTGGCTTTGCCACTCCGTGCAGAGCACGGCTGCGATATTGAATCACATCGCAAAAATGCCCTTGCAAGCAAGTCTTTTTGCTCCATGATATAAGAAGAAAGAAGAGGAAAAAATGAATCGGGATTTGACTTCCGGAAATCCGGAACGGGTGCTTTGGCAGTTTTGTCTGCCGCTGTTCGGCAGCGTACTTTTTCAGCAGCTGTATAATATCGCCGACAGTTTTGTCGCCGGGAAGTGGATCGGGGAAAACGCACTGGCGGCTGTGGGCAACAGCTATGAAATCACTTTGATTTTTCTTGCGTTTGCCTTTGGCTGCAACATCGGCTGTTCAGTCGTTGTTTCAAATCTTTTTGGCGCAAAGCGGTTTCGGGAGATGAAAACCGCTGTATATACCACGCTGATTGCCTGCGGCGGACTTTGTCTGCTGCTGATGACCACCGGCGGGCTGCTCGGCGGCCGGCTTCTGGAACTGATTCATACCCCGGAAAATGTCTTTGCCGATTCGGCGCTGTATCTGGATATTTATGTCCTCGGGCTTCCGTTTGTTTTCTATTATAACGTTGCTACCGGAATTTTTTCGGCAATGGGAGATTCGAAAACGCCGTTTGTTTTCCTGGCAATTTCTTCGGTTTCCAATATCGGTATGGATATTCTTTTTGTCACCGCATTCCAAATGGGCGTTGCCGGCGTTGCCTGGGCCACCTTTCTTTGCCAGGGCGTTAGTTGTCTGGCTGCGCTGTTTGTCCTGTTCCGCCGGCTGTCAAAGGTCGCTCCGGGAGAAAAACCGGCGTATTTTTCGTTTTCGCTGTTGGGAAAGATTGCAATTGTCGCTGTTCCGAGTATTTTGCAGCAGAGCTTTATTTCGGTGGGCAATATCTTGATCCAGGGGGTAATCAATACCTTCGGTTCCGGTGTGATGGCGGGCTATTCCGCCGCCGTGAAACTGAATAATCTGGTTACGACTTCTTTTACCACGCTTGGCAACGGGATTTCCAATTACACGGCGCAGAATCTCGGCGCGAAAAAGCCGGAACGGATCCGGCGCGGTTTCTGGGCCGGCCTGAAATTGATTTTTTTGATTACGCTGCCGATTGCGCTTCTATATTTCTTTGCGGGGAAACCGCTGGTTCTTCTTTTTCTGAACCGCGCCGAAGGGGAGGCGCTTCAAACCGGCGTTTTGTTTCTTCGGATTATTTCTCCGTTTTATTTTGTTCTTGCCGCAAAGCTTGTCGCCGACGGAATTCTTCGGGGGGCGGGGATGATGACCCGATTTATGATCGGTACTTTTGCCGATTTGTTTCTCCGGGTGATTTTGGCAAAAATTCTTTCCGGATTTTTCGGTACGGCCGGAATCTGGTCTGCCTGGCCGGTTGGTTGGATTGTTGCCGCGATTCTTTCGCTTCTTTTTTTCCGGACGGGCGTATGGAATCAAAAGCAGGGTGAAAAACAGAAGAATCCGAGCTGACGATAAGGAGAATTCAGCGCCGGTAAAAATAGATGAAATTTAACAAAGAGAAAAAACGGGACAGCGTTTTGATTGCTGCCCCGTTTTGTTATTTTTTTCAGAAAGCCGGGAATCTGCCATATTATTTCCGGACGGTGTCCGCAAGGGCGTTAAACTGGGATATAATTCCCAAGCGGTTTAATATTCGCCCATATCTCTTTTCTTTTGTAATGTTGCAATCCAATCGTGGGATTTCCCATGAAAGTTTTCGGGGTTTATCGGGTAATGGATATTATACAGATATCCGGTATCCCCATACCGGCCCAGTGAATGCATTTAGACGAAAAAGCTCCTCTGCACAAACGGCAGCCACTTCAAAACACATTAAAACATTCTATATAAATTAGAGAATTATAATAAACAGGTGGTCAGTTAACTTCTAACCACCTGTTTAAAATCCCTTATCCTGCACTTCAGCATATCATTTCAGGTGTTTCTGACTGGATATCTGATGTTTACATGAGATATTTGATTTTTTTCGTGCCTTTTGTTGTTACTGTAAAAATTTTTTCTTGAAACGGACGTCAACCGTTCCGCCGCTGACCGCTTCAAATTTGTAGTTCCCTTTGAAAGCAACGCCGTATTGGTCGGTGACAAACAGGGTATTGTATTTGGTATGGACGGGGAAGGATATCGATTTTCCGTTTCCTACCGTTCCGACTTTTACGCCGTTGAGCCAGACATGCTGTGCGACTGCCATGCCGACGAAGCTGGAAAGCCGTGTAAAGTTTACCGTGCAGGGCGTTTCCAGAATTTCTTCAGGGGTTGCTTTGAGAGGGAGAATTTCAAATTTTTTCCGGCAGGCGTTGCATTGGCAGCGCAGAGGTTTGATGGTGGCATCGTCTTTGTTCATGGAATCGGCAACCAGATTCCCGATCGCGCCGAAAGCCATTCCTACGCCGATGGCCGCGCCTTTCGCGCCTTTTGTTCCCAGCACGACAAAATCATTCTTCTGGCAATGCGGACAAACTGCCGAATGAAGACTCGGTGCATTGATTGAGGTTGTCTGTTCTGCTGCCTGTGCAGGCACTGTCTGTACGTTTTCCATAATTCGTCTCCTTTATTTTTTATTGCTGATAAAGCGGCCGGCATCCATCACCGGTACTTTTTCTTTGCTTTTTTGCAGAAAAAAGACCGCTTAAAAAAGCGGCCTTTTTCATGGTGCGGGTAAGAGGACTTGAACCTCCACCGGATTGCTCCGACTAGAACCTGAATCTAGCGCGTCTGCCGATTCCGCCATACCCGCAAATATAAACTTTCCTGCATGAATTTGGAAAAATCATGCAATCAACCGGTTTCACCTAAATAAAACGGGCCGCGATGAAAGCTTTTTCAAATTGCTTTTATATTATAGCACATGCAAAAACAATTTGCAAGAGGATTATGTGAAAATATTTTGAATTATTTGATTCTGATTTCCAAATTCTTTTCCGGAAGAAAGGAAAATAAAAAAAGTTTGCGTAATGGTTATATAGAAAGATAAAAAGGAAAGGCTGCTTGGTGTTTTTCCGGCAGCGGCCGTCCGGAAAGGAGAGAGGTATGGCGTATCGGTTCAGCGATGATTTTCTTGCGGAGCTTCGGAAACGCTGCGATATTGAAAAGGTCATTTCCCGCTATGTGGATCTGAAACAGCGGGGATCGAATTTCGTGGGCCTTTGTCCGTTTCATAATGAGAAAACGCCTTCGTTTCATATTAATACCGCGGAGCAGTATTTTTATTGCTTCGGCTGCCATATCGGCGGCGATGTGATCAATTTTATCCAGCAGAAAGAAAATCTTTCCTATGTGGACGCGGTTTCGCTGCTGGCGGAGCAGGCGGGGATGAAAGTGCCGCAGGCCGGAGAATATGATAACCGCCTTTCGCTTCTGAGGAAGCGGATTTTAGAAATGAACAAGACGGCGGCTCGTTTTTTCTTTGATTGTCTGCAGGGGCCGCAGGGCGCGGCTGCGAGAGAGTATATGAAAAAACGGCAGATTACGCCGCAGTCGGCTGTCCGTTTTGGGTTGGGATATGCGCCCGACAGTTGGGACAGCCTGAAAAAGCATCTTCTTTTTCAGGGATATACCGAGGATGAAATCCGAGATTCTGGGCTGGTTACGGCTTCATATAAATCCCGGGACAGCCAGGACAAGCCGCATACCTATGATAAATTCCGGAATCGCCTGATGTTTCCGATTTTTGATTTGCGCGGCAATATCATCGCTTTCGGTGGCCGGGCGCTGGATCCGAAAGAGCCGAGCAAATATATGAACACGGCGGAAACCCTTGTCTTTTCCAAAGGTTCCAATTTATATGCGATGAATTTTGCCAAGGCTTCGTCAGAAGATTTTTTTATCTTGTGTGAAGGCTATATGGACGTGCTGTCTCTGCATCAGGCAGGATTTTCAAACGCGGTGGCCTGCCTTGGAACGGCGCTGACCAAAGAGCAGGCGGATTTGATGAAGCGGTACCGGGAAAAGGCGGTGACCTGCTATGATAATGACGAAGCGGGGAAACGGGCGACCAACAAAGCGCTTTCCATTCTTCCTGCGGCGGGGATCAAGGTCCGGGTTTTATCGCTGCACGGCGGCAAGGATCCGGATGAAATTCTGAAAACCGAGGGTCGCGATGCGTTCCGCCGGATGCTGGAACGTTCTTCCGACAGTGTGGAATACCGCATAGAAGAGATCGCCGGGAAATATAATATAGAAGTCCCCACCGAAAAGGCGGAATGTATGAAGGAATGTATTCCGGTTCTTGCGGGGATTGCAAACAGTGTGGAGCAGGAGATTTTCGTCAAAAGTACGGCGGAAAAGTTTTCTGTCAGTCCGGAAAATATTTACGCGGAAATTCGGGAATACCAAAAACGGGTTCGCTATGCGGCGAAACGGAAAGAAGAGCGGAAAATCAAAACCGCGATCCGGGAAGATCCGAATAATTTGAACGCCGAGTATTCGCAGAACCTTCGCGCGGCAAAGAATGAAGAGGCGGTTCTGTCGGTGCTTCTTCGTTTTCCGGAAAAGCTGCCGTTTATTTTAGAGAATCTGGGGGCGGAAGATTTTGTAACCGATTTTAACCGCCGGATGTTTCTTTCGCTTTGTTCCGGGATTCAGGAAAGTCCCGGGCTGGAGCCGATCATGACGCTGTCACAGAAGATTGACGAAAAGGAAATGTCAAAAATGACATCGCTTTTACGGGATGCACGAGAAATTTCAGCTGAAAACGTCCGGATTTTACAGTCGATTTCGGTAATCAAAGAGGAAAAAAAGAAAAAAGCGCAGAAAAATACCTTTGACAACAGCGACGAGACATTTGAATTGCTGATAAACGATTTAAAAAAGAAAAAAAAGGATCATCATGAATCAGGGGGAAACAGGAATGGATATTAATGAGAAAAAGGCGGCTCTTCGGGAGTTGTTGGAAAAGGGAAAGGCCAAAGGCTCTTTGACCTACCGGGAAGTCGGCGATGTTCTGGACAAGCTGGAACTGACGCCCAACCAGAAAAGTTTATTTTATGAAGACCTCAGCGCCAACGGCGTCGATCTGGAGGAATCGTTCAACGAAGCTGCGCTGAGCGAGATTGCCGATATCGAGCAGGAAGTGGAGGATCTGCCGACCGATCCCGAGGACATCGAAGCGTTGTTGCAGTCGGAAGGGATTATCATTGATGACCCGGTCAAGGTGTATCTGTATGAAATCGGCCGTGTGCCGTTGCTGACTTCTGAAGAAGAAACCTCGCTGGCAAAACGGATCGGTCAGGGGGATCAGGAGGCGAAACGGATTTTAAACGAGGCGAATCTGCGGTTGGTCGTCAGTATTGCCAAGCGGTATGTCGGCCGGGGGCTTTTGTTTTTGGATCTGATTCAGGAGGGAAACCTGGGTTTGATTAAAGCCGTTGAAAAATTCGACCCTGATAAGGGATATAAATTCTCCACCTACGCGACCTGGTGGATTCGTCAGGCCATCACCCGGGCGATCGCCGATCAGGCAAGAACCATTCGTATCCCCGTTCATATGGTGGAAACGATCAACCGGCTTTCAAAAGCCGAAAAGGCGTTGATGCAGGAATTGGGAAGACAGCCGCAGGTCGATGAATTGGCGGCGGAGCTCCAAATGCCGATTGATAAGGTCCGGGAGATTATTAAGGTTGCGCAGGAACCGGTATCTTTTGAAGCGCCGGTCGGCGAAGAGGAAGACAGCCATCTCGGTGATTTTATTGCCGACGACGATATTCCCGCGCCGCAGGACGTTGCTTCGCAAATGCTTTTAAAGGAAGAGCTTAATGAAGTTCTCAAAACCCTTTCCGACCGGGAAGCCCGCGTTCTTCGGCTGCGTTTCGGCCTGGACGACGGCCGGACCAGAACTTTGGAAGAGGTCGGCAGGGAATTCCGCGTGACCCGGGAACGAATCCGGCAGATTGAAGCCAAAGCGCTTCGGAAACTCCGTCATCCGAACCGGAGCAAGCGGCTGAAGGATTTTCTGGAATAAACCGGCGGCAGACCGCGAAAAAGATAATTTTGTGAAAAAGAAAATCAAAGAAAGAGAAAATTCAAAGAAAGAAGGGATCATCATATGGACGCACTCAGAAGTAAAAAAGGTTTTCTATGCGATATGGACGGCGTGATCTATCACGGCAATCATCTGCTTCAGGGGGTCAAGGAGTTTGTCGACTGGCTGTATGCCAACGATAAAAAATTTCTGTTTCTGACCAACAGCAGCGAGCGTTCTCCCCGTGAGCTTTCCCAGAAACTAGCACGGCTGGGGCTGGATATTTCGGAGGATCATTTCTATACCAGCGCCATGGCGACGGCTTCGTTTCTGAAAAGCCAGAAACTGGCCGGCAGCGCTTATGTTATCGGAGAGGCAGGATTGATTAATGCGATTTACGATGCCGGATTTTCCATGAATGATATCAATCCGGATTATGTTGTTGTGGGCGAAACCTCTTCCTATAGTTACGATAAAATTGTCCGTGCGGTCCGGCTGGTTCTCGGCGGCGCAAAACTGATCGGAACCAACCCGGACCTGACCGGACCGGGAGAATCCGGAATCTTGCCGGCGACTAAAGCGCTTGTCGCGCCGATTGAGCTTGCCACCGGCAAACAGGCATATTACATAGGAAAACCAAACCCGCTGATGATGAAGCACGGCGTAAAGCGGCTTGGCGTTTCTACCGAAGACGCCGCGATTATCGGCGACCGGATGGATACCGATATTATCGCCGGTATTGAAACATCGGTCGATACGGTGCTGGTTCTTTCGGGCGTTACCGACCGGGAGGGCATCGAGATGTTCCCCTATCGTCCGATGCATATCTTAGAGGGCGTTTTTGAAATTCCCGATTAAGCAGGTGACAGTATGAGAATCATGGCGATAGATTTGGGGTTGGCCCGAACCGGCATTGCGCTTTGCGATAAAAATGAAATTCTGGCTTCTCCGTTTTGCGTTTTAGAGGCAATGGGACGAACGCCGCTGACGAAGCGGGTTCTGGAAATCATCGAAGCCGAACAGGTAGAAAAAGTCCTTGTTGGCCTTCCGCTCCGAACCGACGGAAAAGAGAGCGAAATGACAGAGAAAGCCCGTTCCTTTGCCGAATTTCTCCGGAAACGTACGTCTGCTGAAGTTTTGTTGCTCAACGAGGCTTATACGACGGTGATTGCGGCGCAGAAGCTGCATGAAAACAATATTTCAGCGAAAAAACAGCGGAAATTGATCGATGCGGCGGCCGCCGCCGTATTGCTGCAAAGCTATATCGATTCCGATCCGGCCGTCGGGTAAAAACAGGTAAAGAACGGCTTGCCGTTCTTATAAAAAATGTGTTGTAACTGTTCGGTTGAATATCCGTTTTGTGTAACCGCTGTTTTCCGGTGTGAAATATGTATTATAATAAAGAAAAAGACCGCTGCTGATTTCTCAGCGGCGGTTTTTCACTTTTCTTTTGAAACGATAGCGTTGCCGGTTCTTTTCCGAGGGGATCAGCCGTTTCGCTGCGAAAAGCGAAGTTTTTGCGATGGTCAGGCGGTAAACCGTTTCCGCGCCGGCACGGTAGAGTTCATTTGCACATTCCCGAAGCGTCGCTCCGGTTGTGATGATATCATCAACAAGCAGAATCGTTTTTCCCCGGACAGAGTCTTCCTCTGGATTAAAAATATATGCGCCGTTCGGATTTTGAAGTCTTTCTCTCCGATTTTTGGTTTTCGTCTGCGAGCGGATATTTTTCTTTTTCTTCAGCAGGGTTTCCCGGTAGGGAACATTGATGCGGAACGCGATTCTTTCAGCCAGAATGTCCGGCGGATTGTAACGCCTTCCGTCCCGGAGAGAATAGGCCGGAACACCGCAGACGAAATCCGGTTTCGCTTCCGGGAAACGAAGAAAAGCTTCTGCCATTTTATCGGCGAAAAAGAGGCCGATGTGTTTTTCGTTGCGGAACTTGAAGGCCAGAATGGCTTTTCTCACCGCTCCTTCGTAATGATACAGAGAAAGAAAATAGGGTGGAAATTTCAGTTCTTCTTCCGGCAGTGTGATTTTCTTGCGTTCCAGCGTTTCGGAACAGTCAGTACAAAAAATATCATCGCTGAATACGCGGAGCAGTTCGCCGCAGCAGGGACAGTATTTTCCGAAAAGAAACGGCCGGAGAAATAACAGAAGCCGGAGAAACGGCGGCTCTTTCTTTTTCATTGCCCGGTATACTCTTTCAGAAGAAATTTCAGCCCGCTGTATCGTTTATTGGAGATATTATTCTGTACCATCTGTGCTATTTTTTTCTCGCTTCCTACAAGAATCAGCTGTTTCCGCGCGCGGGTAACCGCCGTGTAAAGAAGATTTCTTGTGGACAGCATATCGGGGCAGTCAAATAACGGAAGAATGACCGCCGGCCATTCGCTTCCCTGGCTTTTATGAACGGTAACGGCATAGGCCGGCTCCAGTTCGTCAAGCATTTCCCGGGGATAAATAACCCGTTTGTCGTCGAAAAGAACGGCCAGACACAGCTCTTTTTCATATACCCGTTCGATGATTCCGATATCTCCGTTGAAAATCCCCTTTTCCGGTTTTCCGTCTGCGCCTTCATATTCTACATCGTAATTGTTTTTTATCTGCATGACCTTGTCTCCCTCCCGGAAAACGCCGCCGCGGTATTCCAGCTGCCGTTTGTTTTCGGTTTCCGGGTTCAGCAGCCTCTGCAGGCCGACATTCAGGTTTCCGCTTCCGGTCATTCCTTTTCTGGAAGGGCAAAGCACCTGGATTTCCGTTTTCGGGTCATAGCCGTACGCCTTCGGCAGCCGTTTTTCCAGCAATTCTCCTACCGTTCGGCAGACGGCGTCGGGAGAGTAGGCGGGAAGAAAAAAGAAGTCCCTTTTCCGGTCGGCAAGTTCCGGCATTTCGCCCCGGATAATCCGGTGTGCGTTGGTAATAATCAGGCTTTCTTTCGCTTGACGGAAAATTTCGTTGAGCTCCACAGTCTTTGCTGCGGAACTGGCGATAATGTCTTTGAGAAGGCTTCCTGCGCCGACCGATGGCAATTGGTTTGCATCCCCGACCAGAAGAACCGAAGAGGTTGCCGGCAGTGCGTTGAGCAGCCGGTCAAAAAGCGAAGGATCGACCATCGAAGCTTCGTCTACAATTACGGCATCGCACTTAAGCGGATTGGCAGCGCAGCGGACAAAGACCCATTCGTCTCCTTCTGCGGAATATTCCAGCAGCCGGTGAATGGTTTTCGCTTCTTTGCCGGAAAGTTCGGTGACCCGTTTTGCCGCGCGGCCTGTCGGGGCGGCAATGGCAAAGGAGATTCCGTTTTGTTCAAAAAGGCGGATGATCCCGTTGAGCGTTGTTGTTTTTCCCGTTCCCGGGCCTCCGGTAAGCACCATGAAATGATTAAGGTACGCTTCCCGGATGGCTTCTTTCTGATTTTCGGCGAAATGCAGGCCGAGATCCTTTTCGATTTGCGCAATGTCTTTTTCGAAATTGCCGGGATAGTTCCGTTTCATCATCGCCGAAAGGCAGATTCTTCTGGCGATATTTTCTTCGCACTCGTAAACCCAGCGCAGATAAACGCCGTCGGTATTGCTGATTTTCGGACGGTAGACCAGGCTTCTGTTTTCAATCAGCGTGTCGTAAGCGCTTTGCAATGCGCTTTCTTCGGGATCAAGCATGCTGCGGCAGACCGAAAAAAGTTTTTCTTTCGGCAGAAAGGTATGGCCTCCGTTGTTCATGTTATGGTTTAAAATATAAAGCATACCGGCTTGTATCCGCTCGGTGCTGCCCGGAGAGAGTTCCATCTGCGAAGCGATATCATCGGCTTTTTCAAAAGAGATGCCTGCAATTTCACAGAGCCGGTACGGATTTTTCCGGATAATATCGCAGGAGCGCATGCCCCAGTGTTTATAAATTTTAAACGCAAGGGAAGACGTGATGGAATATTGTTGTAAAAACATCAGGATTTCCTTGATTCCCTGCGTTTCTTTCAGGCTTTCCTGCATTTTTTTGGCTTTTTCGGGTGAAATTCCGCGGATTTCGGTAAGCCGTTCCGGTTCATTTTCCATGATATACAGGGAATCGGGGCCGAACCGGTCTAAAATCATCCGGGCGATTTTCGGCCCGACGCCGCGGATGATTCCGGAGCTCAGGTAATGGAAAATCGCCGTTTCTTTTTCCGGCAGTTTTCCGCTAAAGGAGGAAATAACGAATTGGCGGCCGTAGGTTTTATGGATCATGAAATCCCCTTCCAGTTCTACGGTTTCCCCTTCGGTGACAAGCGGCATAATGCCAACGGCGCAGAGTTCTTCCTCTTCGTCGTCACAGTCTATTTTCAGAACGGTATAACCGGTGTCGGCGTTTTGATAAATCATGGCCGTCACATTTCCGCAAAGACGCATTTCAATCTCCATTCCGCCGCGTTCTGCGGCTTACTATAATCGAAAAATTCGTGTCGGGGGGATCAGAGAAAATCCGGTACGGCATCGGCCGGGAAATAGGGGAGCGTCAAACCAAGAAGGTTGGCGCCCTCGCAGGCGGAGGAACGTTTAAACTGGTTGTTTTTGAACCGGGTGAAAAAGGTCTGAATCGACCGGTCGATTTCCTCATCGGTATATTCGTCAAAGGTTGCGAGCATATAGTTCCGGATATCTTCCGGACCGAAATGATGTTTTGCAAAATAGTAAAGGATAAAGTCGGTCAGGATATAGGGGCCGACGATATCTTCGGTTTTCTGGTCTTTTTTCAGTTCCGGGCTGATCGGCGTATCGACAATATCGGTCAGTACCTTTTTCAGCGCATCGTTTTCCTGCTTTTCCGCATAGTTGAGAATTGCGGCTTTTACCAGCGTTTTCGGTATGGTTGCGTTGACATTGTAATGGCAGAGGGTGTCGCCGCCGAAGGTGCAGAACCCAAGCGCCGCTTCCGAGAGGTCGCCGGTTCCGAGTGCGAGCGCATGCTCCTGATTGCAGACATCTAAAAGTATCTGTGTGCGTTCTCTGGCCTGTGCGTTTTCATAGGTGACGTCTTCTTCTCCGGAATGCCCAATCTGTTTCAGGTGAAGGGCAACCGCCTCCTGAATATCGATTTCTTTTTTAGCAACCCCGAGCGCTTCCATCAGGCTGTTTGCATTGGTATTGGTTCTCTGGGAAGTTCCGAAACAGGGAAGGGACAGGCCGATGACATGTTCCGGCGGAAGTTCCATCATTTTTACGGTTTCGGCGGCAACAATCAGTGCCAGCGTTGAATCGGCGCCCCCGGAAACATTGACCGCTACTTTTTGCAGGCCGCAGTTTTTCATTCGGGTATACAGCGCCTGCTTCTGCAGAAGCAGCAGTTCGT
Organism: uncultured Clostridia bacterium; assembly: GCA_948443805.1. Taxonomy (GTDB): domain Bacteria; phylum Bacillota; class Clostridia; order Oscillospirales; family UBA644; genus CAOJUB01. Next base: position 22,093 of record CAOJUB010000012.1, on the reverse strand, counting down.
CAAGATATAGGGCGGGCGTGTTGTTTCCGTAATACGGAATTTTATCCGCCGGGCGTTTGGGTCGCGCATAAATAATTCCTTCGCCTTTTTCATCATCGGCAAGCGCCATGATGGTTTCCGGCTTGTCCTGCGCGAAAAAGGAGGTAATCACGCCGTTTCTGAAAATTCCCGCAACGCCTTTGAAAACATTGTCTGCGGAGCTCTCGCCGTAACCGCAGTTGGCTACGGCAACACAACAGCCGTGCTTCTTGGAAGCGGCGGCGCAGAATTCGCTCAGGTCGTTTTTGATGCAGGGGTAGCCCGGCATTGCCGTCGGAATCAGCACGATATCCGCTTTTTCATCCGCGTTTTTTGAAACAACAATGGTTTTCCCCTGATAGGTGAAGGTGCCCTTGTTATTGATATCCCCATCATAAATCACGATATTTCCGTGCCGCTGGGTTGCGGTTACAATCACTTTTCCGCTTTCTTCCGTATAAGCGCAGAGCCGGTCGACCGCTTCGTCCAACTGGGCAATAAACGGTTTGTAGGAAAGCAGATTGCCGCAGGATATGCCGGTCAGAGCATAGGCGGGAAACAGGCAGAGTTCCGCGTCTTTTTCTTTGCATATAGCAATCATTTTCTCGGCGTTTTTCAAAGGCGACGCCGGTTCGATTTCAAAAACACAGGATAGAATTTTCATATCATAATCAACCTTTCTTTTTTTCAGCAGTATTAATATGGCGGAAAGAATCAGGAATCGTTCTTTTTTTTGACCGGAATCAGTTTTCCGGAAGTGAAAGACCATAAAAATGCGTTGCTTACTTTTTTCCCGTACATTTTTTCCGCAGCATAGCAGTAGAGTTCAATTTGTTTCTGGTATTTTCGCAGTAGTTTTTCTTCCGGCAGCCGGTCGGTTTTATAATCCACGATCACGAGTCCCTCCTCCGTAAAGCAGAGCAGGTCTATAGCGCCCTGCATCAGGATTTCACCGGCGGCATTTTTCGGGGCGGAGGGATAAAACGATGCGGGAATCCGAACAACAAAACCTTCTTCCCGCAGTGTTTTTTTTGAAGCCGCGATCATTTTGGGGACTTCTCCCTGGAAAAAGGCGGCAAGTTGAGAACGGCTGAGCGCCTCGGCCTGTTCTTCCGAAAGAAAATCATCGGTCTGAAGGCGGGTGATTTCCTCTTCGTAATTCTTTGAAAAATCGGCGAAACGCAGAAACGTATGAATTGCCGTCCCCTTTTCCGCGCCGGAAAGTTTTCTTTCCTGCATGAAATTGGGCTTTCTTGTTCCCTCCTGCGGGATCAGAAGCACACTATCGGGATCCGGAACATAGCCTTTTGAAAGTTCCGTAACCGAAACTTTTGCGGGAATGCCGGTTAGCGGGCTCGGATAGGTAAAGCCAAAGCGTTCTCTGATCTCTTTTTCGGTCAGCCGGAACGGGATTTCAGAGGGCTTTTGAGCAGCAGTATCGTTCGAATCGTCTTCCTCCTTCTGACAGAACACCGAAAAAACCGCGTCCGATACAAACGGCCGGCCGCAGTCGGAGGCGATTTCTCCGGCGCAGGTATGCCGTGCGATAACCGGAAGAAGAAACGAAAGCAGGCTGTTGTCTCGGGAAAGAGCCAACGCACTTTTTCTTTCGTTTTCGGTATAGAGCATTCCTTTTTCTTCCAGCGTCTTCAGCAGTGTTTGCGTGGGAGACGCAACCAGAATCAGCCGGTCGCGGGGGCGGGTCAGCGCCACATAGAGAAGACGCAGTTCTTCAGCGGCGTTTTTCTTTTTTGTTTCGGCTTCGATCAGTTTTCTTTGCAGGGTGTTCACCTGATAGGTCATCGCTTCATCCCGAAGCCGCAGACCAGGGCCGAATTTTTCACTGATGACAACCGGATCGCTGTCGCTTACCGAGGCTTTTTCCAGAAGCGGCAGCAGGCAAACCGGAAATTCTAATCCCTTTGAAGCGTGCATTGTCATAATCCGAACAGCTTGTCCGGTCATTTCTTTTTTCTCGGAATCTTTGGCGGATTCCGAGGATAGTTTGGCCAGTTTCAGAAATTTCAGCAGGGTATCGGCAGCCGGGTGGGCACGGGCGAAAGCGTAGAGGGAAAGAAGGTTTTCCCTTTTGTTTTCTCCCATCGGCAGAAACGATACTTTGTCGAGATATTCGGTTCGGATCAAAATCTGCCAGATCAGTTTATAGACCGGAAGATTCCGGGCCATGATTCCCAAATGACGCAGCAGTCTCGTAAAATCGGCGCATTTTGCGTCGCGGTCGGATTTTTCTTCGATCTGTTCGAAGAGCGGCGTCTCTTTTGCGTTTTCTCCTTGCCTGAGCAGGGCGATTTCATCGGCGGTAAAGGCGAACATTTCAGAAAAAATCACGCTGAAAACCGCAGAATCATCGTAGGGGTTATTGATAATCCGCAGCATGGCAAGAACTGTCTGAACTTCCGGCATTTTCCAGAAATTCGGTTTTTCCGGAGAAACGAGGGGAATCCCTTTTTCTGCAAAAACATCCATGAAAGTTTCAGTCGGTTTCCGTGCCCGTAAAAGGATGGCGAAATCGGAGAGGGTAACCGGCCGTTCTTCCTTGGTTTCTTTGTCGGTGATCCGGTATCCTTCGGCAATCATTTTTTTGATTTTTTCCGCACAGAAAAGCGCCTGTTTTTCTGTATCGGCCTGTTCAAGCAGATGAATTTCCACTTCTTCCGGTTTTTTTTCTCCCGGAAGGCCGCTGATCAGTTTTTCGCTTTCGTCATAAACGATTTCCGTCACCGTAGGGTTGAAAAGATGAGAAAAAATATAATTTGAAAAGGCCAGAATTCCGGGGCGGCTTCTGAAATTCCGGTTCAGGTCGATTTCATGGAGTTCCTTTTTTTTGCGGATAAAGTTTTTCGGGTTTGACAGGCGGAAACCGTAAATGCTTTGTTTTACATCTCCGACTACAAAGAGGTTGGCGCCGTTTTTTCCAATGACCCGGAACAATAGATCCTGCAAGTCGTTGACGTCTTGATATTCGTCGATGAGAACCTCGTCAAAATTTTCCGAAATCTCCCGGCCGAGCGAGGATGGGAGATAATCTCCGGTTTTGGGATCAAAATCCTCTATCAGTAGATTTTTTGCCATGCGGGCAATTTCATTAAAGGAATAGCGGTTTCTTTTCCGGTATTCCGCCGTGATTTTTTCGGCGAGCTTCTGGGTCAGCGAAACAAGCGCTCTTACGCCTTTTGCCGTTTCTTTGGCTTCGGCTTCGATTTCTTTTTCCGAAATCAGAAAGGCCTCTCCGAACGAATTGGTTTCTTTTTTCAGAAATTCTTTGAGCAGATTGCGGTAGGCTTTGAAGGTGATCCATTCCTCGGCAGGTTCAGCGACCTTGCTTAGGCGGTCGAAAGAAAAATGATTCACTTCGGCGGATAGGCCGTCCCAGTCTTTTTTTTGCGCCAGCAATACAGTGTTTTTTAAAAACGCGGCTTCTCTTTCCACCAGCGGAAGTTTTTTTGCTGGCAGCTGGCCGGAAGCCAGAAGCTTTCGGTAGACCGAATTGATTTCCCCGAGAACTTCTTCTGCGTAAGCGCAGGCTTCCTCTTTCCAAAATAGCGGGTCTGCCGCTTGCTGTTCCTGTTTTTTGCTCCATTTTTCCGGCGCAGGCAGAGAAGAGAGAAAAGCATACAGGTTTTTGAGTGCGGTTTTCAGCGCGTCGTCGTTTCCTTCTCCGCCGAAAAAAGAAACGGCTGTCCGGAATTCCGGCAGAAAGGATTCGTATTGTTCTTCGATCAGTTCTTCCAGGCATTCGGCGGTGATCGCGTCTTCTTCCGCCGCGTCAAGCGTCGTAAAATCGGGCGGGATATCTGCTCTTTGGAAATTTTCTTTCAGGAGACTGTTGAAAAAACTGTCGATGGTACAGATTTTTGCTGTGTCGGCAAGCAGTTTTTGCTCCAGCAGCCGCCGGTCTCCGGTTTGTTCATACCGCTCGGAAAGCACGGATTCGATCCGCTGACGCATTTCGGCCGCCGCCGCGCGCGTAAAGGTGACGATCAGCAACCGTTCGATGCTTTTTCCTTCTTCGATCAGCGCCGCGACTCTGCGGCTGAGAACCGCAGTCTTTCCGGATCCCGCCGCCGCGTTGACCAAAATACCGTTGTTTCGGGATTCGATTGCCCGGCGCTGTTGTTCGGTCCATTTGGTTTCCGCCATCGCGTTTTCCTCCGATTGTGGTTGTTTTTATCAGGCTGAATTTTTCTGTTGGTTTTCCGGAAGGTCGTCAATCCGGTTCCGGATTGCTTCCCGTACCGTGAATAGCGGCAGTTCGCATAATCCGTCCGGTATTTCTGCCGTCTGACCGCCGAAAGACAGGATGAGAAATTCTTTCTTTCGGTTGATAATCTCCATGGCTTCGATTGCATGAAGCGGAATTTTTTTTGGAAATCCGCTGATCCAAAGCTCCGCTGCGGTGATGATGACCGCCGCTTTTCCGAAAAGATTCCGGAATCCGTCGGCAATAAAAGCGGTTGCGAAAAGAGAAAAGATCAGAAAAGCGCAGAAAAGAACGGCTGCAAACAGCTTTTTATTCTGTGTTTCCGGCGCCGGAAGATAAAAGAAATGAAAGAGAACTGCCGCGGCTATTTCGCCTGCGGAAAACGCGGCGATGCGGAGGATGTTTTTTTTACGGGGTCTGCGTATCTGGAATGCCGAATCGTTCATAGTGATCCCCTTCTGCTTCTGTATAGTGCGGCCGTCTTGTTTTTGCACAGTCGCCTGTTTTTTTGTTTATTTTTCGACAAAACCGATTTTCTTATAAACCTTGCGCAGCGTTTTGTTTGCGATGTAGGATGCTTTCTCCGCCGAGCCTCTCCACAGGTTTTCCAGATATGTTTTATCTTCGGATATCTGCGTATATTTTTCCTGGATTCCGCTGAGAAGATCGGCAACCGATTCTCCCACGGCGAGCTTAAAGTCTCCGTATCCTTTTCCGTCAAATTCCCGCTCAATTTCTTCAAAGGTCTTCCCGTTGACGGCAGAATAGATGGTCATCAGGTTCTTGATTCCGGGTTTGTCTTCGGTATAGAGGATTTCACTGCCGCTGTCGGTTACGGCCTTTTTGAATTTCCGGATAACATCGTCTCTCCGGTCGAGCAGATTGACGGTTCCGTTGGGATCCTGTTCGCTTTTCGACATTTTCTGCATCGGGTTTACCAGCGATTTGATCCGCGCGCCGACTTTGGGTACATAACCTTCGGGCAGCCGGAATACTTCGCCGTAAAGGTTATTGAAACGGTTTGCAATATCCCGGCAGATTTCTACGTGCTGCGTCTGGTCTTCGCCGACCGGAACCAGATCGGCCTGATAGAGCAGGATATCCGCCGCCATCAGCGAAGGGTAGGTGAACAGCCCCGCGTTGATATTGTCGGCGTTTTTTGCCGATTTGTCTTTAAACTGCGTCATCCGGGAAAGTTCGCCGAACATCGTGTAACAGTCGAGAACCCAGGCCAGCTCAGCATGCTGATGAACATGGCTTTGGAAAAAAATGGTGTTTTTTTCCGGATCCAGTCCGCAGGCGATATATAATGCGTAAAGCTCTTTGGCTTGTTTACGGAGCTGGGCGGGATTGATTCGGATTGTAATCGCGTGCAAATCGGCGATAAAATAAAAGCAGTCAAACTCATTCTGCAGGGCGACCCAGTTTTTTGCCGCGCCGAGATAGCCGCCGAGATTTAACGTTCCGGTCGGTTTAATGCCGCTTAAAATTCTCTTTTTTGGTTCTTCCATGGTGTAAATTCAGCCTTTCTTTCTGCGGATTTGGGGTTCCGCTTTTTTAGAATAAAATTTCTCTCAGTTCTTCGCCGATCTGCTGGATTGCCCTGTCGATCTGTTCTTCCGTCGGCATGGAATAATTCAGGCGCATTCCGTTTGAGGGCGCATCGTCGGGAGAAAACGCCATTCCCGGAACGACCGCAACATTCCGCCGGAGCAGCCGGTTGGCAAATTTCTGTGAATCAACGGTCTCCGGCATCCGGCACCAGAGAAAAATCCCGCCTTCGGGGCTGGTTACCGAAACATTTGCCGGCAGGTACTGTTTTGCTGCAGCCTGCATTGCGGCGCATTTTTTACGGTACAGTTCCCGGATCTCCCGGATATGTCCGTCAAGGTCGTAGGTTTCCATATAAGCGTCGGTGAGCATTTGAAAAAACAGATTGGTATGCACGTCGTTGACTTGTTTCGCAACGATGATTTTCGAAACAATTTCTTTCTGTGCGCAGAGAAAGCCAATCCGCATGCCGGGAGAGAGAATTTTTGAAAAAGATCCGCAGTAAACAACGATTCCGTCTTCATCCATGCTTTTGATGGTCGGAATTTCTTCTCCGTGAAAACGGAGTTCTCCGTAAGGATTGTCTTCTATAATAATAACGCCGTATTTTTTTGCCAGCGCGTAAAGAGCTTTTCTTCTTTCCAGAGACATGCAGACGCCGGTCGGATTCTGGAAGGTGGGAATGGTATAAATCAGTTTCGCCTTTTTTTCTTTTTTCAGCGCCTGTTCCAATTTGTCTATCTGCATGCCGCAGTCGTCGACCGGAATGCCGACCAATCGGGTGTTATAGGAACGGAAAGCATTCAGCGCTCCGATAAACGAAGGGTCTTCGCAGAGAACAACGTCGCCTTCGTTGCAGAGGATTTTGCAGGTTAAGTCGACTCCCTGCTGGCCGCCAGTGACTACGATTGTTTCATCAAAATCCCTGCCGATTCCGAGTTTCTCTTTCAGTCTTTCCGTTATTTTTTTTCGCAGCGGAAGATAGCCTTCGGTAAGACCGTACTGCAGCGCATTTTTTCCGTTTTCTTCAAAAAGTTTTGCCGAGAGGGTTTGGAATTCTTTTACCGGAAAGGTTTCCGGGGCGGGATTTCCGCCGGCAAGAGAAATAATTGACGGATCGCCGAGAACTTTAAATATTTCGCGGATCGCCGAGGGCTTCAGCGGCGCGATTTTATCAGAAAATTGCATATCAGAACAAACCTCCGTTCTCCGGTTGCGGACAGGGAATTCCCAGATGCTGGTAAGCAGCCGGGGTCGCGATACGACCCCTTGGTGTTCTTGCCAGAAATCCGAGCTGCATCAAATAGGGTTCATAGACATCTTCAATCGTCACCGATTCTTCTCCGATCAGGGCGGCAAGCGTTTCCAGCCCGACCGGGCCGCCCCGGAAACTCCGGATGATGGCTTCAAGCATCCGCCGGTCAACGGCGTCAAGCCCCAGCCGGTCGATTTCCTGCCGGGAAAGCGCTTCATCGGCAATCGGTTTGGTGATCTCACCGTCTCCGAGTACCTGGGCAAAATCGCGTACGCGGCGGAGCAGACGGTTGGCGATTCTCGGCGTTCCCCTGGAGCGGGAGGCGATTTCCGCAGCGCCGTCTTCGGTAATCGGGATCGATAAAATGCCGGCGGAACGGGAGACGATTTGCGCCAGTTCTCTTTCTGTATACAGTTCCAGTCGGAGCAGAACGCCGAAACGGTCCCGGAACGGGGAGGCCAGCTGCCCGGAACGCGTCGTCGCGCCGATTAAAGTAAATTTCGGCAGATCAAAACGAATCGATCTGGCCGAAGGGCCTTTTCCGAGAATCATATCGAATTCATAATCCTCCATGGCCGGATAGAGAATTTCTTCTACCGTTCGGGAAAGGCGGTGGATTTCATCGATGAAAAGAATATCTCCGTCCTGCAGGTTGGTTAGTAGCGCGACGATATCGCCTGTTTTTTCCAATGCCGGGCCGCTGGTAATCCGGATCGATACGCCCATTTCTGCGGCGATGATATTTGCCAGCGTTGTTTTTCCGAGCCCCGGCGGACCGTACAGCAGAACGTGGTCAAGCGAGTCGTTCCTTTTTTTTGCCGCCTGAATATAGATCCGGAGGTTTTCTTTCGCTTTTTCCTGCCCGACATATTCTTCAATTGTTTTTGGGCGGAGAGAAAATTCGTTATCGTCTTCGCTTTTCAGCGTTCGCGCCGATAACAGGCGTTCGTCAAAATCCAGCCCCTGTCCGCCGAAACTGTTTTCTTGTTCCATGCGTTTGCGTTCCTTTCTGTCTTGTCAGACGGCTTTTACAAATGCTGGCTCAGCAGCCTCAGCGCCTGCCGAACCAGGTCCTGCGTGTTATCCGCCGAACATTTTTTCAGCGCCTGTGAAGCATCGGCGCGGGAATATCCGAGGCTGACGAGAACCAGAACGCTTTCGGATAGCACATCGTTGTCCGCGGCGGGAGAACCGATTTCCGAAATTTCCGATGCGGAGACCGACATTTTTGACATTCGGTCTTTGAGTTCCAGGCAAATGCGCTGCGCCATTTTGGCGCCGACACCGGCGGCGCGGGTCAGCGTTTTAGAGTCTCCCGCCATGACGCAGGCGGCAAATTCTTCCGGGAGAAATTCGGAAAGCAGTGAAAGCGCGGCTTTCGGCCCAACGCCGCTAATGGTCAGAAGCAGCACGAAAAACTGCTGTTCCTGTTCTTCGGAAAAACCGTAAAGATCCAATGCGTCTTCTTTGACGTTCAGGTAGGTATACAATTTAACGGTGTTTTTCCCGTTGATCGAACGGTAGGTGTTTCGGGTGATGAAACATTTATACCCAACGCCGCCGCAGTCGATAACCGCAAGTGAGAGATCGCAGAACGCCAGTTTCCCCTCCAGATAATAATACATTTGTTTCTCCTCCTGTCCGGTTTCAGGGCACAGCCCAAAAATTAAAAACGCATGGTGTGGGCGTGGCAGATGGCTAAAGCGAGTCCGTCCGCCGCATCATCGGGGCGCGGAATCTTTTCTAGATTCAAAAGCATTTTTACCATCGACATCACCTGTTGTTTTTCCGCTCTGCCATAGCCGGTTACCGCCTGCTTTACCTGAAGCGGCGTGTATTCCGCCGGTTTGATTCCCGCTTTGATCCCCGCCAAGAGGATAACCCCTCTGGCCTGGGCGACATGGATTGCCGTTTTGGAGTTGGTGTTGAAAAAAAGTTCTTCTACCGCCATCGCCTCCGGTCTGTAATAGTCGATCAGCTTTTTCAACTCGTCATAGACCTGTTCCAATCGGTCCTCCATCGGGGTATGGGCAGGGGTTATGATCGCACCGTAGTCGGAAGCAGTAAATTTATTTTTTTCATAATTGACAAGGCCGTATCCGACGGTTGCAATGCCGGGATCTACTCCGAGAATAATCATCAGCGGCTTCCTTTCTTTGTGAATCGTGGACAACACCGGTCAGTTCATCATTCTGCGGCGGATTTCCCGGTCGCTGTCCCGTTTTGCGATTGTTTGGCGTTTGTCATACTGTTTTTTTCCTTTGCAGAGCCCCAGCTCCAGCTTGACCCTCGGCCCCTTAAAATAGAGCGACAGCGGAATCAGGGCATACCCGTCCTGCTTGACCAGCCCGAAGAGGCGAAGAATTTCTTTTTTGTGCATTAGCAGCTTTTTGGGACGCATCGGATCTTTGTTGAAGATATTTCCCTTTTCATACGGAGAAATGTGCAGCCCTTCCGCGAAAATCTCGCCTTTTTCAATATGACAGTAACTGTCCTTGAGGTTCGCTCTTCCCATCCGCAGGGATTTGACCTCTGTTCCCGAAAGGGAGAGGCCGGCCTCGTATTTTTCTTCGACAAAATAGTCGAAATAGGCTTTTTTGTTCTGTGCAATCAGTTTTCCCATTGCCGCCATCCTTTCCGGCGTTTTTTATTTTGTTTCTTTTTTATGCGCCAGCGGATTTCCGACCGCATAGGTCAGCATCATCAAGCTGTCTTCCAAATGCACGTTTTCAATGGCAACGCCTGGGATGTTCAGTTCCCGTCCGGTAAAGTTCCAGAAGCCTTTGATCCGCATAGATTCCAGTATTTCAACCGAACGGTCCACGGCGTCTCCGGGCAGTGTGAGCACCGCGATATCCGGGTTGTTTTTCCGGCAGAAATCGGTTATTTCCGATACCGGACGGACGGTAAAACGTGAAATTTTGGAGCCGATGACTTCCGGGTTGTTGTCAAAGAGCGCCAGAAGCGTCACGCCGTACCGTTCAAATCCCATATGTTTTGCCAGCGCTGTTCCGAGGCTTCCGGCGCCAACGAGGATTGCGGTGAAATTCCGGTCGGTGCAGAGAATATGGCCGATATTCTCCGAGAGGGTCTCGGTATCATATCCGTATCCCTGCTGCCCGAAACCGCCGAAATTATTCAGATCCTGCCGAACCTGAGAATCGGTCGCGCCCAGTTTTCTGCCGATTTCTTTGGAGGATATCCGGCGGATTCCGTTTGCCGCTGCTTCTTTGAGATGACGCAGATAGCGCGGCAGTCTCCGGATGACCGGAACGGAAACTTTTTTTTCTTCTTTCATCGTTATCCTCCTTTGTTGGTTTTCCGGTTTTGTTTATTTTTTCCCCGCTGTATAGTTCAACAGGCCGCCTGCGGCAAGCAGGGCTTTCTGGCGGTCGGAGAAATCCGAAACCAGCGGAATTTCCATTCCTTTGGTTTTGTTTTTCAGCGTAACTTTTTCGCCGTTCATTATTTTTTCCCGGATTCCTTCTAAAGCCAGTTCGTCTCCGAGATCGATTTTTTCATAATCTGTTTCGTTTTCAAAGGTCAGTGGAAGAATGCCCGAATTGATCAGGTTGGCTTTATGAATCCGCGCAAAGGATTTGACAATGACCGCTTTGACGCCAAGATACAGCGGCACCAGCGCTGCGTGTTCCCGGCTGGATCCCTGCCCGTAGTTGCTGCCGCCGATGATAAATCCACCGTTCCATTCTTTTGCGCGTTCTGCAAATTTTTCGTCGCAGACAGCAAAACAGAACTGGGAAAGGTGCGGGATGTTGGAACGGTAGGGCAGAATTTTTGCGCCGGCGGGCATGATGTGATCGGTGGTGATATTGTCGCCGACTTTCAGAACCGCTTTTTTCTCTATGGTTTCGGGAAGGGCGGTATTAATCGGGAACGGTTTGATATTCGGTCCCCGGAGAACTTCGACCTGATTGCCTTCGGGGGCGGGCGGAATAATCAGATTATCGTTGATTTTAAAGCTGGTGGGAATGGCAACCTCTACCGCGCGGTCTTTGCAGTCTCTCGGATCGGTGAATACGCCGGCCAGTGCGCTGGCTGCGGCTGTTTCGGGCGAGACTAAATAAACCTGGCCGTCTTTGGTTCCGCTCCGGCCTTCAAAGTTCCGGTTGAAGGTCCGCAGGGAAACGCCGTTGCTGTTCGGCGATTGTCCCATGCCGATGCAGGGGCCGCAGGCACATTCCAGAACACGGGCGCCGGCCGCGACAATGTCGGCTAATGCACCGTTTTCGGCCAGCATGTTGAATACCTGCCGGGAGCCGGGCGCTATGGCAAGCGAGACATTTTCAGCGATCGTTCTGCCGCGGAGAATAGCTGCGACTTTCATCATATCGGAATAGGAAGAATTCGTGCAGGAACCGATACAGACCTGGTCGATTTTCTGCCCTTTCAGGTCGGTGATTTTTTTGATGTTGTCCGGGCTGTGGGGGCAGGCGGCAAGCGGTTCCAGTTTGGAAAGATCAATGTGGATCACCTGGTCATATTTTGCATCAGGATCGGCAGCGATTGGGGTGTAGTCCTGTTCTCTGCCCTGCGCTTTCAGGAATTGTCGGGTTTTTTCATCGGAAGGAAAAATGCTGGTGGTCGCGCCGAGCTCCGCTCCCATATTGGTAATGGTCGCCCGTTCCGGAACCGAGAGGGATTCTACGCCTTCGCCTCCATATTCGATGATCGCGCCGACGCCTCCTTTGACTGAGAGAATTTCCAGCACTTTCAGAATTACGTCTTTGGCCGAGACCATCGGCTGCAGTTTTCCGGAGAGATTGACGTTGATGACGCGGGGCATGTTCAGGTAAAACGCGCCGCCGCCCATAGCGACCGCAACGTCAAGGCCGCCGACCCCGATAGCCAGCATGCCGATTCCGCCGCCGGTCGGGGTGTGCGAATCGCTTCCGACAAGGCTTTTGCCCGGAATCCCGAACCGTTCCAGATGAACCTGATGACAGATTCCGTTGCCGGGTTTGGAAAAATATACGCCGTGCTTTTTGCAGACGCTCTGGATATAGCGGTGATCGTCGGCATTTTCAAATCCGGACTGCAGGGTGTTGTGATCGATATACGAAAGGGAAAGTTCGGTTTTGACCCGGTCGATTCCCATTGCTTCAAACTGTAAGTAGGCCATCGTTCCCGTTGCGTCCTGCGTCAGGGTCTGGTCGATGCGGATGGATATTTCCTCTCCCGGGATCATATTCCCCGAAACCAGATGGCTTTTGATTAATTTTTGTGCGATATTGTATCCCATATTCTGAAACCTCCATGAATTTATCAAATATCAAAATAAATGTTTTTATACGTTGAACCGGAAAAGAACCACATCGCCGTCTTTCATTACATATTCTTTGCCCTCGCTTCTGACCAGCCCCTTTTCTTTCGCCGCAGTCAGCGAGCCGCAGGCCGTCAGATCCGGGTAGGAGATGACTTCCGCGCGGATAAAGCCCCGTTCAAAGTCCGAATGAATTTTCCCCGCCGCCTGGGGCGCTTTGGTTCCCCGGGTGATGGTCCAGGCGCGGACTTCCGGTTTCCCGGCGGTCAGATAGCTGATTAGCCCCAGCAGCGAATAGGACGCTTTGATCAGACGGGCAAGGCCGCTTTCTTTCAGGCCGAGTTCCTCAAGAAATATTTGTTTTTCTTCTTCCGATTCCAATTCGGAAAGTTCTTCTTCCATTCTGGCGCAGATCGGCAGCACTTCGGAGCCTTCGGCTGCGGCGTAGGTCTTCACTGTTTGCAGCATCGGATTTTCTTCACCGAATTCGTCTTCGCTCATATTGGCTGCGTAAATAACCGGCTTCCCCGTCAGGAAATTTGCCGAAGAGACGGTTTGCCGTTCTTCCGGTGTGAATTCCATCCGGCGGATGCAGATTTCCTTTTCCAGTTCGGTTTTGACCCGTTCGAACAGCAGGACTTCTTTTTCTGCTTTTTTATCGGCTTTCGCTGCTTTTTTTGCTTTGTCAATCCTTTTTTCCACCGTTTCCAAGTCGGCAAGGATTAATTCTGCGTTGATGATTTCTATATCGCGGACAGGATCGACGCTTCCTTCTACATGTACGATTTCGGTGCCGCCGAAGCAGCGGACGACATGAACGATCGCGTCTACTTCCCGGATATGCGAGAGAAATTTATTCCCCAGCCCTTCCCCCTGCGAGGCGCCTTTGACCAGCCCGGCAATATCAACGAATTCCACCACCGCATGGGTAATCTTTTCGGTATCATACAGTTTTGCCAGCGCATCCACCCGCTCGTCCGGAACGGGAACGACGCCGACATTCGGCTCAATCGTGCAGAAGGGGTAGTTTGCCGCTTCCGCCCGGGTGTTGGTAATGGCGTTGAAAAGCGTGCTTTTTCCTACGTTGGGCAGGCCGACGATTCCTAATTTCATCCAAAACTTCCTTTCCTTGTCCGTGAGGACCTTCACTTCATCTAAAATATAAAATATATTATAAAATATAATTGTAATAAAATTAAGGCATTCGGGAAGGGAAAAGCCGCTATATTTTAACTTTTTTCGTAAATTTTCCCCGGTTTGGCAAAAAGTCTTGACAAACCGGCTTGTTCGGTGTATAATGATACCGTGTCACTGTATGCGGTCAAAGAAGTACAGTTGATCCTTGTCCGTCAGGCGGCTCGCCGGCGGACCATAAGTCCAGAAGGAGGTGTATCGCATGATGAAAAACAAATATGAGACAGTGTTCGTCCTCAGCACGAAAAAGTTTGACGACGAAGCGCTTACCGCGACGACCGAAAAGTTCAAATCGCTGATCGAAGCAAACGAAGGATCGGTCGAAACTGTTGACGTATGGGGAAAAAGAAGACTTGCTTACCCGATTAATTATGAGACCGAAGGGTACTATGTTCTGATTTCTTTTGAAGCCCCCGCAACTCTGCCTTTGGAGTTGAGCCGTGTGTATAATATTACCGACGGCGTTCTGCGTTCTATCGTCATCAGAAAGTAAAACCTTAAGCAAGTGGAATTCAAACGATCCGGAAAACGAGGTGTGAAGGATGAATATCAATAAGATTATTCTGATGGGACGGCTGACGGCCGACCCGGAAATGCAGATGTCAAGAAATAATGTCCCGGTTCTGCGCTTTACCGTTGCGGTAAATCGCCCGAACCGCTCGAAAAACGACAGCGGAGACCGGCCGACCGCCGACTTTATCGATTGCGTATGCTTTAACAAAACCGCCGAACATGTTCAGAGATATTTCAGAAAAGGCTCGGTGATCATCGTTTTCGGAAGTCTGCAGATCGATGTCTGGAAAGACGAAGCGACCGGGCAGAACCGTCGCTCTGCGAAGGTAATTGTCAACGAGGTTTCGTTCGGCGAATCCAAAAAAGACGCGGCCGCGAATGCCGCGGCGAGACCCGCGCCTGCCGATCATGACGGCGGCGAGGCTCTTTCGAATGTCCCGGACAGCGATTATTTCACCGATATCAAGGGGATGGAGGACGACCTTCCTTTTTAAAAACGGTCGTGTGAATTTACGAAAGGAGATTATGATCCATGGAAAACGAAAACACAGTTGCTCAGGCCGTACAGCCCGAAGCCGCTGCTCCCGCTGCGGCGGAACAGCCTGCTGAGCGCGCTGCCGCTCCGGTAAGGGAAAGAGAAAACAACGGCGGTTATAATAAAAGAAGACCCAGAAAAAGAGTTTGCCAGTTCTGCGCCGACAAAAACGCAGTGATTGATTATAAAGATCCGGCGAAACTCAGAAAGTTCCTCAGCGAAAGAGGGAAAATTCTTCCCCGCCGTGTTACGGCTACCTGCGCTATGCATCAGAGAGAACTGACCGAAGCGATTAAGAGAGCCAGACAGATTGCTCTTCTGCCGTATACGTCCGACTAAAAAAGAATGGAAAGGGGGAGTTTCCCCCTTTTTTCTTTGTCTGCGGGAAACTATTCGAAAAAAAACACCGCCGCTGGCTGCGGCAGAGGGAAGTGATTTTTGTGCGAATCGGAAATGGGTATGACGTTCATCGTCTCGTCCCGGAACGGCCTTTGATTCTCGGCGGAGTGAAAATACCGTATGAAAAAGGCCTTCTCGGCCATTCCGACGCCGATGTGCTGATTCATGCGGTGATCGACGCGCTGATCGGCGCGATAGGCGCGGGGGATATTGGGCGGCATTTCCCCGATGGAGAAGAAGCGTACCGGGATATTGACAGCACGGTTCTTTTGGGCGAGACGGCCGTTCTTCTGAAGAAGGCGGGATATCGGGTTATCAATATTGATTCTGTTGTTGTGGCGCAGCGGCCGAAATTGGCGCCGTATATCGAAGCGATGAGAAAACGGATCGCCGAGGTTCTTTTGGTTGATCCGGATTGCGTGAATATTAAGGCAAAAACCGAGGAAGGTCTTGGTTTTACCGGAAGCGGCGAAGGCATCTCCGCTCAGGCGGTTTGTTTGATCGAGAAAATTCTTCCCGGAGAAAAGATTTCGAAAATTGTCGAAAAAAATGCTTGACAAACGGAGAAAAAACCGTTATACTGTAAATGGAAAAGTTCTTGGGAACTGAAATTGAATCGGACAGTTCGTGACCATCCTGTCTTGAAACAAAACTACGGATTTTTCGCAGCGCATTTACGCGGTGCGGTCGTTTCTTTCCGCCGAGGTCATCTTCGGCGGTTTTTTGCGGTTTTCTGTCTTTTTGTTTGCTGTCCGGAGATCAGGAAGGATATGATGCAATAATGAAAAAAGAACAGAATACTGACAGAAAAACACTTTCGCCCGTTCGCCGGCTGGCGGTTTCCGCGATGTTTATGGCCTTGTTCTGCGCGGTGATGTACTGTACGCAGTCGTTTGCTTTCGGCGCTTATCAAATTCGAATTGCCACTTCTTTGTATGCGTTCGGATATTTTTTCCCGTTTCTCATCTTGCCGATGGGGTTGGCCAATGCGTTGTCCAACCTGTTGATGGGCAGTTTCGGGTTGTTTGATATCCTGGGCGGATTTGCCGCCGGCGTGCTGACGACGGGCTGCGCTGCGCTGATCCAGCGGATTCCGGGAAGGATGAATAAAGCGCTTTTGTTTTTCCCTGTTACCCTGATTCCTGGGCTTTTGGTTCCCCTTTGGCTTGCTCCTGCGCTTGGGATGGGGTATTGGGCGCTGGCGCTGAATCTTTGTATCGGGCAGGCGGTAGCCGGAATTTTCGGCGTCCTTCTGGCTGCGGCGGCCGAACCGGTATGGAAAAGAATGGGTTTTCTGAACGAAATCTGACCGCAGAAAGGGATTTTTTCGGCGGTTTTGTGGTAAAAATAGAAGCCGCGTTTTCGCGGCGGAACGGAGACAAATATGGCAGGAAGAACACAAGCAGAACTTTCAGGCGTGACCCGACTCGGTTCGGCAGGTACCGAATATCCGGATGATTACGCGCCGGAAGTGTTGGAAACCTTTGAAAATAAGCATGTGCAGAACGATTATTTCGTTAAATTCAATTGCCCGGAATTTACCAGTCTTTGTCCGAAAACCGGGCAGCCGGATTTTGCAACGATCACGATTTCCTATGTTCCTTCGGTAAAGATGGTAGAAAGCAAATCGTTGAAGCTGTATCTTTACAGTTTTCGGAACCACGGCGATTTTCATGAAGACTGCGTCAATATTATTATGAAAGACCTGATCCGCCTGATGGATCCGAAATATATTGAGGTCTGGGGAAAATTCACGCCCCGCGGCGGAATTTCCATCGATCCTTACGCCAATTACGGCAAACCGGGGACAAAATGGGAAAAAGTCGCCGAAGACAGGTTGTTTACGCATGATATGTATCCGGAAAAAGTGGATAACCGGTAACGCCGGATTTCTGTGTTAAAAATGAGAAGAAATAGAAAAACCCGGGAGTGTTTTCGCATTCCCGGGCTCTTTTTTTACTGTTTTCCGCAGCAGTGTTTATATTTTTTTCCGCTTCCACAAGGACAGGGATCGTTTCTTCCAACTTTTTGTGATTTTGCCGTAACTACCGGTTTCTTTTTCCCTTCCGCGCCGGCAAGAGCCGCTTCCAGAATCCGCGCCTGCTGTTCCCGGCGAATCTGTTCTTCGCTTTTCAGACGGACGACCATCACTTTTTTTGCGACTTCTTCTTTAATATTTTCGATCATTCCGTCAAAAATTTCTCCGCTTTCGCGTTTGTATTCGATAACCGGATCCCGCTGCCCGTAGGCCTGAAGCGAAACGCCCTGACGGAGATCGTCCATAGCGTCGATGTGATCCATCCAGTTGGTGTCTACCGCCTGCAGCATGATAACCCGTTCGATTTCCCGCATTTTTTCCGGCGTATTGGCTTCTTCGCTTTCTTTATAAGCGGCAAAAGCTTTTTCTTTCAACTCTTCCAGAACGGTCTCCCGGCGGATTGTGTTAACGTCTTCTCCCTCGTACCGCAGATCGCTGTCGGTCAGGAAATAGCCGCGGAACATACCGCGCAGGGAATCCAGATCCCAGCCCTCCGGTTCAGGGGTGGCGACAAAGCGTTCAAACGCTTCGGTAATCACATCGGTAATCATTTTTTCAATGGTCGGTTTCAGGTCGTCGCCGTCAAGCACCTGCCGCCGCTGTTTATAGATGATTTCCCGCTGCTGGTTAATGACGTCGTCATATTCCAGCACGCGTTTCCGGCGGGCAAAGTTCGACGATTCGATTTTTTGCTGCGCGTTTTCAATCTGTCCGGAAATAATACCGGCTTCAATCGGCTGATCCTCCGGAAGATTCAGCCGGTCGGCGATGGCTGCAACCCGTTCTCCGCCGAAAAGGCGCATCAGGTCGTCTTCTAGCGACAGATAAAATACGCTTTCGCCCACGTCTCCCTGACGGCCGGCACGTCCCCGAAGCTGGTTGTCGATTCGGCGGCTTTCATGGCGTTCGGTTCCGATAATGCAAAGACCGCCCGCTTCTTTCACCCGAATGGCTTCTTCGGCAACCTGTGCTTTGTATTTCTCGTTCAATTCCGAAAAACGCGCTCTGGCCGCAAGAATTTCCGGGTCGGAAGTGTCGGCATGCCCGGTGCATTCAACCAGCAGTTCCGGTGAGAACCCTTCTTTTTCCATATCGTTTTTGGCCATAAACTCAGCGTTACCGCCCAAAATAATATCGGTTCCGCGCCCGGCCATGTTGGTGGCTATGGTTACTGCGCCGAATTTTCCTGCCTGGGCCACAATCGCAGCCTCTTTTTCGTGATGTTTTGCATTCAGAACTTTATGCGGAATCCCGTTGCGTTTAAGCAATTCGCTTAAATATTCCGATTTTTCAATGGTAATCGTACCGACAAGCACCGGCTGCCCTTTTTGATGGCACTCTTTGATTTTTTCAATCACGCAGGCATATTTCCCGGCCTGTGTTTTATAAATAAGATCATTGAAATCTTTTCGGATCATCGGCTTGTTGGTGGGAACTTCAATAACGTCCAGCGCATAGATTTCCCGGAATTCCCCTTCTTCGGTCAGGGCGGTTCCGGTCATGCCCGAAAGTTTTTCATACAGACGGAAATAATTCTGGAAGGTGATTGTTGCCAGCGTTTTGTTTTCGTTTTTAACGTCCAGTCCTTCTTTGGCTTCAATGGCCTGATGCAGCCCGTTGGAAAAGCGCCGGCCGAACATCATTCGTCCGGTGAATTCGTCGATAATAATGACTTCGCCGTCTTTTACCACATAATCAACATCCCGGTGCATAATGCCGTGCGCCCGGATTGCCTGATTGATATAATGCTGCAATTCCACGTTTTCATAGTCGGCAAGGTTGTCAACCGAAAATTCCCGCTCTGCTTTTTCTTCGCCTTTTGCCGTGAGAACAACGGTTTTGTTCTTTTCATCAAC
The DNA here is from genome assembly GCA_948443805.1 of uncultured Clostridia bacterium. Lineage (GTDB taxonomy): Bacteria > Bacillota > Clostridia > Oscillospirales > UBA644 > CAOJUB01. The sequence goes on along the minus strand of CAOJUB010000012.1, from coordinate 3,231 downwards.
AATATAATCGGCATCGGCGTCGGTATAGTCTTCTTTGGCTTCCATTTCTTTCAGCACCAGCGGGCGGAGTTTCCGGACAAACGCATTGGCTCGGCCGTACATTTCGTCTGATTTTTCTCCTCTGCCCGAAATAATCAGCGGCGTTCTTGCTTCATCGATCAGGATCGAGTCAACTTCATCGACAATGGCAAAGGCGAGAGGCCGCTGAACCATCTGTTCGCGGTACTGTACCATATTATCCCGCAGATAGTCGAAACCGAATTCATTGTTGGTTCCATAAGTGACATCGGCAAGATAGGCCGCCCGTTTTTCTTCCTGCGTCTGGCCGTGAACCACCAGCCCGACCGAAAGGCCGAGAAATTGATGAATTTTTCCCATCCACTCGCTGTCACGTTTGGCCAGATAATCGTTCACGGTAACAATATGAACGCCTTTTCCGGTCAGCGCGTTCAGATAAGTCGGCAGCGTGGCCACCATGGTTTTTCCTTCGCCGGTCTTCATTTCCGCAATCCTGCCCTGGTGCAGAATGACGCCGCCGGTCAGCTGGCATTCAAAATGGCGCATGCCAAGAACCCTTCCGGCTGCTTCCCGCACGGTGGCAAAGGCTTCCGGCAGCAGATCGTCCAGCGTTTCGCCGTTTTTCAGGCGTTCTTTAAATTCCGGCGTTTTCGCTTTCAGCTGCTCGTCGGTGAGCGTTTTATATTCTTCCTCCAAAGCGGAAATTTTATCGACAATCGGCGCTATTTTTTTCAGCTCACGGCTGCTGTAAGTTCCGAAAATCTTTTCAAAAAATCCCATCGGTTTCATCCTCTCGTTGTATTCGGCATTAGAACGGAAGGGCTTTCTTTCCTTCGTCCTGCTATTTCTTTTTTTGTGTCAAATTATATACTGTATTAGTATAGCATAAATCGCGAAAAAAAACAAGTTCTTTTTCGTGACAGTTTTCTTGTAAAAATCCGCCCCTTTTCAGGGGCGGCCCGTTTTTATTGAGGCAATGCCAGCTCTTCCGGCGTAAACGGGGTCAGAAACGGTTGGTGAATCTGTTCTAAAACCGCTGTCTTCGGCTGGGTTTCCGAGTTTATTTCTTGTATCGTGAAGAGTAAAATCATATAACACGGAATACCGTTTCCGATTATTCCGGAGTCGGCGTCCCGTATCGTTCTTCTTCGATTCTGGCTCGGTCTTCCTGAGAGATGTGAGTTCTTTCTTTCCACGAATCAAGAGCTCCTTCCGGCAGGCTGTTGCTCATGATGTAGATTTGATCCTTCTTATCGTCCCAGATTTCGTTATCAAAGCATTGAAAACTGGAAATGACTTTTCCTGCTGCGTTGTATAGCTGTACGTTAAAGCGGGATCCGTCACCGGATTCTGACGGGCGGAAGGGCGATTCCTTTCTTGTTAAGTTCTTGTCACGAAACAGCGACAGAAATTCTTTGATTTCCTCCGGATTTTCTGTTTCCGCGCTTAATCCGGACTCTCCGTTGAAAAAGACAATTTTTGCTACTTGGTTCGGTTTGTATCCAAGCGTTTGTTCCATCGATTTCGGGGTATTCCAAACGGTGAAAACAATGAAAGCCGCGGCTGAGACAACAAATAAAGTTGAAATAACGGATATCAAAATAATTTTTGCCGGTTTCATGAATCTTCCCCCTCTTCATTGGAGATCGGGTCGGGAAAACGGTAGGTTTCCAGAATTGCATTCAGCTTTTCGGTCTCGATTGCCGGTTCCAGCTGAAACCACCGGACTTTTTCCGAATTTTCCGATGCACAGTCTTCGGAAAGCAGCCTAAATACAGCAGTTTGCCTTTCCTTTTTATCGTACAGATAAAAGGTAATGCCTGCGCCGGTTCGGACATTCAGGGAAGGAGCGTCTGTCTCCTTTGCCGAAACGCCGTCGAACAGAGAAAGAAAGGCCTCCCTGTCGTTCGGGTCGCTTATTTCCGTTTTGCTGTCGTTATGTCCGACGGCAAATTCAATTTTCGTAATCTGCGCCGGGTTGTACCCCAACACATCGGAAACGCCGTCTTTTTTCGCCTGTGTTCCGATGAAAATGCCGATTCCCGCCGCCAACAGCAGAACGGCAATGCTGGTAATCAGCAAGAGATTCCTTTTTTTCATGGATGCCCCTCCTGTCTTTGTAACGGTTATTTGGTGATGGCGTATTTTCTCAGAATCCGGTAAATATCCGAACTGGTGACGCTTTTATTCAAAATCAAGCGAAGGTCGCCGCTCCGGGCGATGTTCTGATGAACGGTAAATCCGCAGACCGGGTCTTCATTGCCTTCATAATAAAAGCACAGAAGGATGTTACATCCGTCAATAAATTCATACCGGAGATCGGTCACGTCAACTTCCCGGAAAAGCGACAGAATCTCCTGAATGGCCGCCGGTTCCGTCACCTCGTTTTCAATGCCGTTGGAACCGTTTTTTACCAGAATTTTTGTTACCTGTTCGGGCTGATAGCGCATTACCTGTGCAAAGGGAAGTGAACCTTTGAGAAATTCCCGCTCTTTTTCCAGCTCGCTTTCTTCACGCGGAAGCAGTTTGGTAATCGGTTTCGCTGTTACCGCCACCGGTTTTTTGGCAGGATTCATTTCCGTAATACCGATCATGACAACGCCGGTAAAAAGAAGAATAAATCCTATGGCGAATAGCAGGAATGAAATTTTTTTTCTCATGACGGCCTCCGTTGATTGCGCTTTTTTATGTTCTGAACCGGTGTTTGTCATCATTTAAGCCTTGGCTTGAATGCAGATGTTTGCTCGGTAACTTCGGTTTCCTATTCTTACCAGATATCCCCACGGAACAAACGAGAAGGTCGCTGCCTTCCGGTTTCCTTCATAGAGGGTGACGGTTTCCATGCGCTTTGGATTCACCTCGTCGGTATCGCCGGGAATCCCCTCCCTGACATACCGATAGGTCGCCTTGCTTTCATCCCAGATTTGAATCAGGGCGATGGTTTTGTAATAGTCGATGTATTCCTGGAAAAATTCCGGTTTTGTTGCTTTGTCGGTAAAATAGGAGGTTTCTTCCCAGGCTTTTTTGATCTCTATTTTGGTTATTTTTTCCAGCCGGACGCCTATAACGTCTTCCAAATTGCGGGTAACGAAAAAGGGATAAATCAGCAATCCGGCGATGATAAGGAGCAGAAGAACCAGCGAAGAAATGAGTATTCCTTTTTTCATCATAGGCCTCCTTTTACTATCTTTGTTTTTTATCGGGAACCCGTTC
>CAOJUB010000011.1 GCA_948443805.1 uncultured Clostridia bacterium | reverse complement strand
AGGCATACCGCGCCAGAATCGCGCCGTCTCCGCCCCGCGCTATCGCTACAATATCGCCCTGTATGTTTTTGACATAGTAATACGGAGTGGAAGTGGTTCCCACCTGACGGCGGAAGCCGACCGGCGAACCGCTTTCGTCATACATGAACCACAATTGGGTGTCGCCGTAGCTCTCCCGGATCAGGTTTCCGCCGGCGTAATCATAGTGATGCTCGACCGACGTATTCAGACCCAGCGTTTTTACCGTTTTCCTCACCCGGAGGCCGTTCCGGTCATAGAGGAACGACAGGTTTTTGTCGGCCGTTGTAACCGACGACGCCAGGCGGCCATTCTTCCAGCTGAACACCATACCGTCACGATACGTCAGCGGGTTGCCGATTGCGTCATAGGTAATCAATGTGCCGTTGATATGCGTTAACTGGTCTTTCCAGGAAGAAGTACTGTAGCGTACTCGTCAATCCACTTTGGATTACCCGACAGCGTTCCGGTGTTAAAATCATATTCTTCCCGCCTTGTCCTGTTTCCGTTCGCGTCATAAGTATATACAATCGTTATGCCGCGTTCCTTGTTGTCCTCGCGGATCAGCTGATTCAGATGATCGTAGGTATACTTTACCTGCAGGATATTATTAAACACACATCTTTATATCAAATCCTGACAAATAAAATATTATCACAGAAACAAGCTTACAGGAATAATACAAACTAATCATCAGACCAAACCGCTATCACGTCTCCATTTTTTCGAATAAGGGCATGCAGAATACCACCAAGAGTATTCGGTGATGACTTTTTGCTATTAATATGCCAACACTCTTCTTCAGAATCATACGAAATTTCAATTTTTCCTGTATTAATAGAATTATAAGTTTTTTCATCCAAAGCACTAAATTTTTCAAACCATAATTTTTTTGCTTTTTCTATGGCAATATTTGAATTATTGACTTCTCCAACATTCTCATTGTAAGAAAAGTTTTCAATCTCCCATTGATACTTTACTAAAGAAAACTCACCAACAGTAGGTTGTTTTTTTATAGAAAACAGTAATATGATTAAACCTCCTAACACGAAAAAAACACTAATCATACATAAAAAGATAACTTTTCGTTTCATCTCAAACACCCCCCCTTTAATCTAACCATGGTGTTTTGGGAGATATAGGAAGATCTGAACACACAAGTGAATCTTCACCAGTCATAGGATCATATTTCCTTAATTTCCCATTTGGGCCATGGACATATAAAGAATAGAAAACTTTGTGATACCTAACCAACTTCCCATAGGATGTGTATGAACTGCCGCAACCCGTTTTTTAAATAATGGGGCACTGGGAACATCTACAGAATTGTTCTTTTTATCTGTTATTATCGTTTTGTAAGTATACTGGATTTTTTTTGTTTTTATAGTCTTCTTGGATTTCGAGGTCCAAGACCACCATAAAAACTTATGTATTTTAATTGCTGTTTCATAAGTTTTTATAGTTGTTGATACTGAATAAATAGCAGTGGAATACTCCCATGTATTTTCCCATGTTAACTGCCCTAAATATTCAGCAGCATCTATTGCAGCTTCATCAATTGTATTAAACAAATCTCCAGGTTTATTACCAGTAAAATCAATTTTGTTCACTGGATTATTAAGACAATATGTAAACAGATTACAACCTAATATTCCAAGCGAAGCAGTTAATTGAGAATCCGCATTCACAAAGCGACCGGTCGTGGGGTCGTAAAAGCGGGATTTCAGGTAATACAGTCCCGTTTCGGAATCGTAATAATAACCCCGGTACCGCAAGGGATTGATATTCGCAATCTCGTTCGGTTTGTTGGAAATATCGTGTCCTGCATTGTCAGTAATAGACAGGATATTGCCCCAGGCGTCATAGGCATACCGCGCCAGAATCGCGCCGTCTCCGCCCCGCGCTATCGCTACAATATCCCCTTGCAGATTCTTAACATAGTAATACGGCGTGGAAGTGGTTCCCACCTGACGGCGGAAGCCAATCGGCGAACCGAATTTAATTTTTATTAACGAATATCCATTTTAGTTCTTCCGTCATTTTCATCCGTAATATACTCAACATTCGTAAAATTGTTGGACAGTAAATGTTGATAGAGAGTATCTATTATCCATTGATCTTTGATAAAAATTTCCACAAATTCACAATCATAAATCAACAGCAATAATTGACAATTGCTATCGCAAAAATCCTGATACGTATGAATATTTGAAAAATCCTCATTTCTTAAACAAGCCTGCAATTTTAGAAAAAGAATATAATAGTTTTCCTTTATTTTTTCAATAAAATTTCTTCCGTCATAACGACCTTTTTCAAAAAAGGATTGCTTATAAGAAGCATCCCAAATTTCACTTTGATCTTCAACAAACCAACAATATTTTTCAATATCAATGCCTTTTAAAACCTCAAACAAATAAGTTCCCGGCTTACCCGGAATCTGAAATGATACGCCCCTTTTCATAAAAATATTCAAAAACCTTTCCTTTTACATGATTGGTTTAAAAAATTCTCTCTGCCCCATTCCATCATCAACAGCGCGCCACTCAAGTTTTTCTGCACAAATCAAAGTTCCTTCATAATAATCCAAATCTTTTTCCGATAAACCGCCGCAATCACACCAATAAATACAATCCTTTTTAAGAATCATTGTTGCATCTAAAATTTCACTGGTATACTGCTCATCGACAGGAAACAGCTTCAAATATTTCAGGCCTTTAAACTGAAGTTCGATCATCGATCGGTCACTACTTTGACGTTGTATAATAACCCTGCATATTCTTTTATCATTGATCGGATACATCGATAACTCTTCATTCACATAAGCTCCGCTTACATAATGCAGTTCCTTGATACAGCTATCGTGAAAAAAGTTTACCATTTCCATAAAAACCGTTATATCTTCATTATTTCTAATTTCTTCCCACATAAATATCTCCTATAAAATCTTATCCAAATATTAAAATAACACCTTCTCCTACACCTGCACCAAGTGGGCCTAAAAGAAAATCATTAGCAACCCCTACCCCGGTAACATCGTCGGCCAAAACAATGCCTATACCTATAACACATACAACAACTATGCCTGCACCAACTAAAGGATCACTATTAAACTCATATTCCGGAGACGGAGGTACATGATCTTTACCTCTTACTCCATCATTCCACTCATGGTCATGAGGAAACGGGAGATCGCCTGAATGGTTGTAATCACGATCTCTTTCCGCATTACCATCTGGACCATACCATCGTTTTTGCTTGATTGAACCATCAGGATTAGGAAGAGTCTGATTTGACCCTGGCTCTCCGGTTGTAGGCAAACTATTAGCTTTAAAAGTAATATTACTTTGATCTTTTAAATTATTATAAACATTCCCATTCATTTGCAAACCGAGTTTACTGTTTCTGCCAAGACCCAGCCACTGATCCGGAGTCGGAAGATTCCCCGAAGAATCGGTATAACGAATCGGATTATTAAAACAATATGTATACAAATTCGTGCCTAACAAACTGGACGTTGTTACAACCGAATCCGCATTCACAAAGCGACCGGTCGCCGGGTCATAGAAACGGGATTTCAGGTAATACAGTCCCGTTTCGGAATCGTAATAATAACCCCGGTACCGCAAGGGATTGATATTCGCAATCTCGTTCGGTTTGTTGGAAATATCGTGTCCTGCATTGTCAGTAATAGACAGGATATTGCCCCAGGCGTCATAGGCATACCGCGCCAGAATCGCGCCGTCTCCGCCCCGCGCTATCGCTACAATATCCCCTTGCAGATTCTTAACATAGTAATACGGCGTGGAAGTGGTTCCCACCTGACGGCGGAAGCAGCTGTACTGTCAGTGCCACAAGCAACGTGACTGAAATTGCCTTTAATATTCTTTTTACCGACATTTTCATCCCTCCCAAAAATTATATTATTACATCTACTTTCTACTATTATTTTACAATAATTACCCAAATCTGTCAAGAGTTTTTTGAAAGTTTTGTTGGTTTTAATTTTCATTCAAAGAGCAAGCCGCGCCGTTCTGTCAGTTATCCCCATTTTATTTTATTGTTCATCCTCTCTGCCGGAACATTTCAGCATTTCGCCTTGAGACTCAAAAAGAGATGTAATGGCTGTTTGGCGAGCCTGTTCTTTCTGTTCGTCTGTAAAATGGATATAAGTTAACGTAGATATACCTTTCAATAAGTGATTTTCGTGAGAAAATCAAATTTCTCAACCTGCATTTTCGTGATTTTTGTATTATAATAAATTTGCATTGAGGATATATTATCAATGTTCAAAATACATCGGGTCTCCGAACACTATTCTTTCGGGTGTTTTGACTTTGTATATTTCTTTCATCCGGTTTCTCCTTTCGGGTAATAACAAAGGCAGATAGATTTTTATTTCTATCTGCCTTTTGGATCGTAAAAAGTAACAATATTTGATTCCGTTAGTTCAAGTCCCATACACATGGTGTTTTTGCTCTTTGGCATCTACAGAACCATCTTGAAAATTTCGTCTGTAAAAATGCGAAAAAACCTTGATAAATCAAGGTTTTTTCGGCGGGCATCTTTTTTTGTACCCTTCTTATGGCTGGGGTGGCTGGACTCGAACCAGCGAATGCCAGAGTCAAAGTCTGGTGCCTTACCGACTTGGCTACATCCCAATAATTTGCCTGCTTATTATAGCACAAAAAAAAAAGCCTGTCAAGCCGATTTCAAAAAAATTTACACTTTGGGTCTTATCTGCGACAAAAAGTACGCGATTTCCCTTCCGGCGGCAAAAAAAACTTGACTTTGGAAAGGTTTTCTGATATAATAAAATTACTTTTTATGGAATAACAAAGGGGATTTCTCAATGGACATGATCTGGCCGATTCTGAATACAGCGATTTCCGTACTTTTTATTTTTTGTTATGCCTACCAGTTTGTCTATATTCCGATTGTTCTGCTGAAAAAGCAAAAAAAACTGGAAGCAGTTAAAAATCACCGGTATGCGGTTCTTGTTTCTGCGCTGAATGAAGAAAAGGTCATCGGAAACCTGATCGACAGCATTAAACGGCAGGATTACCCTTCGGAACTGATTGATATCATTATCGTTGCCGATAACTGTACCGACAAGACCGCCGAAACGGCGAGAAACGCGGGGGCGATCGTCTATGAACGGTTCAACCGGGAAGAACGCGGCAAAGGTTATGCGCTGAATTTTTTGTTCCAGAATATTGAAAAAGACTATGGCATTGAAAGCTATGACGGATATTTCGTCTTTGACGCGGATAACCTGCTGGAGCCGAACTATATCACTGAAATGAACAAGGTTTTCGGCCACGGATATCGTATCATAACCAGCTACAGAAACTCTAAGAATTACGGCGCGAACTGGATTTCGGCAGGCTACTCCCTCTGGTTCCTGAGGGACGCGAAATATCTGAATTATCCAAGAATGCTGCTCGGAACCAGCGCGGCGATTGCAGGAACGGGCTTTGTAGTCAGCAGCAGTCTGATCAAAGAAAACGGCGGCTGGCCGTTCCATCTTCTGACAGAAGATATCGAATTCGTTATTGACAGCATTATCAAAGGCGAAACCATCGGTTACTGCGGCAGCGCCGTTTTCTATGACGAGCAGCCGGAGACTTTCATGGCTTCCTGGCATCAGAGAGTCCGCTGGACCAGAGGATATTATCAGGTGTTCCGGAAATTCGGAACCAAAATGCTTCGTGGGCTTTTTTCCCCGCGCTGTTTCACCTTTTTCGATATGTCAATGATTATTCTCCCGGCCATTATTCTGACCTTTATCGCCATTTTGGTCAATGCCGCAGGGCTGATTGTAACGCTGGCTACCGGCGGGAATCTGCTCTCACTGATTCTGACTATCCTGAAACTGATCGGGAACGGATACCTGACGGTCTTCCTTGTCGGGCTGATTACAACGATTACAGAATGGAACCAGATTCACTGTTCCGCGCCGAAAAAAATCCTTTCGGTATTCACCTTCCCCCTTTTCATGTTCACGTATGTGCCGATTGCCGTTGCCGCCGCATTTAAAAAGGTAGAATGGAAACCAGTCAAACACGATGTGGCGATTTCGATCGACGAACTTTCCCAAAAGAAATAACACGAAAACGATTTTGGTTAAAGCCTGTTTTATTGCAGGCTTTAATCTGCGAAATGAAATAATTTTTCAGAAGCTGTAAAACGGAGAATTGATATGGACATCATAAAAACCCTTTGCGAGGAATTTAAAATCAGGCAAAATCACGCGGAAAATATCGTTGCGCTGATCGACGCCGACAACACGATCCCTTTTATCGCACGGTACCGCAAAGAAATGACCGGTTCCTGCGACGATCAGGTTCTGAGGGAAATCTACGACCGTCTGCAATATCTGCGGAATCTTGAAAAAAGAAAACAGGAAGTCTCCGCCAGCATTACCGAACAGGAAAAAATGACGCCGGAAATTGAAACGGCGCTTGCCGAAGCCAAAACACTGGCAGAAATTGAAGATATTTACCGGCCCTATAAGCCGAAGCGCAGAACGAGAGCCTCGATCGCAAAAGAAAAAGGACTAGAACCGCTTTCCGAAATGATTCTGGCGCAGCAGCTCCGCTCAGGAACGCCCGAAAAACAAGCAGAAGCCTATATCAATGAAGAAAAAGGCGTTCTTTCCGCCGAAGAAGCGCTGGCCGGCGCCTGCGACATTATTGCAGAAACCATTTCTGACGATCCCGAAATCCGCAAACAGTTAAAAACGCTTGCCTTCCGTCAGGGAACGGTTTCTTCAAAGGGCGATCCGGAAAAGCAATCGGTTTATACGATGTATTACGACTATGCCGAACCGATTGCAAAAATTCCGAGTCACCGGATACTGGCGGTCAACCGGGGGGAAAAGGAAGAATTTCTGAAAGCAGCGATCGAAATACCCGAAGAAAACGCAAAAGCGATCCTCTTCCGCCGATATGTAAAAGACGGCAGTATTTTCACGGAACTGTGCCGAAGCGCAGCCGAAGACGCCTATCAACGGCTGATATTCCCTTCGGTGGAACGGGAACTGAGAAACGACCTGACCGAAAAAGCCAACGAACAGGCCATTAAAATGTTCGGGCAAAACCTGAAACCGCTGCTGATGCAGCCGCCGGTCAAAGGAAAAACCGTGCTGGCCGTTGACCCTGCCTATCGGACGGGATGCAAAATCTGCGTTGTCGATGAAAACGGAAAAGTTTTGACAACCGACGTCATCTATCCAACGCCGCCGCAGAATAAAAAAGAAGAGGCCGCAAAAAAAATAAAAGCCTATATCGACCGTTTTTCCGTCGACTGCATTTCCATCGGAAACGGAACCGCTTCCAAAGAAGCAGAAATTTTCATTGCGGAAACCATCCGGGAAGTTTCCCGGCCGGTCAGCTACATGGTGGTCAACGAAGCCGGAGCCTCGGTTTACTCAGCATCCAAACTGGGCGCTGCGGAATTTCCGGATTTCGATGTTTCGCTACGTTCCGCCGTTTCAATTGCCCGAAGATTGCAGGATCCGTTGGCAGAACTTGTGAAAATAGACCCGAAAAGTATCGGCGTCGGCCAGTATCAGCACGATATGCCGCAGGCAAGGCTGGAAGAATCGCTGCGCGGCGTGGTGGAATCCTGCGTCAACTCCGTCGGCGTAGACCTGAATACCGCCTCCCCTTCTCTGCTCGGCTATGTTTCCGGAATTTCATCCACGGTAGCGAAAAACATTGTGGCCTACCGGGAAGAAAACGGCGCGTTTACCAGCCGGACACAATTAAAAAAAGTACCGAAACTCGGGCCGAAAGCTTATGAACAGTGCGCCGGATTTCTTCGGATTCCCCATGCGAAAAATCCGCTGGACAATACGGCTGTTCATCCGGAATCCTATGATCATGCCAAACAGCTGCTCTCTCTTTTCGGCTATACCGAAAAAGATATTCAGGGCAATTCTCTGGAACTGCTTCCCTCCAAGGCAGACCTATACGGCAGACAAAAAGCCGCGGAAGAATGTCAGATCGGCCTGCCTACGCTCAATGATATTTTAAAGGAGCTGGCCAAACCCGGCAGAGATATCCGGGATTCACTGCCGCCGCCGCTTCTCCGCACAGACATCCTGGACATCAACGATCTCAAGGAAGGCGACCTATTAACCGGAACGGTACGCAACGTAATTGATTTCGGCGTTTTTGTCGATATCGGCGTGCATCAGGACGGACTGGTTCACATCTCGCAGATCTGCAACCGGTATATCAAACACCCCTCCGAAGTTCTGAAGGTCGGCGATATTGTCAAAGTCCGGGTTCTTTCGGTCGATACGACAAAAAAAAGAATTTCCCTGACAATCAAGGGCGCAAAGGAAAATGAAAAATAAAAATTTATTTGCCGGTTACCGGCAGATTGGAGTATAACAATCATGAAAAACACAAACCCCGCTGAAAAAGTACTGGAAATCATCAACCGAGTTTACTACCGCGGTCTGACAACGACCTCCGGCGGAAATATCTCGACCATTGACGAAGAGGGCAACATTTATATCACCCCGAGCGCTATTGATAAAGGCCGCCTGACTCTTGACGACATTATCAAAGTCCGCCCCGATGGAACGGTGGAAGGAAAACACAAACCCTCCTGTGAACTGCCGTTTCACAGCAATGTGTATAAACTGCGCCCGGACATCAAAGCAATCGTTCACGCGCACGCCCCGGCAATCGTTGCATTTGCCGTCACCCGCACCATACCGAACGTGCACCTGACCTCTCACACCGAAAAGATGTGCAGCAATATTTCCACCTCCGCTTATTCGCTGCCGGGAAGCCTGAAACTCGGAAATATTATTGCGGAAGAATTCAAAAAAGGATACGATATCGTCATGATGGACTCTCACGGCGCCGTTGTCGGAGGGAAAGACCTTGACGAAGCCTATTCTCTTTATGAAAGCCTGGATTTTGCCGCCAGAATGCAGATTAACGCCAATACCGCAGGCTGCAGCCTCGCCGAATACCGGACAAAAAATAAAATTGAACCGCCGGCCGCCAAAACCTTTGTCAACGGCAGCCAAAGCGAAGAAGAGCAGAAACAGCGGCAGGAAATCTGCGATCTCTGCAAACGTTCCTATACGCTGAATATCACCTCATGCCTGGACGGCACTCTTGCAGTAAAACTGGAAGACGGCAGCATTTTGATCACCCCGGCAGGCAAAGACCGAAACAGCCTGACGCCTGAAGACATCGTAAAAATCAAAGACGGCCAGGTCGAAGAAGGAAAAACCCCCGATCCGACCTACGCTATGCTGCTTTCAATCTATGAGAAACACCCCGAATTCAACACTCTTTATCTGGCATATCCGCCGCACATTATGGCCTTTGTTCTCTCCGGCAAAAACTTTAACGCAAGGCTGATTCCGGAAAGTTATATCATGCTCCGGGATATCAAAACCGCGCCCTTCTCCGCGCTGGCCGACGGAACGATCAGCGAAACCATCAGCACAACGGTTCCGGTTGTTCTGGTTGAAAAAGAATGCGTGCTGACCGCAGGAAAAACACCGCTTCAGGCCTTTGACCGGCTGGAAGTCCTCGAATACAGCGCCAACAGCGTGCTTTCCGCACTGAAACTCGGAAATATCGCCAGCATTACCGACGCGGAAGTAAAAGAAATCAATGAAAACTTCCAGGGCTGGTAAGCGTTTGGCCTCCTGCTGAATAATTAAGAAAGGTACGGTTTACAAATATGAAAACTCTCGCGTTCGATTTCGGGGCGTCCAGCGGCCGCGCCATTTTGGGAATCTATGAAAACGGCGTTCTGAAAACAGAGGAAATTCACCGTTTTTCCAATGATCCCGTGGAAGCCGGCGGAACCTTTTACTGGGATATCCTCCGTCTGTTTTTTGAAATTAAACAGAGTTTGACAAAATGCGTAAATCTCGGTCATCCGGATATTGACACCATCGGTATCGATACCTGGGGCGTGGATTTCGGTCTGCTCGATGAAGATGGTTATCTGCTGGAAAACCCGGTGCATTACCGGGACAAAAGGACTGAAAATATTGAAAAAAGCCTTTTTCAGGCCTGCGCCAAAGAAACGATCTACCAAAGAACCGGAATACAGTTTCTGACCATCAACACCCTGTATCAACTGTTTGCCCTCAAGCAGCAGCGCCCGGCGCTTCTTTCCCGCGCGAAAACCTTACTGTTTATTCCCGACCTCTTCGCTTATTTTCTGACCGGAGAAAAGGTCGCGGAATATACCGAAGCCTCGACTTCACAGTTCTTGAAAGCGGAAAAAAGAGATTACGACTTTGAACTACTCCGGCAGCTCGGCTTTGATACGGAAATGTTTCCCAAAATTGTCAAACCGGGAACCGTCATCGGCCATTTGAAAAAAGAATTGACCGATGAAATCGGAATCCACCCAGCGAAAGTCGTTGCCGTGGCCTCGCACGACACCGCATCGGCCATCGTCGCGGCGCCGATCAAAAAAGGAGAAAAATCCTGCTATATTTCCAGCGGAACCTGGTCGCTTCTGGGAGCGGAAACGACCGAACCCATTATTAACGAAAAGAGTTTCCGTTCGGAAATCACCAATGAAGGCGGCGTGGAGGATACCTTCTGTTTTCTTCGTAACATTTCAGGCCTGTGGCTGATTCAGGAAACCCGGAGGCAATGGATTCGGGAAGGCTGCGAACTTTCTTTCAAAGATATTGACAAAATGCTGGAAACCGAAACCTCAGCCGATGTTTTTATCGACCCGAACTGTCCCCTCTTTACCCCGGCGGGCAATATGCCGGGAAGAATTTCGGAATTTTTGAAAAAAACCGGACAAAATCCGGTGAAAACCAAAGGACAGACCATTCTTTGTATTCTCGAAAGCCTAGCGCTTACCTACCGCTATTATATTGAAGCGTTGGAAGATATCCTCGGCCATTCCATCGACGTCATTCATATTATCGGCGGCGGAACAAAAGATAAAAATCTCTGTGCCTTCACCGCCAATGCAACAGGAAAACGGGTCACAGCGGGACCGGTAGAAGCAACGGCTCTCGGAAACATCATCATGCAGCTGATTGCAGCAGGCGAGATTGAAAACGTAGAAGAAGCAAGAAAACTTCCCTTCGATGTAGAGGAATATACGCCGAAAGACACGGAACGCTGGGATCAGAAATATCAGCAGTTCAAAAAAATTAAGGGGTTTGCACTCTGATGTTTAAAGATTTTGCCGAACTGCACCGGGACAGGATCGTCAAAGACGTGATTGCGATGGTTCAGATTCCCAGTTATTTTCAGAACCCGACAGCGCAGTATCCTTACGGAGAGCCTGTCGGAAAAGCCCTGGAACTTGCTGCAAAAATGGCGGCGGAGATGGGTTTCCGCGCAAAAAATAACGGCTACTGCACCGAGATTCTGTACGGCGGAAAAGAACAGAAATCTCCGGAAAAAGTATATATTGCCAGCCACCTCGACGTTGTTCCTGCCGGCGACGGCTGGAGCCGGGATCCCTGGAAAGCATCGATCCGGGACGGAAAGATTTACGGCAGAGGCGTTCTTGACGACAAAGGGCCGGCAATCGCCGTTTTATATGCCTTAAAGGCGCTCAAATGCCTGGGAATCGAACCGAAAGCGGAAATCCGGCTGATCCTCGGCGGAGATGAAGAACGGGGAATGGAAGATTTAAAACGGTACGTAAACGAAAACGGTCTTCCGGATTTCGGCCTGACGCCGGACAGCAGTTTCCCGATTGTTTTTGCTGAAGCCGGCGTTATTTTCGCCGATTTCAGCTTTCCGGAAATCCGGGAATCCGGCTCGGTTTTGCTGGAAGAACTGTCCGGCGGACGGGCGTATAACTGTGTGGCGGATCTTTGCCGCAGCCGGCTGAAAACAGACCCTGCGCTTACCGGAGAAATTAAAAAAATTCTGAGTCAGTCCGATGCGGAATTTTCAATAACCGGCAACACTGTTTTTATACAGACAGTCGGAATCTCTGCGCACGGTTCCACGCCGCAGGCAGGAAAAAACGCAATTTTTTCCATGATCCGGCTCCTGAACCGCATACTGGAAAAAACCGGAAGCAAAAACAATTATCTGGAATTCGCGGCACGTTATCTCGTCGATGATTTC
The DNA here is from genome assembly GCA_948443805.1 of uncultured Clostridia bacterium. Taxonomy (GTDB): domain Bacteria; phylum Bacillota; class Clostridia; order Oscillospirales; family UBA644; genus CAOJUB01. The sequence continues at coordinate 46,142 of CAOJUB010000011.1, read as the reverse complement.
TGCGGAGAAAAACTCGGAATCTTTTCCACCGATGACATTATCGGAGATATGACGATGAATCTCGGGATGGCCGATTATAACCGGGGGCAAATACCGAAACTCTCGATTGATCTCCGGCTTCCGATTCAGGCGGATGAAAAACAGATATACAATCAACTTTCGGCAACAGCGCAAAAAGAAAACGCGGCCTTTACCATTGAAAAAGCCGACAAAAGCACCTATATGCCAAAAGAAGACCCGCGCCTGCAAAAGCTGGCGGAAATTTATCAAAAAATCACAGGAAAGACCGCTGCTTTTCTCTCCTGCCGGGGCGCAACTTATGCCAAGGCGTTTGACAGCCGCGGCGTTGCCTTCGGACCGATCGATGAAAATGATCCTTCCCAAGGCGGCGGCCTTCACGGCGCGGATGAATACATCAGTATCGAAGCACTGCTAAATCTTACCGCTATTTACGCAGAGGCAATTTACCGTCTTTTTTGCTGAAAAAAGAACGGACCGGAAATTTCCGGTCCGTTCTTTTGTTTTATTCAGAATTCCAATCAGTTGCAGCCGCAGCCACAGCCGTTGTTGTTACCGCATCCGCAGCCACAATCGTTATTATCGGCAAAAAGCAGCCAGATAACCACCACGGCAATAATAATGATCCAGATATTGCTGTTGTTATTAAAAAACATTCGTTTCACCCCCGCTATTATACCATACATATTGGATCAGAAAAACATAAACGTTTCTTCCTAAAGAATTCAAACCATATCGATCCTTATTCTTTTGCACAAAAAGAATACGATCCGCAAAGGTCTGTCATTCGTTTAGCATCAGAAAAATGCGAATCATTTTCTCTGAAGAACGCGATCTTTAAAGAATCGTGTTCTTTATTATCCTATGTCTGCGGAGAACAGAACGTTCCTTTTCAACAACAGTAACAAACAACAATCTACTGATTTTTAAAACCATTCTTCCGGGAAATCAAAAAGAAAAAAACAATCTCCCGGTTCGAAGAAGCGTTATTTCAATAAATCAAGAAGAAAAAACAATCTCCCGGTTCGAAGAACCGTTGTATCAATAAATCAAGAGGGAAAAACAATCTCTCGGTTCTTTGTGGAAGAATCATAAATCCCATTCAAAATTTTCTGGGTAATCAGCACCCGGTCGATATTCGCACGGTTCTTCTCCCGGGTTTCCACCGAATCCAGAAAAGCATCAATTTCGGCATAAAACATATCCGGCGCGCTGATTTCCGGCGTATGATGAACAACTTTTCCATCTGCTGTCTGCGTAAGGGTAAATTCTTTTCCGTATTGAAGCCGTGCGCCGCCTTTCGTTCCGAGAAAATCAATAAAACATTCGCTTTCGCCGATATTCTGCGCCCAGGCTCCGTTCAGAGAAATAGTGGGGCCGGAAGTCCGGACAAAACCGGTAACGGAATCATCGACATCATATACGCCGTCATAATTCGGCGGACCGGCCCACATATTTTCAAACACATAATCTTTCATAGGAGAACCAAGCTTGCAGAAAGCCTTACCGGAAACCGTGCAGATATCCGGATTTCCGAGAATATAAAGAATCAAGTCAATATAATGGACGCCCCAATCGATCAGAACACCGCCGCCGGAATACTTTTTCTCAGTGAACCATCCGCCCATGCCGGGAATCCGCCGACAATCCCGGAACGAACAATAAATGTGATAGACTTCTCCAAGCTCTCCCGACTCCACGATTTTCCGCAGCTCATCGACATAGCCGTTAAAACGGTTTACCACACCGATATTCAGAATTCTCCCGTTCCGGTCGGCCGCCTCCTTCATCTCCAGCGCCTTTTCCATTGAAACCGAAATCGGTTTTTCACAGAGGACATCCTTCCCTGCGTTAAGAAAATCCACCGATACCGGCGCATGAAGATAATTCGGAAGACAAACCGAAACCACATCGTAGTCCGTCCTGCCGAGCAACTCTGTATAATCGGTCAGAATCTCCGCGTCTTTCAACTCAAAATGTTCTTTAGCCCACTTGGATTTTTCCGGAACCAGATCGCACAGATAGCGAACCTGCACCCGTTCATTTTTTGCATAATTCGGAGCATGAGCCCCGGCGCCAATTGCGCCGAGCCCGATAATCGCCGCTTGATGCACTGCCATAAAAAACCTCCCAGATCACACTCAATATCATAACAAAAACCAACTGCAGCCACTCTGAAAAAACCAATTACTGCCGTTTGGTCTATCATAGCACAAAAAAACACGATTGTCAACAAGAATTTGACATTTTAAAAGCTTCTATTGCAAAAAAAGAACTTTTCGTGTATACTGATAATGGTATGATTTTGTTCGGAAAGGAAGAAACGATGGATAAAAAGCTGTTCAAAAGTCTGCTCCTGCTTGTCACGGTCAGTATTGTTCTGGTTGCAGCGATTGTAAAAATCGACTGGATTCTCGGTCTGATTTCTACCTGTTTTTCCCTGCTTTCCCCCCTCTTTATCGGAATTGCCATCGCGTTTATTCTGAATCCGCTCTGTAATTTTCTGACCGATCTTTTTGCCGGAAAATATTTCAGAAAAAAACGGTCTGCTCCGCAGAAAACGCCCAAATGGATCAAACCGGCAGCCATCGCAGCCTCCTATCTGGTTTTCTTCGCCATTATCGCAGTAATCATTCTTCTGTTTATCCCGAGTTTAATGAATTCCATTAATCTGTTTATCCAAAACTTTAACGGATATCTGGAAAATTTGCAGCAGCTTTTTGGCCGTACCGCCGAATGGCTGAACATAGAAGAAACTCTCTTTTCCGGCGTAGAAAAACTGCTCAATGAAATTATAAAAAATTTCCCGCAGATTATCACCGGCGTTTTCCCCAAAATTTTTGACCTGACTAAAAATGTAGCTTCGGCCATTACCAATACAATTGTCGGCCTGATTCTGTCAATTTACATCCTCACCGATAAAAAGAAGCTGATGACACAGTGCAAGCGGCTTTCTCAGGCAATTTTCCCGGAAAATATCCATACCGCGCTTTCCGAAACGATGGCACTGTCGATCAAAACCTTCAGCGGTTTTCTCTCGGCAAGGCTGATCGATTCGTTGATTGTCGGCGTTCTTTGTTTTCTTTTCATGCTGATTTTCCGGTGGGAATACCCGATGATGATCAGCGTGATTATTGGTGTCACCAATGTCATTCCGGTTTTCGGCCCGTTTCTCGGCGCTATCCCCTCTATTTTTATTCTGCTCATGGTCGATCCCATGCAGGCGGTATGGTTTACGGTATTTATTTTGGTTCTGCAGCAGCTGGACGGCAATGTAATCGGACCGAAAGTAACCGGAGAATCCATTGATCTTCCGCCCATCTGGACCATGGTTGCAACCTTTATCGGCGGCGGTCTTTTCGGTATTGCCGGAATGTTGATCGGCGTTCCCCTTTTCGCGGTGATTTATGCGATCATTCAAAAAGAAACGCTGCGAAGGCTGAACCAAAAGGACAAGGAACAAAAACAAGGGAAAAAACCAAGCGCGCCGTAATTTTTATCATAAAAAAACCCAAACCAACACAAAAAGAAAGAGATGGTTGCCGTGAAAAAGAAAAACAATCCGATCACGATCCTGATTCCGCTTCTCGCAGTTCTGGTCATCATAACAGCAGTGGTTATCAAATTGATACTGCCCAAAGAAACCGACCGGCCGGCCGACCCGGCCGACGCACAATATCAGGATTCTCAGCCGCAAACGCCGAATGAAAACCCGGAAGTTGCCGAACCAAATCCTCCGGAAGTGCAGGAACCGCAGCAAACCCCCAATAATACAGAAACACCGGCCAAGCCAAATGAAACCGAAAAACCGAAGCAAGAACCAAAACCCGAAACACCGGATCAAAATGAACCAAAACCCGAAGAGAACCAAAAATCCTTCCCCGGAGGAGAATGGAGCACGATCCTCTGTAATCCCGACTATGCTCTTCCTGCCGGCTATCATGAAACGGTAAAACTCGCGCCGGTTCAGGGCGATTATCAGATGGACTACCGCGCCGCACCGGCAATGAAAGCCATGATCGCCGCAGCCAAAAATGACGGAATTGATCTGCTGATCTGTTCCACTTACCGAACAACGGCCTATCAACGGCAGCTGTATGAAAACCGGATCAATATCGTGATGGGCGAAGATCCTTCCCTTTCCTATGACGAAGCCGCGGAGGTAGCCGCGACAATCAATGCCGTTCCGGGAACCAGCGAACATGAAACCGGCCTGGCGGCGGATATCGTAACACCGGAATATCAGCGGCTGAATGAAAACTTTGACCAAACCGACGCTTACCGTTGGTTAAAAGAACACTGCAAAGAATACGGCTTTATCCTGCGGTATCCCAAAGAAAAAACAGCCATCACCAAAATTATCTATGAACCATGGCATTACCGCTTTGTCGGAACCGAACATTCCTATAAAATTATGGATCAGAATCTTACCTATGAAGAATATGTCGGAAAAGCCGATTAACATGCGGAACAAAAATAAAAAGGTAAAAACCGGAAGATTTCTTCCGGTTTTTTATGCATTTCACATAGAAATAAATAAAATCAACATTGTTCCGTTGACAGCGTCTCAGCTTCGTGCAACCAAGTCAAACAACAATACAATCTCTATTTTTTCAGAGCAAACAATCGCCAATTAATCCTTTCTATTCTCCGACAATTTCCCTGCACAAAAAAGGGAAAAAAGCAACAACCTTTCAATGCCTCTCGAGAATTCTATCGCTGAAAAATCCATAGCAAAAAATAATTTTATCAAAACCAAGCGGCTTTTTCGTCCCGGAATTGCGGTATATCGCCCTCTTGATACGGATTATAATTGTTTTTGTTGCAGCCAAATTCCTTTAAAAATTTTATCTTGTTAGTCGGCGTCCACCCGATGAGGGTCATCCCGTCAAATTCTTCCACAGCGCCGCCGTTCATCTTGTTTTTGAAATACCATTCGACTATTGTCTGATTTTCCTTGTGAAAGTACTGCTTGATATCCCATGCAAGAACCTTTCCCCGAAAATTCCATTCTTCAAACCAATGTTTTATCGTTGCCTGGGTTTCATATTTCGGTCCCCAGCTTTCAACATAAACCGCATTTTCCGCAAAAATATTCTCAATTCCCATATCCTTCTGCTGTAGCCACATATCAAACCACAGCCGGATTATTCTTTCTCTTTCCCGCATAGTCATCCTCTGCAATCCCAATTTTTTATTTAAACGGCAGAAAACGAATGCGTTTTCTGCCGTTCCATCATATTAATTCTTTTCCTGCCGGTATTTTTTTCACTGTAAACACCCGGCACAGAATTTCGCTTTTATGCCGTCCTGCCTGATATTTTAACTCTTAACAACTCATTTATACAGAATCTGTGCCAGCGGAAAAACGCTGACTCAAACTCATGAAAAATCCAATTTCCGGATAAAATCACTTCCGCTGTCCTTTTTTATGCCGCTGCCAGAGCAAACAAACGGCAAATACCCCAATTATCAGAAAGACCGCCGAAAGCGCGCATAAAATATATAACAAAGTAAGAAAAGGCAGCGTATGACTTAAATCAACAACGGCGTCCAGCCGACAAAAAAACGAAAAAAAATCCACAAAAAACACCTTTACTTCTCCCTTAATGTTTTTATTGTAACACATTGGAAACAAAAATGCAAGAGAAAATTGTGATTAATTTGTGGTTTTTTTGTTAAATCTAAATATTTTTTCCTATTTTTTTAGTGCTTTTCTGATTTTTCTCTTTTTGCATCGGCAGAAAGCAGTGCCTGAATTTCTTCCATAAACGTGCTTACATCTTTAAACTGCCGATAAACCGAAGCAAAGCGGACATAGGCGATCTCATCAATCTGCCGCAGTTTCTGCATAGCGAGTTCACCGATTTGCGTAGAAATAATTTCCCCGTCGACGCAATTAAGAAGCTCCGATTCGATTTCATCTACTGCTTTTTCCAGAACCGATACGGGAACCGGCCGTTTATTGCAGGCTTTCAGCAAACTGTTCAGCAGTTTCTCTTTTTCAAAAAGCTGCCGCGTTTTTCCGTCCTTTTTTACCACAACCAGCGGTACATGTTCCACCTCTTCATAGGTTGTAAACCGTTTTTCACAACCAAGGCATTCCCGCCGTCTCTTAATCCGGGACTCCGCCGGCCGGGAATCCACCACTTTACTTTCCGGATAGCCGCAATATGGACATTTCATACGCTGTCGCCTCTATTCTGTCAGAATTTTTTGTAATTTTTTTCTGGACTGCACAATCTCGTCCAAAGACGTATAATTATTGGAATAGACCTCGGTAATCAGATCTCCCTGATACCCGGACATGTTCAGCCTCCGGTAAAGCTCCCGGATGTCAAAATCTCCGAAACCGGGTAAAAGGCAACTATGCTCCGGATCAAAATCATTCACATGGCAATGCATCAATTGTTGCCCCATCATTTCGGCAAAAATCATCGGATCTTCCCCAGCCCGGTTCGCCTGCTTCAAATCCAGCGCAAAAGCAATATTTTTACCGAGCAATTTTTTCAGAGAACCGACGTATTCAGAATTGCCGCAAAGATGATCGACCACATTTTCCTGACACAGGGTTACCCCCTCTGCCAGCGCGGTATCATGCAAAACCGCATACCGTTCGGCATATCGTTCCGGAGGCATTTTTGCCCGCTGTCGGCAAAGCCCGCCGTGAAAAACAAAAAAGCGGGCGCCGAATTCGGCGGAGGCATGAAAATATTGTTTATATAATTCCAGCCCGTCGTCAAAGCGGCGCGGATAATCCGAAAAGAAAAAATTCGGCTCGGCAAACGATGTATACGGATGAACAGAAACCGGCGTAATTCCGGAAAACAGGCACATTTTCTTCAATTCGGAAAGGAATGCGGAAGAAAATTCCCGATGGGTATTCAGAAAGAATTCTGCCCGGGTATAGCCAAGCTCCGCAATGACCGAAACGGTATTTTCCGTTTTTTCCGGATAAAAACAAGCGCTCGAAATCCCAAGCAAACAATCACATCCCCGTCTTCTCTTTTTTTTCACCCACCAACCACGCACTGAAAAACGATTGGTTTATTATAACAAAAAAATCAGCTGTTGTCAAGTTTTGATCGGAAAAAAGCAGGAAAAAATCCAGACAACCGGCTTATTTTTTAAGTTCGGAAAGGCGAAGAAAAACAGGATAACCGAACAACGCAACCGATGCGGTTGCCGCTGCGGCGTAGACAGTCTGAACCGCCTGCTCAAAGCAAAGATAAAATCCGGATCTCAGATATTTTCCCCACAAAAAGAGCCCCATAGCGAAAAGCAGAAAAGAAAGCAGCATAATACCGTGCAGATAAACTTTAGGAAACGCCTCGCTTTTTACCACATGAAACAGTCTTTGCTTCCAATTTTTCATAACAAATCTCCATCCCGCGGCAAAACTCCGCTGTTCTCCTCCGCCGGCCAACGAAGGGTATTTTCATTATAATCAAGATCAAACGGCATTTCAAGATATAAAAAATGGAAATTTCTCATACAATGGAAAAGAACAAGCTGCTCCGCAATTTTCAAAGACTTTGCGAACGAAACCGAACAGGAAAAACCTGACAAACAAAAAAATATATCATTCCAGAACCGGGAGGATTTCATGACAACCCTGTCTTTCATCAATGAAACAGCCGGCCTGATCACGGCGCTGCTGCTGATCGCGGCAGGATTTTATTTTTCGGCCAAAACCGGTTTTTTTCAGTTTCTGCACTTCGGAAAATTAACAAAAAAAACCGTTGGCAATCTTTTTTCCGGAAAAAACACTTCGGAAGGGCTTTCTTCCCTGCAGGCATTTATCACATCACTTGCAGGAACCATCGGCGTTGGCAATATCGTCGGCGTTTCTGCTGCGATAGCAATCGGCGGCGCGGGAAGTCTGTTCTGGATGACCCTGACGGCCTTTCTGAGCATGGTAATCAAATATGCGGAAATCTGGCTTTCGGTCAGCGAAGGGCAGGACTTACATCTGCCGAAAAACAAAAACTATTCCTTTGCGCCAATGGTTTATATTGAAAAAGGAACCAAAAGCCCGGCCGCTGCCGTGGTTTTTGCAGCGCTCGGCCTGATTTCAGCCGTTCTGATGGGATCCATGACGCAAATCAATGCCGTTTCGCTGAGCTGCTGTCCGACATTCCATATTTCTCCGGTCTGGATCGGGATTCTGCTCACTGTTTTTTTTCTGCCGGTTGTCTTAAAAGGAATCCGCGGCGTTCTGAAGGTAACGGAAATCATTCTTCCGCTTTTCGGTTTTTGCTATTTAGCCGCAGGGCTGATTATCATTTTTCTCAACCTTTCCCGGCTACCGGCAATTTTTCAGGAAATTTTCCGTTCGGCCTTTTCACTGGAGGCCTCCACCGGCGGACTGCTTGGCTGCGGCATCGTGGCGGCCTTCAAGCAGGGCATGATCAAAGGCGTTTTTTCCAATGAAGCAGGATTGGGAAGCGCCGGTCTTGCCCATGGTTCCTGCCGGGAACGGCGGCCGGAAGAGCAAGGGCTTTGGGGAGCGGTCGAGGTATTTCTTGATACCGTTGTCATTTCCGGGATCACAGGGTTGGTCATCCTCTGCGCCGGCGCGGAAAACGACGGATACAACGGCCTTTTTGCCGCATTTCAAAAGGTTTTCGGCTCTGCCGGCGGCCTGTTTATTTCCATCTGCATTTTATTTTTTGCCGTGGCCTCGGTTCTGAGTTGGTCGTATTACGGGGAAAGCTGCGCCGTATTCCTTTTTGGCGAAAGCCCCAAAAGCCAACGGGGGTTCCGGCTCATCTTCTGCCTGTCGGTTTTTTTCGGCGCGGTTTTTTCAGCTGAGAAACTGTGGCTTCTTGCCGAACTAATCAACTCCGGCATGATTCTGATCAATATGGCGGGAATTCTCGGTCTCCGAAAAAAGATCAAGGGAACCCCCCTAAAAAAGCCAATATAAAAATAACCGGCAGGGCGGGAGTTGTCATTCCCGCCCTGCGCATATTCTCTATTTTCTTTCGAAGCGAAAAACCAAAGTCCGCTCAAAGCCAAGGCTGTCCAGCAAAACTTCATCACCGTTTTTCTCCGCCTGAATTTCTTTGCCGTCGGCAAACGCTCCGGTCAATTTCTTGGCAAACGGAAGAAAAAAGGCATTCAGAACCAGCGTTCCCCCCAGCAGGGTTAGAGTTAGCTCATTTTCTGTAATCACAACCTTGCCCCAAGCATCGGCAACGCTGAAAATACTCCGAAACGCACAGGGGGTAACTTTCGGATCGAACCCGATCATTTTCCGAACCATATCAAACCGAAAACCGCCGGCAATGGGAATCAGCCCATAGCTGGCAAGCGATCTGGCGTAATTGCTTCCGCATTCCAGTTCATTCCAGGGGTTTCGTTTTTTGCCGTCGTACCGTTCCCGGATACCCCGGACGACGGAAACCCCTTCGTCAATCATGCCATGGCTGAAAAACAGCCCGGCAAGCTGATATTCAAACCCGTGCATGGTCTCCTCGCAATACGGAACGGGAATCGCCGGTTTCTGCGTTCCCTCCGGATACTCGCACATCACGGTTCCGCTTTCGTCATTAAGGACAAAATTACGCCACGGGTTGGCAAAATTCCGAAAGGTCTTTTTATAATTATTCCGGTACAGAGAAGTAAGCGCTTTTTTCCGGTCATCCGGCGGAAAGATATCGCCCAGTCCAATCAAATCGGCATGCCACTGCCCGCACAGCTGATCGATATCGCAACCGTCCGCGATCTGATATTTGATCTCTCCGGCCTCCTCATTCCAGTACCGTTCCTCCGTTCCCGGAAAAGGCGCAAGAACCGAACGGTCTTTCACATCGATTTTTTGAATATAGTATGAACCGTTGAACAAATTCTCCTGCGTCCACTTTTTCCCCTGCTCAAACAGCGAACGGTATTCCGCAGCGTCTTCTTTTTCCCCTAAAAATTCAGCCATTTCCGCCGCGGCTTTCAGCGCGGCAAGATACATGCCCTCCAGCCAGGCCGAAGGACCGTACAATTCCATATCAAGCGTATGATGCTGCCGGCCTTCCAGAACGCCGTCTTTATCGGCATCCCAGCGATACGGATTTTCCGGGTGCCACGCATAGGTCAGCGAACGTTTGGCCTTCGGCCAGATTTTCCGCAGCCATTCGCTGTCGCCGCTGATTTTCCATTCCCGGTATATCTTGAAAATCCCGCCCATCTGTCCGTCAACACAGGGCATGTCCCACCATCCGTTGTCGGTTCCTTTCGGAAGCAGAAGCCGAAAGCGCATCCGGCCGTTTTCAAACTGATTATATTCATATTCCAAATCCCGCATCGACCGTTCCAGATCCGGGAACAGAAACGGAAGGGCATAGTTATAATTCCAGACATGCGTACAGGAACCTTCGCAGCTACCCTTCTCCGCCATCACGCCCTCCCAGCCGTAAAAGGCGCCGTCGTCAAAACGAAGGGTCGTCGGGGATTTCAATACCGATAACGTCGCCGAAACAGCATCCAATATGACCGGATCCAAAGAAGTGTCAAAAAGAGCGTCTTTAAAAAGTTTTGTTTTTGCATACAGCCCGGTAAAATTGTTCAGCGAATAAACAGCCGAATCGGCCGAAGTCGGAAAAACCGTAGCGTAATAATTCTTCCAGGAAATATGCTTTCCGTCGGAATCAAAAGCCGGATCCCAGTAATTATAAAAATTCGGCTGATTCCACGCCATGACAAACCGAACCGAATAACGGCTGCCGGCCGACGCAGAAAAAGAACTTTCCAAGGTCCCCATATCGTCCTTCCCGGGCTCCGGATACTCGCGGGGACGCAGCCGTTCCGGAGAATTGAAATCCCGCCAGAAAGTTGCGTTGCCGTCCTGCCAGCCGCCCCGATACCAATAGGTCTGAACAAAACTGTCCGGATGGTCGGTAAACACCGACAGATCGCCGTAGGTAACCTCATCGTCCGCCACCCCGTCTCCCGTCAGAAACAGACCGGTGCAGCCGTCACGGGTAACCGCGGTATTTCTGGTTTTTTCATAAGGATTCTGCAACGAAAACGCAACGGTATACCGATAGTTTTTCCCGGTATTGTTTTCAACAGAAACCGTAAAAAAAGCCGCCGGGATTGAAGAATTCTTACTGTCGAGAGGAATAAACGGATTAAACGCCGTCAGCCGGACGATGCCGGGAAAAGCCTCGTCGGTAAAGGTCAGTTCTGCAATCGGGAATTCCCCTTTAAACACCACATTTTTAAAATGGGGAAAACCGGCCATCGTCGTAATCGAAGGTCCGAAACCAAAACCGATATAATCCCCTTTCATAAACTGACCCGAAAGGTTTTTGGTTACATCGCCCTGCAAAATTTTAGGAAAAACATTTCCCTCATCATCCACCGCTTTCACGGCAATATGCGTATAACCGTTCAGACTGCCCTTTGCCGGACGGTTGAAGATATCCCAATCGACCAAATGACCGTTTCCGGCAAGGCCGACGGAACCGGAGCCGATGCCGCCGAGAGGAAAGGATATCTCATTCAGATATTCTCCCTGATAAACTGGCACAAAAACCACCTCTTTCTATGCAAAAAACAATACTTTATTGTATCACTTCACATTCAAAAAGTCAAGGGAAAGTTAGAAAAAGATATCGAAAAACCGATAAACAGTAAACGCCGCAGCCCAGGCAAAAACAAGCTGGAAGAAAAATATCGCCGCGCACCTTTTTCCTCCGGCTTCCTTTTTGACAGCGGCAAGAGCAGAAAAACAAGGCGGATAAAACAGCGTAAAAGTCATAAAAGAAAGGGCAGATGCCGGCGTAAACAAAAATTTTAAAGGCTCAAGTCCGCCTAAAACCGCAGAGAACGAAGCAACCACGGCTTCTTTTGCTGCCAGCCCTGAGAGAAGCGCCGTCACGCTCTCGGAATTTCCGAAACCGAGAGGCGTGAAAATCGGAATCAGCCACGAACCGGCAATCTGCAGAATATCCCGGCCGGAAACCGTGATATTTTTCAACAGCCAAACAAGAAGACCCGAAAGAAAGATCACCGTAAAAACTTTACGGAGAAAATCCGTACATTTTTCCCGAACGGAAATCAGCGCATTTTTGAATCGGGGAAGCCGGTACGGAGGAAGTTCGATAAAAAAATCAGACGTTTTTGCCGGAGAAAGCCGGCGAAGAACATCAAGAGAAAAATATCCGCAGAAAAGACCCAAAATGTAGAGAAAAAGAAAAACAAAAAAAATATTTTTTTCAAAAAACAATCCGGCAAAAACCGTATAGATCGGTATTTTAGCGCTGCAGGAAGCAAACGGAACCAAAAAGATGCTTCTTCTCCGCCCGGACTGACCGGAAACGGTGCGGCAGGCCATGACGGCAGGGACGGAACACCCAAACCCCATCAGAAGCGGGACCGCAGAACGCCCCGAAAGTCCGACGCGTGAAAACGGCCGGTCAAAAAGAACCGCGACCCGGGCAAGATAGCCGCTGTCCTCCAGCAAAGCAAGAACAAAAAAAAGGCAGAGAACCGAAGGCAAAAACGATAAAACCCCGCCTATACTTTGCAAAACGCCCTCACACACCATGCGGCACGCCCACTCAGAAGCGCCGGTCTGCAAAAGCAGCGAAAAAACACCGGAAGAAACAATTTCCGTCTGCTCGCCGATCCAATCCCGAAAAAATCCGCCAGGAAAGGAAAAGGTAACGAAAAATAAAGCAAACAGAACCAAAATCAAAACGGCAAAAGAAGAAATCCGGCCGAAAACAATCCGGTCAAGTTTTTCAGAAAACCGGTTTTCTTTTCGCGGCACAGACAGCGCCCGCTTGCAGATTTCATCGATTTTTTGATAACGAAAGGCAGCGATCTGCGCCTGCGCATCACGAAAAGTTCCGGTGGCAGCAGTAATAGCCAGCCGTTCCTTTTCGGAAAAAAAGGCTAAAAATTCTGTATTTCCCGAAAGAACCTGTTCCAATAGAAAATCAGCAGGCAGCCTCTTCTCTGCTGCTTTCGGTAAAACGACAGAACGAACTTTCTCATAGGAAGAAGGAAAGAAAAAAGAGTCTGCCGATGGCCGACGGATACCGACCGACTCCAATTTTTTTTTCAATTCTTCCATTCCTTTTCCCGAAACTCCGCAAACCGGACATACCGGTATGCCAAGGCGCGAAGACAGAAGCCGGTAATCGATGGTTCCGCCGTTTTTTTCCAGTTCATCCGTCATGGTAACAGCCAGCAGCATAGGGATTCCGAGCGTCAGCAGCTGAAACGTCAGAAAAAGATTCCGCGGCAGATTTCCGGCGTCAACAACCTGAACAACAATGTCAGGCCTTTCCAGCAACAGTTTTCTTGCAGTTTTCTCCTCTTCCGAAAAAGGACAGAGAGAATATACGCCGGGCAGATCCACCAGGCAAACGGTCTTTTTGCCGAGCCGCATTTCCCCTTCCCGGTTTTCCACCGTAATCCCTGGAAAATTTCCGACCTTGCCGTTCCCCCCGGTCAAACGGTTAAAAAGCGTAGTCTTTCCGCAGTTCGGATTCCCGGCCAGCGCGATTCTCATAAAAGAGCTACCCCGATTTTTTCAAGGTCTTTTTTCCGGAGTGTTAAGGAATACCCGCGGAGACGGAAAATAAGCGGACTGCCAAAAGGCGCTTTTCCGACCATTTCGACCACGCAGCCGGGCGTCAGCCCCATAATAAACAAACGTTCCCGCAAGGGAGAATCGGTTTCCAGAAAAAGAATCCGCCCCTTCTGCCCCGGTTTCAAATCGCACATTCGTATCATTTTTTGTCTCCTGTCCGTCATTGTTCTTCTTTTTTTACCAAAATGTCATTGACTTTTTCGGTATGAATTGCTATACTCATACTATATACTCTATGGAAGGGAATTACATGTTATGGACAATATCAAACTCTGGAAAAATCCCCCGCTTTTTTCCGGCCGCGTTGTTCCGGATTTAAAACCTTTCCCCGCCGAAGGGGAAAAACGGCCGGCTATTATCGTCTGCCCGGGCGGCGCCTATGGTTTTCTGGCGTACGACCAAGAAGGCTATGACTGCGCGGAATGGTTTCAAAAACTCGGTATCTCCTCTTATGTTCTGACCTACCGGCTTGCCCCCGACCACTATCCCTGCCAGCTGATGGACGTACAGCGGGCAATCCGCACGCTTCGCTTTCATGCAGAAGAATTATCAATCGACCCGAATAAAATCGGCATAATCGGTTTTTCTGCCGGCGGTCATCTGGCCGGTTCTGCCGCCGTTCATTTCCGGGAAAAACTTTGTCCCACCGATGAAATCGACGAAGTCAGCGCCCGTCCGGATTTTGCCATTCTTTCCTATCCGGTCATTTCCGCCGAATCTTTCGGTCATCAGGAAAGCGTTGTTAATTTTCTCGGTGAAGAAAAAGCCGCTGATCCGAAATGGCGGGACTTTTTCTCTCTTGAAAAAAACGTAACCCCGGAAATGCCGCCGGTATTTATCTGGCATACAGCGGAGGACGCCTGCGTTCCGGTAGAAAACGCCTTGGTTATGGCTTCGGCGCTGGCAAAACATAAAGTTCCTGTGGAACTGCACCTCTATCCCTACGGACCGCACGGCCAGGGGCAGGCGAACGGCGTCCATTCGCTCAACCTGCCGTATCTGAATCAGTGGACAAAATCCTGTGAAGCCTGGCTACGGGAGGTTGCCAAGATATTCTGATCGCCGGTCAAAATATCCTCTTCTTCCCCTTCGGAAGATAAATCGGTTCTTTTTTCGATAAAATCAACGATCCCGCTATACAGGACGAACGCTAAATTCTCCCGGTAAGCGGGATCGTTTAACAGCGTGGCATCTGAACGGTTGCTAATAAAACCGCACTCAATCAACACCGCCGGAATTGTTAGATTTTTCATCAGATAAACCGTTTCCGGCGCTTTTTTCACCTCACGAAGCCGCGTCACTTCCATATTTTTAAAAACAGAAGCGTAAATCGCCTCGGCAAGTTCCGAACTCCGGCCGTTTTTGAGGCCGTAAAAAACCTGAAATCCCTTGTCTTTTTCAGAAGTGGATGAATTCATATGGATCGAAATAAAAACGGAATTCGGATATTGTTCTGCAAGAGCAAGCCGGGCAAGAATATCCTTTCGTTTATAAAAACCGTCCCGGCCGTCGGTATCTTCATCGCCGGACCGGGACAAAATAACCTCATATCCCGCGCCGGAGAACAGTTCCGCCATTTTTTTTGCCAGATCCAGATTCAGATCCTTTTCCACGCTGCCCGATATGCCGACGGCGCCGCCGTCCTCCCCGCCGTGACCGGGATCCAGAATAATCACCGGAGGCGCGCTGGCGGAAACACAGAACCCTGCCATAACAAGAATAAAACTGAGGCAAAGGACAAAAAAGCAATAAAATACACGATGATTTTTCTTCATTTTCAAACTCCAACGGCAAACGCCACACATATTTCATTTTTTTTTCAGATTGTTGTTTCCGATACCCTCTTGAAAAAAGGCGCCGGTTGATGTATAATAGACATGTATTATGTATATTGATGTTTCCATCAGAATATGCAGAAAAATATCGGGACATCCCGATTACATATTGGAGGATTTATTATATGTATTCAGCAGGCGATTTCAGAAACGGCGTTACATTCGAACTGGAAGGAAACGTTTATTCCGTTGTTGAATTCCAGCATGTGAAACCGGGTAAAGGCGCGGCTTTTGTCAGAACAAAGCTCAAAAACGTGATTACCGGCTCCGTCATTGAAAAAACATTTTCTCCGACGGAAAAATTCCCGCAGGCGTTCATTGAAAGAAAAGACATGGAATATCTTTACAACGATGAGGATCTTTACTATTTCATGGACACCGAAACCTATGAGCAGATGCCGCTGAACAAAGAGATTCTTCCTGACAACTTTAAATTTGTCAAGGAGAATATCGTCTGCAAGATTCTTTCTTATAAAGGCAATGTTTTCAGCGTAGAACCGCCGTTTTTCATTGATCTTACGGTTACCGAAACCGAACCGGCCGTCCGCGGCGATACATCGAACAATGCGCTGAAGAGCGCAACACTGGAAACCGGTGCGGAAATTAAAGTTCCGATGTTCATCAACGAAGGCGAAAAAATCCGGATCGACACCAGAACCGGCGAATATATGGAAAGAGCGTAAATCCAGCAGAAAAAGCCTCCTTTTGGGGAGGCTTTTCTTTTCATCACAAGAAGGAGAAAAAACAATGGAATTTATCAGCGGTAAAATCGCAGACATGAAAAGAGCTTTGGAACAGGCAGGGCTTTCTACCGAACAGAAAAAACTGTTTGAAGAACTTACGGACATCACGCAGGCTTCTG
Source organism: uncultured Clostridia bacterium (assembly GCA_948443805.1). GTDB lineage: Bacteria > Bacillota > Clostridia > Oscillospirales > UBA644 > CAOJUB01. The sequence goes on along the minus strand of CAOJUB010000011.1, from coordinate 29,827 downwards.
TACAGCAGCAGGATTTGCTGACCGCCCGGCTGCTGGAACTGGAAGAAAAAGCGGAACAGACCGAACAGCAGCTGCGCGATCTGCAACTGATCTTTTTGAAAAACTTTGAAGTAGACGAATGCGGTATGCCGCAAACAGAAACCGGATGTACCTGTGGTCACGAACATGACGATGGCTGCGGCTGCGGAGAGTGCGATCCGGAAAGACCCGATGATTTTTACACGCTGCAATGCCCGTTCTGTGAAGAACTGTTTTTCATTGAGAAAGAAGAACTTGATCTGGATATCGAATGCCCGTTCTGCGGAAAGACGCTGAAAGCGGCGGAAAATATTGTCAAGCCATAAGCAGCAGGCAGGAAACGCGAATATGACAACCGAAGAAAACAGAAAAGCCGATGAGATTCTGCAACGCCTCCAAGCTTCAGAATTTCGCAGGAAATTCCGATTAGGCGAAAAAGAAAAAGCCTATGTAAAAGAAAAAGGCATGGCTGTTATACGAAGCCATGCCGAAGATTTTATTGAAAAAAGACTGGCGCCCGCCTATCCGAAAAACGACGGAAAACAAACGCCCATGCGGAGCCATCCAGTTTTCCTCGCCCAGCACGCAACCGCAACCTGCTGCCGGGGATGTTTATTCAAATGGCACGGCATCGCGCCGGGGAAAGCACTTTCCGGAGAGGAGAAAAAATGGATTGCCGATCTGATCCTGCGCTGGATTGAAAGACAGCTATGAAAGAAATAAAGTAAGCAGATTATAGGCCAGCATACACAGGAAAAGACCGGAAAACACATAAACCGACGGCGTCGTAAGCAACAGTTTACGGCGCATTTTTTTTGTTTCCGGCGAAGGTTTTTCATATTTCGGCAACCGAAAACCGTGCAGAATGATCCCCATCAGCAGCAGAGCGCCGATCAGAGAGAAAAAAGAAAAAACATATGCCAGAAAAACAAAACCGCGCAGATTTTCCGAGGGAATCGACAAAATCAGGCAAAGAATACAGCTATTCAAATTCACCACAAAATGAGACACCATCGCCGGCCAGATAGACCGGAATTTAAAAATGCAGAAAGCAAATGAAAGCCCGGCGCCAAAGGCCAGAGGCAGCTGAACCAGCGTATTATGGAGCATCATAAACACCAGCGCGGAAATCACACAGGCAAACCCCACGCCGTACCGTTTTAAAACCGAAAGAACCGCCCCTCTGACGCACAGTTCCTCAAACAGCGCCGGAAGAAGCGCAACCACAATGCAAAGCATAACGATCTGGGGAAACGCCGTTGGATAATTCACCTCTTCCGACGGCAGCGTCTTTCCCAAAAGAGCCAACAGCATCTGAATCAGCAAAACACCGGCGAACTGACAAAAATAGATAAAGACAACCGAATAGCCGACTACCGTACCCGTTTCGGTCAGCGAAGGTTTTTTGAAAAACACTTCCTGTTGAAACCAACCCTTACGTTTTCTGCCGAAAAAGAACAGCACCGGACAAAAAACCGTGAGAACCATCACCGAAAAATTAAACAGCAGGGACCCCCAGTTATCGTAATTGGACATATTCCGAACAAAGGGGTCGGTATTTCCCGTGAGCATCAAAATCAACGCAATGACATTGCTGACAAGAAAAGCAACAAAAATCAAGCCCTTTACAACAGCGGCAAGAGTAAAAGCGGAACCGAATTCCCGTTTTGTGCTCCGTTCCATAAAAACACCTCCGGTGCATTTTCATTTTATAAAAAATCCGAAGCCGGAAGGCTTCGGATTTCAATGGGGTGGGTAGTGGAATTCGAATCCACGGCCTCCAGAGCCACAATCTGGCGCTCTAACCAACTGAGCTATATCCACCATATCAGAGCAAAGACAAACACTTTTATTTTTTCAATCCTTGTCTGATAGATTATAACACACTTCCTGTTTTTTTGCAAGCTTTTTTTTATGAACATTTTGAAAAATATAGAAACTGCTTTGGCAACAAAAAGAGAAACCGAAAAAGAAGGCCGCCAAAATTCAGAAAATTGTTATAATGATTCCATGAGATTTTATACATTTTATACTATAATAAGCAATAACCGACTTGAAACTTTCCTGTCCATGAACCAAAGAAAGGAATTTCTGCAATATGAGTATCAGCAATGTTGAATACATAAACACAAACATAGATAAAATCATCTCCGCGTTCGGAACAGAACCGCCGGAACTGCCGGTTCTATATATCGAAAATACCGTTCCCTTCCCCGCCATGACAATTTCCCTTTCCGCGCCGACAAAAGAGCAGCTGAAAGCGGCCGATTCCGCGATTAAAAACAATCAGTGCATCTATCTGGATTACCGGAACGAGGAAGAACCTTCGGCCGAAAATAAAATCGGTGTGATCGGAACCATCAAACAGCTGGTCTTTCCCAAACAGCTGAAAAGTTCGATCGTCATCGACTGCCTGTGCCGGGCAATTCCCGGAGAACGGATCAAAACGGGAGAAAATACGTCTGCCGTCACGGTCTGTCCGGTTTATGAAAAGCCCTATGATGAACTTTCCGCAGGAGAAGAAGCGGCCACCCAGCTGCGTCTTCTGCGCGCGCTTTTTGAAAAATATGCGGCGCTGGTAAAAAATATCGATGAAAAAATCGTGCAGAATGTAAAGCGGATCAACGACTGCGGAAGCCTGACCGACTTTACGGCGCAGTATTCCTACCTTTCGCCGGAAGACAAAACTGCGCTGCTCTGCCAGACCGACGCACAGAAAAGAACGGAGCAGGCCATTGAAATTTTTAAAAAAGAGATTGAAATTCTCCATTTTCAGGAAGAACTGACCGAAAAACTGCAGCGGCGGTTCAACGATACGCAGCGCGATCATTATATCCGGGAACAAATCAGTTTTCTGCGGGAAGAACTGGGAGATAACGCAGACGACCCGGCGGCGTTCTACGAAGAAAAAATCAAAAAAATAAAAGCCGATGGAGATATCAAGGATAAGCTGATGAACGAAGCGTCCCGCCTCTGGAACATTCCGGAATCGGCGCAGGAATTCTCGGTCATTACCACCTATCTCGATACCTGTCTCGATCTGCCCTGGGGCAGTTACATCCAGGAGAACTTTGACCTGAAGAATGCCGAAACCGTTCTGGAGAGGGATCATCACGGTCTGAAAAAAGTCAAGGAACGGATTCTGGAAACGCTCGCCGTCAGAAAGCTTACCGAAGAAAACAGCGGACAGATTCTCTGCCTGATCGGCCCGCCGGGTATCGGAAAAACCTCGATTGCGAAATCTATTGCGGAAGCCTGCGGACGGAAATTTGAACGGATTTCTCTCGGCGGCGTCCGGGACGAAGCGGAAATCCGGGGACACCGGAGAACCTATATCGCTTCCATGCCGGGCTGCATTCTTTCGGCCATCACGCATGCCAAAACAATGAATCCCGTCATTCTGCTCGATGAGGTCGACAAACTGAGCAGCGATTACAAGGGCGACCCGTCATCCGCGCTTTTAGAGGTGCTGGATCCGGAACAGAACAAAACCTTTAAAGACCACTATGTCGATCTCCCCTTTGATTTAAGCCAGGTTTTGTTCATCGCTACGGCCAATGTTGCGGAAAATATTCCCGCGCCGCTTCTGGACAGAATGGATACGATTGAACTGACGTCGTATACCCACACCGAAAAATTCCAGATTGCAAAAAAACATCTTCTGCCAAAGCAGCTCAAAAAACACGGACTGACCAGAGCCGATGTTTCGATCACCGATTCCGCAATCAATCAGATCATCCGGAATTATACCAAAGAAGCCGGCGTAAGGAATCTGGAAAAAAATCTTGCGGCGCTGCTGCGGAAAACCGCACGGAAAAAACTCACGGCAGCAGAAGAGAAAAAAATCACCATCGGCGCGCGGAATCTCAAAGATTATCTCGGACCGGAGAAATATAAAGAAAACCGGATTGAAAAACAGGACGCTGTGGGCGTTGTCAACGGCCTGGCCTATACCACGGTCGGCGGTGAACTCCTGCCGATTGAAGTCAGCGTGCTGGAAGGCAGCGGAAAAATCGAAATGACCGGATCACTGGGCAATGTCATGAAAGAATCGGCGCAGGCAAGCGTCAGTTATGTGCGGAGCAAAAGCGATGAACTAAAAATTGATAAAACCTTCTATAAAACCAAAGATATCCACTTCCACTTCCCGGAAGGCGCGATTCCGAAAGACGGCCCCTCGGCGGGTATCGGTATTACAACGGCGCTGATCAGTCAGCTGACCAACCGCAAAGTAAAAGGTGATGTTGCCATGACCGGAGAAGTTACGCTGCGCGGAAACGTTCTTCCGATCGGCGGCCTGCGGGAAAAAAGCATGGCGGCTTATAAAGCGGGAATCAAAACCGTTATTATTCCCGATGATAATCTGCCGGATATTTCCGAACTGGAAGAGGAAGTGAAACAAGGATTGACCTTCGTTCCGGTAAAAACAATGGACGAAGTTCTCCGCCTGGCTTTACGGTAAACCAAGGAACGGAAAAAGGAAAGGATTTTTATGAAAATCAATTATCATAACGCTGAATTTGTTACCAGCTGGTTTGGGAAAAAAAACAAACTTGCACTGGAAAAGCGACCCGAAATATTGTTTGTCGGCCGTTCCAATGTCGGAAAATCCTCGATGATTAATAAAATTCTGAACCGGAAAGCCCTGGCAAAAACCAGTTCAAAGCCTGGAAAAACAATTTCCATTAATTTTTTTGATATTGATAAGAAAATCTTTCTTGTCGACCTGCCCGGTTACGGCTTTGCCGACCGGTCAAAGGAGCAGCGCCGCGACTGGGGCAGCCTGATCGACGAATATTTTCTTCTTGACCGCGATATCCGCATGATTTTCATGCTTGTAGATATCCGCCACGAACCGACCGAAAACGATAAGCTGATGTATGAATACCTCATGAGCAAACAAACCCTGTTCGCCGTTGCGGCAACGAAAGCTGATAAACTTTCAAAAAAACAGGCGGCGGAACAGACAGAACGTTTCTCCTCCCTATTCGGCGTCAGCGTCATCCCTTTTTCTTCCGAAACCGGCGAAGGCGTCGACGCAGTCCGGCAAATCATTGAAGACGTAACAGAAAACGAAGAAACTGCCGAGGAGGAAACCGACTGCTGACCCAGCGTTATAATCCGATGAAAGGAAATCAGGCTTGATGAAACTCAGAAAATATATGAAACCGTACCTTCTCTGGATGATCCTCGCGCCGCTGGCAATGGTTGTGGAAGTTTCTATGGACCTTGCCCAGCCGACCCTGATGTCCACAATTGTGGACGATGGAATTCTGGCGATGAGCGACGGCGCGGTTACCGGAAATTTAAGCGTTATTTTGTGGACTTCTCTTAAAATGGTAATCTGTGCGCTCATCGGTGTTGCCGGCGGCATGGGATGCACCTATTTTTCAAGTAAAGCCTCTCAGAATTTCGGCGCAGATCTCCGCTCGGATCTGTTCCGGAAAGTGCAGTCCTTTTCTTTTGCGGAAACCGATAAATTTTCAACCGGTTCGCTTGTAACCAGGCTGACAAACGATGTTACACAGCTGCAAAACTTACTGATGATGGCGCTGCGTATGTTTATCCGCACGCCGCTGCTTTGTTTCGGCGGCATTTTCATGGCACTGTCGATCAACCTGAAATTCGGGCTGATTTTATTGGTATCGCTGCCGGTCATGCTGCTTCTGATCGGCGTAATTATGAAAATAGCAACGCCGTTTTTCAATAAAATGCAAACCGGTATCGATACCCTCAACGCCGTTTTTCAGGAGAATCTCGCAGGCGTTCGCGTAGTCAAGGCTTTCACCCGAGAAAAACATGAGAAACAGCGGTTTGACAAGGCTAACGATTCCCTGACGTCTATTATGCTGAAAGCCATGCGGCTGATGTCGGTTGTCAGCCCGCTGATGATTCTGTTTATGAACGGAACGGTGATTGCCGTTATTTTTATCGGCGGAAAAGAGGTGGACGCCGCTTCGCTCGAAGTCGGGCAAGTCATGTCAGTTGTTACCTATATGACCCAGGCCTTAATGTCGCTGATGATGATGTCGATGATGTTCATGATGGTATCCCGCGCGCAGGTTTCGGCCAAAAGAGTGCGGGAAGTGCTGAACACAGAATCTTCAATTGACAGAAACGAAACAAGCGTTCTCTCTGTTACCGAAGGCACGGTTTCTTTTGAAAACGTCTCCTTCAGCTATCCGGAAGCCGCCGGAGACTCCGTTCTGCAGGGCATCAATCTCGAAATAAAAAAAGGCGAATTTGTCGCCTTTCTCGGCGCAACGGGGTCGGGAAAATCAACGCTGGTCAATCTGATTCCCCGGTTCTATGACGTAACGGTCGGCGCCGTAAAAATCGACGGACACGATGTCCGGGAATATGCCACCGCTTCGCTCCGTTCCGAAATCGGCATGGTTTTGCAGGAAGCGGTGCTTTTCTCCGGAACCATTATGGAAAACATTAAATGGGGAAATCCCGACGCTACTGATGAAGAGGCTGTTAAAGCGGCTAAAATTGCACAGGCCGACGATTTTGTCAGTTCCTTTGCCGACGGTTATGAAACGGTTCTCGGGCAACGGGGGCTCTCGCTTTCCGGCGGCCAAAAGCAAAGGCTTTCGATTTCCCGCGCTATTCTAAAAAAACCGAAAATCATGATTATGGACGACAGTACGTCCGCATTGGATATGGGCACCGAAGCCCGGCTGCAAAAAGCGCTGAAAGAAAATCTGAACGATATGACGCTGATCATTATCGCACAGAGAATTTCGTCGGTCATGTCCGCAGACCGGATCGTTGTTCTGGATCAGGGAAAAATCGCCGCAGCGGGAACCCATGAAGAATTGCTGGAAACCAGCGACATCTATCGGGATATTTATGATTCTCAGGTCGGATTGGGAGGTGTTGAAGATGTCCGGTAACCATCCCAAACCCATGCCGATGGGCCCGGGGAAACGGGGCCCCGGCGGAAAATTCACCCCGAAAGAAAAGGCAAAAAATGTCAAGGGAACCGTCAAGCGGCTCCTCCGCTATATCAGCAAAAACAAACTGCTCTTGATCGCGCTGCTGGGGCTTGTAATCCTCACTTCAGTCCTGACGCTTCTCTCCCCCATGCTGCAGGCGGACGCCATTGATGCGATCGCCGAAAAGGTCACAGTCGGCAGTATCAATGGTTCTAAACTGATCCAAACGCTGATTTTTCTCGGGATACTGACGCTGGTCACCGTTGTTTTCAACGCCGCTTCGGGAATTATTTCCGCCTCTCTGTCACAATACACGGTTAAAATTCTGCGGCGCGATTTGTTTGCCAAAATTGAAACGCTGCCGGTAAAATATTTTGACACGCATGCACACGGCGACCTGATGAGCCGCCTGACCAATGATATCGATAACATCTCCAATACCTTATCGCAAAGCGTTACGGCCATTTTTACCAACGGAATCTCGGTGATCGGTTCGCTTGCTTTTATGCTGTATTACAGCCCGCTGATGACGCTGATTACCGTTCTTGCCGTTCCCGCAGGAATTCTTCTGGCAAAAGGAATCACCGTCCGAACCCGGAAATACTTTTCCAAACAGCAAACCTCGCTCGGCGAACTGAACGGCCATATTGAAGAAATGGTTACCGGACAGAAAACCGTAGCGGCCTTTTCCCGCGAAGAAATTGCCGTGGAACAGTTTGACGCAATCAATCAGCATCTGCGGGAATACAGCATCAAGGCGCAGATTTTCTCCGGTCTTTTAGGACCGCTGATGAACGTAATCAGCAACCTGAGCTTTGTTCTTGTGGCCATTTCCGGCGGTTGGATGGCGTGGTCCGGACAGATTACCATCGGAACCATTCAGGCATTTATTCAATATTCCAAACAGTTTTCCAGGCCGATCAACGAACTGGCAAACCAATATAACACCATCCAGTCGGCAATTGCCGGCGCAGAACGGGTTTTTGACATTATGGATCAGAAACCGGAAAGCGACAGCGGCAACATCCTGCTGAATCTTCCGGAAATCACCGGAAAGGTCGATTTTGAAAATGTAAATTTCGGCTACAATAAAAATACGCTGGTGCTCAAAAATTTCTCACTGAATGTAAAACCGGGGATGAAAATCGCTCTTGTTGGGCCAACAGGCGCAGGAAAAACCACCGTTGTCAACCTGATTACCCGGTTTTACGACATCAACAGCGGTACCATTACGCTTGATGATATCAACATTGAAAAAATTCAAAAATCTTCCCTGCGCGAAACTATTGGTATTGTTCTTCAGGATACCGTACTTTTCAGCGGTACCATCCGGGATAATATCTGTTACGGAAAACTTGACGCCAGCGATGAAGAGATTATTGCCGCGGCAAAAACGGCGAATGCACATTCGTTTATCAGCCGGATGCCGGACGGTTATAACACGGCGCTGAGTGAGCAGGGCGCAAACCTCAGCCAGGGGCAGCGACAGCTGATCGCCATTGCAAGAGCCGTGCTTGCCGACCCGAAAATTCTGATACTGGATGAAGCGACGTCTTCGATCGACACCCGTACGGAAATGCATATCCAGCAGGCCATGATTGCTCTGATGTCAGGTAGAACCTCCTTTATCATAGCCCACAGGCTTTCCACCATCCGGGACGCCGATGCAATTCTGGTACTCAAAGACGGCCGTATTGCAGAAAAAGGAAACCATGAAGAACTGCTGAAAAACAAAGGACCCTATTGGGAACTCTATATGACCCAGTTCCGCCGGGAAACCGAAGACAGCAATATTCCGAATTGAACCTTGTAAACAAAAACCCGTTCCTGAAAATAGGAACGGGTTTTTCAGCACATCAAAAATTTCCGACAAAAACAGAATTGGCCGTATATCCGTTTATACCAAACTCCCGGTCTCCGGAAAGAAGTGCATATAAGTTATCAGCGAAAATTTCTTTATTTATCACTTTCTGGTATTCTGCTTTTGAAGCGGCGGGAAGCGTATGAAAAACAGGAAGAAGCGCCGTATCTTTCATCGCGCGGAGAAGCATCCGCCCCTTTTCATTAAAAGCAAGAACATGAAGATAAGAAGGCGGATACACCGGCGTATGCAGGCGGAAAAACAGAGAATAGACCGCACGGCGGATGGCCGAGTCTGTATACCGTTTCGTCCCTGCCTCTTCACAGAGCGACCGAAGACTGCATTTCCCCGAAGCAACGCACCTTTCGGCAGCGGCAACAATCCGGTTCTGCAATCCTTCTGAAATCCCCACAAATCTTTCCTGCAAAAATTCCGGTTCGGAAGCAGCCCGAAGAAGACCCGAAAAAAGGATCGGATCAAACCGCTCCGGAAAAACCAGCGTATGATTTTTTTTGGCTTCACAAATCCTCCGGTAAGAACTTTCCGGCAAATAAGAGGCAACCTCTTCGCCCGCAGTCAAACGGGAACGGATACCCGAAGCGGACAAAAAATTACCGGAAGGGGTGTCCGCATGATAATCCCCAATCCGACGAAGCAGAACCGGGCGGATGGGAGACTGTTGTTTTTGAATGGCTTTCCAATACTCGAAAGCCAAAATATCATTGGGTTTTTCGGGAACGAACAAAGCGCCGCGCCGCCTCATTGCCGCCGCTCTCGCACGGGGAAAGGACATCCCGCTTTTCATCAGCGCCGAAATATCTCCGCAGGATTCCGCTTCACAAAGCGCCCGATAGCTGTCTTCCAAAAGAGGAATTTCCGCTTCTTCCCCGCCGAAATAAAGCGATGAAACAACACCGGTAGAAGATAGCAGCCGAACGCCGGCTGATGCAAAAGCCTCAGCCGAAAGAATATGATACGGAAACGGCAGTTCCAAAACCAGATCGGCGCCGTTTTTCACTGCAATTTCGGCACGGCGGTGCTTTTCGAGCAAAGCCGGTTCACAGCGCTGCACATAATTGCCGCTCATACAAATAACAATCCCCTCCGCTCCGGCTTTTTTCACCTGCTGAAGCTGATAATCATGCCCATTATGAAACGGATTGTATTCCGCGATAATCCCGGCGATGTTTTTCATATAAAAACTCCCATTGTCGTATCGATATAAAAAAGAAGAACCGGCCGGCATGACCGGTTTGTTTTCTTTCAGAAACAAAAGCAAACAGGCGGAACAATTCCGCCTGTTTGCTTAAAAATATCTATAACTTTTCGATCAGGCGTTTGATCAATACCTTTTCCTGAGGAGATATCTCCTGCCTGAGCAGATATTCTTCAACAAAATCGGAAAGAGAGCCATTGTAAAAACGGTCAATCAGCGCATCGGTCTCTGCATAGCGAAGCGCATCGCGGTCGCACAGCGAACGGCAGATAAACCCGGGATCGATCCGTTCGACTGCTCCTTTGCGAATCAACCGATTCAGCATGGTATACACCGTAGTTTTTGACCAATAAAGCTGCCGCTGCAAAAGCTGAGCAATATCCTTTGCCGAAGCTTCCCCGCGGTTTGACCAAAGAATATCCATGATGTAAATTTCGTTTTTACTGATAGAAACCACGGGAGTCTCCCCTTTCTCAAACACCTATTTCACTGCAACCGATAAATTTCCGTCAGCGGTGGAAATATCCAACGAAGTGATATTCGCACCGCTTTTACAGATCTCACTAACAGCACGGTCTTCGATCTCCCGCTGCAAAACCCGGCGGACATTCCTTGCGCCATGTTCGGGGCTGTAGGATTTTTCAGCAAGAAGCTGTAAAGCTTCCGGAGAATACGTTACGGAAATCTCCTTCTCGTTCAGACCGGCAATCAACTCGTTGAGATGAATTTCAACAATTTTTTCAAACAGCTCGCGGGGCAGCGGTAAAAAAGCAATAATTTCATCCACGCGATTCAGAAATTCCGGACGCAGAAATTCGGCAAGCGCGCGCTTTGTTTTCTCCTCGGAAATCTCGTTCTGGCTTTTTCCGAATCCGGCAGAACCGGTTTTCAGATTAGAACCGGCATTGGACGTCATCACGATGACCGCATGTTCAAAAGAAACGGTTTTCCCATGCGTATCGGTAATCCGGCCGTCGTCAAGAACCTGCAAAAGGATATTCAGGACATCGGGATGCGCTTTTTCGATCTCATCAAATAAAATAACAGAATACGGTTTTCTGCGAATCTTTTCGGTCAGCTGACCGCCGTCGTCATATCCGATATATCCCGGCGGCGCGCCGATAATACGGGAAACCGAATGTTTTTCCATAAATTCACTCATATCCAGCCGGATAAGCGTTTCAGGAGAATCAAACAATTCTTTTGCCAGAATTTTCACCAATTCCGTTTTACCAACGCCGGTAGGCCCGGTAAAAATAAACGAAATCGGCCGTTTTCGCGGAAGCAGAGATACCCGACCTCTTCTGACGGCGGCGGCGATGGAAGCGATCGCTTTTTCCTGCCCGATAATCCGGGAAGAAAGGGTCTGTTCTAAATTCATCAGCTTCTCGGTTTCCTGCGCCTTTACTTTAGAGGCCGGAATTCCGGTCCACAGCTCGATCACAGAAACCAAATCATCGATTGAAATATCAATCTCGCTGATTGTTGCCTCCACCGCTTTTTTCCGGTCCAGCGTCCGGGCTTCCCGGGCTTTGAGATCGGCCAGATTTTTATAATCCTGCTCATCCCGTTCCGGTTTGCTTTCCGTTTCCTCAATCTCGGACTGTATCGCCGTGATTTCCTTTTCGATTTTATACAAATCGGAATAAAGCGGATTCCGCAGAATCGCATTCGAACAAGCCTCGTCAAGAAGGTCAATTGCTTTATCCGGCAGATAACGGTCGGAAATATAACGCTCGGAAAGTTCAACGGCTTTCTGAACGACCATCATCGGAATCCGGATATGATGATAGGCTTCATAATATTTTTTTATTCCCTTGATCATATCAACGGCTTCGCTCAGGGAAGGTTCCTCTACAACAACCGTCTGAAACCGGCGCTCCAGCGCCGAATCTTTTTCGATATATTTGCGGTATTCGTTCAGCGTCGTTGCGCCGATAACCTGTATTTCCCCTCTGGATAACGCAGGTTTCAGCATATTGGCGGCAGACATGGTTCCTTCTGAATCTCCGGTGCCGACAAGCATATGGACTTCATCGATAACCAAAATCACGTTTCCCGCTTTTTTGATCTCTGAAAGAAGCCCTTTCACCCGACTTTCAAACTGTCCGCGGAACTGCGTTCCCGCAACCAGCGAAGTAATATCGAGAAGATAAATTTCTTTATCGCTTAATTTTTCCGGAACATCGTTCTGCGCAATTTTCAGCGCAATTCCTTCGGCGATCGCCGTTTTTCCGACCCCCGGCTCACCGATCAGACAGGGGTTATTTTTTGTTCTGCGGGAAAGAATTTGAATCACCCGGAAAATCTCCTTTTCCCTGCCAATCACCGCATCTATTTTATTCTGCCGCGCCCGTTCCGTCAAATTCTGGCAATACATATCCAAATATTTCGGCCGCTGCGGTTTTTCTTCCTTTTTCGCCTTACCGCCTGTTTTTTCACTTTTCACAGAATCTTTTTGCCCGGAAGAATCCGGTTCTTCAACCGGTTCTGCTCCCGGCCCCTTGGCCATAAACCGCTTTAAAAAATCAACCGGAGAATTTGGGCTGCCATCTTCGGAAAACAAATCTTCTTCCGAGCCGCCGCCGAACGAATCAATCATTGAGGTTACCTCCTGATCCATGGCATCAAGCGATTCCTCCGTAATATCTCCGAGAAACGGAATCTGGTTTGCAGGAAGCCCCATCTCTTTGGCGCACTTCAAGCACAATCCCTCGTTGATCACCTTTTCACCTTCATAGCGAGCCAGATAAACAACGGCGATGTGTTTTTTACACCTTGAACATAACTGCGGTTTCATTAATATACCCGAACTTCCGCCAAAGCGGAAAACCCTTTCTTTCAAATTGCGGAACCGTTCTTTTTCTTCCGATTCCTCTGCCGTTCACTGGCACGGCGGCAGAATTTTCCGTTCTTTGTCAACCGGCAAGACGATTATTGTCCGCCGAATGTTCCTCCGTTTTTTTTTCACGGTTTTGATTGTGCACATCAAATGCTGCCAGCACATAATTGCCGCCGGCAAAAAACGAAACGCCGAGACAAATAAGAAACAAAACCGATGTGATGCGCCGGCAAAGAGAATCGGAAACAACCGGGAAACAACTAAAAATCATGACAACCATAAAAGAGACAAAGAAAAGCGCGGAAGCCAGTTTTCCATACCATTTCGCGGCGATAACCGTCTTTTCCCGGCGATAAAATATCATGCCGCCGACCGCCATAAAAAGTTCTTTCACTAAAATCAGAACCAGGATCCACAATTCAATTTTATGCATCAGCCAGAAACAAAAGATCGTAGAAAGCTGAAACAATTTATCGGCGATCGGATCAAGGACTTTCCCGAAATCTGAAATCTGATTATATTTCCGTGCGATATACCCATCAAGAAGATCAGAAATTCCGGAAGCCAATAAGACAAAAAAAGCAACCTGAGGCATTCCGCCAAGATAAAACCCGCAGAAAAGCCCCACTAATATAATACGGATGACCGAAATAATATTCGGAACGGTAAGTATCGCGTTTTTTCCCGTGTTTTCCAAACCTTTCAAAATTACTGCCCCCTGAATATTTTATTTAAAGGATTGATATTTTCAATATGTTTATAAATCATAGTGTTTTCTGTCATTTTCTGTTTGTCGCTATAGGTATGGCTGTTCAGAAAAACCGTCATGGAGAAACTCATCACCGACGACAAGACGAAAACCAGTATCAGGCCGTTGACAACCCCAAACAACAGACCGCCCAGTTTATCCAACTGCTTAATTCCCGGGATTTTCGTCACCATTTCGGCAACTAAAACAAGAATTGAGATCGCAATCAGGCAGCCGATATAAATAATCAGAAAGGCGACCACCCGGCTTACCGATTCGGAAAGAGGATTGGTCATGGCGTTTACCACAGCGGCCTTCGCCTGTTCCAGCCCATTGACCTTCAGCTCACTGTATTTTGCCGCCATACTGTTCATATCCACGCCTAAAAATTCTGCAGCGTCAACAAAGAAGTCCGGCATATCGGTAAACAAAGAATCCAAATCCACATCTTCAATCGCCGCGTCTGTCCCCTCCGGAACCGTTGTCACCGTATTGATAAACCATTGCTGAATCGGTTCCCGGACATAATTGGTATTCAAATACGAACCCAAACTCGCGGAAAATGAAAACGCAATCACCAGCGCCAGAAAATTTCCGACCAGCGAAACCAAAGATTTAACAAATCCCTTGAAAAAGCCAATAATAATGCAGATGATAAATGCGCCTAAAAGACAAATATCCAAGCCTGCTGAAATCGCAATCTCCATTGTTCAAAAACTCCTTGTCTACCTCGGTTATTTTCCGGCAGCCGCCGGGATTTCTATTCGTTCAGCCATTCCGGCGCCGACTGCGTACAAGGTACTGTCGGAAGCAACAAGCGCGCTTGCCGGAATGGAAAGTTCTTCTGTAAAAAGTATTGACCCGGTTTGATCCAAAAAATGCACTTTATTTTCTGCCAGAACAAAAAATGCATTATCCTGGCAAGCGACATCACGCAAATCGTAAAACTCAACAGAAAAAAGCGGAGGATCGCCGTTTGCATACGCGCTTACCGTATAGGTTCTGCCCGAAACCGAATACAGAGAAGAAAACAAAGCATAGCGGGAAGAAATGCTATACCGGTCAGTTACAGAAGGAACGCTGTCCAAACAGGTTGTCAGCGCATCCTTTTCCGCCGAAAGAATATCCAGATCGGTCAAAACCCGCAGCCGGCCGTCTTCTGCTACAAACGATACGGGAAAACGGTCTTCCACCGAATAAACAGGACTCTGATACCCTTCCCCCGTCCGGTAATCAATCCGGTAAAAAAGGAGATCGGAGAGCTCTTTCCGCGGTGAAAGCGAAACCACAGACAAGGTATTTTTATCGAAAATATCCGCCCTTACCGGATAGGAATCGACCGAAGAAAACTCATATAATTCTTCCAGCATTTCCGAATACACATAAACAACGCCTTTTGCATTCGGAGAATCGGTAATCACCGAAATTTTTCCGCCGGCGCCGAACTGGGCGTCAAGAATGGAATAGGAATAGTCGTCCTTTTCAAAGGATTTCTCCCGGACAATTCCAAAACTATCGCATAACAATAATCCGGAACCGCCGCGGTCAAAACAAAGAATGTAATGTTCCGAAACCCGCAAAACCGGTTCATAAAAATGGATCCCGGTTTCAGAAAGCAGACTGCCTGAAGCATCATATACCGAAAGAGAACGGTTTGAAAGAACCACCAGGCCGTCTTTAAAAATCCCATACATATTCTCGCCTGAATCTTCGAAAAGCAGAACGTCTTCCGTCTCTTCCCCGGACAGCGCCTGTTTCAGGCTGAAAACGACCCGATGCAGATTATCCCGGGTAAAATAAGAGTTATTCATCACAAGAAAAACGGCGATATAAACAAGGATTGTGCAGAAAATCAACCGCTTGGCAATATTCAGTTTTGAAAGCGTTCTATTCTCTTTCATACGTCACCCCGTTCAGATACAAACCCTGCGGCGGCGCCGCAAATCCGTTCGTCTGTACTCTGCTCTCTAAAATCGAAGGGATTTCTTCCGGGAGAATTTTCCCTTCGGATACATACAAAAGCGTCCCGACGATCAGCCGCACCATTTTATATAAAAAACCGTTTCCGGAAATACGGAACGTCACCACTTCGCCGTCCCGGTCAAAACAGGCGGAATAAATCGTTCTGACACAATCGGTAACCTTGCTGCCAGCCGCCATGAAGGAAGTAAAATCATGGGTTCCGAGCAAATGCGCGGCGGCCTGGTTCATTTTTCCCAAATCCAGAGCCGAAGGATAAAAAAACGAAAAATCTTTCCAGAAAGGATCCGGTGTTCCGCCATTGTAAATTTTATACACATATTCTTTGGAAATCACGTCATAACGCGCATGAAACGATTCCGGGACATAGGCGCAGTAAAAAGCGGAAATATCCCCGGGAAAATTCGCGTTCATCGCCCGAACAACCGAAGCCTCCGGCAAAACCCGCTCCGAATTAAACGAAACCGCATAATCAAGCGCATGAACGCCCTTATCGGTCCGGCTGCAGCCGGACAGCGAATCGACCTCACCGAAAACAGATTTCAAACAGCGGAAAACCTCTTCCCCGACCGTATGGGCATTCTGCTGACGCTGATACCCACTGTAAGCGGAACCTTTATATTTGATTCGGACAAGATACTTCTGCATAGCAACTCCAGGAAAAACCACTCGTAAAAACTTTTAACAATTATCCGGACGGTTACAGAAAAACACCGGCTGCAATCAAAAAGGAAGAAAATCGGTAAAAAACACCGCTGCGCCAAGGCCGACAACAAAGAGAAGCGACGCATAATCCCGGAGACAAAGCCGATACTGAACAAATCGGCTCCGGTTTTTTCCCTCACCGGTATAGCCGCGACATTCCATTGCGGTAGCCAGTTCCTCCGCCCGCCGAAAAGCGGAAACAAACAGCGGAATCAGAACGGGAGTAAGCGCTTTGACCCGGCGGATTAGATTTCCCGATTCGAAATCCGCCCCCCGCGCTTTCTGCGCGCTGATAATTTTATCGGTCTCCTCCAGCAATGTCGGAATAAAGCGAAGCGCCATTGTCATCATCATGGAAAACTCATGAACCGGGATCCGGAGAACCCGAAGCGGAGACAGTAGCGATTCCAGCCCCCCGGTCAGAACGATCGGAGAGGTCGTATAAGTCAGCATGGACGTTGCGATAACAAGCATTAAAATCCGCAGAATCATATACGCGGCGTTAAAAAGCCCTTCTTTGGTAATTTTAAAAACCCAAAACTGTACCAACACCTCACCCGAGGTATAAAAAATATTCAACAGCGCCGTAAAGCAAATGATAATCAACAGCGGCCGCAGTCCCCGCAGATACAATTTAACAGGAATCCGGGAAAGAAGCATCAGAAAAACCGTCACCGCCGTAAGAAGCAGATAGGCAACCCATCCCGACGCCATAAACAAAACCACCATATAAAGCAGCAGAAGAATAATCTTCATCCGGGGGTCCAACCGGTGGATCAAAGAATTCCCCGGAAAATACTGCCCGAGCGTTATGTCTTTTATCATAACAAAACAAAACCTCTATCCATTATTTATTCCGCATATGAAGAATCAGTTCAGCGACTTCGTCAACGGAATACAAAGAAGAATCCACATCATACCCCTGTTCTTTCAGGCGAAGAAGAATTCCTGTAATCTGCGGAACATCCAATCCAATCTCCCGCAGGCGGTCCGCCCGCCGGAACACATCGCGGACCGGAGCGAACATTTCCAGTTTTCCCCGATGCATCACCATGACTTTCTGCGCGTTGCGGGCGATATCTTCCATACTGTGCGAAACAAGAATCACCGCCGCATGCTCTCTTTCATGATATTCCTTAATGCCGGAAAGGATTTCCTCCCGACCTTTCGGATCCAGTCCGGCCGTCGGTTCATCCAAAATAATAATTTCCGGCCGCATCGCCATGATTCCGGCAATGGCAACCCGCCGTTTCTGTCCTCCTGACAGGTCAAACGGAGATTTTGAAAGCAATTTTTCCGGAATCCCGGCAAATTCAGCCGCGGCATGAACCCGTTCGGAAATTTCTTCCGCCGACAGCCCCATATTTTTCGGACCGAAACCAATATCTTTTTCCACCGTTTCTTCAAACAGCTGATGTTCCGGATACTGAAAAACCATGCCAACGCGGAAACGTAGGCTTTTCAAATCATATCCCTTCTGCCAGATGTCCTCGCCCTGAAAACGGAGCGTACCGCCGGTGGGTTTTATTAAACCGTTCAAATGCTGAATAAAGGTTGATTTTCCCGATCCGGTATGGCCGATTACACCGATATAATCGTTGGGAAAAATATCAACGGAAACCCCGTCGACCGCCGTTTTCTCGAAAGGCGTTCCAACGCCGTAGGTATGCACCAGGTTCTCCGCGGACAGAATCGGTTTTATTTCATCCATCCTGTTCAACCCTCCCTGCAAGAACATCTTCAAGGACGTGAAAGCATTCCTCCACAGTAAGAACCGAAAGAGGCACCCGAAGCCCCTCTTTTCGCAGCATGAACATCAATTCCGTGCTCTGGGGAACGTCCAGCCCGACGCTTTTCAGCAAGCCGCCGTTCTGAAAAACATAATGCGGACTGCCGTCAAGAAGAATTTCTCCGTTATTGATTACCAGAATCCGATCTGCCTGCGCCGCTTCGTCCATATAATGGGTAATCATCAGCACCGTAATTCCGGACGCGTTCAGTTTCCGGACAATTTCCATCACTTCTTTGCGTCCCTGCGGATCCAGCATCGCAGTCGGTTCATCAAGAACCAGCAGTTTCGGTTCGGAAACAATCACGCCGGCAATGGCAACGCGCTGCTTCTGCCCGCCGGACAGTTTATGCGTGGCATGCGTGGCATATTCCGACATGCCAACGGCGGCAATCGCCTCATCGACCCGGCGGCGCATTTCCTCATAAGGAACGCCCTGATTCTCCAAAGAAAAAGCAACATCTTCCTCGACGATCGTCGACACCAGCTGATTGTCCGGATTCTGAAAAACCATCCCCACGGTTTTACGCAGTTCGGAAACCGACTCCTCCGACGAAACATCCAGCCCATCGACAATAACGCTGCCGGAAGTCGGACAAAGAATTCCGTTAAACATTTTGGCAAGCGTTGATTTTCCGCTGCCGTTGTGGCCGAGAACCGCAACGAATTCTCCCGGTTCCACCTCAAAAGAAAGATCCTTTAAGACGTCCTCGCCCTTTTCTCTATATCGAAAAACAAGATGATTTACAGATACAATACTCATGGATTCTCCGCGCCGCCATCAGACAGCGGCTGTCAATACTGTTATTTTAAAAACGACCCGCAGGCGCCAAACTCGTCCATCTGGCCGACGCGCCGCAGGGTAAAATATAACCGCTTTCCCGAACCGGAAGCCCGATCTCCGAAGCGGTTACGCAGCCGCCGAAACGTTTGGCTATGGTAACGCCAAGCATATATTCCATACATCCCGCCGAAAGCCCGGTGGTATAAGAATTCAAAAGAAAAAACAACGGCTTTTCGCTCATGACGTCCAGACAAAGCGACAACAGCGAATACAGTTCGTTTTCCAGTTTCCAAACTTCGCCGCCCGGCCCCCGTCCATACGAAGGCGGATCCATAATCACCGCGTCATACCGGTTTCCCCGGCGAATCTCGCGGGAAACAAATTTTATACAGTCATCCACGATAAAGCGAATATTGGAAATCCCGCACGCCTCTGCGTTTTCCTTCGCCCACTGCGTCATTCCCTTTGAAGCGTCTACATGGCAAACCAAACCGCCGGCTTTGGAACAGGCAAGCGAAGCGCCTCCGGTATAAGCGAAAAGATTCAGGATTTTCGGCTGTTTTACCGGAGAGCGGGCAATCATATCGGCCGCCCAGTCCCAATTGCAGGCCTGCTCCGGAAAAAGGCCGGTATGCTTAAAGCTCATCGGTTTCAGCCGGAAAACAAGATCCCGGTACGAGACGGTAAACACTTCCGGAAGATCAAAAATCTCCCAACTTCCGCCGCCTTTTGAAGAACGGTGATAATGCGCCGACGGATTTTTCCACAGCGCGCTTTTCGGCGTATTCCAGATCGCCTGCGGATCCGGCCGAATCAATTTATAGCGTCCCCACAGTTCCAGTTTCTCGCCGTTCGATGCGTCCAGCGTGCAGAAATCTTTCCACTGATCGGATATCCACATGAAAACCGCCCTCCCGCTCTCCTAAAAATCGAAAAAAACAAAGAAAACAAACGGCTTTTTTGCAAGAAAAACGCCAACTTTCCCCTTATAATTTTTCAATATATAGTATACCATATTTCGCCATAGTTTTCAATGTATAAATATTGAACTTTTTGTCATTTATTCTCCGGCACCGTTCTCTTTACTGGTAAAACAAATTACGATAAGAAAACCTGAAAAAAGATCCTGCCGGCCGCCGTGAAAATTTCCATATTTTTTGCATTGTCATCCAGCAAAAAATTTTATATAATGATAATATACCCTATTGAGATAGCCAGCCCGGGCATCAACGATCAATCTTTCGTCCGGGAGTTCCGATATTCCATATCAATCAAAAGAACGGAGGGACACCACCTTGACAATCGAACAAATTAACGATCATAAAATCAAGGTCACAGTAAGCGAACGCGATCAGGAGGAATTCGGCGTTACATACGAGTCGATGAACTACAGCGACGCCAATACACGAAGGCTTTGCGAAAAAATCATGTACCGGGCAGGAAAAGAAATCGGTTTCCGAACCGGCGGCGCAAAGCTGCTTGTAGAGGCCAGACAGTCCGGAAACGGAAACGTCACCCTGTATCTGTCGAAAATCGAGCCGAAAGCCGAAGAAGAAAAACTCTATTCAGGCATTGCCGTTTTTGAAAAAATGAACAGTGTCATCGACTGCTGCCACCTCTTCGGCCCTTTTTTTTCCTCGCTGCAAAAAAGCAGCCTGTATCAATATGAGGGGAAATATTATCTGATTTTTGAAATCGTCCAGAAACGGAAAAAAGCGGAAATGCTCTGGAAAACCATCCTGGAATTCGGAGAAAAATCAAAAAAAGGCAAAGGCTTTCTCGCTGAACACGGAGAATGCCTCTGCCCCAATCACTTTATTGAAAAAATGACAAGAATGAAAACGCTCTGAGCTTATTTTTTTGATCCCAACTGTTTCATCTGCTTTTCAAAACGGCGCTGATGGAAAGTTTTGTTTCGGCTTTCACGGCGCCGGTTTTTCTGCATACAAGAATTTGCCTCGGCGGACATCCGCTTAAAAGAAGGAACCTTCAGATCAACCGCCCCGAACAGTTTTGTGATTTCCTGATGGGTCAGCGGCCGGTATTCGCCCGGCGAAAGCCGCCCCAATTTCACATCGGCAACAGAAACCCGTTTCAGCAGAAGAATTGTAAAATCCAGCGCCTGGCACATCCGCCGGATTTCCCGGTTTTTCCCTTCATATAACGTGATGTGCAGAACTGTTTTTTCCTCGGTTTGCGCATGAATCAATACCTCGGCGGAAAGCAGTTCAGTATCGTCTTCCAGCGTCATTCCTTCCCGAATCGCATCCAACCGTTCGGGAGGGATTTTTCCTTTTACGGTAACGCGGTAGGTTTTGGGAATCCGGTAAGACGGATGACACAGCCGCTGCGCCAACTCCCCGTCGTCGGTAAGAATCAGCATCCCCTCACTGTCCCGGTCAAGCCTACCGACAGGAAAAACACGCCCTTTGATTCCCTGGATCAGCTCGGCGATCACGCTCCGGTCGTCCTGCGCTTTCATTGCGGTAATCACGCCGCGCGGCTTATAAAACATAAAATACTGTTTATCGCAGGCTTTCATCCGAATTCGTTTTCCGGCGCAAGAAACAAGATCTTTTTCCGGATCGACCTCCGTGGTAATGACCGCCGGTTTTCCGTTTACGGTAACCTGCCCTTTTTTAATATACTCTTCCGCTGTTCTTCTGGAACAAACGCCGCATTCCGCAATGAATTTATTCAGTCTCAAAATTTTTCTCCCGTACCTTTTATAATGATTTTATCATAGCATAAAACCGGGAAAGTTTCAAGTCTTTTCGGCAAATTGTCGGATTTTATCCGAAAAAGCCTTTGATCCAGTCAAAAAAACGGCGGAAAAAACCGATTTTTTCCTGCTCTTTTTGGCCGACGGTTTCGGTTGCATACAGAGCGCTTTTCGCTACCGTTTCTCCCTCGTAAACCAGACAGATATCGCCGCAGGAGCGAAAGCGGGAAAGAGGTGCGAAAAGAAGCGGCTGAATATCGGCTCGCAATTCATACGGCAAAGGCGACCCGTCAACCGATATGCCGGAAAGCGGCATCAGATTGCACAAAAGAGCCTCGTTTTCCCCGTTCAGGACATTCCGTCTTTGGGAATATCCGCCGGCAGGAAGAATTTCTACCGAAGAAACCCGGGAAAAACAATGATCCATCAAATGCTGATGATCCGTCCAGTCGTTCGGGGCATTCAGCGTGACACAGATTAATGTGACGCCGTCTCTTTCGCAGGAAGAAACCAGGCATCTGCCCGCTTTCTTAGTAAAACCGGTCTTTACACCGTTAAATCCGTTTCCCACCGAAAGCAGGCGGTTGGAGTTGGTGATTGTCAGATTTTTGTAGGCCAGCGTTTTGCTTTTGGTTGTAACAATTTCCGCAAATACCGGATTTTTCATTGCCGCCCGCGCAATTTTTGCCAGATCCGACGCCGTGGTATAGTGCGTATCGTCGGGCATTCCGTGTGGATTGGAAAAATGACTTGCCGTACACCCTGCTTTCTCCGCCCGCCGGTTCATCAAAACGGCAAAGCCTTCTATTGACCCGCCGATATTTTCCGCAATCGTTTCAGCGGCGTCATTGGCCGATTTCAACAAAAGCATATAGAGCAGATCCCGCAGGGTAATCTGCTCCCCGGCGAGAAGCCCCAACTGCGACCCATCGACCGCGGCGCTTTTTTCCGAAACGGTAAAGACATCGTCAAGGCTTCTTTCCTCTATGGCGATCAGGGCGGTCAGTATCTTCGTTGTACTTGCCGGAGGACGCGGCGTATCCGCATTTTTTTCGAACAGAACCACCCCGGTACTCTTCTCGATTACCGTGCAGCATTCGGCGGAAACATCCTCCGCCGAAAAAGAAAACGGAAAAACAGACAATACAATCAGAAAAACCCAGAAAACCACTACATATTTTTTCAACAAACAAACCTCCTTGATGACAGAAAAAACAAACGGCAGGGCGTTCTATGCCGCTACCCCTTCAGCCGGCCGAGAACTTCGACAAGACAATCGGAAAAATACCCCGCCGCAGACAGTGCTTCCTGGTGCGTATTCCCGCAGGAACCGACCTCAACCAGCACGGCGCCGGTGCAAAGATGCTGATTAAACCGCGAACTCTGCAGCAAAATCGGCCGCATCAGCCCCGGATACTTCTGCGCTGCGACTTTTTGAATATTCAAAGCGAAAGAAAGATTTTCTCGCCAATTCTCATGCCGGTAGGTATCGTTTCCCGACCCCATCAGAAACATGACCTGTGCCGATCGGGTTCCGTTGATATCAACCACCGGACGGTATTTGGTTCCGTTGGATGAAATCAGCGTATCCCGGTGCAGATCCAGAACCACCTTAATGGAAGGATATTTTTCCATATATTCTCGGATCGAAGCGTTCGAAGAACTATAGGAAGTATTAAAATTCGGTTCGTCATGCAGCGTCAGATCATGGATCACTCCATATCCTGCCGCCTCCAGCTTTTCGGCGACAACGTTCCCGATACTGATCATGTTTTCCCCGGTCTTTACCGTACGGAAAGAATCATCGGCAGAATAGGTATCCACGCCTTCCGGCTTATAACATTCGGTCGCATGCGTATGTACGATCAAAACCTGGGGGCCTTCTTCCGAAAGAGAAAAATCCGGCAGCCTGCCGGCCAGCTCCGAAAGAGAAAATTCCCCGTCCCCTTCATTTTTCACCGCCGCGCCGTCAACCGATTCCAACCATTCCGGCGTTGATTTATAGGTCGTCTCCACAACCGGAAACCGATCCGACGGGATCGGCTCCGGCGAAGGTTCTGTCTTGACAGGAAACATCTCGTCAAAATTCTCCTCGGTCATAACCCACTCGGGCAATGTTTCCTCGGAAAGAGAGACCCCCGCAGATTTCCCGGAAAAAGAAAGCGCCAGCAGCGTATCGGGAAGAAAAAGCGAACGAAACCCTTCCGAAGAAAGAAACGGCGTGATTCCCGTTTCGGTCACGCCGGACAAAAAATAACCGAAGACCGCGACAAAAACAAGAGAAAAAAACAAATACGGAAGCACGGCAGGCGTTTTTTTTGCCTGCAGAAGAAACCGGTTCAACAGAACCCTGATTTTGTAAAAAAACATTTTCAACATCTCCGATTTTCATATTTTCACCAAATTTATTATCCGGGCCGATGCCAAAAGAAGAAATAGCAGCGGCCTGTTTTTATTTCAATATATGAAAACCGGACAAGGATTATGTCAAACCGCCATTCCTTTTTACAAACCGAGCAGGGCGGCAATTTCTTCCTCCTCTAACCCGCCGTGCAGGGCTTTATTGAGAGCAATGGCCAAAAGCCCCGCGCACTTTTCAGTCAAACGGTCGATATCTTTGGGCGTCACGACCAGATTCATATCAAACGGAGAAAGCGTGTTTCGGATAATATCGCCGCCGTCGTATTCCTCAAAAGCGGAAAATGCAGAGACAATCTCCGGATTTCCGGCCGATAATTCCTTCTTGATTTTTTCCAAAGCCATTTCTATGGTATCGGTTGTCAGCGTTACGGCGTCGACGACCATTGGTATCCCGATAGAAATAACCGGAACGCCCAAGGTTTCCCGGCTGATCTCCGAACGCCGGTTTCCCACGCCGGAACCGGGTGAAATCCCGGTATTGCTGATCTGAACCGTTCGGCAAAGACGGTTCATTTTTCTGGAAGCAAGCGCGTCAATAACGATCACTGCCGACGGTTTGACCGCGTCACAGACCGATTTTACCATTTCAAACGCCTCAATTCCCGTTTGGCCAAGGACGCCCGGACTCATAGCTGAAACAGGATTCAGCCCCAGCTGTTCGTAAAGCTGCGGCATATTATTTTTGATATGCCGGGTCACCAGAATCCGGTCGACCGTTACAGGACCGACGGCATCGGAAGTCATCTGCCGGTTGCCGAGCCCGACAACCAGGACGTCGGGAACAGTTTCTTCCGTTTTCTTTTCGCCGTATAAAAGCCGGGAAATTTCTGATGAAGTAACTTCAACGGCATTCTGATGCGTTTCTTCATCCGAAAAAGATTCGCCCAGATCGACCGTCACGTATTCCCCGATCGGTTTTGATAATTTCAACGCCGCCTGTTCTCCGGTAATCTTCACCCGGGAAACCGAAATGCCCTTCGCCGAATATTCCTCTTCCGAAAACCCGTCTTTTTCTTCAACTTTATGCAGTTCCTGAATTTCTACGGCAAGGTCCGTTCTCATCGCTGTTCTTTTCATGCAATTATCCCCTCTGTTTTCCGCTCTGACGAAAAACCCTTTCCTTCTCATAAAAATAGTGGATTGCCGCCGCCCCGATCCCAGATCAACGGCGCATTTCATATCCGAAACCTATTCTTGCCACAATCCAAACGATTATACCGATATTTTCCAAAAGCGTTTCCAAATCGCCAACAAAATGTAATAAAATAAGATTATTATATTCATCTAAAACCTCACCGAAAGAAAGGAAACGGCCGGTTTTTCCGCAGAGAAAAGAAAAAAAAACGAAACCGGAAAACAAAAGAGTATGGAAAAGAGAAAATCAACCAATATTGTCGGAAATATTTTTAAGCGCTATTTTGTAGACGCTATGGGCGCGATGGCGCTGGGTTTGTTCACCTCGCTGATTGCCGGGCTGATTCTTTCCCAGCTTTCAGCAATTCCCGGCCTTTCGCTGCTCAAAGAACTGTCGGCGGTGGTGACGGCGGATTCACCGGTTGTCGGCGCAGCCATCGGCGTTGCCATTGCCTGGGGGCTTCAGCTTCAGCCGACGGTGCTGTTTTCCTCCGCCGTCACCGGCGCGGTCGGTTATGCGGCCGGCGGGCCGGTCGGCGCTTATCTGGGAGCTGTGGTTGGCGGAGAAATCGGAAATCTGGTCGCGGGAAAAACCCGGATGGATATTGTTCTGACGCCGTTTGTTACCATAATAACCGGAGGGCTGTTTGCTCTGTTTACCGGAAAATATATTGCAGCGTGTATGGCCGCGCTGGGGAATTTTATCAATACGGCAACCGAATGGAATCCCATTCCCATGGGTATGCTTGTCGCCGTGGTTGTCGGCATGGCGCTGACAATGCCGATCTCCTCCGCCGCCCTGTGTATCATGATTGGTATTGACGGCATTGCTGCCGGCGCCGCGGCGGTAGGATGCTGCTGTCAGATGGTCGGTTTCGCCGTTGCTTCTTTTCGCGACAACGGCGCAGGAGGGCTTCTGTCCCAAGGATTGGGAACCTCCATGCTGCAAGTACCCAATATCATGAAAAAACCGCAGATATGGATCGCTCCTACTCTTTCCGCCGCGATTCTCGGCCCGATTTCCGCCGCACTGCTCGGCATGACAAACACCGCCTACGGCGCAGGCATGGGAACCTCCGGGCTGGTCGGCCAATTCGGAGCTTACACAGCCATGACGACAAAATTTTCACCGCTTTACACCATCGCGCTGATTCTGATTATGCATCTGATTGCACCAGCGCTGCTGACACTTGGAATCGACGGAATTCTCAGAAAAATCGGGTGGATCAAAAAAGGCGATATGCTTCTCCGGAAAATATAAGCTGTTTTTTTCCGATATACCAATAAAAACACATTTTATTTTACAAAAAAGTCAAAGAATCCCCCTTGCAAAGCAACAAAAAATCTGTTATAATAATCCAGTAATAAAAAGAATATGGAACAGGAGTATCAACATGCCGAATATCAAATCCGCAAAAAAAAGAGTAAAAGTTATTTCCACAAAAACGCTTCACAACAAAATGATGAAATCCCAGCTGAGAACTGAACTGAAGAAGGCTTATGCCGATATTGAAGCAAACAACAATGCCGAAGAAGCGGTAAAAAAAGCGTATAAAAAAATCGATCAGGCTGTAGCGAAGGGCATTCTCCACAAAAACACCGCCGCCCGTAAAAAAGCCGCGATTGCAACCACGTATAACGAAAAGAAATAAAAAACAGATCAAAAAGAAAAACGCAGAGGGAGACGCTTCGTGAGAAAGCCGTCTCCCTTCATTTTTTGTAATGCAACAATCAAAAGAGATGCGGTTTCGGTTCATCAAGCAAGCAGCAGAATGAGAAAACCTGCCGAACCGTTCAAAACGGATTATCAAATAACAGGAACCGCCCGGATGAACAACATCCGCGGCAGAGCAGCAAAAACCGTGAAAAACAATATCATTTTCAGCCAACGAAGTTTCCGCCGTCATTTTTACTTTTTCAATCCTTCTTCAATCTTTTGTGATACAATAATATCTGTGGAGGTATTTTTATGAGGCTTTTATTTGTTGAAGATGAAAAAAGAATGGCGCAGGCGCTTTGCGAAATCCTGCGTTTTGAAAAATATGAAGTAGATCATTACGCAGACGGCATCAGCGGACTGGCGGCGATCGAAAGCAATATATACGATATTGCAATTCTGGATGTAATGCTGCCCGGAATGAACGGATTTGAGATTGCAAAAAAAGCCCGCGCAGGAGGTATCGTTACCCCGATTTTAATGCTGACTGCGAAAGGTGAACTAGATGATAAAGTGAACGATCTTGACAGCGGCGCGGACGATTATCTGACAAAACCGTTTCAGACAAAGGAACTCCTTGCAAGGCTTCGTGCGCTTGGCAGGAGGCCCCTGAACATGGCTGACGGCGCACTGTTCTATGGCGATATCAAACTTGAAACAGGGACGCTCACACTGTCCTGTGTTTCAAACGGTCAGAGTGTGCGGCTCAGCGAAAAAGAATACCATATTCTTGAATATCTGATAACAAATCAGGGACAAATTCTTACCCGTGAACAGCTTGCGGTAAAGATATGGGGGTTTGAGAACAACGCCGAATATAACAATGTCGAAGTATATATGTCTTTTACCCGAAAAAAACTAAGTTTTGTAAAGGCGAAAACCGAAATTAAAGCAGTCCGTGGGGTTGGATATAAATTGAGGTGTGAGGATGTTTAAGAAATCCCGGAGAAAAATTGTCGCCGCCATTATGTCCGTTCTTGTGCTTTTATGGGTCGGAACGCTTGCCGTCATATATGCGGCAAGCTACTTTGAGATGTCAGAACAAAACAGAGGAATGCTGAAAGAACACGCCGAGCGTTATATACTGCAACAACCGTCTGATATAACCCCGCCCCAAAACCTGAACCTGATAAGGGGAAACCGCATTATTCAGATATGCCAGCCTTTCAGCTTTCTACATTTTATACGGTTGCCATGAACGATGAGGAGGAAATACTCGAAATCATAAACCCGCAGCAAACGGTTCACAGCAATGAGGAACTGAAAGCGCTTGCCCATGAATTGGCAGCGACTGGCAAAACAGCAGGCGTAAAAAAAATTTTTCAAGACTTCAATCAAACTTCAATTTTCCTCCTGTACAATGGAACTAAAACCGATATTAGCAACGGCGATAAAAAGCGCCTGATTAAATCGCTCCAAAAGCTGTCAAGCGGCGAAAATCTTGACGATATCGTAGATATGGAAGCGGTAATCCGTTATTTTGCGGTGCACAATTTCGTGCTGAATTTTGACAGTTATACAGGCTCGATGATTCATAACTACTATCTTTACGAAAAAGACGGGCAAATGCAGATGATTCCTTGGGATTATAACCTCGCTTTTGGAGGGTTTCAATTGATGGACAGCGCGACAAGTCTTGTCAATTTCCCCATCGACTCTCCTGTTTCGGGCGGCAATGTCGAGGATAGACCGATGATTGCGTGGATATTTGCCAACGAGGAATATACAGAACGGTATCACCGTTACTTTTCCGAGTTCCTTTCAGAATGGTTTGACAACGGAACCTTTGAAAACATGATAGACGGCGTTTTTGCGATGATCTCACCGTATGTAGAAAAAGACCCGACAAAATTCTGCACCTATGAAGAATTTATAACCGGCGTTTCCACGCTCAGGAAGTTTTGCCTGCTTCGTGCAGAAAGCATAAAAGGTCAGCTAAACGGCACAATCGGTTCTACTTCTGAAACACAAAAGAAAGAAACGCTTATAGACGCCGACGATTTGCAGATCAGCGATATGGGTACAATGCAGAACTCTATGGGCGGCGGTATGAATAGGCCTGATAGCGGTATGCAAAGCCAGCAAGGAGCGAAGAATCAAACCGCAAACGGACAATCATCGCCTTTGGATGCAGATAGCGGTACGCCATCTCTGCAAGCGCCATTGACCCATTCGGATAACCCGGAGAATAATGCCGGCAACAGCGAATTTTCCCAAGGCTCTGAAGGTCAACTGCAAGGCGGATCACCTCCCGACTTTGCCAATGGACAAAACAACGCTGAACAAACTGATCCCGGCGGAGAAATCCAGAAAACCGACAGCGGCAAGCCAAATAAAAGCGAACAGGCGCCGTTGCAGGAACAAAATTCAAACCCCTCCAGTTTTTGGATAATAATCGGTATAAATGGACTGACTCTTGCTTTCGGACTTGTCTTTTCGTTCATTTTTAAAAGACGAAAATTGAAGTAAACAGCAAGAAGACAGATTCCCATTGCGGATCTTTTACAAGCGAAAGAATTTTCCCCTATTTTTGAAGAACAGATAAAGTGAAAAACATTGAAAACGCTTTGCAGCAGCGCGCGGACTGCCCCAAGCCTTGGGACGCCTTCCCTGAGAAGGCGTCCCAAAAGCATCTTTTTACATTTTCTTTTCGGCATGAAACACACAAAAGAACCGGGAGATTTTCTCCCGGTTCTTTTTCACCGTTTTTCAAAAGAAAAACAACAAACTTTTATGTTCCGAAACCGCTGCTATTTACAAACGGTTTTTCTTCTTCGCCAAAGAACCGTTGCCGTAAACAGAACGGCACTGAGCACAATCAGCCAAAGAGCCGAACCCGGCCCGTCAAAGGTATTCGGAAATTCTTTCTTAGGCGGTTTTGTTCCGGCATCATCGTCCTTTTTCTGATCATTGCTGCCGCCGAGGATATTGACGTCGGGGATGCCATCG